>NZ_CP083956.1:3610651-4305035 GCF_006442795.2 Mesorhizobium sp. B1-1-8
GTCCGGTCAGGAAGTTGCGGATCGTCTCGAGCTCGCGCACGCGCGCCACCGTCTGGCCGGTCGCGCGCGTCTCGAAATAGGCGAGGGGCAGGCGAAACAGGTGATGGAACAGGCGCCGGCCGAGCTCGACATCCATCCGGTTGGTGGTGTGGCTCAGCGTGTAGGCGCGCAGGAATTGCAGGACCGACTCGAACAGTCCCAGCGTCACCAGGCCGACGATCAGCACTGTCAGGGTGGATACCCCCTTGTGCACCAGCACCTTGTCGACGATGAGCTGGAAGAACACCGGCGTGATAAGCGCGAACAGTTGCACGAAGAGCGACGCGAGCACGACCTGGGCGAGAGGCCGCCGGTAACGCAGGATCGAGGGCAAGAACCAGCGGAATCCGAAAGTTCTGGGGTTTGTGCCTGCCCCGCCAAGACGGCGCGTGACCAGCACGACCTCGCCCGATGAGAGCGCGGCAATGTCCTCGATCGGCAGCTCCCGGGCAATGCGGACGATCGGATCGAGCAGCCGCGCGAGCCCCTTCGTGGGGGAGGCCGCCAGGACGCCGAAGGTGCCGTCCTTGAGGCCGATCAGCGCGGGATAGGGAACGGCGGCGAGGCGCTTGGTCTTGATGCGGCGTAGGATGCGCGAGCGCAGCTCCAGGATATTGGCGCCGCGGACGATATCCTCGGCGGCGGCGAATCGCCCCGTCAGCGCGAGCTGATGACGCATTTGCGCCGGGTCGGCGGCGATGCGGTAGTATCCCGCGATCACCGCCAGCCCGGCCAGGCCGGAGTCCATCGGCGTGAACGGCGGCGGCGCGGGTTCGACCCTGGACAGCTCGGCTGGGCCGCGCGCTGCCTCGGGCGGCTCGACCTCAGCGGTCGCGTCGGTCATGTCGCTGTTCGCTTGGTCCACTGCCACCCCCAAAAAGGGCCGAGCCGGGTCCCCGGCTCGGCCGAAGCATCCCTAAACGGTAGGCGCCGTCAGGTTGATGTTGAGTTTGCCTGTCCCTGCCTCCGTGAGGTTGGTGATCGATCCGCTATTGAACGCGTCGTAGTCCTGTAGCGCCAGGTCGAAGGCCATGCTGATGGGCTGGCCGGCGCTGAAGGTCGAGACCGACACCGCGCCCATGTCGAACGAGTCCTTGTTGCCATAGACAGTGCCGATGTTGGTCGCCAGCAGGCGATCGAAGCCGGTGGCCGTGCTGACGAGGATAAACTCGCCCGGCGCCAGCTTCAGACCTGTCAGATCGACACCGCTGCTATCGCCCGTTGGCGCGAAGTGCGCCGTCACGGTCTGGCTGACGCCGCCTACGCTGAAGGTCTTTTGCTGCCCGTCAGCGGTGAAATCGGCGAGTTCGGCGGTGATGTGACCACTGCTGTCCTCGGTGACGATCTTGACGTCGGTGATTGCCTCATGCGTGGCGCTCGTATCGGTGGGGAATGCCCCTCCAGGCTGAAGCTGCGTCCCCTGCGGGACCTCGTAGGCGTCGAGGCGGATGTCGACGGTCTTTCCATTCGGACTGACTTGGCTAAGCGTGAAGCCCGAGTTGTTGACCTCGTAGTGATCGGCATAGCCGAGCGTGTTTAAGTGCTTCAGGTCGGTGGTGGTGGTGATCGAGTGGACATTGTCGACGAAGTCGAGGCGGATGGCCTTGCCTGGCGCCACGGCCTGCTTGTCCGTGCCGACGCCGATCGAGCTCGGATTGACCGTATCGACGCTCGGGTTGAGCCCGGTGAAGATGACCGACTTGCCGGGGCTGACGGGTTGTTTGGTCGTCGGGTTGAACGGCAGCGAGAACCAAGCGTAGTTGCCGGCCGGCACGTCCGCGAAGTCGCTGAAGGTAAAGCTCGAGCCGTTCCCGATCGCCTGGAGCATATTGTAGTTGTATGTGCCGGCGTCGGGATCGAGGGTGATTGTGAACACATCGTCCGCCGCATTGATGCCGGTCGGATCGGTTGTCGCCGTCAGCGTGCCGGTGCCGAATCCGAACAGGTAGATATCGTTCCCCCCCGCTTGCAGGTTCGTAGCCGCGCCCCCGTCGAGTTGGCCCGTCAGCTTCGAGCCGTCCGTGCCGCTGAAGGACAAATCGCCGAAGCCGTCGGCGCCGGCGTGTTCCTTGATGGTGAGCGACGAATTTGGATCGACGGTCCCGTCGGCCAAATCCGTGTTGATCAGACTGCCGGTAAAGTGCGAGCCGGCGGCGTCCTGCACATTATCCGCGCTGACGATCGCCTCCGGATTGAAATCCGCCGGCACGTCGTCGGTGATCGTCACCGTCAGCGCGCCCGTGGCCGCGGTGGCCGTATCGCCGGCCGCGAAGTTACCGTCGGCGTCGGTCGCCAGGACCAGCCCGCTGAAGTCAATCGTGGTGTTGCTGGAGTCGTCCGCGCCCGGTGCGTGATCGACCGGCGCCGAGAGCGTGAAGTTAAAGTTTCCGCTCGTGTCCAATGTCAGCGTGAACACCGTCGCGCCGCCTGATCCGGTCGCGGTGAGGCTCGCCCCGTCGATCGAGACGCTATAGGCCAGTGCCGTGCCGTGCGACGAAAGGTTTTGGCTCGTCAGGCTCGAATAGTCGGCCGACAGCTTGTAGGAGAGCGGCGTGTCGGTGCCGGGTATGAACAGGGTCGTCACCGAGCCGGTCGCCGTCGCGCTGCCGTCCTTGTCCGGAAGGAGATTGGCCGACAGCGCGTCTTCGTCGACCGCCTTCGTTACCGTGTTGCCGCTCGCGCTCGGCACGCTGTCCTCGAAGATGATGTGCGAGCCGACTTCCTGGGTATCGGTGGTGGTCGTTGTCTGCGTTTGCGTTTGCGTGACGTTGAGAATGTCGAAGCCCGGATTGTTGCCGGTGCCTGTGACGTTTTTGGCCACGAACTGGTCGAACTGCGCGCCATTGGCCGCAAAGAAGTCGACTGTCTCGTTGACGGTCAGGTGGTTGACGGTCACGATGCCGTTGTTGAAGCTGAAAGTTATTCCGTTGTTGAGGTTGGGCGCCCGCGCCGAATCGGCAATCAGGGTCCCACCAACACCGCCGGTCCAGACCTTGACCTCCACGATCGCCACCAGGTTGGTAGACGTGCTCGTGTACGCCCCGTTGAACGTGCCGTTGCCCTCGTCCTGGGCGATGATCTGCACGTTAACGAAACTGCCGGTGGGGGTCACCTGGCTGATGTCGAACGTCGCCTCGTTTCCTTCGAGATAGACGAGATTGTGGAGTGAACTGTCGGTGAGAAACGTTTTGTCCTTAGTGGAACCGCCCGAGAAGCTCGAGACGAAATCGAAGCGCAGCGCCCCGCCGGGAGTGATCGACTGGGTGTTGCTGCCGTCACCTACCGAACTGGTGTTGACGGTGTCGGGACTGGACGTGCTCGCGTCGAGCCCGGTCACGAGGACCGTCGCCGTTCCGGTGCTGTTCATGAACGGCAGCCAATAGTTTTGTCCGGGCATCTTGGTGCCGATGTTGAATGATGAGGTCGTGGTGGAACTGGAGGACCCGCTGACGTAGACGAGGCTGGAGAGATCGAGGGTGTTGACGTCCTCGCCCGCCGCGGGGTTCGTGTTGGTGAGCGCCTCGTACTGCACGACCCAGATCGTGGCGCCGCCGCTCGTCGGCTGCAGCAGGAGCGCGAAGGCGACCGTGCCGGTGTTCGCCTCTTTGCCGAGTACGATGTGGGGATTGCTCGGATCGGAATAGAGGAGGATCTCGTTGCCATCGAGGGCTGTGATGCCGGTAGGGACGCCGTTCAGCGCCCCGCCGCTGCTGTCGGTGAACTGCAAATTCTGGTCGGTCGTGCTGACGATCGCGTCCTCGGAGATGCCGATCGCCGTGGTCGTGCCATTGGCGCCGTTCGTCGTTGTATCTGGATAAATGCCGAGCACCTTGAGCTCGGCGCCAATCGAGGATGAGGTGGAAATGCTGTTCTGAAAGGCGGATAGCGTGACGTTGTCGTCGGCATCGGTGGCGTCGCTGTCCGTCGCAAGAGTTGTCAGTCCTAGGTTTTCGTCCTCAATGACGTTGCCGGTGATGGTAAGTGACATGGTGTACCTCCCTGCTCAGCGGCTAATGCGCCGCGATGTTCCCGTTTTGCTGTCGTGATTTCCGATGATCACTGAACCCGTCCAGGCGGATAGGGCGGCGACGGAGGTGATGGTTTTCCCCGCGCTTGCTGTTGCCTGAACGAAGTCGGCCTGGAAAGCGATCTCCAGTGAACTCAGTCGGCCCAGACCGTCGCGACTTAGAAGATATTGCAGCGTGGTGTTGGCGCTGTCCGGCGCAACGGACAGATCAACATCGTCGTCCGTAAGGTCGGTCGGTTCGTCGACGACGATGTCTTGGGCCAGGATGTCCCGCGCCATCGAGATTCTCCCTGGTTTCAATGCGACAGGCGCGAAATCAGCCCCAACGCTGGCAACCGGGCGCACGGACGCGCATCCGCTGGCTGTGCCAGCGCTACGCGTCATCATTGAAAGAAACTTGGAGTGGTGAGTTGGCTTACGGGGTAGAGGGTGTTGAAGGGGCCGCCGCTCCCCCGCTCCGTGCCCCGTCAGCATTGTCGGGAGGATGCGTCCTGTGCGCATCGGCAATCCGCCCACGGCGGACACCGAGGATCAATGATAATGAGGGCATACTAACCGCCCCTCCCCAACAGGCATGACTGCCTGTACGCCTCCACAGCTCATATTATGAGCAGCTAAAGTTTACTCTTATTTGTGGAAAGTTCAAACTGGACTATTGATTTTTTAATAACTATGTGACTTGGGAAAATGGTCCCTGTCGGGGGGGACCTTTGTCCCTGCCATCGGAAGTATCTGAAAATAAAAGAAAATACGGAAAATCACGCTGACAGATTTGATTATGACACCGGCGACAGCATTGAATAGGCTCATGCAGACGACGCTCGCAATAGCACCAATGATGGACTGGACAGACAAGTAAATAAAATCAGATGGTTATGAGAGCACGTGTGCAAAAATCGCACATGAAAGTTCTGCTTCTCTTCTTTTTTCGTTCCTACGACGGAGCCGCCGACATTCCTTTTTAACGCTCTTCTGCCGACGATATTGACCGCTCCATGCGGATGTTCGCTGCGACATCCGTGGGCCTCGTTGTCCTCTGGGGCGTCCAGTTTGCCTGGGGAACTTTCGGACCCGAGTGCGGTGAGAAACGCGGAAATTGTGGTCGTCATGATTTTCTCCAAGGCAAGCAGCGACGAGGGGCTGCAATATTGCCGCGATAACCTTTGTTGGCGTTGTGGTTTCTGGGTCTTGGGAAAAATTGCTGTGTTGCCGCTATCGATGCCGGTCATCCTCCCACACCGCGTCCTTGATGCAGCGGATTCATCGCCTAGTTAATTCCGTGGGCGCCGTAGTCGCGAGTTTTTGCCTAGGGGCAGCGGCAGTTTCGACGTTCTGACCGTATGCCTCGGAAGGACGGCTGGGCCGAGGCGCCTTGGAGGTTGCCGTGCGTCAATTCCTTGGATTCAGCTTGGCCTATTTTTGCATTCGCTTGCTCGATTGCGGTAGCTTGCGCAGGAACTGCAGCCGCCGGCCAGCACGGCGGAGGACATGACGCTGGCCATCAGGGTAATGATGAAGGTCATGGAGGTCATGGCAGCCATCACAGCAATGGCGGGGCGGTTTTTTTGCGTTGGAAGGGCACGGAATCACCGCGGCGCGCCCGAGGGTGATCACCCAGCGCATCCGGGACGGACGGCTCTGCACGAACATCGGCAACGTGTCGGCCCTCGACGAGGCGGGGGCACGGCAGATACGGCAGCTTGCAGCTCGCTCGGGTCCAGGCCCGACGGTCCGGTAACGCCCCGACGTCTTCGCTTGAAGACAAAGGGCTTTGCCGGCTCCGAGAATATCGGCTTAACTTGCCGCGTCTTGCCGCAAGGGGCGGCCGGCGAAGTGGTTTCGGGAGCGTGCGTTGGGGCGCAGACAGTCGGATCAAGCAGTTCTCGGACCGCAATTCGCCAGGAATCTCGACTGGAACCTGCTGAAGTTTTTCCATGAGATCGCGTGCGCCCGCTCGGTGACCAGGGCGGCGCAGGAGCTCAACCGCAAACAGCCGGCGCTGAGCCTTGCGTTGCGGCGCCTCGAGGAAAGGCTTGGCGTTACGCTCTGCCATCGTGGCCCGACCGGCTTCGAACTGACGGAGGAGGGTCGCATCCTTGCCGAGCGCTGCCGGGAATTCGCCGGCGCGATCCGTGAAATCCCGGCGAAGCTCTCGGACGTCAAGTCTGAGATTCGTGGACATTTGCGGGTGATGCTGGTCTCCAATCTTGTCGCGCCGGCCCTTGATGAGGCGATCGCCGCCTTCCATGCCAAATATCCGGCTGTCGAACTGATCGTCGAGGTCGCAGCCTGGACCGAAGTGGTCAACTCGCTCATTCAGCACAGGATCGACGTCGGCATCTCGCCTTCGCGGGTGAAGCGCGCAGAGCTCGCCTATCTTCACCTCTTCACCGAGATCCACCGGCCCTATTGCGGCAGGGCGCACAGGCTGTTTGGCAAGAGCGTTGCCGATCCGGGCGATCTGGCGCGAGAAGCGTTCGTGCTGACCGGCGCCGACGAGGGCGACGAGCTCACTCAGTTTCGGCTCGAGCATGGCTTCGGCCGCAACATCGCCGGCATGTCCGATCATCTCGAGGAAGCCAAGCGGCTGGCGATCCTCGGCGTCGGCCTCTGCTTCCTGCCGGAAGGCTACGCGCAAACCGATGTCGAGGCCGGGCGGCTGTGGCCACTGATCGCCGGCCCCGACGTGCCTCGCAACGACATCTTCATCGTCACCGATCCGCAAAGCCCGGCCCACATCGGGCGTGACCTTTTCATCGGCGAGATCGTCGAGCAGACGTAGCCGGGCAAAGAGGAGGCATTGATCCGATTAATGCTTAACGTTCGATCTTTGGGCGTTGAAGGGAAGAAGTTGGGGTTTCATGGTCAAGCGTGGCGACGTTGCATCGGTCCCGTTGATGCTGCCGCAAGGCGAAGACGGGCGGGCATGTCGACCAGGGGAACACCTCGCAAAGGGGATACTGAGATGACCTTGCAAACACCGACTTCGCCCAGGCAGCCATTGCCTGGCGAGGCGCAGCCGGCGATTGCCGACAGCGTCGAGACCATCCTGTCCGTCACCGAGGCGGATATTGCCGACTATACCGAATCGGTGGTGCCGCAGGAAAAGCGGCGCTCCAACTTCCGCATGCTGGCGCAGTTCCTGTCGATGCAGGCGGTGTTCGGCACCGTGCTGGTCGGCTATGGCGCGCGTTTCCAGGGGCTGACGCTTTCCGAGCTGACTGTGGCGATGCTGATCGCCGCCACCGTCATGAGCCTCTATTGCATCGGCTCGGCCAACGCCGGCGCCACCACGGGCCAGACCCATTCAGTCATGGCGCGCAGCATCTTTGGTACCATCGGCAGCGGCCTCGTCTCGCTGCTTCTGATCGTCAACGGCATGGCCTTCTACCTGTTCACGGTGAAATTCATCATCGACATCGCCGGCGGACTAATGACCGTCCCGGCGGTCGGCGCGATCACCGCGCTGCTGGCGGTGGTGATGATCGTCAACACCTATTTCGGCTTCGAGGGCGTGCAGCGCTTCGCCCAGTTCGTAGCCGTGCCGGTGATCCTGATCTGGGGCGTTTTCGCCACCATCCTCGCCTTCACCACCGTCTCCAGCAATGTGCTCGCTGCGGTGCCGCATGTCGACAGCAAGACCGCCATGATCATGGTCATCGGCAGCATGGTCGGCCTCTCGACCTGGGGCAACGAGCCCGACTTCTTCCGCTACGCCAAGGCCGGCCGCGCTTCTTGGTGGAACATCCCGACCATCGTGATTTCCTATCTGGTCGGCGCGCTGCTCTTCCCGGTCATGGGCTACATGATCGCGGCGCTCTCCAACCAGCCCGATTTCGGTCCGAGCATCAGCTATTTCGTCAATTTCACGATGTTCGGCAGCGCGCTGCTCGGCATCGCCGTCATCGTCATCAACCAATGGGCGGTGCAGGACGGCAACCTCTATATCGCAGTCAACGGTGCCCAGAACGTGCTGTCCGGCATTCGCGGCTGGAAGCGCCAGTACACGGTCGTCGGCCTCGGCCTAATCGCCGCCGTGCTGACTTTCTACCTGCCCAATCTCCAGGATACGTTCAACCTGACTACCAGCATCGGCTCCAGCACCGTCCCGGTCGCCAGCACGATCATGGCGATCGACCTGTTTCTGCTGCCTTGGCTGTTCGGCATCAAGCGGCCGATGTATCGCGTCGCCAACTGGAGCGAGCTCGGCATCGCTAACTGGCCGGGGGTCATCGCGCTTGCCGCCGGCACGCTGGTCGGCGTCTACACCGCCGGCCTGATTCCGGCGCTCAACAGCGACTATATCGGCTTCCCGGCCTTGCAGGCCTGGCTGACCGGCGCGGTCGTCTATCTGATCGGCGTGACGCTGGTCCACAAGCGGGCCGACGTGAAGGCTCTGCTCGGCTTCGCCCGCATCTGAAATGCAATTTGTCCGGAGGCTGTAGTCAGCTTCCGGACAGGGATCCAAGCTCCAGCGTCCGTTGCGGCAGGCCGCACGGGGAGGAATTGCCATGACATCCCTCGATCTCCTCATCCGCGCCCCACGCGCCATCCTTCCCGAAGGCGAGCGTGCCGTGTCGGTCGGCGTCATCGGCGGCAAGATCGTCCGTCTCGCCGCGCTTGACGCTCCGGCCAACGCCCGCGAAACCGTCACCCTAGATGCCGACACGGTGCTTTTGCCCGGTCTCGTAGATAGCCACGTCCATATTTGCGAACCCGGCAACACCGGATGGGAAGGCTTTCTGACCGCGACCCGCGCGGCGGCGGCCGGCGGCGTCACCACGCTGGTCGACATGCCGCTGGACAGCGTGCCGACCACCGTGACGCTCGAGGCATTTGCCGCCAAACGTGAGGCCGCCGACGGTCAGTGCCATGTCGATGTCGGCTTCTGGGGCGGCGCCATCCCGTCGAACCTCGACGACCTGCCGAGGCTGCATGAGGCCGGCGTGCTCGGCTTCAAGTCTTTCCTCTGCGATACTGGCACTGATGATTTCCCGGGCATCACGCCCGGGCATATGCGCAAGGTGATGGACGTCGTCGCCGGCCTGGGCTCGCTCTTCATCGTCCACGCCGAGAGCGCCGACGTAATCGCCGCGATGCCGGAGGGCCACACCCGCCACTATGCCGACTACCTCGCCTCGCGCCCCAAAGGCGTCGAAAACCTGGCGATCGCCGAGGTGATCGAAGCGGCCCGCGCCAGTGGCGCGCGCGCGCATATCCTGCATCTCTCCAGCGCGGACGCGCTCCCGATGATCGCTTCCGCAATCGCTGATGGTGTCAGGCTCAGCGTCGAGACCTGCCCGCACTACCTCGCGCTCTGCGCGGAGGAGGTCGGCGACGGCGAGACCGCGGCCAAGGTCGGCCCGCCGGTGCGCGAAGCCGTCAACCGTGAGAGGCTCTGGAGCGGCGTCGGGGAGGGCACGATCAGCATGATCGTCTCGGACCATTCGCCCTGCACGCCTGAGATGAAGGAACTGGCCTCTGGCGATTTCGGCGCCGCCTGGGGCGGCATCTCCTCGCTGCAGCTCGGCCTGCCGGTGACCTGGAGCGAGGCGCGCAAGCGCGGCCATTCGCTGGCCGACGTCGTTCGCTGGATGGCCGAGCGTCCCGCCGCGCTCGCAGGCCTTCCGCATAAGGGCCGCATCGCGACCGGTTGCGACGCCGACTTCACACTGTTTTCACCCGATGCCGAATTCGTCGTCGATGCGGCCAGCCTCCATCACCGCCATCCGATCACCCCCTATGCCGGCAGGACACTGAGCGGCGTAGTGCAGGAAACCTTCCTGCGCGGCCAGCGCATCGACCTCTTCGGCCGCCCGATGGGCGAACTGATCGCCAGAAAAGCGCAGGCCGGAGGAACAAGCCGGATGCAGCAATTGAGAAGGAGTGCCTGAGATGAAGATCCTTGTCGTCAACGTCAACACCAGCCAGTCAATGTCCGATGTCATCGACGCGGCCGCCAAGACCGCCGCGTCCGCCGGCACCGACATCGTCACGCTGACGCCCTTCTTCGGGCCCGAAGCGGTGGACTGCAACTTCGAGAGCTATATTTCTGCCGTCGCCGTCATGGACCGCGTGCTTGCCTATGACGAACCGTTCGATGCCGTGGTCATGGCCGGCTTCGGCGAGCATGGTCGCGATGGGCTGCAGGAACTGATCGAGCAGCCGGTGATCGAGATCTGCGAGGCCTCCGCCCATATGGCGATGATGATCGGCCGCAGCTATTCGGTTGTCACCACCTTGCAGCGTTCGGTGCCGCCGATCGAGGATAGGCTGCGGCTCTCCGGCCTTGCCGACCGCTGCGCCTCGGTGCGCGCCAACGGCATGACCACGCTGGAGGTCGATCAGGATCCCGCCGGCGCCATGCGTTCCATTGTCGAGGAGGCGCGCAAGGCGGTCGCGCAGGACCATGCCGAGGTGATCTGTCTTGGCTGCGCCGGCATGGCCGGCTTGGAGGAAGCGATCACCACCGAGCTTGGCGTGCCCGTAGTCGATGGTGTGGCCGCCGCTGTGCGGCTCGCCGAGGCAGTCGTCGGCCTTGGGCTCAAGACCAGCAAGGTCTCGACCTATGCGAAGCCGGATGCGAAGCGCATCGACGGCTGGCCCCTGTCGGAGGCGTTGGGGTTGAGACCGCGTTCGTCGGGGCTGGCGCTGCGCGCGGGAGGCCGGCGATGAACATGATCGAGAAAGGCTCGGCGCATGACGCCTACGCCATGCCCGAGCTGAAGGAGGATTTTGTTGCGGAGGTCGATCTTGCCTCGCGCTGGCTGGGCGGCAGCGTGCTCGCCGCGAGCGACGAATCCTTCGGTGAGAAGGAGAGCCTGCTCACGCCGACGCCCTCGGCTTTCGTCCCGGGCAATTACGGACCGCGCGGCGAGATCGTCGACGGCTGGGAGACGAAGCGGCGGCGCGAGCCCGGCCACGATTGGGCGCTGATCAGGCTGGGTGCGGCCGGCATCATCACCGGGATCGATGTCGATACGTCCTTCTTCACCGGCAATTTCCCGACCACGTGCCGCATTGAGGCCTGCGGCGTCGAGGGCTATCCAAGCCCGAAGGCGTTGCAGTCGGCCGACACCGAATGGATCGAGATCGTGCCGCGCTCGCCGGTCAAGGGCGACGCGCACAACCGCTTCGACGTCTCCGACCGCCGCCGCTTCACCCATGTGCGTATCTCCGCCTTTCCGGACGGCGGCATCGCCAGGCTGCGCGTCTACGGCCATGTGGTGCCGGACCCGCGTGTCTTCGACGGGCTTACCGTCGACCTTGCCAACCAGGACCATGGCGGCCAGGTGGTGACGAGCAGCGACGGTTTCTACACCTCGGCCGCGATGCTTAACCGCCCCGACAAGGCACGCAACATGGGCGACGGTTGGGAAACGCGCCGCCGTCGCGACGACGGCAACGACCATGCCGTCATACGTTTGGCGCTGCCGGGGCATGTCAGGCTGGTCGAGATCGACACAGCGCATTTCAAATACAACGCCTCCGCCGAGGTGGCGCTCTCCGGTGCGGGAGAGGCGCTGCCCGGCGGCGACGATGGCTGGCGGCCGTTGCTTTCCCGCCGGCCTCTGCAGCCGGACACGCGCCATGTTTTTCGCGTGGCGCAAACGAGGGAGCGAGTTTCCTACATCCGGCTCGACGCCTACCCCGATGGCGGCATCTCGCGGGTGAGATTGTGGGGCAAGGTCGACCCCGCCGCGCGTCTCACATCTGGTTATCGCTGGTTCAACACGCTGCCGACAGGGCAGGCTAGGCAGGTGCTTGCGGAGCAGGGTGTCTCTGGCGACCTCGCGGAACAGTTGATCGCTGCACGACCACTCACCGAGGAGATCAGGGTTTCCTTTCACAGCGCGGATCTAGCCGGCCTGTGGACGATGCTAGAGGGACGATTCGATGAGAGATGACCGGGTCGTCGGTGGCTTTAAGGCGCTGCGGCGACTGATGTTCGCAGCAATGCAGTTTCGTTTCGGGCAATTCGCAAAGCGCGGGTAGTTGCGGTCCGTTCCGTATTCCGACTGGGTGTCGCAGAAATTTCGTACCTTCTGCATAGCGACTTCGGTCGAATTGCGCGGGTACATGAGGGACGCTGGGTACCCCATGTGCAGTGGTGCAAACTTGATCGAAGTTTTTCTGGGGGTTCGACTCGGTAGAGCGCTACCGCCAATACAGCGCCGTTGTCGAAATCGTCTGCTAGCTAGCGGAACCTTCGCGGTGAGATGGTTACTCATGCCGTGCGGCGGCCGGCGAACGATGAAGTGGGCAATTCGTTTTCGCTGTGGCCTGTCTTGAGATTCAGCCTCGCTGGGGGACGGCTGCATGCGGGCCGCAACGCGACCACCATCCCCTCTGAGTGCTTTCAGCAGGATGTCACGGTTGATATGTGACGGTGAGAACCCCCCTCCGGGGTACGGCGATCGTGCTGGTTTCGAGTTGGGGCCAGATCCACAAGCCGGGGAGATGACCCTCCGAGACAGGACGTCAGCTTCCGAACTTAAATGTTCTACTCCGGACCGCAGAAGCTCACGCGCCTCGCTAGTTTTGGGGACGCCAGCGCCGCCGTCTTGGCGCCGAAGCCGGCGCTCTGCATTCGTCGTGCGACCAACGTTCACGCAATCGTGTACATTGTGCTCCTGTGAATCCGATAGGCTGCACACGATCCACCCCCGGATCATCTGGGCGACGAGGTCCCACCTTTGTGCCCTGACAAAGACCCCGCTGGCCCCGGCCGGCGGGGACTTATGCTTTATTTCCCAGTATTACCAGTTAAAATTCTATATACTTCTACCATCCGCGTTGGAGCCTGTCCGGTATTATGAACGGCAGTATTGCGGCCGTCATTTTTCGCCTTTATTATTAGACCTCAGTTAATTAGGTCCTCGGCATGTATGATCGCTCGTCCAATAGGATTGTCGCCGAGCTGCCGGGAGGCCTCGACGCACGATTCTGCGAAGTGATGAACACGGCACCGGTCATGATCTGGGTGTCCGGCCAAGACAGGCTCTGCAGTTGGTTCAACCGTCCCTGGCTCACATTCACAGGCCGCAGTATTGAGCAGGAGCTAGGGATCGGTTGGACGGAAGGAGTGCACCAAGACGACTTAGGTCGTTGCCTGCATATCTACACCAGCCACTTCGATGATCGGAAAGAATTCCGAATGGAGTATCGCCTCCAGCGATATGACGGCGTCTACCGCTGGATCGACGATACCGGAATTCCCCGCTACGATCGGCAGGGTACGTTTCAGGGGTATATCGGCTCCTGCGTCGACATCCAGGAACGACGGCAGGCGCTAGGCGAAATGCGCGTTCACCTGCTTGAGGTCGCTGACTTGAACCGCAGTGCTGACGCTGCGATGCTATCTGCTGCAATTTCGCACGAACTGAACCAACCCTTGGCTGCGATCATGGCCAACGCCGAGGCTGCGGGGATACTCCTCGAGGCAAGCCAACCTGATCTGGATCAGGTCAAAGAAATCCTTTCCGACATTCGCCGGGACGATAAGCGTGCAGCGGACGTGATCAGCCATATGCGGCGGTTCCTCAAAAAGAATGATATTGGATTTCATGACATCGACTTGAACGAAACTGTGCACGTGGTGCGCGAAATTCTCGGGCCCTACGCGACGGCCAAAGCTGTTGTGTTGAGTGTCGCCTGGGAGGTGGGTCCGTTGACAGTCCGTGCTGATCCAATTCAGCTGCAGCAAGTCGTCTTGAATCTGGCTCTGAACGGCGTGGAAGCAATCGGCGGATCTCCTTTTCGCGCGTCAACACTTACAATCCTGACAACCCGCGTCGACGCACACACAGCTGAAATCTCCGTCGCGGATTCCGGCATCGGCATTCCGGCTGACAGACTGGAACTTATTTTCGAGCCATTCTTCACGACCAAAAAAGAGGGGACGGGCCTGGGACTGTCCATCGCCCGCGCGATCGTGGAAAATCATGGAGGGAAGATATGGGCCGAGAATTTGCAGGAGGGGGGAGCGATGTTTCGCTTAACCCTTCCGTTGGCCACCGCACCACCGGGGTAGCCGCCCGGCCACCGGCCGTCATCCATGTTGTCGATGACGACGCGTACTTCCGCACTGCTGTCGGCCGTCTGCTTCAAGCCTTCGGGCTGGAGGCCGCTCTTTACGAGTCGGGGACACAATTTTTGGAGCGGCTGCCTAGGGATGCACGGGGCTGCATTCTGCTTGACGTCGAAATGCCTGGTCTGGACGGGCTGGAACTTCAAGATCGGATTGCAAAGGGAGGATGCATGCTCCCGATACTCTTTTTGACCGCCCACGGTGACATTCCGATGAGTGTGCGGGCAACCAAGGCAGGCGCAGAGGACTTCCTGCTAAAGCCTATCTCAAAAGAACCGCTTGTGGCAGCCATCCGGCGGGCGCTTCGGCGATGCGAGGCGGAACAGGAGCATCATGATAAACTCGGCGCGTTACGGCGACTTGTCGATACTTTGACGCCCAGGGAAAAGGCGGTCTTCGCGCTGGTCATTCGCGGCAAGCTCAACAAACAGATTGCGTTTGAGATGCGCACTTCGGTGCGTACCGTGAAGGCGCATCGCCATGAAGTCATGTTCAAGCTTCAGGTCCGATCGGTTGCAGAGTTGGTTGCGTCCGCCGGCACCTTGGCTGCCGCCGGCATTACCGTTGGTTCTGGCGACTGGTTCACGCCTGACTTGAAGCAGAAGTTCGCACCCATGATGCTATAGCCGACCTGCACACGTGCAGCAGAGGTCTCAGTCAAATTCGGCCCCCAGGTACAATATCGGAGCGGCTGACCGGGCCTTAAGGTTTGATGGGTAATACATCTGCCGCCGAACTCTCGTCCCTCGCGGCGCGCGCTTCAAGGAACGGGTGGGTGCAAGCAAAGCCGTTGATCGTGGCCGTTGTCGACGATGATCCCAGTTTGTTGAAGGGTATACAACGCTTGTTGAGCGCCCAGGGAATTGCTTCGGAGGTCTTCGCTTCCGCTGAAGCATTCCTGTCCAGTTCAGCTGCAAGCCGTGTAGCATGTCTGGTTCTCGACATACAGCTGGGAGCAATGAATGGTTTCGAACTCCAACGCCAACTGGCAGACTCAGGATCGAAGATCCCGATCATATTCATGACGGCGTTCGACAACGAGGCCACGCACTTGCTGGCAGTCGAGGCCGGCTGCACGGCTTACCTCCACAAACCGTTCTCGGCACGCCTGTTTTTTGACGCGATTGAAAGGGCCGTAGCGAATTCCGGGTAGGTTTTCGGTTACGCCCGCAACGCCATTGCCCTCAAGGACAATTGTTGAAGGACATGTTGCGCGTCAGAGTCGATACGAACCGATATGGATAGGTGGGCAGCATCGATCATCAAGCGGGGCAGAGGGAACCTTCGACCGTTCGGCATGCGGCTAACAAGTTGCATTGAAGAGACCGCTGCAACGGCGTGGGCCATCGTTTCCAAGAGAATGCGGTAGAGGATACGACGATGGTCAGACTCATGACGTACATTTCGGTCGCTCTTGCGTTTCTTGTGCCGGAATTGGTCAACGACAACACGGCCGAGTTGATGCGGGGCAAGTTTCTGCCTGAGACCCAGGCAGCCGCCCTCTCAGTGCGCACGCTTCCGCGAGGATGCAAGAGCCTGCATATCAACGGCGCCCACTACTATCATTGCGGATCCGTCTATTTCCGACGGGTTCCCAGCCACTACGTGCAGGTGACCGCACCGCATGTTCATCGCCATGGCCATTAGGCTGTCCGTTACCGGTTCTTGGCGCACGCGACTAAAGGCATGATCAAATCGTTCGAAGGGAACTTGCCATGACCTATCAAGAACAACTCGCGACGGATCCAGACTCACGAGGGTGGCGCTTCAAGTGTGGTGTCGCCCTGTTCGGATTGTTGATCTTTCTGGCGCTGATGATTCCTGTCACCGCCTTTTCTGGAATGGAAGCAGGAAAGATCGCGGCTATAACCGGTGCCATCTTCGTCTTCAACAAAGTCCTGATGGTGTTGATCGTTGCCGTCATGGGCAAAGCGGGTTTCCAGGAACTCAAGCAATCTCTCGGTGCATATCTGCCAAAGCTGCCAGCGGACGAAATCGTCAGTCCGTTGCGTCACTATATCGGGCTCCTCATGTTCTGCGTGCCGATCATCACGGGGTGGCTGGCGCCGTACCTCGACCACCTCTGGCCGGGCCTGAGACCGGACAGGATCGAATTTCGCGCGTTTGGCGACATCATGATGGTTGTCAGCATTTTCGTATTGGGCGGCGGCTTTTGGGACAAGGTCCGCGCGCTCTTCGTACGCACTGCGCGGGTGTCATACGCCGCGACCGGGGGAGCCAATCTATGAAACTCAAAGACAAGGTAGCGCTGATTACAGGCACGGCCGCACCGAAGGGCCTGGGCAAAGCGATCGCGGTGGCCATGGCCCGGGAAGGGGCGAAGATTGCCGTATGCGACATCAACGAGGAGGGTGTCATCCAGAGCGCCAAGGACATCGAGGCCACGGGAGCGCAAGCGCTTGGCCTTCGCTGCGATGTGTCTGACGTGGAAAGTGTCCGCGAAACATTCTCAAAAGTCATCGACCGCTACGGCACGTTGGACATTCTGGTGAACAATGCCGCGCTCATCCCCACAAAGCCTGCAGATACAGACCGACGTAATCGGCACTATGCTTACATGACGACTCCTATACCGCGGCAGTCCATCGGCATCACCAGCAGCCTAACCGACGATGACTGGCTTCGATGGTGGGGAGTTAACGTGCATGGCGTGTTCTACTGCACGCGTGAGGCCTTGAAAATAATGGAACCAGCGAAATACGGACGCATCGTAAATATCGCGTCCACTGGCGGCATCTCCGTAATGAGCGGCCACAGTCCCGGATATAGTGCGAGCAAGGCTGCCGTCGTTTCTTTTACAAAAACTGTAGCGCAAGACGTTGCTGGCGCTGGAATTTTTGTGAATTGCATTGCTCCGGGAGGTATTCATACCGACGACTTCGAAGGATACCTTTCGGGCCTAACTGACGTGCAAAGAAATACATTGTGGCAGATAATGCCCGCCGGCCGGTTGGGAAAGCCAGAGGAGTATGCGGCTCTGGCCGTGCATCTTGCCTCGGACGAGACTTACTGTGTGGGTCAGATCATCAGTCCGAATGGTGGGCTGGTCTTCTAAGGCGAAGCTTAGCAGATGCGCCCGCCTATCCTCGTCACGGCATTCGTCGGAGCAGTGCATGGTCACCGATCACTCAAGGGCCGTCGGGCGAGCTGTCAGTCCGAACAATGGGAGCGTTGTATGAACCAACTGGGTTCTCCATCGATATGGTGCGGAAGGGCAGTTTGTTGAGTTCCAATCTCTCACCCGTGGCAACGTTTGTCTCGGTCGCAAGGCCGCGAAGTCCGATGGCTAGGTCCATCGTCTTGGTTTTGACCATCAAGCTGGTCGGCATCCTGTGTATGAAGGCTTTCTTGTTTCCTGACAGCGCGAAGCCTCTCGTCGATGCATCGGCGATCGAGCGTTTGCTAGGTCCCCAACAGCCCGTGCCGGGACAGGAAATGGACAAGGCCAATGCTCGAATTTGATCCTGTCAGCCTTGCGCGACTGCAATTCGCCGTCACCGCTCTCTATCACTTTCTCTTCGTCCCGCTGACGCTGGGCCTCTCGTTTCTCCTTGCCATCATGGAGAGCGCATACGTCATGACTGGCCGGGAAATCTGGCGCGACATGACGAAGTTCTGGGGCAAACTGTTCGGCATCAATTTCGCCATGGGTGTCGCCACCGGCATCACCATGGAATTTCAGTTCGGCACCAATTGGGCGTATTTCTCCCACTATGTCGGCGACATATTCGGCGCACCACTCGCGATCGAGGGCCTCATGGCCTTCTTTCTCGAGGGTACCCTGGTCGGCCTGTTCTTCTTCGGCTGGGATAAGTTACCCAAACTCGGTCATCTTCTGGTGACATGGCTGGTCGCGCTTGGCGCAAACCTCTCCGCTCTATGGATCCTGATCGCCAACGGCTGGATGCAATACCCGGTTGGCGCGGTGTTCAATCCTGAAACCATGCGGATGGAACTCACCTCCTTCTGGGACCTCGTCTTCAATCCTGTCGCGCAGGCAAAGTTTGTCCATACGGTGGCCGCGGGTTACGTCACCGGGTCGATGTTCGTCATTTCCATATCCGCGTACTATCTGCTCTCCGGCCGCTTCCATGCATTCGCAAAGCGATCGATCATCGTGGCATCAGCGTTCGGGCTGGCAACCGCACTTTGTGTGGTCGTCATGGGTGACGAGAGCGGCTATTCTCTCGGCGATAACCAGAAGATGAAACTCGCGGCCCTCGAAGGCATGTGGAAAACGGAACCGGCGCCCGCCGGCTTGATAATCTTCGGGATCCCCAACGCCGCCGAGCGGGAGGTCAAGTACAGCATCAAGATCCCGTGGCTGCTCGGCATCATGGCAACGCGTTCGTTCAATACACAGCTGCCTGGGATCGACGATCTGATCGTGCGGGAGGAAGAGCGAATACGCAGTGGGCTGATTGCTTATGATGCACTGCAGCGGTTCAAGGCCAACAGGGACGACAGCCAAGCGACAGCCCTGCTTCGAGAGCATGCGCAGGATCTAGGGTATGCATTGCTCCTGAAGCGCTACGTCGCGGACCCGCGTACAGCCGATTCCGCAACCATTGCCAGGGCCGCCGCTGACACCGTTCCGCCCGTCGCCGCACTCTTCTGGAGTTTCCGTGTGATGGTGGGACTTGGTCTCTACTTCATCGCGTTATTCGCATTCGTTTTCTGGGACGCGGCGAACCGGAATTTTTCGCGCCCATGGTTGCTGCGCCTGATGCTCTGGTCCCTGCCGCTGCCATGGATTGCGGCGGAACTCGGTTGGGTGGTCGCGGAATATGGTCGTCAACCTTGGGCTATCGACGGGGTTTTGCCGACATTTCTTGCCGTCTCCTCGGTATCGTCTACGCAAATCCTGTTCAGCCTAACAGGTTTCGTTCTGTTCTATTCACTGCTTCTTTTCGTCGACGTCGTCTTGCTGCGCAAATACGTTCGGAAGGGGCCGATTGAAGTTCTAGGCCCCAGGCAGTCTCGTACGATGCCCTCGCTCACACCGGCCGAATGAGGATAGGATCATGGAGCTTCCGCTTGGCTACGAGACGCTTCGTGTCATCTGGTGGCTGCTTCTCGGCGTCCTGCTGATCGGCTTCGCGGTCACGGATGGCTTCGATCTTGGAGTGGCGATGCTGCTGCCGCACGTAGCGAAGAACGATATCGAGCGGCGCATCACGATCAACACGATCGGGCCCTTCTGGCACGGCAATCAGGTGTGGTTGCTGCTGGGCGCCGGTGCGGTTTTCGCGGCTTGGCCGCCAGTCTATGCAGCCTCCTTCTCTGGCTTTTACATCGCGATGTTTCTCGTCCTCGCCACGCTGATCTTGCGTCCCGTCGGCTTCCAGTTCCGCAACAAGGTGGTAGATCCGCTCTGGCGCACGTTTTGGGATTTCGCATTGTTCGTCGGAGGCTTGGTGCCAAGTGTCGTGTTCGGTGTAGCGTTCGGCAACCTGCTGCAAGGTGTTCCCTTTCGGATCGACAGTGACTTGCGTATTGCCTACGAAGGCAGCGGACTGTTCGAGCTGCTCAATCCTTTTGGCCTGTTGTGTGGCCTCGTCTCAGCGGCGATGTTCGTTATGCACGGCGCGATCTATCTCACTCTCAAGACCGACAGCGTCGTGCAGGCTCGCGCCAGCAACGTGGCAAAGCTCGGTGCCCTAGCAACAGCCGCCCTATTTGCTGTGGCAGGGCTTGTTGTCTGGCGCGGTATCGATGGCTACCTGATCACGAGCGCCATCACCACCGAGGGGCCATCAAATCCCTTGATGAAGACCGTCATTCGCCAGCCCGGGCAATGGCTGTCCAATTATGGCGACCATCATTGGATGATCTTCGCGCCGACCCTGGGGCTCCTGGGGCCTTTGCTGGCATCGCTCCTGAGTGCAAAGGAGCATCGCGGACTAGCCTTCGCCGCCAGCGCTCTCGGCATACTCGGGATCATCTCGACCGCCGCTGTGAGCATGTTTCCATTTCTCATGCCGTCGAATATCGACCCGAATGCGAGTCTGAGCGTCTGGGATGCTTCTTCCAGTCGCTTGACGCTGTTTGTTATGCTGGTGGCGACACTGATCCTGCTCCCGATCGTCCTCGCCTACACGGCGTTCGTATATCGGGTGCTGGGCGGAACCGTCACTGCGAGTATGATCGAGGAAAATTCCGCCAATCTCTATTGAGGACGTCATGTGGTATTTTACCTGGATCCTCGGCGTCGCCTTTGCCTCCGGCTTCGGCGTTCTCAACGCTGTTTGGCACGAGCACTATCTTCCCAATGAAGACATCTACGATGGAACAGAGCTAAGGCCGGGCGGACCACCGGCAGGGAATGCTCCGGGCCTCACTCCCTTGAAGGCGAAGTCCCGCACCGGCATGAGGCGGGCGCGGAACAAGCCGTCGTAGAGGCTATTCAGTCGAACGAAACGATATCGCCCGCGGCGTCTATGTCGAGAGGGGAGTCTTTGCGCCGAGCCCGCGCTGCGGGCCAGAGCAATGCTGTCAGGCACGCAGTGCACGCGATGGCGAACAGTACCTGCCCGATACGGGTGGCGAAGGAATCGCCGGCTGAGGTAGGCAGTGGTGACACGCCAAGCCCGAACAAGATGATGAAGATCGTCAAGGCGCCTGCATAGATCTTCCCTGACTGGCGGTCGGCTGCGCGACCCCCGAACAAAAGCCCGACAATCAGCACGATGAGGAACAGGAAGATCAGCGTCGGCCTAATCTCGAGAAACAGGAATGCTGTCGAAGCGGCGATGCCGCCGAGCAAATTAACGATCATCAATCCGAACGCGGCGCGCCTGCTATTAGCAAGGTCGATCTGGTTGAGGACGGAGGCCACGGTGATCGGCACCACAATCGCCGAGGAGAACAGGTCGCTGACAAGGCAAACCGCAACCATCATCACTAGAATGGCGGCGTTGGCGAGCGCTCGCCACTCGGCACCTTCAAGCAGAGGCACGACAGGCGGCTCCAATGTGTCCGGCCTGGAATCGGGGAAGACCAGATGGGTCAGCCATGTCAGAGCGACGCCTGAGAGGACGCCCTTCAACAAGAGTCCCACAATGCTCTCGCCCAAATCCTTATGGAGCAGGCCCAGCATCGGCACCATTATAGCAATGACAATGATGAGGAATCCGACTGGCCCGCCCTTGCCTCTTGCCAGGAGCAAAAAACAGCCAAAATAGATAAGGCCCAGCAATGCCAGCAAAACCACTGGCCGGTCACCGGTAAGGCCGGTGAGCAAGACCATCGCCTGACCGACCAGGAATATGATGATGACCAAGCCGATGGCCTGCCGCAGGGCGAGAGGTTTCGGGCTTGAGACCAGGAACTGCGCCGCGAACAGTGGGCCAAGAAAAGGCATTACGGAGCCGCTCGCCACTGCTGCCGTCATACCGCCCGCTACCGCGAAGCCGATGCGCAAGCCCTGTCGCTTCAACCGGTCGGCGTGCATTTGCGTCTCAACTCAGATAGGTCAGAACGGATACAATCCGAATCCACAAATAGGCCACAGCGTTCATCGCTGAATTGTCGCTTGCATAGATCATGACATTGACTTGCGATCCGAAGCGAACGCCGCGCGGCGGCCCATCCGTGAACACTAGGCGGACCGGAAAGCGCTGTGAATCCCGAACCCAGCCACTCTGGTTGCGGATATTCGGCAAGCCAGTCGCGAGGTCGACGCCACCCTGACCGACGCCCCAGCCGACGCTCTCGACGCGCGTGGCGAAAACCATGCCGGGCAGGGAGTCCAGTACGACTTCCGCCTCATCGCCAGGCTCCAGATATTCGAGACTGTTCTCTTTGACCGCAGCAGTCACCCAAATCGTGCCTGAATCAATGAATGTTAAGGCCGACTGGCCGACGCCCACGATCTGCCCAACAGAAAGCTGTAGGTTGCTGATGACGCCGTTGGAGGGCGCCACTACGGTTGTATGGGCGAGATTGAGCCGCGCCCGCTCGGCTGTTGCCAAAGCCTCCTTGAGCTGCGGATTGTCAGCCCCTTGCGGTCCAAGTTCTTCTTGAGCTTTGCTGAGATCTGCCTCGGCTCCCGTTACAGTCGCCTCGGCAACGTCGACTGCGCGTTTGGCATCATCCAGTTTGGCGCGAGGGCTGATGCCGCGATCGACGAGCGTCTTGGTGCGCTGGAACTGGGCCCGCACGTTGTCGCGATCCGCCTCTGCCTTGACCACGCGAGCCTGGGCGGAATCCACTGCGGCGGTCGAAGCGCCGATCGATTGACCGATGCGCTCAAGCCGCGCCGATGCCTCCGCGACAGCCAGTTCGTATGGTTGCGGATCAATCCGAAATAGGGTCTGCCCCTGAGTGACGCGCGCGTTGTCAGAAACGCCGACCTCGATCACACGGCCAGCAACTTCCGGCGCCATTCTAACCACATAGGCCTGAACCGTGGCTTGTGCCGAATACGGGGTTAGCCGCTCCATTGCGATCGAAAGCGCAAACAGTGCAATGGTCAAGAGAACGACGACGAGCGCCACCCGCCGCGAGGAATTTGTCGTCGCCGGAGGAGCGTCCATTTCGGAAGCGGCTCGAATGTCCGTTGCAGCAATCGATGGTGTGTCCGTCGCAGCGGTATCCATGTGGCGGCTCCCACGTTCCTGGGGGCGATACCCGGGAACATACTTCTATCCTTCGTGCACCCTTTGGGATGACATGACAACCTGCACCAAGGGGCACTGCCGAATAGGCGACAGCACCTCCCGGTTGGGATAAGAAATTGGTGGGGTGTGACGTTGCCGTTTGGCCCGCAGCCAGATCACGGTTCCGTCGCCCCTGGACGTGGCAAGTAAACAGTCATCCGACCGTCGAGAGACAAATGGCTTCAGGGCGATCATTGCCGGGTGTATCCCACCAGCCCGAAAATACGGAACTGTACGGGGGTATGGTTCTCGGCCTGGCGACCGTGGCGGCTCTCGTGGTCGCGAACTCTCCATTGGGGCCTCAGTACTTCGCCGCGCTTCAATTGAAGGCAGAAGCGACCATCGGCGGGATCGGCCTTAGCAAGAGTGTCGAGCACTGGGTCAATGACGGACTTATGGCCGTGTTCTTCCTCTTCGTCGCGCTTGAGATAAAACGCGAGGCCGTCGAAGGCGCCCTTTCCAGCGCGCGGAAGGCTACCCTGCCGATCTTCGCCGCTCTCGGCGGTTTTTTCGTTCCGGCCGCCCTCTACGCAATGGCGAACTGGAGTGATCCGTATTCCTTGCGCGGCTGGGCGATTCCGGCCGCGACCGATATCGCCTTCGCGTTGGGTATCTGCGCAATGTTGGGCCGGAGTGTACCCTCGTCCCTGAAGACTTTCCTACTCGCACTTGCCATCATCGACGACCTCATGGCGATCATTGTCATCGCGATTTTCTACAGCGCTCAGTTGTCCCTAGTGGCTCTCTTCCTGGCAGGATTGGGACTGGCAGCCCTCGTCCTTATGAATTTCGCCGACGTGCGCAAGCCTTCTCTCTACCTTCTGGTCGGTCTTGTCACCTGGGTGTGCGTCCTGAAATCCGGAGTGCACGCCACATTGGCAGGCGTCGCGGTTGGTCTCGCGATGCCACTCACCAAACATGACGGCGAAAGCGTGCTCGAGAAGACTGAACACGCGCTGAAGCCATGGGTGAGCTATGCGATTGTGCCAATCTTTGCCTTCGCCAACGCGGGAGTCTCGTTAGCGGGCCTAGGGTTTGCACATGTAGCAGCCCCGGTCCCAATTGGCATTATTTTGGGGCTATTCATCGGCAAACAGGTTGGCGTGTTTGGCCTGTCCTATCTTGCTATAAAGCTGGGCTTCGCGGCGTTACCCGAAGGGGCGACAACAAGCAAATTGTACGGCATATCGGCTCTGACAGGTGTCGGCTTTACGATGAGTCTGTTCATAGGCACGCTTGCCTTTGACGATGAGACGCTCCTCGCGCAAGTTCGTCTGGCGGTGCTCGTGGCCTCGCTATTGTCCGCCCTTCTCGCCGTCTTCGTCCTCGTTGCAACGGGCCGATCGATAGAGGAGGGGCAGGGAAGTAGTCCCGAAGACACGGCTGGCGTCCTGCAGCTTCAACGAAAATAATCAGTCAGTAGGAGGCCTCCAAAGTTTGCCCCATTTTTGGGCGGCGCGCCGTGCAATCTCTTCGCGCAGCTCGGCGTCATGTTCTCGGCGCCCTCGCACCAAGCGCCTTGTTAGGCATATCCCTTCTCAAATTCGCAAACGATGACATATCCAGCCAACACTCGATTACCCTCGGCATTGTCCCGCCCCGGGGTCCAAATGACATTGATTATGCGGCCACCGCGGTCTGAAACTTCCTTCATCGCGTCTTCCAGATATCCGATACCATCAATGACTGCCATTGCGCTGTATCGGCGTTTCATGACTTCCGCATCTCCAGTGCTTTCCGCTAATCATATAGGAGTCTGGGCAGGGCGGCGACAAGCGTGAGGCTAAATTTCAAACTGAGAGACTACCCGTCCCTGATATCAGAGAGGATCGCGAACATTACCCAAATCAGCGTAACGAATAGGAGCACAAGGGCGAGGAGCGAAATGCATTCAGCCAAGCCATTTTGCCACAAGGGCCAATAAGGTTGCCACCAGTGCAAGCGAAAATCCTATGAACCCAAGCCGTGCGCGCCGCTGGTAACGAGACAAAACGCTCTTGCGCTCAGTCTTCTGATAGGACTCAGAACTTGCGAATATCCCACCGAGAAAAACAAGGATAAACGCTGCGAGAGCCGCAGCAGCTCCTGCCACCTCAGCCATAACCGGCAAAGCGCTTGGCATTGTCCCCCCAAACGACGTGTTGGAAGGTCTGCCTGTTCGGCGAAAATCGCAAGGCTAAATTTCAAACTGAGACACTACCGATCAGTCGCCTATCTTGACTCTCTCAAGCGATTGGCGCAGCCATAGTGTCTTGTGGATCGTTTGGAACCCGCCGTCTTGTTTGACGGCGGGTTTTTTTGTTTGGAAAGGGCAAGCAGCCGGTCGTCAACCCGGCCCAGAGCTCTTCCGACCTGCTGCAGAGGGCTCGGTCCGGCGTCGGCCCAACTCCCTTGGCCGCCCGGACTTCAGCATCAACCATAAGTAGCCGCCGTCCGGGCTCGTGCTTGGCCGAGGGTGCGGGCGTTCGTTGCCCTCAAGACCAATGGGCAACGAATTGGACGAGGTCTAGCCTCGCCATTGTCCTGCGACGGATGTGAAGGATTTCGCCAGCGTTCCTTTCGACCTGACTTTTAAATCCGGCCACTTTGACGAGGAGGGCAGACACAATCCAGAAACAAAATTCTACAATGCAGAAACACCGTCGAAAAAATCAAAGATCATACTCGCTTCCGCAGTAGTCGGGTCTTCGATCCGCTTCAATAGGGAAAGGAAACGATACGTGAAAATGTCTCTCCTCTCAGCTTTCGGCATTGCAGCCGCACTTGCTTTCGGCGTCAGCAGCGCTGATGCGCAGACGACAAACATGCACCGCAAGCATCATCATCAGGCAGCCGTCACGTCGATGCATCACCGTCATCATCACCACTATCATCACTACCATCACCATCATCACCATCACGTTCCGATGCATCGCCAGCATCATAAGCAGCCGGCTGGCTAACTACGGAGCCTACGAAAGACCGGCTTTGGTTTTGACCAAGGCCGGTCTCCAAGTGATGACGAACAAAGTAAGGCATGCCGCTGTTTGACATTCCGGTCTCGCCCGGCGAGGGCGAGAATGCCTTGAATGGCGCAGTTGTAGGCGGAAACATCAGCCCGATCACCAGGATGGTAGGGCTGCTTCCGGAGCTGCAGTCGGATCGCATTTGCGCTCTCGGCAGTCGCTTGCCCTCAAGGACAATAGCGCGGCGGATCGGGCTGCGTTTAGTTGCAAACGGCGAATAGATATCTCGCTTCCTGGCACGGCGCGTCTTTCGCCGGCAGGACTTGGTTGGAACCATCACCAGGAGGAACGCAAATGCGACACGGTCGGTTCACGAAAGTTCTCTGTGCCGTGATTGCATTCGCTGCCGGATTTCTCATTCGCGATGATCTGAGCCAACTGCCTCGTGGCAATGCTATTTCGCAAGCAGAAGCGCGAGTGATCGAGCGTCATCATCATCGCCATATCCCGGTCACCGCTCACGGCGTGGCGCGCCGCACCGCGCGTCGTACGATCCGCCGGACAGCAATCTTTGTGGCAGCGCTGCCGCCGGGCTGTCGTGTGGTCCATTACAACGGCCTCGGCTATCATCAGTGTGGCTCGCGCTACTATCAGAGTTCTGGCGGTCGATACGTCCAGGTAACCGTCCATTGATCGAGTTTGTCGGTGCGGTGAAGCAACCGCCGTTCGGCAGTGCTGGTCGCAAGGTACTGACATTTTGCCGGGGGGCGTGAGGGGCGTTCGAGGTGTTGAGTAGAGCCGCACGCCTCTGCCTGGCTTTTGCCCTGATCGGATTGACGTCATGCGCGCAGCGGCCCGAAAACGTCTTTATTGCCGAGGGGCCGAATACCGTGTCAGGCGCATCGCAGGTTGAAATGCTGGTTGCGACCACCCGACGCCCATCCAGCGTTCCTGGAGAAATGTTCGGAGGCGAGCGCGGTGATCCAGCCTTCGCCGACATCTCAATTTCCATTCCACCTGACAAGGCGCGCAAGGTCGGAGAGGTGGAATGGCCAAAGTCCATACCTGCCGATCCCAAGCGTGAATTTTCGACGATCCGCGCAACCCTGTTGAAGCGGGATGCGGTCATCGCGGACTTTCATGAACGCTTGGGCAGGGGGCCGTCCCGGAAAGTTCTGGTTTTCGTCCATGGCTACAATAGTCGCTTTGACGATGCCGTATTCAGGTTCGCGCAGATCGTTCATGACTCCGGCGCGAAAGATGTGCCCGTGCTCTTCACTTGGCCTTCCCGCGGAAAGCTCCTCGCCTACGCTTACGATCGCGAAAGTGCCAACTACAGCCGGGATGGCCTCGAGGCGACGCTCAATTATTTAGTGCAGGACTCGGCGGTATCCGAGGTCTCCATTTTGGCCCATTCGATGGGAAATTGGGTCACCCTCGAGGCGCTCCGTCAGATGGGAATTCGTAAGGGCGGGATTTCCCCAAAGATCAAGAACGTCATGCTTGCGTCTCCAGATGTGGATGTGGATGTCTTCCGCACCCAGTTGGATTCCATGGGTCCTCGGCGCCCGCGCCTGACGCTCTTCGTCTCGAACGACGACAAGGCCCTGAAAGCCTCACGATGGCTTTGGGGAAGCACAGCCCGCCTCGGCACCATCGACCCAACCGTCGAGCCATACAAGCATTTCCTGGAGACTGAGAAGATCGATGTGGTCGACCTCAGCCACGTCAAGACTTCCGACCGCCTGAACCATGGCAAGTTCGCCGAAAGCCCTGAGGTCATCCAGCTTATCGGACGGCAATTGGCTACTGGACAGCCCATTACCGATCAGCAGTTGAGTGTGGCCGACCGGATCGTTGGGGGCGTCGATGCGCGACTCTCTGGCACAGTGGAACCCTAAGGAAACGCCGATGTCGAATGTACGATGCCTGTTCAAGAAGACCTTTTTGTCCGTCTTCGCACTGGCTGTCAGTTCTTTTTCGGTACATGCCCGAGATCTGGTCATCGCCATGCCTAACTGGCCGTCGGGGCAGGCGACCGCGAACATTTTGAAGGTCGGCTTGAAAAAGGAATTTGGGATCGACACAGAGGTTCGAGAACTGGGCTCGATGATTGCATTTGCCGGGCTGAACTCCGGCGATGTGGACATACATCCCGAGATCTGGTCGCCCAATCTCGACAGCCTCGTCGACAAGTACGTCACCAAAGCGCGCACTGTCTCCATGAGTCCTGTCGGCGTGCAGGCCTGGCAAGGACTCTGTGAGACCCGCGTCACCGCCGAGAAATACGATATTCGGGACATCTCGGACTTGAACGACCCGAAAAAGACAGTGGTGCTCGACACGGACGGGGACGGTCAAGGCGAACTGTGGATCGGTGCGGAAACATGGGCGTCGACCGCCATAGAGCGGATCAGGGCCAACAGCTATGGCTATGCCAAGACCATGGCATTGCTGGAAACGCCGGAGGACGTCGCGATGGCTGCTGTGGATGCGGCGGAAGCCACGGACCGTCCGATTGTATTTGCCTGCTATGCCCCACATTACATCTTCAAGCTTCACGATATCGTTCGGCTGACAGAGCCGCCGTACGATCCCGGCAAGTGGAAGATCGTGCTGCCTTCGGAGGATCCGCAATGGTTGGTGAAATCCAGCGCGGCTGTCGGCTGGAATGCCGCTCACTTCCGCGTCGGTTACGCAACAAGCCTTCGCCAAAGCCATCCAGAGGTGGTCAAGTTCCTGGAGCGGATCGACTTCAAGGAGAATGAAATTACCGAGATGAGCTACGCGCTCCAGGTTGAGCGCCAGGCTCCGTTCGACTTCGCCACGAAATGGGTGGCTGCGCATGCTGAGCGGGTACATGGATGGGCAAGCAAATGAAGCGAAGCTCGACAATACGGAAAGCTTCATACCTCGGCGCGGATGCCTGGCAGATAAGCCTCCCGGCTATTGGGCGGCTACCCGGTATAGCCGCGATCGCGGTTATGATGGCCGTCGCTCCGTTACAACTTGCAATTTCGGCTCCCCCGGGCGCAGCCACACAAGTCTTCGATCCAATCACCCACAAATGGGTCGACTATGACCGCAAGAAGGCCCTCAAATATTTTGCAGCGCATAAGGAGGTGCCCGAGGCTTTCCGCATGCAGACGGTGAAGTTCCGCACCGCCGAGGTGCCTGGCACGATCATCATCGATGGGAACCAGCATTTCCTCTACCTGGTGCAGCCCGACCAGACAGCGATGCGCTATGGCATTGGTGTCGGCAGGGAGGGATTTGGCTGGGCAGGAATCGTTCGTATTGGCCGGATATCGGAATGGCCGACCTGGACACCACCCGCAGAAATGGTCGCTCGCGACCCAAAGGCTGTTCCGTTCGCGTCGGGCATGCCTGGCGGTCCTGATAACCCGCTGGGAGCCAGGGCCCTATACCTCTACGAGGGAGACCACGACACGATATATCGCATCCATGGCACGCCTGAACCATGGACGATTGGTCTCGACGTCTCTTCCGGCTGCCTCCGTATGAACAACAAGGACATTATCGACTTGGCATCACGGGTGAGCGTGGGGGCCAAGGTCATCGTCCTGATGCAGGGCGCGGCACTCTACAAAGGTGTGTGACGCCGAACAAATTTGAGGAGGGGATCCCATGTCGACACTAAAGATTCGGGCGGTTCTGGGACATCGGTCTGCGGTTGCCGTAGTTTTGTTGGGGGCGGCCTTTCCGGTTGCCTGCGTCAGCACGCCGGCTCCGCCACCGCCGGAGCAAATGTCGCGTACAGCGGCAAAGACTGCCCCTGCCGACCTGCAACTTCTCTGCGCCAACGCCGCTGCGAAATCCGGCAACCTTAAGGCGGACAAGATCCTGCCGGTCAGCTCAAGCCAGATCGACTCGAAGACCTTTCAGGTCGACCTCGACGCCGGGGGCAAGAAAACCAGTTGCCTTGTCGACACGGACGGCAATGTCAAATCAGTGCAGCCGTTGTAGAAAACCGGTGCCGTGGCAACCGCAACAACTTCCGTTCGCGGCTTGTGGAAGCAGACGCAACCGAGGTTGAGCCGACGTCCTCGATTTGCTCAGCCGGCCTGCTCTATCGCTCGGCCCAATCTCTCGAGTTCAAGGGAATAGCAAAACAAGGAGAAAAGCACGCCGAGCACGATGAAACCCTTGGCCAATACCTGACCCAGGGGAGGGAACGCGTCGAGCTCAGGAACGTGCCTGAAGAATAAGGCGGAGAAGAGCACTCCGGCGAAGAAGAAGCTGGCGCGGCTTGCAAACATGAGGAGGTGCCCAACCAGGGCGTTCTCAAAGGGCGCCCGGATCGCGACCCAGTTGTGCCTAGCCCAATAGAGGCCTTGCAGCGCGATTGTGCCAGCTACCACGGCAGCTTGAGTTCCCAACTCAATGTCCAAGGTTTGTCCGAAGCTCGCGACCAAACGCTTAAAGACCGGAAATATCGTCCAAAACAGGAACGATGCCGCCAGCGTTTGGAGCCCGATCAGTATGGGATAAGCGAGCGCCGCTGCCGGATACGGCCTCTGCCTGTTGTACCGGTGGTTCGGATGGAGCATTGATCTCACCTCCGCCTTGCCACTGTATAGATGATTTGGCTCCAAAGCAGCAGTGCATGTGCATGCGGCCGAAGACCGAAGTCGGCGATTGAGGTGTCGCTAGCGCAGCGCTCTCTCCGCCTCGGCCTTCGAACTGGCGCATCCTTTTTGGCCCATCGCCACCTTGCGCTCATTTGGCCGTCTAGGGGAGCAAGGAACCTATCCTCCCCTGTCATCCACCTTTGCTCTGATCTTGGCCGCGAGATGCTCCTTGAGCAGGAAGAGATCCTGTTGTCCCCAATCTTGGACTCCCAGGACCGCGCTCCAGCCCTCGACATAATCCTGAGGCGCATAGACATGGCCGTGACCGATCGGCGCAGTTGTTGCGACAGCCATGTCCAGACCAAGCTGCAGCATTGTCACTATCGGATACCAGCTGAGTTGCGCCGAGACATCCGGGCCTCTGGGTGAATTCATCCAACTGGGTTGCCGGTAGGCATCGCGATAATCAAAGAACACAATCGGATCGCTTGCATATTGCAGGTAGACGACCCGGAGCGGACCCCAGGGAGCGCCTCGAGGTACTGCTTGTCCGCTCTGGTTCATGAACCGCACCAGGCTGCTGTCGCGAAAGACGGGCAGCCACTGAGGCGTTCCTTTGTTCCGGGCGTCGCTGACCGATCGCCAGACTCGGCTGTCGAATGGCGGACCACTCCAAAGCGCGCCACTGATCGGATCGTCGATGATTTCGAACAATCCGACAGACTTTTCAGAGTTCATCGCTCCCAAGCTCAGTCCGTGCAGATAAAGACGAGGACGGGACTGCTTGGGCAAGGTCGTCCAATAGCCATAAATCTCCAAAAAGAGGGCACGAGCTGTCTCGGAGCCATATTCCGGTTGCGCCAGCAGAGAAAGCGGGCTGCTCAAATAGGAGTACTGGACTGCGACGCTCGCGACATCGCCACGACAAAGGTACTCGACCGCATCCATGGAGGCCGGGTCGACCCAGCCCGTGCCCGTCGGTGTAATGATGATCATCGTGGATTTTCGGAAGCCGCCGACCCTCTTTAGTTCTTCCAGAGCCAATTTCGCCCGAGCCTCGGGATTCGAGGCGGCACCCAATCCGACATAGACCCGGATCGCTTCTTGCGCTGGCCGGCCGGTAAAGGTGCTTATTTCCGCGGCAGTGTCCTCGTCAGCAATAAATTCACGGCCCGCACGCCCGAGTTCGTCCCATCTGACCAACGATGCCGAACTTCCGGTCCGGCTGCTCTCGGCCGGCTGGAGACGCTTTGGTTCAAACAGCGCATCATATTTGGCGTAGGACGAGTCCAAAGCGCTGAAGACAGAGCTTACGACGACATTGCTGGCAACCGACCAGGCCAGCACCGCTGCGATGCCCACGCCTGCTACGTTGGCAAGTCGCCGAGGTATGTATCGCCTGAAAAACTGGGCAATGACTTGGACCAGCATGCTCAGCAGACGTGCAATTGCCAATACAGAGACAAAGGTTACTATCGCCAACGCGCACACATTCAATGGATGCGACCCATCCACCAGCGGCATCTGCATCGCTGCGCGGATGGAATTTTGCCAATTTGCGGATTCCCAAAGAGAAGCGATGGCCCCGCAGAGGCAAAGGATGATGATCACAACCTTCGCTAACCGCCGGGGACGGGTTGCCAGCTCAGGAATCTGCAGATAGCGCCATAGCCATTGCAGGGCGACGCCGAGGCCATACCCTGCGGCGAAGCACCCGCCAGCGAGCACACCCTGCGTCAAGTCAGTCCGGGGAATGAGCGTCGGCCTAAGCGCGGCCGCAAAAAAGAAGGTGCCGACCACCAAGCCGCTGCCCGACAACAAACGCGACCGTATTGTGATCAGCTGCGCTACTAGCCCGAGGCGGGAATAACTCATGCGTCAATAGCTACACAGCGGCCGCAGCCAATCCAAGTGAGTTCTGTCGAAATGCACCGGGTCTTCTACTTTTTGACAGACGTCCGGCCGAGCATGCCGCTTTCCCAATGGACCGGCGCACGCCTAGTTCGATGAAGTGTTCGCTATTTGGGTGCTCTTCGGCAAACCCTCCTCGCGCAGCTAGACGTTCATTGGCCGGACGAGGCTGTTCACACGACTCCTAAAAGTTTGCCGATACCGGGATTTGCCTCTGCAAGGTCTGGCTCGTTTCCACATGATGCACGAAAGAGCCACCGACGCTAGAGCGCCAAGCGCCTGAAATCGACCGCTACACATGGGCTCGGAACGATCAGGTCTTGCACCACAACATCGGTTTCTCCAAGGTAGGAGCGACGACGGACATTGGTGTCGTTGCTTGCCTATCTGAAGGTTACAGCACGATGACACGCATCACGCGACGACTGGGAGCCAGGACTCTGGCGCACCCGGCGGATCTGATAGCGATGTTTGTCCTGATTGCCAGGCCGCTTGCCTTTGGAATTGCCCTCTTGCTGGCTGGTCCGACGCAGGCGCAGGCCCCGGCAAGCGTGCCGCCTGAAAGGGTCAAACAGCTGTTCGAGCTTCTCGGTGACCCGTCGGTGAAGGCCTGGGTGACAGAACAGCACAATCAGGAATCCAAATCTACGGGGGGCACTGCCCAGGCAGGGATTGCTCCGGCCGGCGCATCGTCCGACGCGGTGGCCGCACCAGGCCGGATGAACACGATGGCATCCTCGATGCTCGATCGGATCAGGCATCATTTCCAACGAATCGTACGGACGTTGCCCCTCTTGCCAGGCCAGTTCGCACGCGTTCGGGCAGCGACCATGGACGATATGTCCAGCAAGGGATCCGCCGGCGTACTCTTGCTGGTCGCGATGTTCATCGCCGCAGGATTCGCGCTCACCTGGGCGACCTACAAGCTCACGCGTCCATTTCGTCTTTGGATCATCGCGCAGCCGAAGGACACCCCAGCCGGGCGAGCCAAGAACATTGGCGGCCGCACGCTTTATTCCAGCATTCTGATCGTCTCCTTCGCCTTGGGCAGCGCCGGCGCCTTTATGTTGTTCGACTGGCCGATGCTTATCCGCGAAATCGTCCTGACGTTTCTGATAGCTGCAGTCGCAGCATGGGGGGTGCGCATGTACATCGTGGCCCTGCTCGTCCCTTCCTTCATCAACATCGAGAACGCCGCCCAGGTTCGTGCCTTGCCGATCACCAACGAAACAGCGGACCATTGGACCTATTGGCTATCCCGGATCCTCGGCGTCTTGGCTTTCTTCGCCGCCGCGTTTCTCCTCTTGCCGGGTCTCGGCATCGATCGGGATGGAATGCTGGTGCTGTCGACGGGCGCCGATTTCGTGCTGTTGCTGCTCTTGCTGCTTGCCGTTTGGCGTCGGCCAAGGATACAGCGGGACGGTATGCGCCGAAACGGTCACACGGCAGCGACATGGTTGTTGACGGCCTATTTCGTCGTCCTGTTCCTGCAGCGTATCGCCGGCCTCAATAGACCCTTCTGGTTTACCTTTGCCGCATTCTTCCTGCCCCTGGCGATCGTGCTGACGCAGCGCGGCGTCAATTTCGTCCTGCGGCCGGGTTCGGAAGATGTCGGACGCCCGACGATCCCGGCGGTGACGATCGCGGCCATCGATCGCGGAATCCGGATGCTTTTGATCCTGGCGGCGGCTTATTTTCTGGCGCGCGTCTGGGGTCTGGACATGCAGTCCATGGAAGGCGGCGATACGACGACCACGCTCATCTTGCGCGGCTTGATCAACGTCATGGTCATCGCGCTTGCCGCCGATTTCGGTTGGTCGATCATCAAAGCTTTAATCCAACGAGAACTGGGCATCGAGACGCCGCACGCGGTGGTCGGCGAGGAGGACGCCCCGACCCTCGATCCTCAGCAGGCGCGGCTGCGCACGCTCTTGCCGATCATCCAGAACATTCTGCTCGCAGTGATCGTGGTGATGGCGGTGCTGATGATGCTCGCCTCGATGGGTATCCCGATCGCGCCGTTGATCGCCGGCGCCGGCGTCGTCGGTGTCGCCATCGGATTTGGAGCGCAAACCATAGTCAAGGACGTCATTTCGGGCATATTTTTTCTGCTCGATGATGCCTTTCGCGTCGGCGAATACATTACATCCGGCCGTTATGTCGGAACGGTCGAGAGCTTTTCCCTGCGCTCGGTGAAGCTGCGCCACCATCGTGGCCCGCTGTTCACAATCCCTTTCGGTGAACTCGGGGCGGTGCAAAACCAGAGCCGTGACTGGGTCACCGACAAATTCAACATCACCGTCGGCTATGACACCGATATCGACTTCGCCCGCAGGCTGATCAAGCGAATCGGCCTCGAACTGGCGGAAGATCCCGAATTCAAAAACTGGGTGCTCGAACCGATCAAGATGCAGGGCGTACAGGAGTTCGGCGAGTACGGCATCGTATTGAGGATGAAGGTCAAAACCAGGCCGGGAGGCGCCTTCGGCATGAAGGGCAAATTCTATGTGCGAATCCGCCAAGCCTTCAAGGAGCAAGGCATCGAACTCCCATTCCCGACCGTTCACGTCCAGGGGCTGCAGAACCCCCCGGAGACAGAGAATATGAAGGTTTTGAGATTACGCCCGAGTTAACGACGGCTGTCACGCAGTCGCACATCAATGGAGGGTCCGAAACTATCTCCTACGATATCACATAGGGACCGCTGCGCTCCGTCTCGATACCTTCAAAGTGGACCGTGAGCGCATAGCCATTGAAAATCGAGAGGCCACGACAAAGATCTTTGATTGCTGCTCCAGCCACAGCAGAGACTCTGCAGCAGCTGCTACGGGGTGTCTCGGCAACGGACCTTCGTTTGCAATGACGAGTGGATTGGAAGTCTTTGCGTTCGAGCGTCCAAATACCTTTTAGAAAGCCGGACATTTGGTCTCGGGACCAGTGGTGGCGCATGATGGAACAGATAGCTTTCGCAATGCTCCGCTGACGCAGGTCTTCCATCAGGAGCACCCCATTGTAGGTATATTGTTGGAGTCTTTACGCCGCCCGCCGCTTTCACAACCACCGCTAAGTTCGTTCTTCCTTTTGCTGTTCAATCCCTTCCGCGTTGAACGCCTGCTTTCCCTTCGCGACCCACAATTCCCTCGCATGCTCGCCTTCATGGCTTTGGAGCTTGGCGGCGATCCATAGGAGCGCGCCGTAGATGATCGCTCGATCGTCATTGGTCAGCTCGACGATGCCTGCCTTGGCGACGAGACCGCCGAGTTCGATCAGATGTCGGGTGCGTCTGCGGCGCTCAACCTGCCAGGCACGCATGTCATTGCGAGCCAGAGCCGCTTGCCGGCGATTGTGGGCTGCCCGGTTGCGCTGGAGCGCTGCGATCGTTGCGCATAGATGCCGGAGCAATTCGCCGGGACCTGCTCTCGAAAAACATCGCCCCACGCTTGGCCCATGCCTCACGCTTTGAGGCGTCTTTCGTTTCAGCGATTGCTACGAGCGCCCCGGCTAGTTCGTCGCTGCTGAGTTCATCGGCGCCGGTGGCGATCACCAGTTCACCGAGCTGCTGTACCTTTCGCGTCTTGAGCTCTCGCGCCTTGTCTTCCAGCGCCCTCAGTTCCGCGTCGAAGTCACGTGGTTTACGCATGGCTGTCCCCATTGATTGTCGATCCGACGATGATAGGGGAGCGTCCGCCAGAAGGCTTCAGGGTTGCCGAGACAGCCCGGGACGGGCTGGTCCATCCCGAGATTTTTTCGAGGGAGGGCGCGCTTATACGTCGTGCCGACGTGCGGTTTGCCGTGCAAATGATCTGATCGCGATGGCGATCTATCATCTTCACGTCAAGGTCATTGGCCGCAAGGCTGGGAGCAGTGCCGTGGCATCCGCCGCCTACCGCTCGGCTTCGCGGTTACGCGACGAGCGCATCGAACGTGTCCAAGACTTCTCGGCCAAGCGCGGTGTTGTGCATTCGGAGGTGATGCTGCCGGAGAATGCGCCGGATGCCTGGAGCGAGCGCGAACGGCTGTGGAACGATGTCGAGGCGTTCGAGGTGCGTAAGGATGCGCAGCTGGCCCGGGAAGTGGAATTTGCTCTGCCGCGCGAACTGAGCCAGGCACAAGGCATCGAGCTGGCGCGCGACTTCGTGCAGGCCGAATTTGTCAGCCAGGGCATGGTCGCCGACCTCAATGTGCATTGGGACAGGGCAGAGGATGGCAGTCCAAAACCTCATGCCCATGTCATGCTCACCATGCGCTCGGTGGACGAGAACGGTTTTGGTGCGAAAGTCCGCGACTGGAACAGCACCGACCTTGTCGAGCGCTGGCGCGAGCGATGGGCCGAGCTTGCCAATGAGCGGCTTGCCGAACTCGACATCGACGCGCGCATCGATCATCGCAGTCTGGAAGCGCAGGGCATTGCCCTGGAGCCGCAAACCCAGATTGGTGCGCCGGCTCAACGCATTGAAGGCGGCGGCCTTGCCGCTACCGGCATTGACGCGGATCGCGCCGAACTGCATCGCGAGATCGCACGCAACAATGGCGCACGGATCATCGCGGATCCTAACCTTGCGCTGAATGCCATCACGCATCAGCAATCGACCTTCACTCGAAAAGACATTGCCAAGTTCGCGCATCGCCACAGCGACGGAATGGAGCAGTTCAACGCGGTCATGGCCGCCATCGGCAACGCGCCCGACCTCGTCGAACTCGGCAAGGACGGACGCGGCGAAGATCGCTTCACCACCCGGCAGATGATCGAGACCGAACAGCGCGTGCATCGCGCGGCGGAACGCATGGCCGAAGCTGACCGCCATGCGGTGAGTGACGCACAGCGCGAGGCAGCTTTGGCACGGGCAGCGCAACGCGGGCTTGTCCTGTCAGGCGAGCAGGCCGATGCACTGGATCACATCACCGACGGCCGCGGTCTTGGTGTCGTCGTCGGCCTTGCCGGAACCGGCAAGAGCGCAATGCTGGGGGTTGCGCGCCAGGCATGGGCAGCAGCAGGCTACGAAGTTCGAGGCGCCGCACTCTCCGGCATCGCGGCCGAGAATCTCGAAAGCGGATCAAGTATCCCGTCACGCACCATCGCCAGTATGGAACATGGTTGGGGGCAGGGCAGCGATCTTCTCACCGCGCGTGATGTCCTGGTGATCGATGAGGCCGGCATGGTCGGCACGCGCCAGTTGGAGCGCGTGCTCTCCCATGCAGCGGAAGCCGGCGCAAAGGTCGTGCTGGTCGGTGATCCCCAGCAGTTGCAGGCGATTGAAGCGGGTGCTGCGTTCCGCTCGATCCATGAGCGTCATGGCGGCGTCGAAATCGGCCAGGTGCGCAGGCAGCGCGAGGACTGGCAGCGCGATGCGACGCGCGATCTGGCGACTGGCAGGATCGGCGCTGCGATCGACGCTTATGATGCGCAAGGCCTGGTGCACCGGGCCGCGACGCGCAATGAGGCGCGCAGCGATCTGGTCGAGCGCTGGGACCGCGACAGGCAGGCAGACCCCGAAGCGAGCCGGATCATTCTCACCCACACAAACAACGAAGTGCTCGCGCTCAACCAGGCAGCGCGCGAGCGCATGCGCGCTGCCGGCGATCTCGGCGAAGAAATGCAGGTCGCTGTGGAACGCGGTGCAAGAAACTTCGCAGCCGGCGACCGTGTCATGTTCCTGCGTAACGAGCGCGGGCTCGTCGTCAAGAACGGAACGCTCGGTGTGATCGAAGAGGTCAGCACACAGAGCATGGCCGTGCGCACCGACGATGGCAGGTCTGTGCGCTTTGACCTGAAAGACTATGCCCACATTGACCATGGCTATGCCGCGACCATTCACAAGGCCCAAGGCATGACCGTCGACCGCGCCCATGTGCTCGCTACGCCGGGCATGGATGCGCACGGCAGCTACGTCGCGCTGTCAAGGCATCGAGATGGCTTGGACCTGCATTACAGCCGCGATGACTTTGCCACGCGGGAGCGGCTGGTCCTTACGCTTTCACGCAACCGCGCAAAGGACATGGCGTCGGATTACGAGCAAGCCGATCCGGCGCAGAGCTATGCCGAATGGCGCGGCATCACTTTCCGGCAGCGTGTGGTCGAGATCGTGCGTCGGATCGTTCCGGAGAAGCTGCGCGACAGAATCAGCGGGCTGCTGGAGGGGTTGCGCTCGCCGGGCGACGCCGAGCTCGGCCAGAACCGTGGGCACAGGCCGGGAAGGGAAGATGTTGGGGCGCAAATTGGAGATGCCGGGCCCGCGCGTGAAAGAGAAGCTTCCGCCAGGGGAGTGCCGCGCGAAACGGGCGCGGCGGTGGACCGGGAAGCAGCGTTGCGCAGCGCTCGCACGAAGGCGCTTGTTCGTCACGCGCGCGCGCTCGACGCTATCCTGCGCACCGGAGATGCGGACGGGCAGGGTAGTCCGGAGCAGATGCGCGAATTGCGACATGCCCGCACCGCTTTCGAAAAAGTTCGGCCGCATGGCTGGCGCGATGCCGAAGCGGCCTACGCGAAAAATCCCAAGCTTTTTCGTGAAGCGGCGACCGGTCGCGTCAACCGCGCTGTGCTGGCGCTCCAGCTTGAAACCGAAATCCGCACTGGGCTGGACACCGATCCGAGCTTGCGGGCGGACCGTTTTGTGGAACGTTGGCAAAAGCTCGACCTCACGGCCCAGCGGCGATACCAGGCCGGCGACATGTCTGGCTATAGGTCAGCGAGGTCGGCCATGTCCGATATGGCCAAGAGCCTCGAACGCGATCCGCAGCTGGAATCCCTTCTTGCCAACCGCAAGCGCGAGCTCGGCATCAGCATCGATTCCGGCCGGCGCCTCGGCGCGGAACTCGCCTTCAACCAAGGGATCGGGCTCGGGAGGGGGCGCGGCATCGGACTCTAACCCATCCGATCTGCCGCCGTTACCACGCCGCCTTGCGACACGGCAGCGATCCCTCTTGCGTGGCCATAGACACCTTGTTCTGTCTGGCCCATCAGGTATCAGAAACACCCAGCAAGAGGCAGGCCAGCTATGCCGGAACCCGACCGCATCATCCGCCGCAGAACCGTTCTTGCCCGGACCGGCCTGTCCCGCTCAACCATGTATCGCAAGATCGCCGAAGGGACGTTCCCGGCTCAGATCAAAATCAGCGTCAACGGTGCGGGCTGGCGCGAATCCGAGATCAATCAGTGGATCGACAATCCGGTTGCATGGCGACCTGGGCGTCAGCTCTGATTGCGAGACAAACGCACCCCTGGGCCGCCGCCATTCTCTGGGATGAACTCAATCCCGGCAGCTTCAAGCGCGGTTCTTATCTGATCTACGGTAGATTGCTTCAACGCCTCACCTCGCTCGAAGCGAACAATGGTCTGGGTGGAAACCCTGGCTTCTTTTGAGAGGTCCAAAACGCCCCACCCCAATGCAGCCCGAGCCATGCGGCACTGCACCGGATTCATAAAATCACCATTCTATGGTGATTTTGGTTGCTTAGATAATGCACTGTGTGTAGTCTCGGTTTCACTTGGCGGCCGGATGGGTGATGCAACACCAATCCGGCCTGGCCACGCCAAAGCTGTTGAGGAGCTCGGATCATGGCTGATTCCGACAATAGCACGACTTTGCCTTCCGTCATCCGCAGGGAACTATTTCGCGCAACAACCGACCCTGCCGTGACAGTGTGGCGCGAGTGGCAAGCTGCTCATGAAGAGACCGATCGGTTGAGCCGCGAGCAGCAGCGTCTGGAGCGGAGGCTCGTAGAAGAAGTCGGCTTTCCCAAAGTGATGATCCGATTGTCAGATGACAGGGGCGCTACGCCGGCTTCACATGAGGCCCTTCGCGGTGTGTTGGGCGTCGGATCTATGGAGACGGAGATAGCTGCGAAGGTCGAGGCCGATTTGGCGGTTCATCAGGCGCGCTGGGAGGCCTATGACCGGGCGATTGGCTATTCTGCCACGTTGCGTGCTGAAAGTGAGGCAGCCGGTCAGGCGGAGACGTTGCTTGAGGCACTGTCAGAAACACCAGCTATCTCCCTTGCCGGCGTCGCAGCGAAGCTTGATGCCATACTAAGGGAAGGGCAGCCGTCGAAGGACGATCCCGAGTTTCCTTGGCCGCAAATCCGCTCGGTAATGGAGGATATTGGTCGGATCGGTGTGGATAAAGAGCCAAGCTGACGGCACAACGCCGTTCGAGCACTTCGCAACTCCCCTTTCATTCCGAAGTTTGGCTGGTCTCGCGTCGGGAGCCTACGCGACCAACTTTTCTACAAGGGAGTAATGCAATTGCGAAAGGCATTGGTTGAATCAACACGCCCCCGCGTCATCCAGGCAAGGCCAAAGCCTGTAAACGAGAATAGCTCGCATCCCGCAGATCAGCATGTCGGCAGGCAGATCGCGATCGTTCGCGTCCAGTCGGACGTATCGCAAGCTCAGCTTGCGCGATCCATAGGCATCAGCTTCCAGCAGCTCCAGAAATACGAGAACGCGAGGAACCGCGTTAGCGCATCCATGCTTTACGAGATCGGCAGGTCGCTGGACATTCCTGTAAGTCGTTTTTTCGAAGGCCTGCCCGGAAATGAAACCAGCCGAGAGCCTTCACCCCTCCCGGTGGACGAGCGCATAGACTTCATCGCCAGCGCGGAAGGCCGGCGCCTCATCGAAGGATTAATGAATCTTCATCCGCGCGTGCGCGGCCGGGTGGCGGCCTTGATCGCCGCATTGGGGGAAGAACTGGCGGTCCTCGATATAGACCGGGGCAGCGCCACGACCGGAGAACTGGCGCTGACGGCGCGCGAGACGGTTGGGCCCACAGGTAATCACGCAAGCGAATCTGGTGTCGCCACGCTGAAATAGCGGCGATCGGCACAGGGCATTTCGCCCATAGTGCGATTTTGCGCCGAAGACCGCCGACTGGCCAAAACCGGCGGAAAAAACGGCTGAATTCCAAAGATCAAGCCGGTGTCGAATCGCCCGATGTGTCAAAGTACTGTGTGAACTCAATCGGATGGAGTGGCGCAGGCGGGCCAGTTCGAACGCACGATTGTCGTCAACCTGAGGCGGGCTGGTGTATTGAAACGATAGGGTGATTCCAGGTCCGAGGGTCCCCTGGATTTTGATCTCTTCGCTACTGTCCTTGACCGCCTTCCGCGTCCGTCGGCTGCGCGAGTCTTTGGCCTTGCGTAGGGCATCCTCGATCGCCGAGATGTCGTCATGTCCGTAGCGGCCCCAAGAATCGGGTTGCAGGGTAATCGCCGAAATATCGTCCTCGAGATCGGCCTTGTGAGAGTTGCACGACGGCAAGCGTTGAGGACTAGTTCCACTGCCCTTGTAGCTTCCCATCCGGCACGAAGCGGCGCCCGATGACATGCTCCCGCGTCTTGTTGCCGGGAGTGAGGGCGAGCCCGCAATAGACACAGGTCTGATTGCGAAGCGACAGGGGGCGTTCGGGTGGCAAATCCATCACTTCAGACTGAGAGGCGGTCGATTCCATAGGTTCATAATAGCGCCGAACGCAATTAGAGGCCAAACCCAACGATAGGCATCAACGTGCAATGGATTGCAGCGATGCCATATGCGTATGAATTCTTCGTACGGTGCACTCTGTAGTAGGCTCGTCAAATTGCCAATCTCGCGCGAAAGCTAAGGGGCAGCGAATGGGGATTATCGGCGAACTCTGGCGAGAGTTTACGGTGGCATTCCGTGCGGGACGGCAGGGCGGAGAGGCACAACAGAAATTTCAGGACGACCAAGAGATACAGAGACTTGGTGCGCAGTGGGGCAAGGCCCGGACACCTGCCGAGCGCGAGCGGGCCGGGAAGGAGGCCATGAACTACATAATTCACGGACCTCAGGGCAAATCAGACGGTGCTCGTTTAGCTGAAACGAACGAGTTGGAATGGTCGGACAACCCGGGCGCGCGCGAAGCCTATTTGATCAAGAGATGGCAAAACCCCTACTTTCCGCCGCCCAGGCGAATTTTTTCAAGAGAAGAGCTTTCTGAGGCAAGGAAGGACGACAGCGAGAAGGTCTTATTGGCGCAAGGTCTATTTTCCGCGCTCTCAAAGGAAAATTGGGGAGCTTCCCTCGCCAATGACCACTGGCGACTTGCACAAAGTTCGGGAAAGCCTCGACGAACTCATTCAGTTCGCGGTGAGCGTCGGCGGCCCGGCAAAAAACATAGCCCTGCAAGCTGACCGAATTCGAGATGCGGTCATCATGACGATGCGCGAGGCATTTTCGGGCGACGACGATGCCTTAGAGAAGATTGAGAAAGCGGATACCTATCACAAGGACCATGTCAGAACATTCTATCTGCCGATCGTGGCAGAGATTCTGAGCGACGAACGAACAACACCTAACGAGGAACTGGTTCCATCGCTTGTTTCGGAAGATCCAACAACGATTTCAATTGTACTCGATTTACTGCCCGACGAAGATCGAGTTAACATGCAAGCGGCGGCAATGAAGCTAATTCTACGGGTATTGGAGGAAGGGTACATCGACCCCCAACTGGACGAAAAGCTCGCAGTTCTTTCAAAATTAACATCCGCCGACATCGCCTAAGGCGATCGGCTACGACTACATTTCACCGCGGGCGGGGGTTCGGGTTTATTATCCGCTGCACTTTGATAGCTGGTTCACCCAGGTTCGCAATACGAACCATCAGTTTTCGACGCTGGCGGCGTGTTAATGGTGCCAGCCGTATATATCCTCTTTTCAAAAACCGTTCGTTGGTTTGATTGCGCTTGGCACAGATCCCGGCGGGTCCAAGGTGGTCGGCTTGCCTGCGGGCGAGGTCGATTAAGTCCAGATGATCCCGGTTTGTCTTGCCGATCCAAAGTCTGAGTCCGCGGTACATGGATTACGCTCCTACAAGTTCACAAGAAGCGTATCAGAGACGCCAGTCCGTGGGTAGAGGCCTCGAATATCCGAAGCGTTCATGACGCCTTCGTGCTTTGAGAGTCGGTGCCGTTCAGCTTCGCGAAAACCGCAAACCAAAAGCGGTAGTCGCGCTCACGCCCATCGCGCAATGGGCTGCTGCAGTAGCTGCGTCCGGTCCGTAGACCGGGCGGCCGAGTAGTTTGGCGCGACCATAGGATAATCCTTTGCCAGCCCCACTTCGCCCGGTACTCGTCGGGCGTCATGCCGTGCTTGGTAGCCAGATGCCGCTTAAGCGACTTGTATTTGTGGCCGTCTTCAAGGCTGATGATGTAGTCCGGAAACACTGATCGGGATTGACTGCCGGCTTCGGGGCTGGTGCTTCTGCTGGAATTGCCTGTCCAATATTAGTGAGTGCCGAATTCACGCTGGCGATCAGATCGGGTTATCGAGCTACTGGAACCGGGTTCTTCTGGACATACGCGGAAACGATATCCGCAGTAAGTTCGATCAGGTTGTTGGCTTCTTCGGACATCACAATGCTCCAAGATTTAAACCACACGCTGATATCGCCCAAGACGCGCAACCAATCCAGCCTGCCGTGAATGGTCAGGGGGCCAGGGGTGTTGAACGTCACGTTTGGCGCTACTTTGGCGTGAGGGCGAGCCGGGCTCACAACGGAAGTGGGATACGGATGAAAGGCAAATTGCGCCCAAGACCTGATCCCACAAATAACCGGCCAGCCCTAAATTGTTGGCACAGAGTTGCCTTCGCTCCATAAACAAAGAGCCCCCTTCATCTCGGAAATGTTTCTGTTGAAAGTCTTATGAAGGGCTTTCATCATAAAATACGTGCTCATCCTTGATTTGGGGAGGGGGAGAAGGTCCATGAGGGTTTTTGTAAGGAGCTCGCTGGGGGTTTGCTTCGCTCTTTCGAGTTGTGCCAGCGTCCCAAATTTGCCAACTGACGTTGGCCTCCTACGCATTTCTGACATTGTCGACAACATCCGCTGCGACCTGAAAGAGGGTCGCGACGGCCGGCCCAAAGCAGATCCCCCGGTTCACCCTGCTACCTTCCTGACTGACAAGGGAAAATGGGCCGCGGCGGTTGAACTGTCGTTGAACGTTGTGGCGACGGGCGGCGGCGATGTCAGTGCGGGAAATGAAGTACCCTACATTCCCCAGACGGGCACGTTTGCGTTGGCAACGAACGCCACCGGAACCGCAGACAGGCTGGTGGGGTACAAGTTCACTATCGGCTTAAGTCAGCAAGACCCTATCGTGTGCGATACAGACGCCGTCAATGGGCGCCGTGCTCACGGATCACGGCTTATTGGTAACTTGAAGATCGCGGACTGGCTTGCACAGGTCCAGGACGCCTACGCGGATACTAAGACCCCGCCAGATTCGGTATCCTACGTCATGGGGTTCACGCTGGAGCAGGGCGCCTCGGCGAGCGTCAAGATCGTCACGATACCTTTCGATACGGGGCATGCCAGCCTAGGCGCGGGCTGGAAAACCACTTGGAAAGACGTCAATAAAATCAGCATCGTTTTTGCGCCAAAGGCCGAAGAAAAGCCCAAACCCAAGCAGGCGCCCGAACGCGCGAATCCGCTGCCGAAAGGCCAACCCATCAAGAAGGTTCCCGCTCCGCCGCCGGTTGACCCAGCCGCCAAGGACAAACTGCTGAACGATCTGAACCTGCTCATCCTTCAGCAGAGCCTGAATAAGAGCTAATTAAGCATCGCCAAATGGCGAGCCTGTGCTGGCTCCAGGCGCACGCATGCCCAAATTCTCTGCCGTTACACCGCCATAGAGGCCGCATCATACAGCGCCCTTCGCCGGGGGCGGTCGGCCCCGCATCCCGCCTGGCGGCGGCGCTATGCTGATGCTCCTTCGGCCACCCTGTTGAACCGGTCTCAGGGCCACGAACTTTCTCCAGCACCGAACTGACTTGGTCCCGCTGGCGGGCATTTCGGTGCTTCCGCTTTGTACGCCCGTTTTCCTTGGTGGCCGAATAGACGGCCAGCGCCGACTAAGAATGTGAATTGATGTACGTGAATTTCCTGTTGAAGGCCGCCTGCAACTGGGGATCGTTCGGCAACGCACCGCGATAGGACTGGACCCATTGGTCGATCAGCTTCTGCATCAGATCCCTGTTGACATAAGTCTGGCTGAAATCGATGGCCTTCGGACCAATTGCCCGCACCCTCCAACCGTTTTTGGTTTGCGTTTCATGCACAAGCGCGCACCTTATGTCGGTGTAGAACGTCTCCGCCTCTGCGTCAGACGTCACGACAGAGGTGAACGGCGCCTCACTTGTCAAGAATTCCTTATAGAGCCGTCGGCTTGATCCGTATTCGTCATTGACGCCCCAAGGGGCGCCGGAGTGAAAGTTCCACCCCTTTTTTAAGGCTGCGAGGAATTCAATCAGCGCACATTGAATGGTGAGGATCGTAAAACCCTCACCGTGCAGAGGGCCTTTCTGCAAAGCTCGTATCGGGACAAGGTAACGTTTCTGTATTCGGTCGGACAGGCAAACACTGAAAGCAGCGTCCCAGTCTGCTGCCGTAGGGCCGGCCTGTAAGACAGCCTCAATCTGCGGCCACTGGCCCGGAAACTTCATTTTCAAAATTGTAGACATGGCACCCCCTGAGAAAAGGGTAAGGCTTCTTAGAGATGATGGGAAGAGAGGCGCGCGGCCCTCTCTCCCCGCAAGCCTCGCCGCAAGGCAGGGGTTCAGGGAGGCCTGCACCCATCAGGTCAATCCCTGAAACCAACAAGGAGCAAGACCATGAACACGAATGAAATCACCATCCCGCTCGGCAAGCTGGTGCCGAACAAAGCCAACGTCCGCCGCGTCAATTCCGAGGCGGGGAGGACGGAACTGGCGGCCAGCATCGAGGCCCACGGCCTCATCCACAACCTTGTGACCCGCAAGGCCCCGAAAGGAGCCAATTTCGAGGTGGTCGCCGGAGGGCGGCGTCTGGGGGCGCTGCGGTTGCTGCTGGAGGAAGGGCGCACCGTGCAGGGGGTGGCCGTTACCAAAGACTATCCGGTCAGGGCTGTCCTGCGGGAGGAAGGCAGCGACACCGAAATTTCGCTGGCGGAGAACGACCAGCGTGAGCCGATGCATCCTGTGGACGAAGTCATTGCCTATCGCGACCTAGTGGAACAGGGAATGGCGGCCGAGGACATTGCCTCCCGTTTCGGCAAGTCGGTTGTCACCGTGCGCCAGCGCGTGAAACTCGCCAATCTTTCGCCACGCATTCTCGATGTCATGCGCGCAGGGGAACTGACGCTTGAACTGGCCAAGGCCCTTGCCGTCAGCGATGACCACTCCGCGCAGGAGGCGGCTTGGTTCGAGCAGGATGGGTCGAGCCGCAACCCGGCCAACCTTCGTTCCTTTCTGACCAGTGCCCATGTGCGCGGTACCGACCGGCTGACCCGCTTCGTCGGCGCAGCAAACAGATGACATGCCGGAGCCGACCCGGCCGCGACGGAGGACAAGGCTGTGCTGCGTCTCAAAGGTGTCACCTGCTTGGAGGCTGGAGAGACGGCAGACTTACGCAGAATCACGAGATTTGAGAGTGAATATAAGCTCGCGCTAACTAACGATGGATTGGGTTTTCTGAGCAAAATTTAGGCAAACAGTCGTGACCTACACCGGGATACCCGGCAAAAATATTAGGGCAGGGGATGTTGGAGCCATTGCGAATACGACCATCCCGTCCGACGGGGGTGATCCCCATCGATTTCCTGGTCCTTCTCGGAGGGGCAATCTGCGATGGAAACATCGGTGAAGAATAATTTTGGTATTCATGTACTTCCATGTAAAAATTTTATCGCAAATGTTACATTAAAGTGAAGTAATGATGAATACCAGAGACCTAAAAATGACTAAAATACAAATGATTACATATTTCGATTATACCGTATTATCGTACGGATGGCCTTCACACTGTAGGGGTCGTAGGTTCGAATCCTATACCGCCCACCATATTTTTCAAATATTTGCGCAAAGGGATACCGTGCTAATCTAGCTCATGTAACCTGTAACCGTAGAGGCTCTAGTCGAAAAATGGCCATTACGGGGCGGCATCTCTGAAGCTGATCGACGGCAAATCCTATAGCTCTAGCTTGGTCCCTGGGCGCCAGTAGTGACAGGGGAGGCGATCGGAATGCAGGTGTCGGGATCCAGGCCATAGAAATGTGCGAATTGTCTCTTGGCGATTGCGATTAGCCCGGAATTTTCGGAGTTGCCGGTGAGCCATTTGAAATCGTAACGAAAAGGCCCTGGCTCGAGGACCCATTGCAGAGCAAGGTCGAACACGAGCATCCCACCAAAGAAGTTGTTGACGAGCGCTTTGATGCTTTCGGGGCTGCGACCAGACACGGCGCGAGGGAATATCTGTTCGCTGTCAGCTCTGTCCTGAAACAGGGACAAATGGGTGATGAAGAGCGACCCAGCCTCGGGCTTGAAATCGTCTCCCGTCATCCAGATGCCCGGCCAGCAGAAAAATTCAGGCCGCCGCCGCTTATCCCTGCAAAAAGCTATGTGGTGTGAAACCATGACCCTGACGGGCATATTCTTGCTTGCATAGTTGAATGTACGATGCTCCTCCATCAGAGCATCGACAGGTCCGTTATCGCCGAGCAACTCGATCACAGCATCAAGACCCTTTCGCGGATCATCATAGCCGCACCGCTCTGTCAGTTGCGCCGCTATAGATTCATACTCAATCGCGGAGAACCTTTGCACGGCTTGGGCAAGCTCGGGGGCTTCCGCCGCAGCGAGGCAAAATCGGGTGAAGCGCGCGCCCGGGTCCACGTCGCAGATGAAATCCTCGAAAGACTCGATGTCGAGCGGAAATCCCCTTGTTGGGTTGATTGCCAGATCGCAGATCAGAAGAAACAGACCGACGATCGGGCTGTCATGTCGTTCAGGCCACTCTGTCCCGGTAAGTCTCAGGAATACTTCAAACGCGTCGATATAAGGAGGCGCAAAAATAGCCCTGGTCCCGATACGTCTGAAGCAGCTCGGGACCTCCTGATGAAGCCAAAAACTGGATTTGGCAAAAGCGGGCCTGGCCTTCGAAAATTTCCTGAATACCGACCTCGGCGAAAGGTGGACGCCAGCCATGATAGAAGCCTTCGCATCGGCGGAGTTGAAGCTGGAGGAACTGCGGATCCCAGCGACCAGGATCAGGAAATTGGCCCTCCGCTAGATCGCAGGAGCCAGTGATTGCATAGACGGTTTCACCATAGGTCTTGAGGTAGCTGTGACCGACGCTCTCGAAATAGGGCGTCCGCTCGAGTGAAAGGACGGCCTTGGGCGAGCAGGCGAGTTGCTTGTAGAAGTTGATGTCTAGCGCGTTGTTGACCGCAATGTTAGCGGCGGCAAGGACTGGGTCGGAGTGCGTCTTGCCGTCGATCATAGCCTTATAGGCCCAATCCTTTATCGGTTTCATGCCGCCGACGCCCCGCGCATAGGTCTGGAGAAACTCCATGCTGCCATAGACTTGTGCCGGGTAGGCCAGGCTGAGGATGAGGCCCGCAGTGGAGCCCATGTGCTGCCACCAATGCACGGTTTCGTGCAGATAGGTAGAATAAGCTTGGAGCAGTTCGCCTACGTCATAGCCATCTATTTCGCCCCGGGTGAGAGCGTCGACAAGCTCATGGGCACGAGGACTCAGGCGCAGAACGAAATGTTCCGTCGTATAGGTTCCATGGGCTCCCAGCGTGGCGTGGAACACCAGCGGATCGCGAGCCGGATTGAGTAGATGGGGATCAAGATCTGAGAAATGGAGCATGGGGAAGTATAACAGAGATTGAGTTCCCAAGCGGACGGAATCGATACAGTCGCTGATTTGCTCCAGTCGCTCCGGGCGATCGTATTGGTTGGAAGAGACGTCGCGCCAGACGCGGCTCTCAGGGCTGCGTTTGACGAGACATTTTGCGCCATCTGCGGCCGGGACGAGGCTTTCGACGAACCCCAAATCGAGACGTCGAACTGAGATGGCTCCTACTAGATACGGTCTTTGAGGGCGTCGATGGCGTCGAGAGCTTTCCGCCTACGCGCAATGGCGTCGGTTAGCAGGGCCTCTAATTTGGCGTTATGCGCATCGACCTGTGCTTTTGAATATCCGACATACACTCGCAGGGTTTGTTCTTGGCTATCGATCTCGCGTTTCAATGTCTCCGCGTCGTTCCGGCCTTCCATGCCAATAACGATGCGGCCGCCAGTGACAAGACCATGGGGCAAAACACTCGAATAAGGATTGGTCTTGAGCGAAAATAGCGCTGGCTCGCCAGTGAATGCGAAGCTGCGGGTCGCGCGCACACCATCGATCATAACTGCACCATCAAAAACGTCGTGGACTTGCACACGCGTTTCGCTCACATCCTTTTGAGGATTCTCGAAGTCTACCTGCAACGGTTCCACGCGAGCACCTGGCAGATGCTGCTGGGTGATCTCGGCGTCGGTCTTGCCTAAATCCGCCTTAGTGACGTTCTTGCGCACGTGCTCGTCAATCGCGCCCACTTGGGCCCGGAGGTAATTGTCTAAATCATTTTTCCGGAAGAGTGCTTCACCGATAATCATGCTATCCCTCGTTATGTTTGATAAGGACACTATCACGTAAGGTGCGGCCAACAGGCCGATGATCAAGGCGGCTGGCGCCAGCTTATTTGCCGACGTGCTCACCGGACTTCAAGTCGATTGACGCGTCACTCCGCTTTCATCTGCACAATCAGGGTTTCGCAACTGAGCGTGAGCTGGCGGGCGTAGGCCTTCGACGCTTCAAGCACGGCCCGTTTCGTGACGCCAAAAAGCAGGTAAAGCGCATGCACCGCAGCAAGAATCCCCAATGCAACGAGCTTTCCATGGGTCAGTTCGGCAAAATCCGGCTTGTAATAGATGATCGCTGCGGCGGCCGCGATGGTCAACAGGTTGAGGGCGATACCGTAGGGCTTCAGCGCGAGCAGGTTGCGGTAATAGCCGTAGGTAATGTTCTCGTTGAACAGTATCCGGAACTTGTCGGTATCGCGGGTGTTCTCGCGCAGCCAGTTGTAGCACTGGACATAGAAGGCAGCGGCTTCGTCCGGATCCTCGATTTCCATATCGCGGGTAGGTGCCGGCTGCTCGATCTGCTTGGCAAGAAACTGCCGGTACCGTTGCTTGGTCTTGTGATCGAGCGTCTTGTCGGGGTGGCTGAGTTCGCGGTTCTCCGGGCGCCCACCAGTGGTCGCAAACAGCTGCCGTTCCTTACGCTTGCCGAGCCGGCGCGCGATGTTGGAAGCCGCAAAGAACAGGACCGTGACGGCGACCCCGATAATCGCTTCCGGCAGGCTGGGTTGGACCCAGTTGAAGGCCAGGACGATCAGCACAATCACCGGCGCGACGGCCAAGGCCGCCGGCGCTAGGCGCGCCTTGATCGAATAGGCGTCGAGATAGTCGTTCATCAGACCTCCTTGTGCATGATGGCGTGATAGGTGCCGGGGGTGGCGATGAGCAGGATTGCCGGCGGGGCCCGTTCGGCCGCTACTTGCTTGGCGGTCTGCCGGTCGGTACCAGATGGCCCCTGTTCAGCAAGGTGGCTGTGCCATGTGCCGACATCGAGCAGCGAGCGGCCGCTTTCCTCGAAACGGGTGTCGATCCGCTGTTTCATGCCCTTGGTGCCGAGCACGAACAGGGTCGGCGTCCTGCGGCTGTCTTCAGGTGCCTCGATCAGGTCGACCACGGTCACGCTCTTCCTCAGCGAACTGCAGGACCCAATCAAAAGACCACCGGTCTCGACGTTCGGAAACCGGGCGATCTCTTCGCGGATCATGGTGGCGACATGAGAAGATAGACGCAGCGTCCATTCCCCGCCCTCTACCGGAATTTCAAGGAACTTTGGGACCACAAGGCGGCGCCAACGTGTCGATGGTCCATTGGGGTCCGTCACGCCCACAACGAGTTCTCCGTCGTCGGCGTTGGCGATCGCAAGGCGCATCAGCTCCTCAGTGGCCGTGGCCGTCATCGCCGACAGACGCGCGTCGGTCATCGGCATGGTCATAGAGCCGCAGCCTTCCCCAATCTGGATTTGTGCGAGTCCGAACTCGGGATCGAACAGCAGTGTCCGTTCGTAGGGGGTCACCGTCGCCGATAGGACAGTCTGCAAATCGGCGAGGCTTGGATTGCGGCCGGAGCCTTCGTGGAAGACAAAACCGCCGCGGCCGCGCCCGAAAAGCGCGATCTCGGCCACGCGCGTCGGCAGTTCGGCCGGGGTGACAGTCGACAGCGCGTCGCGCACCAGGCTCGATGCGGTCGTGTTGACCAGGGTCCCGGTCCCTGCAGGCGCGATCTTCAACCGGTCCTCGGGCCGTTTCAGGCCCTTGACCACGTCGATCAGGTTGGCCTCGGATTTTTGCCCGAGGGGCCCAAGCTCCTCGGCCAATTCGAAGGCCTTCGGCCAGGGCAGGGGGAGGCGCACGAGGGCGTGCCTGGCCATATTGTGCGGCCGCAGCTCGTTGCTGTCGGAGACGGCCAGGATCTCGGCGCCGGCCCGCGCCAGATGCAGGGCAGCTTTCGACCCGACGCTGCCGCAGCCGACCAGGCTGAACGGCGCGAAAACCGCAGTGGCGGACACGGTACGCAAGAGCTTCGGTGTGGTCCGGTCAAGCTGCTCCATGGCGACAACCGTCTTCGCGTTCGGACCTTCGAACAGTGAGGCGCGCTTCGGCTTCGCCGTGATCTCGATCAGGTAGGGAAGCAACTCGACGGCCGAATCCCGCCCGCTGAGCGGGAACGGGCGCCGCGCGCACAGCACGACGGCGACCGGCAGAACCGCGGCTGTGGTCTTGGCCTTCCAGCGACGCTCGAGCTTGCCAAGAAACAGTGCAAACTCCGCGCCGCAGCCCAACGCCTCGGCGCGTTTGGCCAGATCGTCGAGTGTCTGGACGGTTTCCGGGAGGACGGTGCTCGTGATCGCGTCCTGGGGCGGCCAGATCAGAGCCGTCACGGTGATGCCGCTGTAGCGGTCTTCGCGCTCAGGCACAAACGGGAACGGCTTCATGTCGCCGAAGACCGCAGCAAGTTCATTGTTCGCCGAGAGGGTGTAAGCCCTTTTGCCAGAGAGATCCTTGCCTTTCGCGAATCTGGTCGCAAGCCACACGGAGCCCGTCTTGTCGGCGACCTGGCTGCGGGCGTAGTCCGCATCGATAATCAGCCGGTCCGGCAGGCCCTGACGCATCACCGGTTCCCAGCCATGGTCCGCGTCCATCAAGGCGCCGATCGCGGCGCGGCCGAGCCATAGGCCCATCTGGTTGACGATGGCGCCGATGCCGAGCTCAAGCAGCCCGTGCTGGTTGAAAAATTCGTCCTGGTTGCCGTCGACGAGGCAAGGGGTCGGACTGACATTGTCCGACCCGGGTGTCAGGTGAGCCATGTCGCGCGGGAAATCCGCGCGCAAGGTGAACGTAGGGCAGCGCCATGGGTAGTCCGGGCGCAGCATGACCTCGACCCTTTCGACCGCCATGACGCCATTGGGGGCACCGCCTTTGGCGACCCAATGTGTTGGCATTTCCACGGCCAAATCAAGGAACAGCGACGCCACGTCTTCATCGACGGCGATCAGGCCACAGCGTTTGCATTGCGGAATCTCGTTGGCGACACGCAGAAAATGGTCTGCGTGTCGCTTCATGTCTGCCAAGGCCATGGGTTCAGCCGTGAGCCCTGGGCGTGGTGGTCACGCCACTGACGCCGGCAATCGAAGCGGCCTTCTTGGGCGTCAGCGCCTGCTTCTTGGCCGTCCCGGCGCTGGTGATGTTGAATTCCACCGGCCCGTCATGCTCTTCGGCATACTCGGTCGTGCAGATGAAGCGGTCGCTGGACGTGATCGAGACGTATTCCCGCTTCGCACGCTCATGCGGCGGGTTGTCGTCATCCTTCTTGATGGGCTTGCAGGAGGCGACGATGATGGCGCCTTCGCGCGTCTGCGACAGGGCATTCCTCGCGTCCTCGGAGACCTTGACCTTCTCGCCCAGCTTCGACCAGCGGTCATGGCTCAGGGTGCGCCATGAGCAGTGATGGGGCGTTTCCATCACATCGTAGCTCAGCCAGTCCTTGTTGCTGTCCTTGTGGCGCTTCCAAAGCCGGTCCCAGATCGAGACGTCGGCGTCGCCGCCGGTCAGGAAGCGACAGCGATCGGCGAAGCCGTCGCCGGCGATCGAGAACCGCACGATCGCCGAGGAGTTGTTCTTCTCGAGTTCCTCGATCAGATCCTTGTCGTCTTCGTCGACATACATCGGCGCGAGCAGGCGCCCTTCGAACTGGCTAGCCTTGACGCGGTCGGCCGCGGTCAGCAGCTCGTCCTGCTTGACCAGGATGTCCGTCAGGTCGTCGGTCTTGCCGTCCTTGTCCTCGCCCAGGATCAGGATGCGGTCGCCAGAGCCGGTACCGGCCAAGCCCTTTTCGCGGAACAGCTTGACGCGGCGCCGCGCCTCCTTTGCCCATGCCTTGGCTTCGTCGCACAGCGTGTGCTGCGCACTGGCGCGGCGGAACACGATCGGCGACGACCACATTTCACGGATCAGGATCAGATCCTTGTTGCCCTCCGGGAAATCCTCGGGCGGGCCGAGGTGGAAATGGGTGGTGAGGCCGGTCACGTGGTCGGAGTCCGGATGCGACAACAGGAAGGCATCGATGTAGAGCCGGCCCTTGTCGTCGCGCGGAAGGCGCCCCTTCAGGTCTTTGGCGACGTCATAGGTGTCGTCGTCAGGATCGTCGGCGGCGGCGCGGATGTTCATGTCGACGAGGATCGTCTGCTTGTTGTTCAGTTCGATGAGCGCCATGTCCCCGTTGCCAACGGGGAAAAAAGTCAGTTTTGCGGGCATTGATGTCGGTTCCTGTGTTTGGCCGGAACGGCCGCGCAGCGGATCAACTCCGCGTGCGCGCGCCGCCAGCGACTATGCCTGTGGCTTGTCAATGGGGCCTTTGGGCACTAGAACCGACTTGCTAGGGTACGGACCCGGTGGTCTGGGCAGCCTCACGGCGCCACGTCCGCAGGTACGCACAAACAGAAGGCAGGCGGTGGAATCACCGTCTGCCTTTTTTATGGCATAGCGTTAAAATGAAGTAAATACGTTCGTGCAGCGCGTTGCACTGAGGGTACGATTATTTGCCGAGTTGTCAACAGGCCAAACCGACCAAAACGCCGCAGGCGCTGATGCATGGCAGCTATGTCTTTTTGTATATGGTGATCAGAGGCCGGGCGCCACAAGGTCCTTGACCATCTGCGGTTGCAACAAGTGCTGGAGGGCTCATGCCGCCTGCATATCGCGGTCTTCAATGGCAGGTCCACTGATCCAGTTCGCCCACAGCTTTATGAACCGCAAGAACTCGTCCTCTGTCGTGACAATCACTCGGTACGTTTCGGCTTGGGCCTGCGCCTCGGCGCCTTCCTCATAGCGTGAAAGAAAAGCGAGGTAGTGAACGATGTCACCCTCACGCTCCTCACCGTCCTTGTTCAGATAGACGATGTTCCCATGGGCCAGCGCATTCCGGATCGTCCGCAACACCTCGTGTGTCCTCTTTCGCGCTAGAAAATCCTCAGCACCCTTTGCCAGCGGATGCCGGCCATCCCTCGCAACCCAATGTTCGACGGAATTGGCGTTTTTGACGATATGCGACTGCCGCCAGTCACCCGGGCCTTCCCGTAGCCAAAAAGGCGCCTGGGTGAATTTCACTTTGCTGAGTTGGTCGATCGCAGCCGTCATTTGATTATCCCGCTCCCGATGCAGGAAATGGCGAGCTTGGGCGCGTTCGAACGGAATGGTCAGGACAGCCGCAGCCGCCAAAAGAGAGAATGACCCGACCAAGCGATGATCGCGTGCAAAGCCCTCCACAGCATTAATCAGCTGAGGCACCGGTTTGGATATTCTGCGGCCAGTCTGTTGGGGATAGCCATGCAACAACCTCTCTTCCTTTGAACTAGGACACTATCACAGATGCTGGCGCCGCGAATTCGGTTGAAAAAAGTCGATCTTTGTTACACAAATCCTTGCACATTAACAAACCGTTGTGGCATAAAGTCCATGTAAAACAAAGAGATGCAGGAAAGCTATTCGGTCTCCAAAACCGCCGCTCCTTCGAAGCTCTGCCGTGGTTGCGCGCACACTGAGCTCGGGGTGGCCCTGCTATTGATGCCGCCTCTCTCGCACCCCAACTATGCAGCTTTCGCAGCGTGGATAGTATGAAGCATCTCGGGCTTTAGATGTGTGTAGCGTCGCAGCATCTTCCAATCCTTGTGTCCTGTAACCAGCGCTACCTGTTCGATTGTGAACCCAGCTTCGAATAGGCGGCTCGTGCCTTCGTGGCGCAAATCATGAAAATGAAGGTCGTGGATTTTCAGGTCAGCGCATCCTCGACGGAACGCGGTGCCGACTGACCTATGATTGAACGGGAAAATTCGGTCATCATCATTGCTGCGCTTTGCCCGCTGCTCCTCAACAATGGTCCACGCGTCGTAACCGGTCGCAGCGAACAGCGGTATGCGCTGATTGTTGCCGCTCTTGTTTCGGGGATCTTTTCGATCACGGATGAGAAGCATCCGCGTGCTCGTCTCCAAATCTGACCAACGGGCCTTGCATATTTCCTCCTGGCGCATCGCGGTTGCGACGGCGAAACGTATGATTTGGCTTACTGGTGCCGTCTGACGAGGGTTTGCATCGAAGTGAGCGATCAGTCTGTCGAGTTCATCCTGGGTCGGCCGTCTGTCGCGCTGATTGCCTTTCCCAACGAGACCAAGCCTCTTTAGGGCGATACGCGCGAGATCAACCGGTTCGACCTTGACGGGCAGGCCGTGAACCGCAGCCGCATGAGCCAGAATGAGTTTTACAAATCCGATGTCGATGCCGAGAGTCATCGGTCCGGCACCTTGGGCGGCTCGATCGCGACCAAAGCGAATGAGCCGTTCGCGATCGAGGGCCGCGATGTTGCACTTCCCCAAATGTCTTTGGAGCATATCGAGCGCTGCGGCCTTGGAGCGGCGAGGGGACTTGCCTACATCGCACATGTCGTCGATATGAAGGTTGATGAGTTCGCCGAAAGTTTTAAAGCGCGCTATTCGGGCCTTGGTCGGCGTCTCACCGCGATCGACCTGGCGCTCTGTCTCGGTTGCCCAGCGCCGTGCGTCGTCCCGGCGCAAGAAGGTTTCGCTGACGTAGCGACCTTTGCGGCGGACTTGGACGCGCCAGGAACCGGACGAGAGTTTTGTGTAGGTGGCCATTGTTTTCGTGTGCGCTCCGTGTGCACTGAGAGATCGAAACGTGGCGAAAAGGGTCGTATTCTGGGGTAAATTCGTGTGCACTCGGCAGGTTCTAACGATTTGATGTTAAAGAAAAAATGCTGAAAAATCAAGCGCATAGAGTGGCCGTGGCGCCCATGATGGACTGGACGGATCGGCATTGCGGCTGCGGCGCTGTAGGGTCACGACGGTTTGGAAAGGATCATGAGATAGTTCTTTGGAAGGCCGCCGCCAACGTAGCGATTCCTGCTATCAGCGGCGTTAGCCGCCCATCTTAGCGGCGAAAGAAAGAGCCTGAAAACGGCGAATGCTCCCGCCGAAACAACACCTTGCAAACCGCCACCGAAATCAGACGGCTTCCAAGGCAAGTGCCTCTTCATAAGGCGGAGTTGATGGGTGACGCTGGCCATATAACCATCGAGCCACCGCACCTCTTCGACAACAAACCCCGCTTTCTCCACTAAGTGCTTCAATCCGAATTGCGTGTACCTGTAGAAATCATAGGGCCGCTCATGCTCCTCGTACCATAGAGGGCAGGTCAGGATCATCGATCCCCCCGGCTTTAGCGTTCGATGAAGCTCCCGTAACACTACAAGTGGTTCCGGCAGATGTTCGAGAACTTGTGTGCAGACAACCGCATCGTATCGCCCATCTTCGACAGGAATTGACGCCAGATCGCAGCTAAAGGTCGGTTTCTTGTAAACCTTATCGACCTTTTCGAAATCCGCTGCCTCATATCGGGTATGCTGGAAAATCGGAGCGTACACCTGGTCACCTGCGCCGGCATCCAAGATCAGCGAGCCGGGCGTGAGCTTTGCGGCGAACGCATGCAGTTCGCGCTCCAACCAGTCGCGTGACGAATTCTTCGACATTCCGGCACCTCCAGCATGGGCACCTCAAGTTACATCATTTCAAGCATGACCGACACGCTGGACATGGAGGAAATCCATGGAAAAAGGGCAAGCCTTGCACCGCGTGCACCGTGCTCTTGGCGGGAATACGCACGTCCCCGGCCAGCTTGCGCACCAGGAGCTCTCTGATCTGCCGGGCGCCCCAATGCGGCTTGTCGCGCTTGGCCTCGACGATTAGCCGCTCGACCGGGTCGGGCAGTTGGTTGGCCGGTCGCCACCGACGAAGTGATCCGGCGTACTTCGGGGTCTTCCGCTTGTAGCGATTCCCTGCTTAATTCGAATAAATCCACACCAATTATAGAGTTGCCACGTGATACCAATCTACATTGGATATGATCCACGCGAATCCCGAGTTCTAGATGTAGCGCGATGGAGCGCCTATCGGCGGACAAGCACGCCGTTGCAGATAAAGCCACTCGTGCTCAAAGAGCTTGAAGCCCAAGGGATTATGAAGCGACCGATGGAGGTTCGTGATGGTAAGCTCTGGTGCCCGATTTCCGAGGCACCGATGGCGACCGAGTTTGCCATATCGCGCTTTGCCGTTCCGTTTATGAGGCAAGGCGGCTGGGCCATGTTCTGCGATTGTGACGTCCTGTTTCTAAAGGATCCAGCCAAGCTGCTCGACCTACTCGATCCTTCCTACGCGATTATGGCGGTTAAGCACCAGCAACGCGAATCCGAAGCGGTCAAGATGGACGGACAAACGCAGACGTTCTATCGCCGCAAAAACTGGTCGTCGGTCGTTTTGTGGAATCTCGATCATCCCTCCAACAAACGGCTGACCAACGAGATGCTCAATACGTGGCCTGGACGTGACCTCCACGCCTTCAAATGGCTTGAGGACCATGAGATCGGGGAATTACCTTTGGCATGGAACTACCTCGTAGGGGCCTCGGCTTCGGAACTCGACCCCGCCGATGTCTCGCTGGCGCACTACACGCTCGGCGGTCCTTGGTTTGCGGGCTGGTCTGGCGCCACGCAATGGGACGAATTGTGGAGCCGAGAAGAGAGCATTCTGCGCGCGTATGAGGAACAGGCGGTTCAGATTCCCGCATGAAAACTCGGCTTTTGAAACTCTTGCCAACCTTTTCAAAGCCAAGTCTTCGCTTGCCCAGGGTCACGGGTCCCGCTTTGGTGATGGGGTCGGCGCCGAATTTTCGCCTCCCGGAGGGATATGATGCCGACTGGGCGCTTGTGACCGTCAATGCTTCCCAGCTTTTGGCGGAAACCTTCGGCCTCCCCGTTCCTGATGTCGCCCTGATACGCCGCGGCATTTTAGTCGGCGAGGGCGAGCAGGATTTTTACAAGCGTGATCTGTTAAAAGGACGGCAGGCAAAACATCTGATCATCCCGGTTTGGCCGGACGTTGAGGACAAGCTGAAAGCCGGTTGTCGCACCTTCAATTATCGTTACGACACCTTGCAAGCGCTTACCCAATGGCAGCTTGCCAACATCATCTGGCGGCTTAGCGGCAAATATCACGTGTCCCGCCGCTGGCACCGGAAAATCTCCACCGGGGTCTTCGCGATCATGCTGGCGCGTTTCGCCGGTTTCGCTCCTGTTGTAGTCAGCGGGTTTTCCCTGTCCCAGGCCGGGCATGGATACGACACCCGAAATGCCTTTCGATATCACGCCGACGAAGATGCGGCTCTGCTGCGACTGGTAGTTGGAAGAGGCGAGCCGATCTACGCAGAGGATAGAGACTTCGCTGCAGAAACTGGATTGCCCTTGTGGCAGGGACAGATGCCATGACGACGACCGCAGCAGGCCGATGGCGAATGGCGCAAATACTCGAGCCAGTACGGCTTAGGGAAGCTCGCAATATGGTGGACCATCCCAACTTCGTAGCAAAGGCAACCTTGCTTCGATGCTGAAAAGAGAGATATCCATTGGCTGGAACGGTGAGCCCGCCATGGCCGATATCACCCGCCCTACGTGAGGTCGATGTGCTGAATGTCTCGATGGCTGATCGGCTAGCTATCAAGTCCATTCTCGTTATTCAGACGAAGTATATCGGGGATGTCATTCTGACCTCGGCGCTCGTGCGAAATCTGCGCCTCGCTTACCCTAACGCTACGATAGCCATGCTTTGCGCTGCTGGCCTGCGAGACTTCGTAGACACCCAGAATATCGCAGACGTGGCCATCGGATTCGACCGTCGAAGTGCTGGTAGAAGTCTGCTTCAGCGAGTGAAGGAATATTCAAGTTTGCTCGCTGACCTGCGCCGCCGAAAATTCGATCTCACCATTGATGTAACCGACTCGAGGACATCAAGGATAGTGCACAGGTTAATCGGCGCCCCGCTGCGCGTTGGATACAATCCCCCGGAAAGGCCCCTGAAATTTTGGGAAGTTCAGCCTGCTAACATATTTGCTGAACCCTTCGGCCATGGAGGCGCGCACTTTTTGTACCGGTATCTGTCCCCGCTTGAAGCGCTTGGGATAGGATTACGCGAAGTGATACCGAGGCTTGAACCCACACCAGTCGGGCGAAGCGCGTCTAACCAGGTTCTGGCGCAAAGCAATCTGGCTGTAAAAGCTTTCGTGGCAGTACACGCTGGAGCAACGTTCGAAGGGCGGCGCTGGCAACCTGAACGGTTCGCTGCAGTAATCGATGAGATTTATACGACGACGGGCCTGCGGTCACTGCTGGTCGGTGGACCTGATGAAAGCGCAACCGAGCAAGCAATCTTGAATGTGGCAATGTCACCTTTGGTGAGCGTTGTTGGAAAGGTCTCGCTTGAGACACTAGCTGCTTTGCTTGCGGATGCATTTATCTTTCTGGGAAACGAGAGCGGCCCGATGCACCTGGCCGCGTCAGTCGGAACCCCAGTTGTGGGCCTGTATGGCCTCACGCCACCCGACATCTGGGGGCCTTTGGGGGTGCTTCACCGCACTGTTGAGCCTCCGCTGCCTTGCCAGTGTGTCGCGCCCGATTTGTGCAAACCCGGCAACCCGAGCCGCGTCTACTGCGTTCATCGACTGCCAGTTGCCAAGGTCGCTCAAGCGACACGGGACCTGATAGATGCAGTGAGACAACAGGCGAATGAGGCGGCCAATTGAACCATCCCATCGCCTCTCACTGCGCACATCTAACCTGCCAGCGGCGGCAGCCGAGTGGTACGACCGCTGTTTGGATCAATGATAGCGGGCGGCCGGCTTCAGAGGTTGGGCGTCGCCGGCGACTGACGAGCCGTTGACAGCAAGGGCGCATACAGAGGGCTCAGGCTCCTCGCCATGGTTGCGGTGATGTGATCGGCATCCTTGTAGATCGGCAAGCCGTTTCGAACTGCGTCGCAATGTCCATTGCTGCAGATCGTTTGAAGTGGATCGATAATGGCAGCACCGTATTTTTCGGCCAGGCGCGCCAAGATCGCACGCGAAAGCGCCTGCCGTTTCTCGACATAATCCCATGGAGCGGCCACATCGGTGGAACGTCCTGCTATCATCGCCTTGGCGACCGCCTCCGGCATATAATGTCCCATCTCAGGGACATCCATGACCAAAACAACCTTGTCGCCCTGTTTCGTCAACTCCCCCATCAGGCGGTCGAGCGTTTCGACGACCGAGGCGGATCTGTCTTCAAGCGGTGGCGGCACCGACGGGTCGAAATAAACGCCCTCGTTCGGCAATTCGGCATCGTGCACGTATTTGGGCCAGTAGGCGATCAGGAAGACGAGCGGGATGTGTCTGGATGCGATCAGATCGCGCACTGCTCCGTTGAAGTCACCGCACCGTTTGGTGTCGCCACGCGGCGTGAGCTGAACGCCTGGCAAAGGCGGACATGAAGAATGTCCGGCAAAGAGACCAGTAACGCCGGTTTGCGTGGCGGCTGCATCAATAGCCGGAGCCATTGCGCCGGAGTGGGAGTCTCCCCACACGAGGAAAGCGGGATTGTTCGAACCTTCGATGCCGAGCGGGCACAGCTTGCCCATGCGTATGTCGGCCGGTGTCGGTCCCGTTGTATCGGAATCGGCGAAACAGGGCGGAACGCTGAACCGGCTTTCATCGTAGGTCGCGGCGTAGACATTCCGAGCATCGACAGGAAGACGGGATGGAACGCCCTTGTCGTTGATCATATGGCTCCCAAAGCTGACGGCTACCGCAATCACAATGACCGCTCCTGCAAACAGCGAATGCCGGCCGATCCGGCCATTGCGACCGCGGAAGGGCTGTTCGATAAACCACCACGAAAAAGCGGCGATGGCGAGCGACGTCAGGACGATCAGGCTGCCGTGAAGCAAGGATAGTTCGCGCCCGGCCATCTCACGGCTGAACACGATGACGGGCCAATGCCACAGATAAAGCGAGTAGGAGATCAAGCCTATGAATACAACTGGCTTCGATCGCAGGATTTGGCTGGCCGGCCCTTGCTCGTCGTGTGCATAGATCACCAGCGCGGCGCCAATGCAGGGCAGCAGTGCCGCCGGGCCGGGAAAGAGAGTGCGGTTATCAAATCCGAACACGGCTAAGGCGATCAGCAAAATGCCGCCGGCTGCCAAGCCTCCCCGCATGGTCGACCGCTTCGGCGTCGGCACCGCGTCGAAGGCAATCAGCGCGCCAACCAGCAGTTCCCAGGCGCGAAACTGCAGCAGGTAGAACGCTGCGACCGGCGAATGGAAGACCATCCATGCGCTCGCCACAAACGAGACGATCAGCAACCCGATCAGGATGGGCACCGTGTGTCGCCGCGCGAACCGGTTGATTGCGACCAGCAGCAGCGGAAATAGAATGTAGAACTGCTCCTCGACCGCAAGCGACCATGTGTGCACCAGCGGCTTCATCTGCGCACCAATGTCGAAATAGCCGCTTTCTTTCTCGAACTGGATATTCGATGTGAACAACGCTGCGGCCTTCAGGCTGCGGGCGAAATATTCCAGCTCGGCGGGCATCAGCAGGAACCATGCGGCAATGGACGAGGCCGCCAGAACTGCAAAGAGCGCCGGAAAGATCCGTCGGATGCGACGCTCGTAAAAACGCAGCAAACTGAAACCGCCGCGAGTGATTTCCCCTGAAATCACCGACGCCATGAGAAAGCCAGAGATGACGAAGAACACGTCGACGCCAACAAAGCCGCCGCCGAAACCCGGAATGCCGGTATGGTACAGGATCACCGGAACGACTGCCAAGGCACGCAGCCCGTCGATATCCCCGCGATAAGTAAGCCCCGCTTGTCCATCCCCGTGAATTGAAGCCTGGGCGAATGGACGCCTGAGAACGAGGTTCAAACGTTTATTCTCCGAAATTTTGCGGTGGCAGGCGTTTATTAGCGCAGTATGGCTTCAGCAAGACTGGCCTCGATCTTCTGACGAAGGGGCGAGGCCACTCCACGAGAATGCTCGTGCTTTTCAACCACGACGCTTCCGAAGCAAGCCCGTTAATCAGTCCCGCGTGCGAGAGAAGGCAACCGACTTCATCTTAGTTGCTCGACCGAATATCATGGATTCTTCGCCATCAAAACATGATTGGCGAAGAGTTTCCGTTGCAGAGTTCCCGGTCAACAGCCCGAAAAGGGTCGTATTCTGGCGTAAATTCGCGTGCACCCGGCAGGCTCTAACGATTTGATGACAAAGAAAAAATGCTGAAAAATCAAAATCATAGGATAGCCGTGGCGCCCATGATGGACTGGACGGACCGGCATTGCCGGTTCTTCCACCGTCGGCTGACGCGCCGGGCGCTGCTCTATACCGAGATGGTGGTGGCGGACGCCGTCATCCACGGCGCGCGCGAACGCCTGCTCGGATTCGACGATTCCGAACATCCAGTTGCCCTGCAACTTGGGGGCTCGGATCCGCGAAAGCTGGCCGAAGCGGCGCGGATCGGCGAGGCCTTCGGCTATGACGAGATCAACCTCAATGTCGGCTGCCCATCCGACCGCGTCCAGTCCGGCACGTTCGGCGCCTGCCTGATGAAGACGCCGGTTCTCGTCGCCGATTGCGTCGCGGCGATGAAGGCCGCGGTGAAAATCCCGGTGACGGTCAAGTGCCGCATCGGCGTCGACGAGCAGGATCCCGAGCCCGCGCTCGACACGCTGGCCGACGGCGTGTTCGCGGCCGGCGCCGATGCGCTTTGGGTGCATGCCCGCAAGGCGTGGCTGGAAGGGCTGAGCCCCAAGGAAAACCGCGACATCCCGCCGCTCGATTATCCGCGCGTCTACCGGCTGAAGGCAAAAAAGCCGAACGAATTCATCGGCGTCAACGGCGGAATTCAATCGCTGGAGGAGGCTTCCGCCCATCTCGGCCATGTCGATGGCGCCATGCTTGGCCGCGCGGCCTATCATATGCCGGGCATGCTCGCCGGCGTCGACGCCGCATTTTACGGCGAGCCGCCTGTCGCCTTCGACTACGCCGCGCTCTTCGATATCATGGCCGGCTACGCCGCGCGCCATATCGAGAAAGGCGGGCGGCTCGGCCACGTCACCCGACACATGGTCGGGCTGTTCCACGGCCTGCCGGGCGCACGCCGCTACCGGCAAATCCTGTCCACGGATGCCAATAAACCGGGGGCCGGGCCTGAGGTGCTGAAGACGGCGTTTGCGGCAATAGACTTGGCGGCGCAAGCCGAGGCGGCTTGACGCGTCCGGCTTTCAGTCGCGCAAAATCATCCGGTCGCCGCGCACATCGAAGCCCGACAGCGAGCCGATGAAATTCATGCCGAGCAGGCTCTGGCCGAGCATGCCCGGAGCCGCCACCATCACTGGCATGTCCTTGCGCACGATGCCCCCGATCGCCACCTGATCGGTCCGCACCACGGCGGCGCGCGCCACGCCGTTGGCCGTCGAAACCGGTATGGTGAAGTTGAGCACCGCCGGATTGAACCCGGCCGCCAGCGCGTCGTCGGAGGTCAGCACCGTGCTGGTCGCACCGGTGTCGACCACGGCCCGTACCGGCGTGCCGTTGACTAGGATGCGCGCTTCGAAATGACCGCTATCGGCCTTGTCGAGGGTGACGGTGGCATGACCGTTGTCCACGCCCAGCGCCAACGGGCTTCCCGGAACGAGGCCGGCGCTGACGCGGCTGGCGACATCCTGCAATTCATAGCGGTACTGGTAGCCGGCGATCAGGACGAGCACGATGGCCGCCCAGACGCCGAGATTGCGCGCCATGTCGCCCATCGGCCGACCCGAGCGAAGCAGGCTGGCGCCGATCAGCGTTCCGAGCGCGCCAAGCCAGATCACCCGGCTGAAATCGTTGTTATCCATGCCGAAGGTGCGGCCGGCGGAATCGTTGAGCATAAGCAGCACCAGCCCGGTGCCGATCACCGCCATCACGATCCAGAATAGCCGGTTCATGGGTGATCTCTTCTCAAAGGGCGTCGCGCTCGCGCGCCATGCGGCTGCGCCGTGTCTCGCGGCGCGGCCGCCGCTCGACCGTCTCCAGTCTTGCCGGCAGTTCGGCCATGACAGCTCGCCGGACTTCCGGCGTCATCGCGATCCAGGCGGCGATTTCATCGCGCGTGCGGCCGCAGCCGAAGCAGAAGCCGGTTTTCATATCGATCGAACAGACCAGGATGCAGGGAGATTCGATTGCCGTCATGCTGTTCTCTTGCCTCGCTTCCACATGGTGCAACCGCAAGACCAATGCAAGCCCTCCGGAATGCGCCGCGGAGGTGGCGTTTCCGCGGCATTGCCCGGAGGTTGTGCCGGCCGCGGAAGCTGGCTATGCCGCATACGAGCTTCAGCAATGGCGGCGATCGACATGACCAGCACAACACCCTTCGACGATTTCCGCAGCCTTCTGGCGACGCTTCCGGCAGCGGACGCCGCAGCCGAGGATCGCATCCGAATGCTGTTCGCCAAGGCCGACAAACCAAAGGCTTCGCTCGGCCGCATCGAGGATATCGCCGCCTGGCTCGGCGCCTGGAGCGGGCGCGCGCCGCCGGCCGTGAACCGACCGCTGGTGGCGATCTTTGCCGGCAACCACGGTGCCGTGCGCCATGCCGTCTCGCCACGGCCGGTGGCCGCGACCGCCAATGCGGTCGAGCTTTGCGCCGCCGGCGGTGCGGCGATCAACCAGGTCTGCATCGCCAACGATCTCGGCCTGAAAGTCTTCGATCTGGCGCTCGACATTCCGACAGGAGACATCACCGAAGCGGCGGCGCTCGACGAGCGCGGCTGCGCCGCCACCATGGCGTTCGGCATGGAAGCGGTCGCCGGCGGTGCCGACCTGCTTTGCCTAGGCGACCTCGGCGTCGGCAATTCAACCATCGCCGCGGCGCTTTGCGCGGCGCTGTTCGGCGGCAAGGGCGGCGACTGGGTCGGGCCGGGATCGGGCGCGGATGCGGCGATGATGGCGCGCAAGGTTGACGTCATTGATCGTGCGCTTGCTTTGCATGGCGCCAGCCTCGGCGATCCGCTTGAGGCGTTGCGCCGGGTCGGCGGGCGCGAATTCGCGGCGATCTGCGGCGCCATTCTCGCGGCCCGCATGCAGAAGATCCCGGTGCTGCTCGATGGGTTCGTCGCGACCGCAGCGGCCGCGGTCCTCCATGCGGCCAATCCCGCGGCGCTCGACCATTGCCTGCTCGCCAGCCTGTCGCCCGAACCAGGCCACGCCAGGGCAGCGCAAAAACTTGGCCTGCGCCCGCTGCTCGATTTCGGCATCAGTCACGGCGAGGGGATAGGAGCCGGCCTTGCCGCCGGCCTCGTCAAGGCCGCGGCGCTCACCAGTTCCGGCATGGCGGCGGCCGTTCGGCGATAAGGGTTTTGGGGAATTAACGCCGCCGTGCGGCGACCGCCTTGGTCGGCAGCGCCGGCAGTTCCTCCATCACGCGGCTCAGCGGGAAGATGGCGATCGCTTCGGTGCCCTCGCGCAGCTTGGAGTGGAGCTCGAACTCGCCGCCATGCATGGCCAGCAGGCCCTGCACGATCGGCAGGCCGAGGCCGGTTCCCTGCTCGGCGCTCTTGATGGCGATCGAGCCCTGGCCAAACGCTGAAAGCACCACCGGGATTTCTTCTTCCGGAATGCCGGGGCCGTTGTCCTTGACCGAAATGTACTGACCGCCGCCCGCGGTCCAGCCGACGCGCACGCGCACCTCGCCGCCCGAAGGGGTGAACTTGATGGCGTTGGACAACAGGTTGAGCGTGATCTGCCTGAGCGCCCGCTCATCGGCAAACAGGCGCGGCAAGGTCGTCTCGAACTCCTGGACGATGCGGATGTCCTTGTTGCGGGCCCTGAGCTCCATCATATGGCAGCAGTCCTCGACGATCGTCAGCAGCACCACCGGTTCCTCGTTGAGCTGATAACGCCCGGCCTCGATGCGCGACAAATCGAGGATCTCGTTGATGAGATCGAGCAGATGCTGGCCGGATTCGTGCACGTCATGCGCGTAGTCGCGATAGGTCGGGTTGTTCATCGGCCCGAGCACTTCATTGGCCATCACCTCGGAGAAACCGAGGATGGCGTTGAGCGGCGTCCTGAGCTCATGGCTCATCGAAGCGAGGAAGCGCGACTTCGCCAGGTTGGCGTCCTCGGCGCGGCGTCGTGCCTCGTCGGACATCGATTTCGCCGTCTCCACCTCGGCGATCAGCGCGTCCTTTTCCGAACGGAAACTGAGCACCATCCAGGAGGACTGGTTGAGCTGGCGCGCGACATAGCCGAAAAAGGGCAGCGCAATCACCAGCAGCGCCGCCATGATGGCTTCCACCGGCATCCACAGGCGGACGACCGCATAGACGTAGACAGCGACCGGGATAGCGAAGGTCGCAAGCAGGGCGCCGCCCAGCGACGACGCCATTACGGCGGTTATTGCCATGGCGACCAGGAGCACCACGGCCTTGACGATATGAAACTGGTCGGCCTGGCACGCATCGCAGCCGAGCCAGGCGAACCAGGCCCAGCCGAGGCCGCACAGGAAATGGCCGATCAGGAATTCTCGACGCGTCCGCACCGGATCGAGCTCGGCGGCTTCCGTGCGCTCGACGCGGTGGGCCATGAAAGCCACGATCGTATAGCAAAGCAGCGTGAACAGGGCCCAGATGGTGACCTGCTGGTCCAGACCGGCAAGGCGGCCGATTGCCGCCACGGCGAGCACGAGCAGCGGGATTGCCGCCGCGCTGACCATCATGGCGCGCGCATGCAGCTTCAAGAGTTCGCGGTCGAAATCGAGATTGCCCGCCTGCTGCGAAAGACGGTCGCGCGTCTTGCGCACCGCGCGCGCCACATCGCTGTTGCGATGCGGTTTCCTGCGGTCCACAATGAATTTATCCGCTGTGTCCGAGCGTAGCAAAGGCATACAAAGTTCAATTTCTGCGCGCAGCGATTGTCAGTTCGTTAAGCTACGTTCGAATGATTAAGAGACTGTTTGCCATATGAGCCGTTCCTGGCCGCGAGGACCGGGCCGGCGATACGCTCCGCGCCCGCCGCCAAGCCTTTGGCGCAGGCTGCTGGATTATGGGCTGACTGTCGTGCTGCTCGGCCTGCTCATCCTGGTGGCGGCGCGGCTCGACCGCTTCGAGACCCGCAACGAGCAGGGCACTGCCGTCGTCAATGACGGCGATTCGATCACGCTGGGCGCCGAGCGCATCCGCATGCGCGGCATCGACGCTCCCGAGTACATGCAGATCTGCCGCAAGGGCGCCGCCGACTATGCCTGCGGCAAACTCGCGCGGCAGTCGCTGGTCAGGCTGATCGCCAACAGGCCGGTTTCGTGCAGCGGCTGGCAGCGCGACCGCTACGGCCGGCTGCTCGGCGATTGCAAGGCGGGCGAGACGGACCTCAATCGGGCGCAGGTCGAGGCCGGATGGGCGGTCGCCTATGGCGATTTCGAGGCGGAGGAGGCTGGCGCCAGGGCGGCCAAGGCCGGCGTCTGGGCCGGCAGCTTCGAGGAGCCGCAGGACTGGCGTGACAGCCACCGCGATGCGCCGGTCGAGAGGAAGCACAGCACGCTGGCGTCGATCGGCGATCTCCTGCGCGAGCTTTTCCGCTTCTGGTGATGAACGGGAGCACGCCCTATGATTGGGCAAGCGATCGGGAGACTGGAATGAAGCTGTTCGATGGCGGCCGCGCGCCAAATCCCCGGCGGGTCCGGGTTTTTCTCGCGGAAAAGGGGCTGAGCGTTCCTTTGGTGCCCATCGATATGGGCGCGCTGGAGCATCGCGAGGAGCCGGTGGCGTCGCGCAACGCGCTGCGGCGGCTGCCGGTGCTCGAACTCGACGACGGCACCATCATCACGGAGTCGATCGCCATCTGCCGCTATTTCGAGGAGCTGCATCCGGAGCCCGCTTTGTTCGGCAAGGGAGCGCTCGGCAAGGCCATGGTGGAGATGTGGCAGCGGCGCATGGAGTTCAATCTGCTGACTTGCGTCGCCGCCGCCTTCCGGCATATCCATCCGGCGATGAAGGACTGGGAGGTGCCGCAGATCGCCGAATGGGGCGAGGCCAACAAACCCAAGGCGATCGACTTCCTGCATCTCCTCGACCGGGAGTTGGCGAACCGGGAATTCGCCGCCGGCGATAAATACTCGGTCGCCGACATCACCGGGCTGATCGCTGTCGATTTCATGAAGCCGGCGCGCATCAAGGTGCCGGAGGAATGCGGCAACGTGCTGCGCTGGCATGCGGCGATCGCGAGCCGGCCGAGCGCTGTGGCGTGAGCGCAACTATTGGATAAACTGCCCGGCATGAGTGAAGAGCTGGAGAGCCTAGCCCAGAGGGTGCGGGCCTGCCGCATCTGCGTCGAGAACCCGGCCGGCCGGCCGTTGCCGCATGAGCCGCGGCCGGTGCTGAGACCCTCATCGAAGGCGCGCATCCTGCTTGCCAGCCAGGCGCCGGGCACCAAGGTGCACATATCCGGCATGCCGTTTACCGATGCTTCCGGAGATCGCCTCAGAAGCTGGCTCGGCGTCAGCAGCGAGGAGTTCTACGACACCGAAAAATTCGCCATCGTGCCGATGGGTTTTTGCTTCCCAGGCCAGGATGCCAAGGGCTCCGACCTGCCGCCGCGCCGCGAGTGCGCGCCGGCCTGGCGCAGCCGGTTGATGGCACTGATGCCGCAGATCGACCTGGTGCTGACGATCGGCGGCTATGCGCAGTCCTGGCATATGGGCGCCGCGCGCAGCGCTTCATTGACGGACACGGTGAAGAACTGGCGCGCCGCATGGGACGCGCCGGCCAGGCCGAAAGTGCTGCCGCTGCCGCATCCGTCGTGGCGAAACACCGGTTGGCTGAAGAAGAATCCCTGGTTTGAAATGGATTTGCTGCCTTTCCTCCAATCGGAAATCCGCTATCGCATCAACTAGCGATCTCGCAAGAAATCACTCGCTTTTCCGACGTTCGGCAGAATTTCTTTCTTGTGAAAGGGCCGGATAAAAGGGAATATAGCCAAACTATTCCCCTGGAGCCTCCCATGGACCGCCTTGACAGAAAAATTCTTCGCCTCCTGCAGGAGGACGCAACCCTTGCGGTCGCCGATGTCGCCAAGAAAGTCGGCCTGTCGACCACGCCCTGCTGGCGGCGCATCCAGAAGCTCGAGGAGGAGGGCGTCATCAAGCGGCGCGTGGCCATCCTCGACCACGAGAAGGTCAATGTGCGGGTCACCGTCTTCGTGTCGATCCGCACCAATTCGCACAGCCATGAATGGCTGCGCCGCTTCTCCGAAGTCATCCAGGAATTTCCGGAAGTGGTCGAGTTCTACCGCATGAGCGGCGACGTCGACTATCTCTTGCGCGTCGTGGTGCCCGACATCGCCGCCTATGACGCATTCTACAAGCGGCTGATCGCCAAGATCGAGATCCGCGACGTGTCGTCGTCCTTCGCCATGGAGCAGATCAAGTACACGACGGAGATCCCGCTCGACTACATGGTGCTGGACAAGGAATCGGGCGCCAACGCGGCTTGAGCATGTAGCTTTTTTGGGGACGAATGGACCTGCCGCTTTTACATGGCGGCGGTGAGCCGTCGGGTCATTCTTGGCGGTCTCGCTTCTGCCGAAATTTCAAAAAATAACCAAACGCGATATCGGTGAGAATAGCGGATGCCGCAACATAGAGGAAATACTTCTGATAGTGACTGTGAATGAAGTTAAATGCGTAAACCCACACAAAGGCGCTGGCGAACCATATTATGGGGCGAGGGCCAAATGATTTCCGGAAAATCTGCAGCATACGGTTGCCAACGGCCTGTTGATCGTTTCGCTCTTTAGAGAGCTCAGCTTAGAGAGCTCAGCCAACCTATCCTTGCACTTTTGGAATTGCAACGTATTGGCGAAGGCCGAATGTATGCGCCGCAGCCACCGTGCGGTGGCTATTGCGATTGCGTGTCAGTTCTTCTTTTTGTTGAGAAAATTCCACGGCGAGTTGACCGGCAGCGTGACCGTATCCGGCACGGTGTCGACGCTTGTCACCTCGGCCTTGCGCACCGTGTAGCCCGACTGGACGATCGAGACGCCGTCGAGAATGAAGAGCTGGCTCTTCTCCAGGCCCGGCTGCAGCGCGCCGGTGACCGAGACCGGCTGGTAGACCTGCGCCATCTTGTAGGGATGCGCCGGCGTGACCAGCACGATCTGGTTGGGCGGTGGCGTCGGCATGTGGCTGCAGGCGCCTGTCCACGGCACCAAAAGGAACTGGTAGACCAAGTCACCATCGCGATCGACCGGCAATGCATAGCCGGCTAATTGTATCGTCTTGTCCTGGAGATTGAGCGACAAGGTCTCCCCATGGTCGGGCAATTTCGCCGCGATCATCGGCAGGTTGGCGTCCTCGGCGATCGCCTGGGTGGCCGGGCGCAAATCCTTCCAGAAGATGTGCGTGGGCGCGGCCGAGGCTTCGACGGCAGTGGAGACAAACACCGCGGCTGCGAGCGCTACGGTTTTGAGGCGGTTGTCCATTGGCCGCTTCCCCTTCGAGCCGAGTAAAGACGCTGCTCCGGGTGACGTCAACGCTCAAGCCGCATCACATGTCTGCGAGAACCGGCCATGCCTGTTTCGTAGAAGCCGCGACCGGCAAACATGTCGCGAAAGCCCATGAACCTGTAGCTCGGCGACGCTTCGTCCACCGGATAAGCCTCGATGATGTGGGCCCCTTTGGCGAAGGCATGGTCGATCGCCGCATCGAGCAAAGCGGATGCGAGGCCGCCGCCGCGCAACGACCTCGGCACGTAAAAGCAAACGATCGACCAGAGGCCGGCCTCGCCGTCATCCTGTTGCTTCGACAGCCTGCGGTAGGTTTCGCGCGGCGCGACCGAGCACCAGCCGACTGGCTTGCCCGCCAGCTCAGCGACAATGCCGACCGGTGTGCCGGCATCGATGCGCGCCATCATCAGGCGTTTTTTCTCGTCGCTATCGATGTGCTCGCGGCCGGAGTAGCGCCAGGCCATGCACCAACAGTATTTCGGCGCGCTGGGCTGTTCGAACAAGTCTTCGAAGCAGCCGCGCGTCTCCGGCGTCACCTCGATGAAGCGGATGCCGGCAAGGTCAAGCCGTTCTGGCGGCGAGGCGTTCGAGCGTTTTGGCACCGGAGAGTTCCTTCACCGCATCCTTGCCGATCCAGCGCGCCGTCTTGTCCGACGATGCCGCCAGTCTTTCCGCCAGCGCAAGGGCAGGGGCGTGCAAGGCCACTGACCGCTTGCCGATCTGCCGCAGCGCCCAGTTCACCGCCTTCTTGACGAAATTGCGCGGATCGCCAGCATGCTTTTCGATCAGCGGCAGGTAGGCGAGGAATGTCGCATCCGGCTCATTCTTGAGATGCACCGCTCCCCAGGCCAGCATGGCAAAGGCGGTGCGGCGGACGAATTCGCGCTCGTCGGCGGCAAATTCCTCGACAAGATCGCGCCAGAATGCCGTTGCGGCAAACAGGTCCGCGACCGTATCGACGATCTCCCAGCTGTCGAAATCCGCGGCCCAGCGCCGGCACATATCGGCGTCGATCTTCTTCGGCTCGCCGGTGAAGGCGGCCATCAGCCGCGCCTCTCGGATGCCGCTGTCCCACAAAAGCAGCGCCCGCTCATGGTTCTTCTTCAGCTTGCGCGCCAGCGGCCGCAATTCGGAATTGCCGACGCCAAGCGCGGTCGCAATGTTGATGCCGAAGCGCGCCATGCCGGCGCGGTTTTGCTCCGTGCCGATCGAGCGCAAGTGAACGACGATGTCGTCGGCGCTCCAGCTCGGATCGGGCAGGGCCATCGCGCCGCCTATTTTTCCAGGCGCGCCAGCAGCGAGGAGGTGTCCCAGCGCTTGCCGCCCATCGCCTGCACGTCCTTGTAGAACTGGTCGACCAATGCTGTCACCGGCAGCTTGGCGCCGTTGCGGTCGGCTTCGGCCAGGCAAATGCCGAGATCCTTGCGCATCCAGTCGACGGCAAAGCCGAAATCATATTTGCCGGCGTTCATGGTCTTATGCCGGTTTTCCATCTGCCATGAGCCGGCCGCGCCCTTGGAGATCACCTCGATCACCTTCTCGATGTCGAGCCCTGCCTTCTTGCCGAAATGGATGCCTTCGGCCAGCCCCTGGACGAGACCGGCAATGGCGATCTGGTTGATCATTTTCGTCAGCTGGCCGGCACCGACCGGACCCATCAAGCCAACCATACGGGCGTACGCCTCGATGACCGGCCTGGCCTTGTCGAAGGCGGCCTGCTGGCCGCCGACCATCACCGTCAGAGTACCATCCTCGGCGCCGGCCTGGCCGCCGGAGACCGGCGCGTCGAGGAAGGAAAAGCCAGCCTTTTTGGCCGCTTCATCCAGCTCGCGCGCGACTTCGGCGGAAGCGGTGGTGTTGTCGATATAGACCGAGCCGTTCTTCATCGCCGCGAAGGCCCCTTTTGCGCCGGTCGTCACCGAGCGAAGGTTGTCGTCATTGCCGACGCAGGAGAAGACGAAATCCTTACCCTCCGCGGCCTCAGCCGGGGTCTGCGCCAGCCTGCCGCCATGCTGGGCAACCCACTGCTCGGCCTTAGCTGTGGTGCGGTTGTAGACGGTGACATCGTGGCCGCCCTTGTTCCTGAGGTGTCCGGCCATCGGATAGCCCATAACGCCAAGACCGAGAAATGCCACCGATGCCATGTTTCCGAATCCTTGAGAAGCCAGCTTTGCCGGCCTTCTTAACGGATCAGGCCGGCCTATGGGAGTCAGCGATGCAGATGGACGGTGATCCGGCGTTCGATCCACTCGACGCCATGACGCAGGATCTCGACCATCACCAGATAGACGATCGCCACCCAGATATAGGCCTGGATGTCGAAGGACTTGGCGTAGGCGAGCTTCGCATTGCCCATTAGATCGTAGACAGTGATGATGGCGACGATGGCCGAGGCCTTGATCATCAGGATGAGCTCGTTGCCGTAAGGGCGCAGCGCCACGATGATCGCTTGCGGCATGATGACCTTGCGCAGCGTCTGCAATCTGTGCAGGCCGAGCGAGGCGGCGCCTTCCCATTGGCCCCTTGGAACGCTTTCTATGGCGCCGCGCAGAATTTCGGCCTGATAGGCGGCGGTGTTGAGCGAGAAGGCAAAAACGGCGCAGTAGAAAGCCTCGCGGAAGAACCACCACAGTCCGACCGTTTCGAGTTCCGGCCGGAACGAACCGATGCCGTAATAGACCAGATAAGTCTGCACGAGCAGCGGCGTGCCGCGGAAGAAATAGACATAGCAATAGGCCAGCCCCGACAGCACCCGGTTCTTTGACATGCGGCCATAGGCGACGGGCAGCGAGAGGATTGCCCCGAGCACCATCGAAATGGCCACCAGCGACAAGGTTGTGCCCAGTCCCTGCAGATAGGCTGGCGCGTATCTGGCGAAGAACTCGGCATTCCAGGCGTAGACGAGATAGGCCACGATGCCGAGACCGAAAAGGATCCACACGCCGACCAGCGCATAGCCGACGACACGGGCGCGCGACCAGCCGCGAGCCAAAGGCGGCGGTTTGTCGACGGCGATGGCCTGGCTGACGCTCATCGCGCCTCCCTTCGCCCGAGCGAGCGCAGGATATAGCTCGTAGCAATCGACGACAGGATGGCGAGCAGAAGGAAAATCAGCGCCGCAAGGCTGTAAAAAAGGAAAGAGTGTTTGGTGACGCGGGCCGCGACACCGGCATTGCGTAAGGTCTCGGCGAGATTGACGACCGAGACCAGCGAGGTGTCCTTGAGCAGGCTGAGCCAGCAGTTCTCGAGGCCGGGAAAGGCGATGCGCAACAGTTGCGGCAGGACCACCAGGCGCATGGTCTGCCATTTCGACAGGCCGATGGCGTAGCCGCCCTCATACTGGCCTTTCGGAATGGCGCGAAAGGCGGAGAGAAAAACCTCGCTGGCGTAGGATGAAAAGATCAGCGACAGCACGATCATGCCGGCGATGAAGCTGTTGACGTCGATCGTCGCGTCCGGATTGAACAACCGGATGAGATGTTGCAGCAAAAGTGGCATACCGAAGAAGAACAGGAACAGCGTCACCAGTTCAGGCAGGCCGCGAAAGACAGTGGTGTAGATGTTGCCGGCCAGTCGCAGCGAAGGTTCTTCATGCTGCTTGGCGAAGGCGACGAAAAAACCGATCACCAGGCCGAAGGGAAGCGTGGCAAGCGCCAGCGCAACCGTGACCAGCACGCCTGACGCAATGTCGTCACTCCAGCCATCCGGTCCCCAGCTGAGAAGTGTCCAAATGCTCTGGGCCGGCATTGACGGGTCGTGTCTCCGTGGCGATCCCGGAAGAATTTATGGCGGCGAGGGGCTCCCCGCCGCCGTTGGCTTACCGATCAGGATTCGGCGCCGTAGACGTCGAACTTGAAGTACTTGTCGTTGATTTCCTTATACTTCCCGTTTTTGCGGATGGCGTCGATCGCGGCATTCAGCTTGTTGACCAGATCGGTCTCGCCCTTGCGCACGGCGATGCCGGCGCCTGGTCCGAAAATCTCGACCGGCTGCGGCGAGGGCTGGCCGAGGATCTTGCAGCAGGCGCCGTCAGGCGAATCCAGCCACTGCTGCAGCACGACGATATCGTCCTCGATGGCGTCCAGACGACCGTTGGCGAGGTCGGCCTGCTCCTCGGGGCTGCTCGGATAGCCCTTGATCGTGCTGTCGGTGTAGGTCTTGGAGGCATAGTTGAAATGGGTGGTCGTGGTGGCGACGCCGATCGATTTGCCGGCAAGATCCTGCTTGGTCACGCCCTTGATGGTCGAATCCTTGGCGACGGCGATCGCCGAGGGGGTGTTATAGTATTTGTGGGTGAAGTCGACCTTCTCCTGACGCTCAGGCGTGATCGACATGGAGGCGACGATGGCGTCGAACTTGCCGGCTTGCAGCGCCGGGATGATGCCGTCCCAGTCCTGCGCGACAAAGGTGCACTTCACCTTCATTTCGTCGCAAAGGGCCTTGGCGATGTCGATGTCGAAGCCGACCAACTGGCCGTCCGAAGTCAGGTTGTTGAAGGGCGGATACGCGCCTTCGGTGCCGATCCTCAGGGTCTTTTCCTGAGCCTGGGCAACGCCAAGTGTCAGCAGCGCGGCCGAAGCGGCGAGCGCGATACGCAGTGCAATACGCATGATGATCCTCTCATAATTATCATGGCCGCTGTCCCATGCGGCTCTTGTGGGCGGAGCTTTCCTGACCGCCCGCTGGCGGGATACTCCCACTCTTTCCAAGAAAAAAGCAACTGCAAAACAACCGACAACCGGCAATCGCGGTGTGCCGCTGCGTTACTTGCTTTGAGCGACGAGGCCGCTGGCGCGCTCGATGAAGTCGGCTATTGTTTTCGTGTCATCGAGATCGAAGACCGGCAGGCTTTCGCCCTCGACTTTGAAATCCGCGGCGATGGCGACGATGTGCGGATCGCCGGCCGCGAGCGGCGTGCGGTCTCTGGCCTCGATCCGCCTTGCCTCGATCTTGCGGTGCGCCTCGCGCTTGAAGCCTTCGATCAGCACGATGTCGGACGGCGACAGCCGCGCCAGGATATCATCCAGGGTCGGCTCGTCTTCGTCGCGCAGTTCGTGCATCAGCGCCCAGCGCCTGCCGGATACGATCGCGACCTCGGTTGCGCCTGCCTGGCGGTGCCGAAAGGAGTCTGCGCCCGGCTTGTCGATGTCGAAGTCGTGATGGGCGTGCTTGACCGTCGAGACCGTCCAGCCGCGCCGCACCAGTTCGGTGACCAGCTTCTCGGTCAGTGTCGTCTTGCCGGAATTCTTCCAGCCGGTAATGCCGAATACGCGTCTCATAGGTCGACGCTTTGCAACAGACGCTCGGCCTGCGCAAGATCGTCCGGCGTGTTGATGTTGAAGAACGGGTCGATGCGCAGGCCTTCGGCTTCGATCATCGGAAACTCCACCTGGACAAAACCGTGCCGTTCCATGAAGGCCGAAACCCGGCGATTGTCCTCGTCGACCAGGAAATGGCGCAGCACATCGCGCAGGCCAAGCGGCCAAAGCGCGAAGGTCGGATGCCACCTGCCGGCGGAGCTGGCAACGGCAATGGTGCCCGGCTGCTTGCGGGCGGCCTCGGCCAATCGTTCGACGACATCGCGCGGGAAAAACGGCGTGTCGCCGGCAGCGCTTGCCAGTGCCTCGCATGCCGGGTTCATTGCCGCCCACTCGAGGCCCGTGAGGACGCCGGCGAGTGGGCCCGGGTAGTCCGGCACGGTGTCGGGCAGCACCGGCAGGCCGGCGACGGTGAAGCGTTCCGGATCGCCATTGGCGTTGATCGCCAGCGCCCCGACCTGCGGCTGCAGACGTGCGGCGACGCGATCGACAAGCCTGCGATTGCCCAGCGAAAGCAGCGGCTTGTCGCCGCCGCCCATGCGCCGCGACAGGCCGCCTGCCAGAATGATGCCCGAAACGCTCCGGTCCATGGGCCTATATGCCGTCCGGCGCCATGTCGGGTCCAGCGCTTTCGGCGGCGGGCTGGCGCCGGCCGACGATGCGTTCGCGGTAGAGCGCGTAGAGGCCGGAGCCGATGATGATGGCGGCGCCGACGATCATCGGCAAATCGGGGATGTCGCCGAAGATGACCAGGCCAAGCAGGATCGACCACAAAAGCGCGGTGTAGCGGAACGGCGCGATGAAGGAGATGTCGCCCGAGCGCATCGCCATGATGATGAACTGGTAGCCGATGAGCACCAGCACGGCCGCCAGCGCCAGCAATGCCGTTGCCTTGCCGGTCATCGGCGTCCAGCCACCCATCGGTGAAAGGAGAGCCGCGCCGAGCACGGTCATGGCCAGCGCCGTTGCCGTCGACACCAGCATGGTGGGAATCTTCTGCGGGATGCGCTTGGTGGCGAGGTCGCGCACGGCGCAGCAGGCGACGCTCGCCAGCGCCAGCAGCGAATAAACGCTGAACCCTTCGAAGCCCGGCCGCACGATGATCAGCACGCCGGCAAAGCCGACGGCGATCGCCAGCCAGCGCCGCCAGCCGACCCCTTCGCCGAACACCAGGGCGGCGCCCATCGTCACCGCCAGCGGCAGCGCCTGCAGCACGGCGGAGACGTTGGCGATCGGCAGATGGGCAAGTGCAATCAGGAATGACACCGTGGCGCCGGCCTCGCCGGCGACGCGCACGGCCACCATCGGCTGCAGCATCGCAGCCGGATTGGCAAGCGCGCCGCGCTGCCAGGCGAGCAGGCCTACGAACAGCGAGGCGAAGGCGCCACGCACGAGCATGACCTGCGCCATATTCATCGATTCGGAGGAGAATTTGGTGATCGCGTCGTTGAGGGTGAAGCCGATCATGGCCACGACCATGAACAGCGCGCCGCGAAGATTTGGCGAAAGAGGCAAGGGCGTTTCCGGATTCTATTTTGAATCAAGCCCTATCAGGCGGCCGCAAAACAGCAACGCCAAAGAAATGGGCCACGAATGTCTCCGTGGCCCGAAAGATCGATTTGCACAGATTGCGAAGGCTTATTTCGGCGTCAGCGTTTCGGTGCCGTTGCCGTTCTGGCCGGCGATGGTCCACAGCCCGTGCAGCGAGCCGTCCTTTTCCACCTTGTAGACGACGAGGCCGATTTCCTTGCCCATTGAGTAGCCGGCGGAAAAGGCATTGTCGTTGCGCATGCAGATGCCGTCGGAGGTCGAACCGCCGGTCTCCCAATGGATTGCGCAGGTCGTCTCGCTGGTCAGCGTGATGGTTGCTTCGCCGCCATAGTGCGAGCCGTCGAAATTGGTGCCGGAAACCGTGTATGTGCCGCCGATCGACTGGGCTGCCGCCGGCATGGCAGCGGCCCCGAGCATTGCAAGTGAAGCCAAGAATGTGCGCATGTGCACTCCCCCTTAGAGCGAAAATCGCTCCCGGAGGCTAGGCTGGAACGGGCTGGCGGTAAATCGGCCGGGAGGCCCGCGCGAAGGTTTATTTCCAGTGTGACCCGCTTGCCTCGTGCAGGCTGCCGGCGATGGCGCCGATCAGCAGGTCGTACTTTGCCTTGAGCGCGGCGGGATATTCGATCCAGACGCTGCGGATCACGTCGTCTTTTCCGAACAGGCGCCGTTCATAGAAGATATTGTCGCCCTTGACCCCGGAAAGCACCGCCCAGTTCTTGCCGATCTTGCTGTAGGTGACCTTGTAGCCCGGCTCCGTGCTCGCCATCTGCGCTTCGACGAAGGTCTTCGGTGTGTCGTCGTCGCCGTTGTAGATGCCGGAGCAGGTCAGGCTGGCGCCGTCGGCACTAAGCCATTGTTGTCCATCGCCATTTTCCGGTTCGGGCAAGGCGTCGCTGAAAATCTGGTCGGGAAAGGTGCAGACAGTGCCAAAGCGGGCGTTAACGTAGGTGAATGGCTTTGCGATCACGGGCGTCGCGGCGATCGCCAATGATGACGCCAGCAAGAAACAGAGATGTTTCATGGTACCCCCCACGGCCGATAGCCGGAGGCGATCATGCACCAAGCCAAAGAAAAAATCAGCCGCCGGTGACGCTCATGTGCCGCGATACCGACGGGCGGTTGGTGCGGCGGTCGATGATAAAGTCATGACCCTTGGGCTTGCGGCCGATCGCTTCGTCGATGGCCGCGCTGACCAGTTCGTTGCCTTCGGACACGCGCAACGGCGCCCTGAGATCGGCGGCGTCCTCCTGGCCGAGGCACATATAGAGGGTTCCGGTGCAGGTCAGCCGGACGCGGTTGCAGCTCTCGCAGAAATTATGCGTCATTGGCGTGATGAAACCGAGCCTGCCGCCGGTCTCGGCGACATGGACGTAACGGGCCGGACCGCCGGTCTTATAGGCAATGTCGCTCAGCGTGAATTGCCGCTCCAGTGAGGCGCGCAACAGCGACAGCGGCAGATACTGGTCAGTGCGATCGGCGTCGATTTCGCCCATCGGCATGGTTTCGATAACGGTGAGGTCCATGCCGCGGCCATGCGCCCAGCGCAGCAGCTCAGGGATTTCGGCATCGTTGAAATCGCGTAGCGCCACCGCGTTGAGCTTGATCTTCAATCCTGCCTTCTGAGCCGCGTCGATGCCCTCCATGACCTTGCCGAGCTGGCCCCAGCGGGTGATCTGGCGGAATTTTTCGGCGTCGAGTGTATCGAGCGACACGTTGATGCGCTTGACCCCGCAATCGGCGAGCTCGGCGGCGAAGCGCGACAGCTGCGAGCCATTTGTGGTCAGCGTCAGCTCTTCCAGCGCGCCGCTGTCGAGATGGCGCGACAGCTGGCGCACCAGATGCATGATGTTCTTGCGCACCAGCGGCTCGCCACCGGTGAGCCTGAGCTTCTTCACACCCTTTTCGATGAAGACGCTGCAGAGCCGGTCGAGCTCTTCGAGCGACAGCAGATCCTTCTTGGGAAGGAAGGTCATGTCCTCGGCCATGCAATAGGTGCAACGGAAATCGCAGCGGTCGGTGACCGACACGCGCAGGTAACTGATCGTGCGACCGAAGGGGTCGATCATGTTCATCTTCAAGCGTTTCCGTGGCCGTTACGGGCGTCGTTATATATGGCTATGTGATACGATCCAGCCCCGCATTCAAGATAGAAGGAATTGGCCTTTGGTAACATTCCCCGACCGACATCGTGTGTCGGCTGTCTGCAACCGCCTTTTCGTCTTGCGCGAAGCGGCGTAGGGAAGGGCGGTATTTACGCAGGGAATAATCATGACGGCGCCGAAGGAACTGAGGGTCTCCAAGGACCGCAAGCTGCTGACCGTGACCTTTCCCGGCCATCAGCCGTTCGAATTGCCGGCCGAACTGTTGCGCGTCGCCTCGCCCTCGGCGGAGGTGCAGGGCCATTCGCCGGAGCAGCGCGTGACCGTGCCCGGCAAGCGCAATGTCGCAATCCTCAAGATCGAGCCGGTCGGCAATTACGCGGTGCGCATCACCTTCGACGATTTCCACGACACCGGCATCTTCACCTGGAATTATCTTCACACGCTTGGCCACGAGAAGGAGGTGCGCTGGAGCGCCTATCTCGCCGAGCTTGCCGAGAAGGGCCTCAGCCGCGACCGCTAAGCTGTCGTCAAAACGTCATGGGCGTGGCGTAGCCCCGGCAAAGATCTGGGAAAAGGCATATGGCGGTCATCACATCAATCGAACAGCTGGAAGCCCTTTACGGCCTGCCCGGCGAGGCTTCGCTGGTCAAGGAACTCGACCATGTGATCCCCGAATATGCCGCCTTCATCGAAGCCTCGCCTTTCGTGGCGCTGGCGACCAGCGGACCGGAAGGGCTGGACTGCTCGCCGCGCGGCGATCTTGCCGGCTTCGTCCGTATCTTCGATGCGAAGACGCTGATGATGCCGGACAGGCGCGGCAACAACCGTGCCGATTCGCTGAAGAACATCATTCGCGATCCGCGTGTCGGCCTGCTGTTCCTGGTGCCGGGCTCAGGCACGACGCTGCGCATCAACGGCCGCGCCCACATCACCACCGATCCGGAGCTCTGCGCCTCCTTCACTATCGACGGCAAGCCGGCCCGATCGGTCACCGTCATCGCCGTCGATACGGTCTATTTCCAATGCGCCCGCGCCATCGTGCGTTCGCAGCTTTGGGACCCGGCCAAGCATGTCGATCCGAAGTCGCTGCCGACGCCCGGCCAGATCCTGGAGATCACCAGCCGCAAGAATATCGACGCCGAAACCTATGACCGGGAATGGCCTGAACGGGCGAAGAAGACGATGTGGTAAAGCCTGACAGTCAGGCTTCCTTCAGCACGTCGGCGATCTTGCGCATCTGTTCGCCGATCATGTCGCACTGTTCGGGCGTCGATTGGCTCATTGCCTTCTCGATCAGCGCCATGTGCACTTTCAGCGCCCGCATCAGCAGGGCCTCGCCGGCTTCGGTGAGGTTCAGCCGCAACACGCGCTTGTCCTTCTCGTCGCCCTCGCGGCGCAACAGGCCGCGCGCCTCGAGCTGCGGCAAAAGCATGGTGATGTTGGAGCGGCCGACCAGCAGCTTGCGGGCGAGGTCGTGCTGCGACATGCCGGGATGGCGATAAAGGTTCATCAGCACGTCGAGCTGAGCCGGCTTGAGATCGAGCGGCGTGAGCTGCGCCGCCAGCGTACGCTCCAGCACATGGCAGGCGCGCGCCACCGCAACCCAGTTGCGAAAGCGCGGATTGTCCCAGGGCAGCTCTTGTTTAATGTTCATGTTTGAACTATTATGTTCATGCCTGAACGAATGGATGGACCGCGACTATGGCATCATTTGGATTGAAGGTCATCCGGAGCGTGTTCGGCGCAGCTGAACATGTCGCCCCGCGTCTCAGCGGCCGCGCCGCGTTCGAACTGTTCTGCCGCACGCCCGATGTCAAAGCGCTGAGCGACGGCGAGCGCCGCGCCGTTGAGCGCGCCGCCGGTTTCATGGCCGAGGCGCGCCACCACCGGCTGAAGACCAGAACCGGCTGCGTGGCTGCGCATGAATTCCGGCCGGAGCCGGGCAGGGGCTCTCGCGGCACCGTGCTGGTCATCCACGGCTGGCGTTCGCGCACCGAATACATGCGCGCGCTGATCGAGGGGTTTCGCGATGCCGGCCACAAGGTCGTCTCGCTCGACCTGCCGGGCCATGGCCAGTCGCTAGGCCGCCATTTGAACATGGTGAATGCGGTGGATGCGGTAAGGGTCGCCGGCGAATGGTTCGGCCCGTTCGTCGCCGCCGTCGGACATTCCTTCGGTGGCGCGATTGCCGCCAACGCTGTCGCGGCATCGGTCAAAGGCATACCGCCGCTGGCGGCCGGAAAGCTGGTGCTGATCGCCGCCCCCAGTTCCTTGCCGGCGATCTTCGACGACTTCAGCAGCATGCTCAATGTCGGGCCGCGTTCCCGGATCGCCATGGCGGATCGGGTGAAACAGCTGTCGGGGCGGCCGCTCAGCGAATTCACCGGTGACCGCCAGCTTGCCGAGACACCGGTGCCGACGCTCGTCATCCATGCGCCGGACGATCGCGAGGTCCATGCCGATCATGCGAAGCGTTACGCCGGGGCCGGCGATCATGTCCGCCTGCATTGGGCCGAGGGTCTTGGCCACCGCCGCATCCTTGCCGACAAGGACGTCGTCGCGCGTGCCGTCGGCTTCGTGACCGGGCAGCAGGAACTGACGTTGCAGTGAGCAGTTCCAAGAAAAGTGTGTACCGGGTTTTCCGTCCGAAATTGCGCGAAAAATCCGATCAGTCGGGTTTCTTTTTCTGCCCCGGCTCGACCGGCAAGCCCGCCGCCTTCCAGGCAGTGTAGCCGCCAAGAATGTGCTTGACCGGGGTCAGGCCCATATCCTGCGCCGTCTTGGTCGCCAGCGCCGAGCGCCAGCCGCCGGCGCAGAAGAAGACGAAGGTCTTTCCCGAGGCGAAGAACGGCTTGTGATAAGGGCTTTCCGGGTCGATCCAGAATTCGAGCATGCCGCGCGTCACATGCCTGGCGCCGGGAATCTTGCCGTCGCGCTCGACTTCGCGGGGATCGCGCAGGTCGACGAAGATCGTATCGTTGTCTTCCAGCAGCCCCGCCGCTTCTTCCGGCGACACCACCTCGATCTCGGCATTGGCCTCATCGAGAAGCTCGCGATATCCCTTCTTCACTGCACATCCTCCAGGCCGTGCTCGAGGCCGCTGGAATTTCGATCACAAAGACCGCTGTTTGTCACGGATTGATGTTTGGTTCAGGTCCGAGCGCCGGCCATCGTTGCCCAAGCCGCCATGGCGCCCGCAACGGTTGCCATGAGGGCGGCATACGTCGCGCCGTCACGCGCCTGGATCGACATGCCGTGCTGGACCGTGGCGAAGAAGGTAGCGGCGGTTTGGCTGTCGAAATCCGCCGGTAGCTCTCCTTCGGCGACGGCGCGTTCCAAACGCCTTTTGAGCGCCATATGATTTTCGGCCCGGCGGCGGCGCAGGTCGTGGCAGATCAAGCCTTGGCTCGAATCCTGATGCAAGGCGCCGAGCGCGATCAGGCAGCCTTGCGGCCGATCGGTTTGGGAATAGGCCTTTGCCGTCTGGGTCAGGAACCCCTCGATCGCCTGCCGCGCGGTCGGCGCCTCTTCCAGCGTCGTCCAGATATCGGAGCCCTCGACACGCGTATAGAGGTCGGTTGCTTCGAGGAAGAGCGCTTCCTTGCTGCCGAAGGCGGCATAGAGGCTGGGCGAATTGATACCCATGGCGGCCGTCAGGTCGCTCAGCGAGGCGCCTTCATAACCCTTGGCCCAAAAAACCTCCATCGCCCGCCGCAGCGCGGCGGTTCGATCGAAGGAACGGGGGCGGCCTTTTTCCGACATGATGTCCTTTTCTGTGTCGATCGATACATAATTAACTTGACGACGCCAGGCAAGGTTGGCAGGTATTTATGTATCGATCGTTACATAAAGGAGAAATCGATGTCTTCCAACCAACTCGCCGGCAAGGCGGCATTTGTGACCGGCGGCAGCCGCGGTATCGGCGCCGCGATCGCCAGAAGGCTTGCGCGCGAGGGCGCCAGCGTCGCGCTGACCTACGTCAATGGCGAGGCGCAGGCGCGCGCCGTTGCCGGTGAAATCGAGGCGGCGGGCGGGCGCGTCATGGCCATCAGGGCCGATGGCCGCGACGCCGCCGCGATCGAAAGCGCCATCGCAAAGACAATCGATGCGTTCGGCCGGCTCGACATACTCGTCAACAGCGCCGGCATCTGGCGCGCCGCGCCGATCGATAGCCTGTCGCTTGCCGATTTCGACGAGAGCATGGAGGTCAATCTGAGGGCGCCTTTCGTTGCCTCGAAGGCGGCCGCCCGGCATATGGCGGAAGGCGGTCGCATCATCTCGATCGGCAGCAACCTGGCCGAGCGCGTGACGGACGCCGGCCTCAGCGCCTATTCGACCAGCAAGGCGGCGCTGGTCGGGTTGACCAAGGCTCTGGCGCGGGACCTCGGCCCGCGCGGCATCACCGCCAACATCGTTCATCCGGGATCGACCGACACCGACATGAACCCTGCCGACGGGCCGCATGCCGAGCACCAGCGCCAGAAAATGGCGACGCCGCGATTCGGCGAGGCCGAGGAGATAGCAGGCCTGGTCGCCTGGCTCGCCAGCGCCGAGGGCCGTTTCGTCACCGGTGCCGCGCTGACCATCGATGGCGGCGCCAACGCCTGATTGTCGTCGAGGCCTCTGAAACCAGGAGCGGCCCTGCCGCATTGTGTCTCACAAGGATGTGAAACCGTTCTGCAACACGGCGGTGGAAATTTATGGAAGCTTAACGAAATCCGTATGAATCGGTACAGTCGCGCCTTACATCCGCCATGCGTTGGGCGGGACCGTCGGGCGGCGCGGAACGGGAACCGATTCAACCGGTGCGGGTGATGCATGAAATTCCTCGGCAACAAGAAAGCCATAATGCCGATCGCGATTGCGGCGACGCTGGCCTTCGGCCAGCAGCCCGCGAGCGCCCAGGGGCTGTTCGACATGTTGTTCGGCGGCGGCATCCGGCACAATCCCCAGGATGAATTTCCACCGCCGCCGAAGCCGCGCAAGATACGGCCAGGTGCGTCTGCCGAGGGTGACGGCGGCGTCAGAATCAGCAGCCCAACCTACAACACCTACAAGGCCGACCGGCTTGTGAGTGTCGACTTCAAGTCGTTGATCGCGGCGTCGCAACCTGCGATCGCGGCGCCGCAACCTGGTGCGATCGCGGCTCCGCAGCCTGCCACGCCGCAAGATGCAGTCTATGTGCCGTCAGTGACAGGCACTGCTTTCCGCGACGCGCTGGCCGGGCTGAGCGACTATGAACTCTTTGCCGAGCCAGATATCGCCAAGGCGCTGGTCGCCTACTATTCGGCCAATCCGGATTTCATCTGGGTGACGGGGGACGCGCCGAACAGCCGGGCGCAGGATGCAGTGCGGGTGCTCGGCGAGGCAGCGAGCTACGGCCTGACGCCGGCCGACTACAGCGTCGATGTTCCGGCTGCCACGACATCCGCGACGCCCGAAGAGCGCGCGAAGGAGATGGTCCGCTTCGAGATGGCGCTGTCGGCGCGCGTGCTGCGCTATGCCCATGACGCCCAGAGCGGCCGCGTCGAGCCCAACCGGATGACGGGTTACTACGATTTCCCGGCCAAGCCGCTCGATATGGAAGGCGTGCTGAAGACACTGGCGCACACGCAGGAGGTTCGCACCTATCTCGAATCTCGGCATCCGCAGAATCCGGAATACCAGGCGCTGCGCGTCGAACTGGAATCACTTGAGGCGAGTGAGGAGAACGAGATCGTTGTCGATCCCAAGCTGTTGTTGAAACCCGGCGAAAGCAGCCCGGAACTGCCCAAGCTGCTGACGCTGATTGGCCGCAATCTCGACGACGAGATGGGCGGCGCATACGGCGAGGTCCTCTCCAGATTGGGCAACAGCGAGGTCTACGATCCCGAGTTGGTGCCGGTGATCAAGGCGGTCCAGCAACGCGCCGGGATGAAGGGCGACGGCGTCATCGGCCCGCGGACCGTGGCCTCTCTCGCCGGCGCGTCCAAGGCCGACAGGATCGAGAAGGTCAAAGTTGCGCTCGAGGAATTGCGCTGGCTGCCCTCCGATCTCGGCAGTCCGCGCGTCTTCATCAACCAGCCGGCCTTCACCGCCAGCTACATCGACAATGGCGAGGAGAAGCTGAAGACCCGCGCGGTCATCGGCAAGACCACCAACCAGACCGCCTTCTTCTACGACCACATCAAGCAGGTCGATTTCCATCCCTACTGGGGCGTGCCGCAATCGATCATCGTCAATGAGATGCTGCCGAGGCTGCGCAGCGACCCCGGCTATCTCGACCGTGCCGGCTATGAAGTTACGGATTCGCACGGCAAGCAAATCCCGTCGTCGGCGGTCGATTGGGGCGCCTATGGCGCCAAAATCCCCTTCAACGTGCGCCAGCAGCCAAGCGAGGCCAACGCGCTCGGCGAACTCAAGATACTGTTCCCCAACAAGCATGCCATCTACATGCACGACACGCCGCAAAAGTCGTTCTTCGCGCGCGACATGCGCGCGCTGAGCCACGGCTGCATCCGCCTGCAGGATCCGCGCGGCATGGCGGCGGCGGTGCTTGGCACCTCGGTCGACGATATCGCCGAGAAGCTGAAGCACGGCCATTCGACCGAGAATGTGACACGCGTCATCCCGGTCTATGTCGCCTATTTCACCGCCTGGCCGGACATGTCCGGCAAGGTCGAGTATTTCGATGATGTCTATGATCGCGATTCAAAGCTGATGCAGGCGCTCGACGCGACCGAAGCGGTGCGCTCGCCCTCAAGTTGAGCGCGATATCAGGCGCCGCCGCAGAGGTGCTCGGCATCCGGCAAGACCCAGCTGCCCATTGCCGCGGTAGTTTAAGCAAAATCCGGGTGGCACGAAACAGCCCTGTGGCCCGGTGCTACTTGGATTCCCCGGTCACCGGATCATAGGTGATTTGAACCTTGGCCTTGTCGGTGGTGTAATAGGTTACGGTATAGCCGTCGCTGTCCCAGTCGACCTCCTTCACATAACGGAAGTCCTTTCGCTGCTCGACCTTGGCGATGATTTCGGAAAGCTTCTTGGCTTTTTCCGGCGGCAGCGGTTGCTCTTCCGCCGCCAATGCCGGGCCGAAAAAAAGAACCGCAACAGCGGTTGCCAAAACAACAGTACGCATGACCGCCCTCAATCTCGTATTGGCATGGGTGCGCTGGAAAACTCGCATGCCTGCCCGTTGGTTCCGCCAGGAGCGCACAACGCCTGCTCCAGAGCCAACTCGGCAGGGTCGATGTCAAGCCCGGCAGCGTGTTCATTCGCGAAAGCTGAAATGAACAAAGCGGCGAGATTCCAATACGTAAGGACGTCGCTGCGATCTGGTGCTTCAGGTAACGAACAGCTAACCATGCGTGCGGCGACGCGCTGCGCTCTATTAGCGGATCGTGGTAGAGCTTTTGGCGAGACCCTGTTAGAGTTCTGCACATAACAAGGTGGCAACGGCACGCTGTGCCTGCCGAGGACTTTTCCTCGGCAAACGGCGAAGTGTTCAAGAGCGGAGTCGCCTGTTCTGGACCGAAAACAGGGACCGGGGGCTCGATCATGGCTGAACGGAATTATACCCGTCAGCTTGCGACGATCATTTCGATCGATGCCGTAGGCTTTTCACGGCTGATGGGCATCGACGACGAACTTGCCGTCGCTGCCTTCGAGGAAAGGCGCGACATCATCGCCGACAGCTGCGGCGCCTTTGGCGGGCGCACCTTCGGCGACGCAGGCGACAGCGTGATGGCCGAATTCGGCAATCCGATTGAAGCCCTGCGGGCGGCTTTCGACTTCCAGGACCGGATCGTGGCGCTGAATGCCTCGGTCGCCGAGGAGATGCGCATGCCGTTTCGGGCCGGCATCAACACCGGCGACGTCATCGTCCGCGAGGGCCGCCTTTATGGCGACGACGTCAATATCGCCGCCAGGATCCAGGAATTCGCCCCGCGTGACGGTCTCGCCCTTTCGGAGACGACATGGCATCACGTGAAGGACAAGACGGCGGCGGCTTTCACCGATCTCGGCGAATTCATGTTGAAGAACATCGCCTTGCCGGTGCGCGTCCTGATTGCCGGCCGCAACGCCAATGGCGCCTCGACGACGGCAGCGCCGCTGGCAGCAATTCCGGTCGCTCCCGCGCACAGCCGGCCAGCTCCCAAGGGTCCGCCGGCGATCGCGGTGCTGCCGTTCCAGGGCGACGGAAGCGAAGCCGATGTCGGTTATATGGCCGACGGCATTGCCGAGGACATCATCTACGGCCTCTCCAACACCCGTTGGCTTTCGGTTATCGCCAAGGGCTCCAGCTTCCAGTTTCGCGACGACAGCCTGGGAACCAGGGTCATCGGCAATGCGCTCGGCGCCCGCTACATCGTCGGCGGCACGCTGACCGGCTATGGCGGGCAGATCCGCCTCAACGCCTCGCTCACCGATACATCCAACGGGCGGCTCGTATGGTCGCAGCGCTTCGACCGCGCCCTCGGCGACATCTTCAGCCTGCGCGACCAGGTCGGCAGCGAGATCGTTTCCATCCTCGACAAGGAAGTCGACCGGGCCGAGCAGGCGCGGACCTTCCAGGTGCCATGGGAGAGCCTTGAAACCTGGCAATTGGTGCGGCGCGGCCGCTGGCACATGAACCGGCGCACCCGCAGCGACACCGAACTTGCGCTCGAATTCTTCGAAAAGGCCTATCGGGAGGACCCGAATTCCAGCGCGGTGCTGAACGAGCTGGCCTGGTGGTATTTCTGGCGGGCGTGGCTGCGTTTCGGCGACAGCGACGATCTGGACAAGGTCGAAACGTTCGCGCGCAAGGCGCTGCTTATGGACAGCCTCGATGCACGTCCACATGCGCATCTCGGCGTCGCCGACATCATGCGCGGACGGCCGGCATCGGCGGTCGAGCATCTCGAGGAAGCTATACACATCAATCCGAGCTTTGCCTTCGCACGCTCGGCGATGGGCAGCGCCCTCCTGTTGCTCGGCGATGCCGCCGGCGCGATACCGTTCTTCCTCGACACCGAGCGGTTGAGCCCGTTCGACCTCTACCGCTTCCACAATCTGGGCGAACTTGCCGCCGCCTACTGCTTCGTCGAGGACTGGCCGGCGGCAATCGCCAACGCCAACCGTTCGCTCAACCTGTCGCCAGGCTATTTTTACGCTAGGTTCCTGAAGATCGGCGCCCTGATGCGAAGCGGCCGTCGCGAGGAGGCGACGCGCGAACTTGCCATTTTCGCGACCAGGCATCCCGATTTTTCGGAGCAGAGGATTCGCTGGATACCGTTCACCGACACGGCCAAGAACGATTTTCTGATCGCGAATTTCGATCAGGCCAAGTCCGCTGCAACATTACCCGCCGAACATGGAACGACTGTGAAAAAATTCACATACGCCGGACCGACGGAAACCTAGGCCATGAGGTTGCCGGCATCGCATTGACGTGGACAGCCGGGGGGCTCGAACGCGCATGATCAAGATCAAATATTTCGCCGCTGTGCGGGCAGCCCAGAAAAGCCAACGCCCTATCGCCGAAATGCCGCCGTTCGACATCAACCGGCTTCGTTCCAAGGACGGCCTTGCGTCCCGCATCGCAGGCTTCTTTCTCAGCGATCCGCGCTGGCTGCTGGCGCTGCTGCGCCGTTTCTGGCCGAACCTTGCATTCGGCAATTTCCTGCTCGTCACCAAGGGCGCCGACGTGCGCGACATACTGGAGCGCGGCGATGAATTCGAAACGCCCTATGGGCCGGAAATGGCGGAACTGGCAAGAGGGTCGAACTTCATTCTCGGCATGCAGGACGGCGCCGCGTACCGGCAGATGAAATCGGCAGTGCTGAGTGCGTTTCCGCCGGCGGAAGTCGAAAGCGCCGTCAGGCCGATCGCCGAGCGGCATTCGCGCGACATCATGACCCGCGCCAGTCCCGGCTTCGACGCCATTGCCGGACTGATGAAGATCGTGCCGGTGCGCATCTGCCGCGACTATTTCGGCCTCGAGATCGACGACGAGACCGAGTTCGCCGACTGGTCGATCTCGCTCAGCGCGCTGTTCTTTTCCGACCCGACGGCCAGCGCCACCACGCGCCAGCTGGCGATCGTCGGCGGTGACCGGCTGATCAAGGTCATCGACCGCTCCATCGCCGCGATCAGGGACAAAGGCGGCAAGGACGACCGGTCTCTGGGCCGTCTCGTCGCGCTTATGGACCAGGGGCGCCTATCGCTGGCCGATCTCCACTCCATCATGCTCGGCATGATCGCCGGCTTTGTTCCGACCAATGTGCTTGCCGGCGGCAATTGCCTGGAGGTGATCCTGTCGCGGCCCGATGCGCGTCAGGCTGTCGATGCGGCGCTTGCCGCAAACAGCACCGAGAAGCTCGACCGGGCGGTGCTCGAGGCCATGCGTTTCAAGCCGATCTGGGTCGGCCCATGGCGTTATACCGCGCGCGACGCGACCATCGGCAAGGGGACGCGTCGCGAGCGGCTGGTGAAGGCCGGAACGGTGGTGATGCCGGCGACGCTCTCGGCCATGTTCGATCCTGAAATCGTGCAAAGGCCAAACGAGTTCGATACGTCGCGTCCGCATCGCGACTATATGGTTTTCGGCCACGGCATTCATCTGTGCATCGGCGCCGAGATTGCCCGCATCCAGATCGGCGAATGCATTCGCGCCCTGTTCAGCAAGCCGAAACTCAGCCGCATGCGCGGCAGGGCCGGAAAAATGGTCAATGTCGGCGCCTATCCGGCGAGCCTCAAGGTCGATTTCGAACGCTCGAAGTTCAGCCGCACGGTCGATCAGTCCATGGTGACTGTGGTCTGCCCGGTCAGGCGCGGGGTGCCGCTCGATGCCGCGCGCGACAAGGTCGAAGCGCTCGGCAATCCGGCAATCGACGAGCTTGGCCAGGCGCTCGACACGGTCGGCTCAATCCATTTCACCAGCCTGGCCGTCGCCGCCACCGGCAAGGACGAGGCGTCGGGCCTCGAATCCGGAGCGCTGGTATTTGAAATCTCCGGCGACGGCAGCGCCGATGACGTCATTGCAGCGCTCACGCATGCCATCGGGCAGCGGCTGAGGCCGATCTTCAGGGACGTGTGCGGCCTGCCCGACGGCGACTCGCTGGAGGACTTCCTGAAGAAGCACCACATCGAGATATCGCCGTCCTTCGGCAGCACTGCCGGGCTGGTTTTTTCGGGTACGCCGGGGCACTCGGTGCAGCGCATCAGGGCCGAGGCCAAGCTTGCCGACAGCGTGCGCGATATCGCCGAAAGGCCGCGCACCGGCACCGGCGACGCTCCAGCGGTGCTCGCCGAGGCGCGCCGCCATGTCCAGGCGCTGGGGACGTTCCCCTGGGCTTTCGAGCCGGCCGAGAGTCTCCTGGAAAGGCCGCCGGGGCGGTGGTGGAACGCCTTTAAGACGACGCTGCTGGTCCCGCCGGTTCTCGCGACGCTGGCGATACTCCTGGCTGCCGGCTGGTATATGACTTACCACCTGGTATTCGGGAGGGTTGTCGACATAAGCTCGATCTCGGTCACCGGCATAGCCATCGCCGTGACTTCTCTTGTGCTGGCACTGGCCGGATTGTTGATTTTCGCGATGCTGTTGGCGCTTCTGGGCCTATGGCTGCTGCAACGCCTCGATGACCGGGACCAGCCGCAAAACACCTCGATCGGGATAGAGGCGCTGGACAGGATCCTCGCCCATGAGGACCACGCCGCCCAAAACCATCTGACGGCGATCTCGACGATGAAGGCCGGCATCCTGCGGCGGCTGGCGCTCAGGTTTTCCTTCTACCTGATCTCGATAGCAGCGCAGAAAGTGTTCAAGCCGGGCTTTCTCGCTACCATCAACACCATCCATTTCGCCCGCTGGGTGCTGCTCCCCGGCTCCAATAAGCTGATGTTTTTCTCCAACTATGGCGGCAGCTGGGAAAGCTATCTGGAGGACTTCATCGCCAAGGCATCCGAAGGCCTGACCGGCGTGTGGAGCAACACCGAGGGCTATCCGCGCACACGCTTGCTCTTTCTCGACGGCGCGCGCGACGGCGACCGCTTCAAGCGCTGGGCGCGGCGCCAGCAGGTGCCGACCCTGTTCTGGTACTCCGCCTACCCGGATCTCAACACCACGCGCATCCGCATCAACTCCAGGATCAGGCGCGGCATTGCATCGGCCACCGGCAATGAGGCGCGCGACTGGCTGAGCCTGTTCGGCTCCTTGCCGCGTCCGCAGGCGAGGGCCGCGGACGCGGCAAGTCCCTCCACGCCACGTGCTTGGCCGGTTGAAGAGCTGGAATCCGGCGAGATCCAGTCGATCTTCTTTGGCCCTTTCGGCGCGCTGGGTTATGCGCATATGCTGGCCATCCAAGTGCCCGAGAACCTGCCGAAAACCAAGCGCAAGGCCTGGCTGGATTTCGTCATCGCGCAAACGAGTTTCGGCGACGGCGTGCCTGCCGAACGAGCCATGACGGTGGCCTTCGGCCCTAAAGGACTCAAGCGGCTGGGGCTGGAAGGCGGCGTCGACGACGATCCGCTGGACACGTTCCCCGTCGCCTTTCGCCACGGCATGGGCAATCCCGAGCGCAGCCGCATCCTCGACGAAACCGGCCCCGACGCACCCGACAAATGGCAGTGGGGCTCGCTTGAAAAGCCGGTGGACGCGGTCATCGTCTGCTATGCGGGCAGGCCGGATAGCCTGAAGACCGAGATTGCCGCGGCGAAGCGGCAGACGACCGGGGCGGGGATGAAAATCGTCGCTGAACTGCCGCTCGTCATAAACCGTGAACCGCCAAAGGACGGCGCGAAAGCTCCTCAGACTGCAAAGGGTGACGAAGCCGCAAGGCATAGCGGCAAGCCAGAGCGCCCCCGCGCGTACGAGCATTTCGGCTTTGTCGATGGCGTCTCGCAGCCGGTCGTGCGGGGCACGGCGCGCGCCAACAAGGGTGCGGCGCCCATGCATCTGGTCGCGCCGGGCGAATTCCTGTTCGGCTATCGCGACGAGCACGGCTTCTATCCGGCTTCGCCCTCGGTGCGGGCAGCGCAGGACCGCACCGGCATCCTGTCGCAGGTGCGGCGCAACCGGCAGGTTCCCGGCCAGCCGCCGCCGCCGCGCGACTTCGGACGCAACGGCTCCTTCCTTGTCGTGCGGCAGTTCGAACAGCATGTCGAATTGTTCGACAGTTATTGCAGGCAGGCGGCGGCGCGGGCCGCCCGCGAGACCGCCGATCCGGCCATCACACCCCACTGGGTCGCCGCCAAGATGCTCGGCCGCTGGCAGGACGGCAGCTCGCTGGTACGCAATCCCGACGGTCGTCAGGGCCGCGGCGCGGACAACGACTTCGCCTTCGGCGCCGAGGATCCGCAAGGGCATCGCTGCCCGCTCGGTTCGCATATACGCCGTTCCAACCCGCGCGATTCGCTTGGCGAGGACCGCGAGACGCAGATCGCGATCGGCAAGCGCCACCGCATCCTGCGCGTCGGCCGCACCTATGAGAAGAAGGGCAAGGACGGGAAGGTCGAGAAAGGCCTTCTCTTCATGTGCCTCAACGCCGACATCGAGCGTCAGTACGAATTCATGCAGCAGACCTGGGTTTCGTCGAGCTCGTTCCAGGGCCTTGTCGGCGAAAAGGACCCGATGATCGGCGCACGCAACGGCGATGGCCGGTTCTCGATCCCGTCTTGGGAGAAGGTCACGGTGCTGAAGGATATGCCGCAGTTCGTCACCACAAAGGGCGGCGGCTATTTCTTCATGCCGAGCCGCTCGGCACTGCGCTACCTGATTTCACGGCTTTGATTCGGGGTCTGGAAATTGGTCAACCGTCGTCCTGCGAATCGGCGATCTGGTTCAAGGCGGCGGCGTTGGTTATGCGCAGTCCGCCGCGCTTGATGGCGATCATCTGCCGGTTGCGCCAGTCGTTGAGCGCCTTGTTGACCGATTCGCGCGTCGCGCCGAGGAACTCGCCGAGCTCCGACTGGGAAATCGGAATCCAGCCGGCAGGATCAGCCATGACACCGCTCAGGAATACCAGCCGCTTCGCCAGCCTGGCTTCGATGCCGAAAAAGGCCTGGTCGCCCAGTTCGCCGCTGACCCAGCGCAGCCGGGCGCACAGCAACCCGATCATGGCGCGCGCGAGCGGCGGGTTTTTCTCAATGCGATCAAATAGTTGAGCGCGACTGAGGGAAACCAGCTCGCAGGCTGTGAGGCAGATCGCGGTCGCCGTTCGCGGTCGTCCGTCGAGCGCGCCGATCTCGCCGACAAGGCTGCGCGAGAGCTCGATATTGGCCACCAGCTTCTGGCCGCCCGGCGAATAGATCGAGATTTCGACGTTGCCGTTCAACACACCGTAGATGCGGTCGGCGGCATCTTCCTGGACGAACAGATGCTGGCCGGCGGCATAACGTTCGACCTTGCAGCCGGCAAAAAGCAGGTCGAAGTGACCGGGATCGATCCGCGCCAGGCGCGACAATGCGCTCCGGTCATCCGCGCCGGCTGTGGACATGATGCGATTCCGCCTCTCTTCGAGGGGGAATTGTAGGACAAGTGCGTGCTCGATCAAAGCTTCCTCTCCTTCGTGACGGCATTGCGGATGCAATGCCTCTCGGCCGGTCACGAAACAGTCGTGGGCGCTTCGTGAGCCGGCAAATTTCAGCGAACGAAAGGCAGGTCTGGCGGAACCATGCCCAAATATTCGAAACGCCATCCGCGCGCGTGGCGGGAGGTGGCCATCGCACGCGGACAGCAAAACTGAAAATGGTTAGGTGCTCGATAGCCCCTGTCGAGGAACGACCCCATTTTCAGGTTCGGGAAGCCCATCTCAGAACCTGTGCATCGCGCAAAGGGTCATCGCCACCCGGGTGCGGTTATCTGTGCGCGTTTCTCCCGCGCCGTATGTGAAGGCATTCACAGAAGTGCGTCCCGCGCGGCGCGATTGTCATTTTAGCAGCGAGGGCACTTTGTTCATATTCCGCGGCCAATTGTCGAAACTCGAAAACTGCTTTATGGAGCGATCGGCTGATTGAGGGCGGCCATCCATCCTGTTTGCGTAGGTTGCCCCATGCCCGATGAATTCTCGCGCATAATCGCATTTCTTGCTGTGGTCATGGCCCTGCTGTTCGCCGGGATTCATTTTCATCACGGCAACATCTTGGCCACCCTCTACTTCATGACCGGCGCCATCCTGGTGACGGCCGTGACGCATCTGAATGTGCGCAGAGGTCTGATTTAACAGCCACGCCAGTGTGGACGGCTCCAGTGTCAAATCGCGGCAGGGCAAAGCTGTCGCGTTCGAGCCTGCGTGTCCGGACTAGAAGTCGGTGTGCGCGCACAGAGTCAAACTTTTGTGAGATACCGGGATTCTGCACGGGGACGTTCGGAACAATGCTCCGGCTGGATGGTTAGCGCCAATGATCAGCCAGCCATGGAGCGAGCCATGTCCCAGTCTTCCGCCTCTAGCGCCAATGGCCTCAGCCGACGAAGCTTCATGACCGGCACTGTTTCGGTCGCCGCCGCGGCGCCGATGCTCGCCTCCGCGGCGCAGGCCGAAACGCCGGCAGCATCCCCGTCAAAGCTCAGGGAAACCGTCGTCACATCGCTGCGGATCAACAAGCAGCCCTACGAGCTTTCGCTCGATCCAAGGACGAGTCTGCTCGACGCCCTGCGCGATCATGTCGGCCTGACCGGGACGAAGAAGGGCTGCGACCACGGCCAGTGCGGCGCCTGCACGGTTCTCGTCGACGGCAAGCGCGCGCTCTCCTGTCTCAGCTTCGCGGTGATGAACCGGGGCAAGGAAGTAACGACGGTGGAAGGACTGGCCTCGAGCGACGGTAAATTGCATCCGATGCAGCAGGCCTTCATCGATCACGATGCCTTTCAGTGCGGCTATTGCACGCCGGGCCAGATCATGTCGGCGATCGGCTGCGTCAATGAAGGTCACGCCGGTTCCGAGGATGATATTCGCGACTATATGAGCGGCAACATCTGCCGCTGCGCGGCCTATCCGAACATCGTCGCGGCAATCATGCAGGCGCGCGATGAGACAAGGGGGGCTTGAGATGCGTCCCTTCGTTTACGAGCAGCCAACGAACGTATCCGCCGCTGTTGCGGCTGCATCCCGATTTACTTCCGCCGACGACCAGCCGACACAAGCGAACGCGCAGTTCATTGCCGGCGGCACCAACCTTGCCGATTACATGAAGCTCGGTGTCGCACAGCCGAACAGACTGCTGGACCTCAACCGGCTCGCCGAGCCGGCACTCCGGCAGATCAGGATTACCGATGACGGCATCCGCTTCGGTGCGCTGGTGCGGATGGGGGAGGCCGCAGACAACAGCGAGGTCAAACGCCGCTATCCGGTGATCGCCGACAGCTTGCGGCTGGCGGCAAGCGGTCAGATACGCAACATGGCCAGTCTTGCCGGAAACATCCTGCAGCGCACGCGCTGCGAATATTTCCGCGAGACCTCCTGGCCTTGCAACAAGCGCGCGCCGGGCTCCGGCTGCGCGGCGATGGAGGGCTTCAACAGGCAGCATGCGGTGCTTGGGACCAGCGATGCCTGCATCGCCACCTATCATGGCGACTTCGCCCAGGCGCTCATCGCGCTCGATGCCGTGGTTCATGCGGAAGGCTCACGCGGCGCGCGGAAAATTTCATTCGCCAAGCTGCATCGGCAACCCGGCGCCACGCCGCATATCGAGACCGAGCTGGCGGCCGACGAGATCATCACTGCCATCGAAGTGCCGGCCATTTCATGGGCTCGCCGTTCGCTCTACCTGAAAATCCGCGATCGCGAATCCTATGCCTTTGCGCTGGCCTCGGCGGCCGTCGCGCTCGACCTCGACGGTGACAGCGTGCGCGAAGCCCGCATCGCGCTTGGCGGCGTGGCGACGGTCCCGTGGCGCGCCCGAGCGGCTGAGGAGGCCTTGCAAGGCAAGACGCTCGACGAGGCGTCCGCCAAGACAGCTGCTGATGCTGCCTTTGCCGACGCCGAACCGCGCCAGCACAACGGATTCAAAATAGAGCTCGGCAAGCGAACGCTGGTGCGGGCGTTACTCGAAACCCGCGACATCAAGGTGTGACCATGGACGCAGCCGCTCCAAGACCCAAGGACAATCAAGGCGAACCGCTGCCGCGTATCGATGGGCGGTTGAAGGTTACTGGCCAAGCTCACTATCCGGCAGATCTGCCGACGGCCAACATAGCCTATGGCGTACTTGCAACGAGCAGCATCGCCAAGGGCAGGGTGACCAGGCTTCATCTCGATGAGGCTCGCGCAGTGCCGGGCCTGCTCGATATCGTGACATACGGTGACATGGACAAGGTCGACAGGCCGAAGTTTGGCAACGGCAGTGCAACCTCGGTCGGACCGCTGCACGACCGGGCGATCTTCCACGATGGCCAGATCATCGCGCTCGCCGTTGCCGAGACTTTCGAGGCGGCCGAGGAGGCAGCGCAACTGATCCGCGCGGAATACGAGGAGCAAGAACCGACAGCGAGCTTCGATAGCCCCGGAACGAAGACCATTCCCGCTGCCGGCAAAAGCCCGCTGTTCAAGGAAGACGTCAAGGCCGGCGATTTCGATGCCGCCTATGCCGCCGCTCCGGTCAAGATCGACGCACGCTATTCGACCCCGACGCAGCATCACAATCCGATCGAGCTGTTCTCGACGACGGCGATGTGGCAAGGCGATCAACTCATCGTCCACGAGCCGTCCCAGAATGTCACCGGCTGGAAGGTCGAACTTGCCAGGCAATTGAAGATCGATCCGGCGAAAGTGCGGATCGTCAGTCCCTATATCGGAGGCGCATTCGGCTCGAAGGGACCGATGACATCGCGCACAGCGATCGTCGCTGTTGCCGCCAGGCGTCTCGGCCGGCCGGTGCGTTGCGTGACGAGCCGCATGCAGGCCTTCGGCACCCAGACCTACCGGGCCGAAACCCGGCATCGAGTCCGGATCGGCGCCGGCAAGGACGGTCGCATCACCGCCTTCGCGCATGAAGGCTGGGAAATGACGTCTCGTACGGACGATTATGTCGTCGGCGGCACTTCGGCTACCGGCCGCATGTATGACTACGGCTCGGTGCTGACGCATGTCTCGCTGGTCCAGGCCGACCGCAACACGCCGGGCTATATGCGTTCGCCGCCAGAGACGCCCTACGTCTTCGCCCTGGAGAACGCCATGGACGAGATGGCGGTGGCGCTCGGCATGGACCCTGTCGAATTTCGCCGGATCAATGAACCGAAGCAGGAGCCGATCGGAAAGAAGCCCTTCTCCAGCCGCTCGCTGGTCCAATGTTATGACCAGGCGGCGGATGCGTTCGGCTGGGCGAAGCGCGATCCTAAGATTGGTGCGATGCGCGAGGGCGACTGGCTAATCGGCGTGGGCTGCGCCACAGCCATCTATCCAACCGCCGCGGCGCCTTGCGCGGCGCGCGTTCGCCTCTCCGTCGAGGGCGATGTGCGCGTGCAGTGCGGTTCGCATGAAATCGGCACCGGCGTGCGCACCGTCGCCGGCCAGATGGCCGCGGAGCGTCTTGGCGTCGGCATCGACCGGGTGAATGTGGAGATGGGCGACAGCAGCCTGCCGCCGGCGCCGGTATCGGGCGGCTCGATTTCCACCGCGAGCGTGTGTTCGGCAGTGCTCAAGGCCTGCGACGCGATACGGACCAAACTCTATGCCGCCGCAACGGCCGAAGGCGGCCCGCTGGCCGCTTCCCATAATGAGGAACTGGACCTTCGGGGCGGCAAGATCGTGGCGAAAAGCGGCGCATCGGCCAAGGTCGAGGATGTTTTCAAGACCATGCAGGCGGGGGCGATCGAGGAATATGCCGAGTTCGCGCCCAAGGGCGCGACGCCCGAGGCGCTGAAGAAGCTCTATGCCGGCCTGCCGGAATTCCATGGCGGCGAGTACGACGAGGATTCGGTGAAATACGCCTTCGGCGCCGAATTCGTGGAGGTTCGCATCAACAATTATACAAAGGAAATCCGCGTGCCGCGTATCGTCGGCGCGTTCGCCGCCGGCCGCATCATGAACACGCGCACAGCGCGCAGCCAACTGATGGGCGGCATGATCTGGGGCATCGGCCAAGCGCTGCACGAGGCGACGGAGGTCGACAGACGCTATGCCCGCTATGTGAACCGCGACCTCCAGGATTACCTTGTACCGGTCAATGCCGACATCAAGGATTTGCAGGTCATCCTGGTTCCGGAGATCGACCATGCGGTCAATCCGGCCGGCGTCAAGGGATTGGGAGAACTGGGCAATGTCGGCACGGCAGCCGCGGTTGCAAGCGCTGTCTATCACGCGACAGGCAAGCGCATCCGCGACCTGCCGATCAGGATAGAGCAGCTGATCGCCTGACAAGCCGGCCGCGGGGCTCGGTAACCGTTATCAGGAAGGCAGATGGTGGGCGATGCAGGGATTGAACCTGCGACCCCACCCGTGTGAAGGGTGTGCTCTCCCGCTGAGCTAATCGCCCGCTCGTTGCCCGAAGGCCAAGCGAGCCGCGATATAAGGGAGGCGGGCTCTCGAAGTCAAGGCAATGTGGGGGGCGATCTGCAGGGACTGAATTGCGCCGGCTTCAGCAGATTTAGGTATGGCGAGGCTCAGCGCGCGGCGGCGATCAGCCGGTCCGCCAGCCCGGTTGTCAGCGTGTCGAAATGCGAGATCACCAGCGTCGGCTCGAACTCGCGCACATGGCGGTCCGTATAGCCGAAATCGACCGCCACTACCGGAATGCCGGCCGCCTTGGCGGTGTCGATGTCGGTCTGCGAATCGCCCACCATCAGCGCGTTGTGCGGATCGCCGCCGGCCAGCTTGATCGTCTCGGTGAGATGGCGCGGGTCAGGCTTGCGGAAGGCAAAAGTATCCTGGCCGCAGATCGCCGCGAAATACTTTGACATGCCGAGCGCGCCGATCAACGTCGCCGAATTGGCTTCATATTTGTTGGTGCAGACCGCCATCAGATAGCCGGCAGCCTGAAAACGGTCCAGGGCGGCAAGAACGCCAGGGTAGGGACGGGACTTTCCGGGGATGTTCACCGAATAATGATCGAGGAAAATCTTCAGCAGCCGGTCGTGCTCTTCGGCCATCAGCGCCTTGTTCTGGGCGGCATGCGCGCGCTCGATCATGACGCGGCCGCCATGGCCGACGAAGCGTCTGAAGCCGGCTTCGTCGACGGCGGCGACATTGCCGGCCGCCAGGCTGTGGTTGAGGCTGTCGAGCAGGTCCGGCGCCGTGTCGATCAGCGTCCCGTCGAGGTCGAACACGATGATCGGTGGGGTCATGGCCAGTCCTGCGGCAAATTGAATTGCCGCAGCCGATACAGGCTGCGTTGGGTTCAAGCAAGCGAGCTGCATCGGTTCACAGAACCTTTGACGGGCGAGGCAAAAATGCTAGGACGCGCGCCAAACCAGCGAATTGCGGGTGGGGCATGGACGCAAGGCAGTTGAAGGTCGAGGCAGCGCGGGCAGCGCTCGCCCATGTCGGCAGCGGCATGCGGCTCGGCATCGGCAGCGGCACGACGGCGGAAGAGTTCGTGCGGCTGCTGGCCGAGAAGGTCGCAACCGGCCTCACCATCGTCGGCGTGCCCACCTCCGAGCGCACTGCATCACTTTGCCGCGAGCTCGGCGTGCCCCTGTCTACCCTGGAGGAAACCCCCGAGCTCGACCTTACCGTCGACGGCGCCGATGAGGTCGATCCGGCGCTGACGCTGATCAAGGGTGGCGGCGGCGCGTTGCTGCGCGAAAAGATCGTCGCTGCCGCCTCCGAGCGCATGATCGTCATTGCCGACCAGTCCAAGATGGTCGAAACCCTCGGCCGCTTTCCGCTGCCGATCGAGGTCAACAAGTTCGGCCTGCGCGCCACCGAGATCGCGGTCCGCGCGGCTGCGGCAAGCCTCGGCCTTTCCGGGCCGATTACATTGAGGATGACGGGCAGCCAGCCATTTGTTACAGACGGCGGCCATTTTATCCTCGATGCATCTTTTGGCCGCATTCCGGATACAAGAGCGCTTTCGAATGTTCTCCACGCCATTCCAGGCGTGGTCGAGCACGGTCTTTTCATCGGGCTGGCGTCAACGGCCATCATCGCCGGCGGCGACGGCATCCACACCGTCCATGCCGCCCGAAAACCAGGGAGTTCTATCGACCATGATGTTGCATAAACGGGTTCGCCGTCTGTCGGCCATTCTGGCGGCTTCCGCCGTTCTTGCGCTGTCGTCGCCGGCGTTTTCGCAGGATGTCAGCGAATCGCACCTCAAGGCGGCGCGCGCCGCGGTTGCCGCTATCCACGCCACCGACCCGTTCGACAATATCCTGCCGCAGGCCGCCGCCGCGCTCGAAAACCAGCTGATCCAGAAGAACCCCGACATGCAGGAGCTGATCGGCAAGACCGTCACCGAGAAGGCGATGGCGCTGGCGGCGCGCCGCTCCGACCTCGAGAAGGAGGCGGCACTCGCCTACGCCAAGGTGTTCTCCGAGAAGGATCTCAACGATATCGCCGCCTTCTACAGCTCCGATGCCGGCAAGAAGCTGCTGGACAGCGGTCCGGCGGTAACGCGCGACCTCGTGAAGGCCGCCGACATCTGGCAGAACGGCGTTGCCCGCGATCTCGCCCAACAGGTCGGCGAAACGCTGGCAGCGGCTGCGAAGGCGGCTGCGCCGGCCGCGCCCGCTGCTCCGGCGGATGCCACTGCCCCTGCCGATGGCTCCGCCCCTGCGGATGGCTCAGCCCCTGCGGATGACTCGGCACCGGCCGACGGATCGGCTCCACAGAACTGATCCGCATCTCGACCAGTCTGCACGGTCGCTGGACCACAGAAGCCCGGGTTTCCCGGGCTTTTCTTTTGGTCTTTTGCAGCCTACCTCTGAGGTCCCTTTGTTTCGCAGGAGCCCATCCCGATGGCTGGATACGACTATGATCTTTTCGTCATCGGCGGCGGCTCGGGCGGGGTGCGGGCGGCCCGTCTGGCGGCAGCGCTCGGCAAGCGCGTCGCCATCGCCGAGGAATACCGCTATGGCGGCACCTGCGTCATCCGCGGCTGCGTGCCGAAGAAACTCTATGTCTACGCCTCGCAATTCCCAGAGCATTTCGCCGACGCGGCCGGCTATGGCTGGACGGTGCCCGAGGCAAGCTTCGACTGGCCGACGCTGGTCGCCAACAAGGACAAGGAGATCGCGCGGCTGGAGGCGATCTACAAAAGGAACGTCGAGGGCGCCGGCGGCGAGACGTTTCATTCGCGCGCAGTGCTGGTCGATCCGCACAGCGTTTATCTCGTTGCCGAGGATCGCACCGTCACCGCCGACCAGATCCTGATCGCCACCGGCGGCCGGCCGGCGCCGCACCCGGCGCTTGCCGGCCACGAATACTGCATCTTCTCCAACGAGGCCTTCGATCTCAAGCAGCTGCCGAAGGCGATCATGATCGAGGGCGGCGGCTACATCGCCGTCGAATTCGCCAATATTTTTCATGGGCTCGGCGTGGAGACCACGCTCGTCTACCGCGGCAAGGAGATCCTGTCGCGCTTCGACATGGATCTGCGCCGCTCGCTACACGAAACCATGGAGAAGAAAGGCATCAGAATCCTTTGCCACGCGGTTTCGGAATGGGTGCGCAAAAACCCCGACGGCAGGCTGGACGTGCTGCTCTCCAGCGGCCAGATGCTGACGGCCGACCAGGTGATGCTCGCCATCGGCCGCATTCCCAACACCGAGAATATGGGGCTCGAAGGTGTCGGAGTGGAGCTCGGCAAGACCGGCGCGATCGTCGTCGACGACTATTCGCGCACCAGCATCGACAACATCTGGGCGATCGGCGACGTCACCCATCGCGTGCAGCTGACGCCGGTCGCCATCCATGAGGCGATCTGCTTCGTCGAGACCGCGTTCAGGGGCAATCCCACTTCGCCAGACCACGACACCATTCCGACAGCGGTGTTTTCGCAGCCGGAGATCGGCACCGTCGGCCTGTCTGAGGACGAGGCGGTCAAGCGCTTCCCCGATATCGAAATCTATCGCGCCTCTTTCCGCCCGATGCGGCACACGCTGTCGGGACGCGACGAGAAGATGCTGATGAAGCTGGTGGTCGACGGCGTTTCGAGGAAGGTGCTCGGCGCCCATATCCTTGGACCGGACGCCGGCGAGATGGCGCAGCTTCTCGGCATTCCGCTCAAGGCCGGACTGACCAAGGACGATTTCGACCGCACCATGGCCGTGCATCCGACCGCGGCTGAAGAACTGGTGACCATGTACAAGCCGACCTACCGGGTGAAGGACGGCGAACGCGTGTGAGTTCCGCCGCCGGCAAGGCCGGCAGCGATGAATAATGCGGTCAAAGCAGCGTGCCGCGCAGGATCACCAGCGCCACCGAAAAGTAGATCACCAGTCCGGTGACGTCGACCAGCGTGGCGACGAACGGCGCCGAGGCGCTCGCCGGATCGAAGCCGATGCGTTTCAGCGCAAAGGGCAGCATCGATCCTGACAGCGAGCCGAAGGTGACGATGCCGACCAACGCGGCACCCACCGTCGCCGCAATCAGCATCCAGTGCGCACCGTAATCGTAGAGGCCGAAATACTGCCAGAGCGCGATGCGGCAGATGCCGACGACGCCGAGAATCGAGCCGAGCACAAGGCCGGTCGGCAGCTCGCGCAAGGCAACCCGCCACCAGTCGCCAAGGCCGATCTCGCGCAGCGCCAGCGCGCGGATGACCAGCGAGGTCGCCTGTGAGCCGGAATTGCCGCCTGAGCTCATGATCAGCGGGATGAACAGGGTGAGCACGATCGCCTTCTCCAACTCGCCCTCGTAGCTCTGCATGGCGTTGGCCGTCAGCATCTCGCTGAGGAACAGCGCGCAGAGCCAGCCGCCCCGCTTCTGGATCATCGCAAGGAAGCTCATCTTCATATAGGGCTCGTCGAGCGCCTCCATGCCGCCGAAACGATGCACGTCCTCGGTCGTCTCCTCGATCATCGTGTCGATGATATCGTCGATGGTGACGATGCCGATGATCTTGCCGTGGTCGACCACCGGCAGGGCAAGCAGGTCGTATTTGGAGATCGTCTGCGCCAGGGTTTCGCGATCGGTCAGCGGGGTGACCGTCACCGGAACGCGATCCGGCGCCACCGACAGGATCGAGTCGTCCGGTTCGCCGGTGATGAGACGGCGCAAGCCGGTCGAACGCAGCAGGAGCTGCGTTTCGGGGTCGACGATGTAGATCGCGTAGACGGTTTCGCGCGTCCGCTCGACCTTGCGGATGTAGTCGAGCGTGCGGCCGACGGTCCAGTCCGAGGGCACGCTGAGATACTCGGTCGTCATGATCGAGGCCGCGCTGCCTTCTGGATAGCCCAGAATGGCAAGCAGCTCCGTGCGCAGCGGCGGCGCCAGCGCGGCGAGCAGTTCGGAGCGGGCCGGTTGGTCCAGATCGCGCAGAATATCGGCGGCGCGGTCGACCGACATGGCGGTCAACAGCTTGCTCGCCTTAGCGCGCGGCAAGGCTTGCGCGAGTTCCGGGGCGCTGTCGAGCTCCGGCTGATCGAAGATCTCGACCAGCCGCTCGAACGGCACCGCGCAAAGCAGCTCGATGGCCGTCTCGCGCGGCTCGCGATTAAGCGCCTCGACGACGTCGGCGACGTGATCGTTGGCGAGAACACGGGCAATGGCGACGGCTTCGTCGTCCAATACGGGGGCAAATTCGTTCATGGCTCACTCCTTGCCGTCCGGCAGGACGTGAGCCGTCAGGTCACGTCAGGGCGGACGGCGGTTGCGTTCGACTGTGACTGTCGCCAGGCATGGCGGTTAGACCTTTCTGCTCGCGGGTTTCGGGTTCCAAATTCAGCGAGCCGGCGCAACATAGGAGGGCTTCCTGGCGAGTCAATCGCAAGGAGTCGGGAAAACGGGCGTGGAGAGGCCGGATCGCGAGACTGTGATCGACGGCGGCTGTCCTCACGCCGCACGCTTCGAGCAACCGCTTGGCGCGGCTGCTATTTCTGCTTCAGCCGGCGCGAGAAGCGCAGCCATTTGTCCTCCGCCGGCTTTGGCTGCGCGAGGATCGTCGTGAGCTCGCGGGGCAGGGTGGGAACGAGCGGCTTCTTGGTCGCGACGCCATCGGCGATGGCGACGACGCTGTGGTAGAATTCTTCGCCCGAGAGCGAGCGCGGCGGCACCGCCTCGTGCATCACGCTGATCACCGTGACATCCGGGCAATTGTCCTTGATCGCCTGGTGGAAGGCGATCTTGCCTTCGGGGTCGAGCGCGCCGGTCGCTTCGTCGAGGAACAAAAGTCCTGGCTGCTGCAGGATGATGCGGGCGACCACCAGCTTCTGCTTTTGGCCGCCGGACAGAACCTGGTCCCAGATCTTGCCCTCGCGGCTCTCGTCGGCCAGATGCTCGATGAAGTCGCCAAGGCCGGCCTTGTGCAAGGCCGATGCCACCTGCGCGTCGCTGTGATCGTTCTCGGAGCCTGGGAGGCAGACCAGCTGCTTCAGCGAAACCTGCTGCAGCTTGACCTCCTGGGCGGCGTAGAAGCTGGTGATCCCTTCCGGGAACACGACGGTGCCGCGGCCGTAAGGCCAAAGCCCGTTGATCGCCTTGATCAGCGAGGTCTTGCCGCAGCCCGACTCGCCCTTGAGGAAGGTCCACTCGCCGCGGCGGAAGCGCAGATTTGCGGCGCTGAGGAAGGGCGTGGCGTCCTCGCCCTGATGCGCCAGTTCCAGCTTCTGGATGGTCAGGCCGAACACCGGATTCTGGCTGCTGTAAACGAAATCCGAGCGACCGGTCTGACGGTAGAACTCCTGCGGCTGCTGGACGTTTTCAATCGCGTTGGCGAGCTCGGTCACGCGCTGGCTGTTGGCCCTGAGTGCCGCAATGGCCGGCATCACATGGATGAACCACGAGCACTGGCTGATAAGCTGGGCTACCATTTCGGAGCCGGTAATGTAGCCTTTATAATCCAGGCGGTTATGGATGAACGACACCAGGCCTGGCCCGTAAGCAACAATGCGGCCCCCGATGAAATTGTAGATCAGCTCGAATGACGTGTAGCTGTTGTTTACGATATTGAGCCGGCCCCAGGTTTTGTCGATATCGACATAGAGCCTGTCGTGCATCGACTTTTGCACGTTCTCGCCATGCGAGGCGGCGACATGGAAGCTGCGGCGCAGGAACGTCGTCAACTCACTGCGGTAGCTGCCCTCGGCTTTCTGCATGCGGATGTTGAGACGCTCCAGCATGCTGCCGAGCTTGACGGCGATCCAGGTGTTGAGCGGCACGTAGACGGCAACCGCCAGAAAGGAGAGGACGGCGCTGCCATAGCTGCCAAGAAATTCCAAACCTTTGACCTCTACTGACGACTGCAGCAGGTTCTGGCCGATGAAGTAGAGCGAAGTCGCAACGCCAAACACGCCCATGGCGAGGCCGATCGCGCCGCCGGTCATATCCTTGATCGATTCCTGAATGCGCTGGTCGATGTTGTCGGGTGCCACGATGCCGCCAGCCGCCGAACCATTCTGGGCATGGAAATGGGTATGGTTGCCGTCGAGCAGAGCCTGGTTGAACTGGCTGTTCAGCCAGCCACGCCATTTTCGGTGCAAGGTTGCAGAGACAAGACCTCGCACGCCGGTGAAGCCGGCATCCTTGAGCACGACCAGCAGCACCAATATGCCGGCATTGGTCAGAATTGCCTGCAGTGGGTGGGTATTGGCGGCATCGTGGAGGAAGGCGATCGAATTGCCCAACTCGCCCAATGCTACGGCAAACCATACGCCCGCCTTGCTGGACAGCGCCGTGAGCAGCGCGATGACGAGGGTGAGGGTCCAGGCTTCCTTCCAGCGGTCGGAGAACCAGTAAGCCCGCATCAGCCCCCAGAAGGTGCGCATTGACGAAACCGGCGTCAGGGGCGAGGGCTTGGGTGCCTCGCCGGGTAGTTCTGCCGGTATTGTACGTCCTGGTCTGTCGACCCGAATCACTATCCCGCCCAAACCTTTTTTAGTTTTGTTACACAGAGTAACACCAATTGATCATTTTCTATTAATTTTTCTGCCCCCCGACTGTGAACCGGGCCACGCGCCGTTGCAGCAAGGCAACAGAGGGCTTCGACCGGCCTGATGCTGCCGACCGGAATTGGCGCTTTATTTCATAAGGTTAAATAGCGTGCGCGGCGTGACATGATGCTTCCCTAAGGGAAGCTGAAAACACGGTTTTGTGAACAAAAATCTACTGCCAGCGATGCGAATTTCCCACTGCACGCCGGCCGGGACGGCCGAAAAAGTGCCGTCCATGATCTCTTCCGGCTTGCCCGAATCGTCCTCCCGGGGCCGCGAAGTGACCGGAACTTGGGGGTGCCGGCGGCGTCGTGTCTGTCGGTGACGATCCGTTCAATCCACCGTTTCCAGCTCTCCGCGCGCCTTGGCCTGAGCGACCTGCCGAATGGCGTCGGCGAGCGTGTCGGCATCCTGGGCGCCCATCACCGCATATTTGCCTTCGAGCAGGAAGCAAGGCACGCCGGTGATGCCCATGCGCGATGCGGTCGCGATCTCGGTGCGAACGGCATCGACATCGGCATCCGTCGGCAGCAGCGTCTCGACCACCGTGGCATCCATGCCCGCCTCGCGGGCTGCCTCGACCAGCACGACGTGATCGCCGAGATCAGCGCCTTCCTCGAAATTCAGCTGGAACAGGCGGCGCACCAGCCGGTTCTGCACGTCCTCGCCGGCCGCGCCTGCCCAGCGGATGACGCGGTGCGCGTCGAGCGTGTTGGGCGCGACCTTGATGGCGCCGAAGGCAAAGCCGATTCCTTCGGCTTCGCCGAGCGGCTCGATGCGGGCATGGATCTGGCGGATACGCTCCTCGCTGCCGAATTTGCCCAGCATGTATTCGCGACGGTCCATGCCTTTAGGCGGAATGGTCGGGTCGAGCTGGAACGGCCGCCAGCGCACATGCACGTCGACGTCACTGGCGGCGGCAATCGCCTTGTCCAGCCGCTTCTGACCGATGAAGCACCAGGGACAGACGACATCGGACACGACATCAACGGTGATCGAGTTCTCGGCGCTCATAAATCGTCTCCTTGTCCTGGGATCGATTGGGCCCTGGGATCAGTTGGGCTTTCGCCACCAGGCCGGCAGCTGATAGCCGAATATGGGGGTCTTTTGCGGATGGTCCAGATAATTCCAGTAAGCGACCCATTGCTGGGTGTTGTACTGCATCGGCACCATGTAGTTGCCCGAGATCAGCAACCGGTCGAGGACACGCACGGCCGCGACATAGTCTTGCTTGGTTCGCGCCCTCAGCATGGCGTCCATAGCGGCATCTATCGCGGGATCGGCAACACCGGCCAGGTTAAAGGAGCCTTCCCTTTTGGCTTCCGAAGATCCCCAGCGAAAGGTCTGCTCGATGCCGGGAGACAGTGAATTGCTGAAGCCGCTGGATCCGACCAGCACTTCGAAGTCGAACCGCTGCTTGCGCGACTGGATCTGGTCGCCGTCGAGGCTGCGGATTGAGACGTTGATGCCGATTTTCTCCAGGGTGCGCTGGTAGATGGCGGCGAGCCGCTCTTCATCCTGCGAGGAGGTCAGTATCTCGAAGCCGAAGGGGTTTCCCTGCGGATCGCGCATGGTCCCGTCCTCAATGCGGTAGCCAGCGCTTTTCAGCAGCCCGAAGGCCGCTTTCAGGACCTTGCGGTCCTGGCCGGAGCCGTCGGTGACCGGCGGCCGCCAGGTTCCGTCCATGACGTCGGCGGGCACGCGGCCGGGATAGGGGGCAAGCAATGCCTTTTCCCGGTCGTCGGCCGGATGGCCGAGCGCTGAAAGCTCGGAATTCTGCCAATAGCTCATGGTGCGGTTGAACTTGCCGCCGAAAAGATTCTTGTTCGCCCATTCGAAGTCGTAGAGCATGCCGAGCGCGCGCCGCACGAGCGGATTGGAAAATTTCGGCAACCTGGTATTGAACAGGAAACCAGTCACCACCGGCGGAATGCCGGTGTCGAAGTTTTCCGCCTTCACCTCGCCCCTGTGGAAAGCCGGAAAGTCGATATCGCGCTCGCGCTTGACCGGATCGGTTTCCTCGTCGGTGGAGCAGATGCCTTTCTTGAACGCTTCCGTCCTGGCGTTGGCGTTGAGGAAATATTCGATGGTGATCTGGTCGAAATTGTCGAAGCCGCGCTTGGCGGGCATGTCCTTGCCCCAATAGTCGGGATTGCGCTTGAAGACGATGCGCTGCCCGGGCTGTATCTTGTCCACGGTATAGGGACCGCTGCCAATCAAAGGCTTCAGCGTGGTCTTGTCGAAGGTCTCCTTGTCGAAGGCATGTTTCGGGATGATCGGCGTCAGCGCGATGATCAACGGGAATTCGCGATTGGCTTTGTCGTTGAAGGTGAACTTCACGCTGTGCTCGCCGGTCTTCTCCAGCTTGGCGATCAGGCTCATGCGGTCGCTGTAGGGCGGGCGGCCCTTGTCGGTGAAGACATCATAGGTGAATAGCACGTCGTCCGGTGTGACGGGCTGCCCGTCCGACCACTTTGCGTTGGGGTTGAGATGGAACTCGATGCTCTTGCGCTCCGGATCCATGTCGGCGCTGTCGGCAAGCAGGCCGTAGAGGCTGAAGGGCTCGTCGTAATTGCGCTGCATCAGCGGCTCGAAGACGAGGTTGCCGTAGACCGTGTCGATCATGCCGCGCGCCGTGGTGCGCAGGCTTTTCAAGATGAACGGGTTCAAATTGTCGAAGCTGCCGACGACGCAATAGGTGATGCTGCCGCCTTTCGGCGCGTCGGGATTGACGTAATCGAAATGCGCATAGTCAGCCGGCAGCGCCGGCTCGCCCTGCATGGCAATGCCGTACTTCGGCTCCGACTGGGCCGGAAGCAGCGAAAGGGCCAGAAACGAGGTCGCGGCAATCAGCCGAACGAGAACGCGGTCCATGACCGTCTCCTTGCCGGGCGGTTTTGTGATTCGCCATGCACCCTAGAGCATTTCGCCCGCCGATTGAATCGGCGCGCCCAAGGAGTCGCTGTCCAGGCAGACCGCTGCCAGCGGAAGCGTGCCTGCGACACGAGCCCGTCAAGAATCGCGGAGAGCGGGCTGGATTCGGCATCGCCGGCAGTGTAACACGCGCACCGAAGTCATGCTGTTGCCTCATTTCGGCAACAGGTAGCGGGACCACACGGCGCGAAGAAGCCGGTCTCCGGGATCATTTGAGAGGAAAGTGCACCATATGACGATCAACGCGTACCGCCTTTCGGTGCTGGCCGCAGGCGTGGTCGGCTTCCTGGGCGCCGGGCTTTTCACCGCCTCGGCGCAGCAGCAGCCGCAGATTCCGCAGGGCTGGTTCAAGGCCTGCACCAAGCAGGAAGACGTCGACATCTGCAATGTGCAGAACATCGTCACCGCCGGCAACGGCCAGCTCGTCACCGGCATCAGCCTGATCGAGCTGAAGGGCAAGGTGAACCGCAAGGTGTTCCAGGTCACGGTTCCGACCGGCCGCCTCGTTCCTCCCGGCATCGCTTTGCAGATCGACACCGGCAAGGCGCAGAAGCTCGACTATGTGATCTGCTTCCCCGACCGTTGCGTCGCCGAAGTGCCGCTGAGCGACCAGCTCGTTGCGTCTTTCAAGAAGGGCCAGGCGATCACGCTGACTTCCATCAACTTCCAGAACCAGCCGAACCCGATCAAGGTCGCGCTGACCGGCTTCAGCGGTGCCTTTGACGGCCCGCCGCTGCAGCAATCGGACATCGAGGACCGCCAGAAGAAGCTGCAGGACTTCGTCGCCAAGAATAACCAGGATTTTGCCAAGAAGCTCAAGGAAGAGCAGGACAAGGCGAAGACGGCCAACTGATCGTTCGAAGAAATTTCTCCGGACTGCAAAAAGCGGGGCAAAATCCCCGCTTTTTTTGCGATTTTTTCAGTGCGCCGGCTTCAGTGCTTCAATTGGCGCTTCGGCTCGTAGCGGCCGTCCGGCAGCTTGTCGAACATCTCGCCGATCTGCGGATGCCGGACCGGCTCGCCCGTCCGGTCCTCGAGCAGGTTCTGCTCGGACACATAGGCAACGTATTCGGTTTCGGAATTCTCGGCGAGCAAATGGTAGAAAGGCTGGTCCTTGCGCGGACGCACGTCCGCGGGGATGGCTTCGTACCATTCTTCGGAGTTGGCGAACTGCGGATCGACATCGAAGATGATGCCACGGAACGGGAACAGCCGGTGGCGAACCACCTGTCCGATCGCGAATTTGGCTGTTTTCATCATACTCACCACTTGGGGCTTTCGCTGCGAGCGAAACGCCCTAACACCTTGAAATTACGCGTTACGCCACCAAAAATCGACCCCGACTTTTGGGTTGGTGCCCATTTGGCGTAGACGCTGCCGCAATTCAATGCCGGGCGGCCCGACTTGCCCGAGTTGCGGATCGGGTGCCGCAAGGATTTCGCAATCGCAAACTGAAACCGCGTCTTACCGCCCGGCTTGCCGCCTGAAACCGCCGGCGAGCGCCTGGAAGCCGCTGCCTGGCCTTAGCCCCTCGCGCATGAAGAAGGCGCGCAGCGGCGCGAAGCTGCCCAGCACATTGAGGCCTGCGCTACGCACCAGCTGAGCGGGCAGCATGTCGGACAGCAACGACATGTTGAGCAGGTTTACGGCGCTGCTGCGCACAAATACATCCGGCCGGCGCCTGGTGTCGTAGGCGGCCAGACTTGTCCTCGATCCCGGATCGTTACGGTTTTCGTCAGCGATTCCAATCAAGTCGTCGATATCCCTGATGCCGAGGTTGAGGCCCTGCGCGCCGATCGGCGGGAACACATGGGCGGCTTCGCCGACAAGCGCGACACGATTTTGCGCAAAGCGCACTGGCGAAGCCGCGGAAAGCGGATAGATCTGGCGGCCGGGCTCGACCGAGATCCGGCCTAGCATCGATTGCATCTGTTCCTCGACCCGCGCCGACAGCGAGGCATCATCGAGCGCGGCCAATTCCTTCGCCGTTTCCGGCTTTACGACCCAGACCAGGCTGGAGCGTTTGCCGGGCAGCGGCACCTGCGTGAACGGCCCGGTTTCCGTGTGGAATTCGGTCGAGATAAAGCCATGCTCGCTGCGGTGGCCGAAATTGAGAACGAGCGCCGACTGCGGATAAGACCGCGCGGAAGCGCGTATGCCGGCCGCCTCGCGGGCCGGCGACAGGCGCCCGTCGGCCGCAACCGCCAGCGACGCCGAAACCTCACTGCCGTCGGCCAGGCTGGCATGGGCCTGGTCTGCCTCGAGGCGCCAGGCCTCGACCATCGACTTGCGCCATTCGATGCCGGCACGGGCCGAAACGGCCTTGGCGAGAACCGGGATCAGAATCGTGTTCGGCAGATTGATCCCGAACTGCTCCTCGCCGATCTCGCTGGCGCGGAAAGTGACGGTCGGGCTGCGGATCAGCCTGCGGGTGGCGTCGACGATGCGCATTACCTTCAGCGGCGCCGCCTGCGACCTGAGCTCGTCAAGCACGCCCAGGCGATCGAGCATCTTGAGGGCAGGGTTCATCAGGGCGGTGGTGCGGCCGTCGTCGCTTGCAGCCTTGGGGCCTGCCAGCGTCACGGTAAAGCCGGCCTTGGCAAAACCGAGTGCCGCGATGAGGCCGGCCGGACCGCTGCCGGCAACCAATATGCGGGCTTTGTCGTTCTGCTCCACGCGAGGCTTCCACAATGAAGGGCGATCCGTCGGCCCTGTATGCGGATATAGGTCAGATCGGCCGGCTTGATCAACACGGCGATTCGGCCCATTCGAATGCCATGAGCGCCCAGGATCATGATTTCAGCCATCTCGACCGAGCCGGCCGCGCGACGGCAGGCCTTGCGCGCAGCCCGCGCCCGACGGTGACGCTCGCCATTGGCATGGCTATCGTCCTTGCCTGGTATGTGCTGGCTGCGATGGCGATCCGCGGCACCGAGAGCCGCCTTGCCGGCGCTCCAGGCGATGCGCTGCTCCGACACTTGCCGCAATTGCCGTTGCCCGAGTTTCTCGATCGCTTTTTCGCGCTCTGCCTGGTCCCGGCGCCGCTCGCGGGCTCGATCGTCACGCAAGCCTGCGCTCTCGTCCTGATGTGGTTCCTGATGGCGGTGGCGGCGATGCTGCCTTCGGCGGCGCCAATGATCCATACCTATTGCGAGATTGCCGACACCGCCAGGATCAAAGGCGAGCCGGTCGTCCATCCGCTGGTGCTGGTTGCCGGATATCTGACGACCTGGCTCGGCGCTTCAGTGCCGTTCGCCGCGCTGACGATGGCGATCTATGCTTTCGCCGGCTCGGGGCAGGTGCTCGATCCCGTTGCCGGATTTGCCGGGGCCGCCGCCCTGCTGATTGCCGGCCTTTATCAGTTCAGCGGCCTGAAGCAGGCCTGCCTGAACAAATGCCGCAATCCGTTCTCGATCCTGTTTGCCAACTGGAGCGCGAATCCCCGGCGCATCTTCCGGCTTGGCCTCAGGCAAGGCATCTGGTGCCTGGGCTGTTGCTGGGCCTTGATGCTGGTGATGTTCGCGGTCGGTGCGATGAACATCTTCTGGATGGCGCTGATCGGCCTGTTCACCCTGATCGAAAAACAGACGCAAGGCAGGATGGCAAGCCGGGTGGCGGGTGCGATACTGCTTGTGTGGGCTGGCGCCCTGCTATTAATTTCGGCGTGAGGGAGAATTCGATGACGGATCGGAGCTGGGCGATGAAGGGAGAGCTGGTGCTTTCCTGCAATTGCACGGTTTTCTGCCCGTGCGTGCTGTCGCTCGGCAGCCATCCGCCGACCGAGGGCTATTGCCAGACCTGGGCAGGTTTCCGCATCGATGCCGGCCATTTCGGCGAGGTCGATCTGTCCGGCCTCAATCTCGGCCTGGTCATGGAAATCCCGGGCTATATGAGCCGCGGCAACTGGACCGCCGGCCTGTTCATCGACAAGCGCGCCTCGGTCTACGCGGTGAAGGCGCTGACCAGGATTTTTGCCGGCAAGGCCGGCGGCACCACCGCGCTGCTCTCGATCCTGGTCGGAAAATTCCTCGGCGTCGAGCAGGTGCCGATCACCTATGAGACGCGCGACAGGACGCGTGTCTTCCAGATACCGAAAATCATCGATGGCGCGGTGACGCCTGTTCCCGGAAAGGATCGCGATAAAGACACGGTGATCTCGAATTCCGAATACTGGATCGCGCCGGAAATCATCGTGGCGAAGTCGGACAAGAGCAAGATGCGCGCCTTCGGCCGCAACTGGAATTTCGCCGGCCGCTCGGCCGAAATCTGTAAGCTGGACTGGCGAGGCCCGTGAGCAAGAACACAACGGCGGCGAGGAAAGCGGCCAAGAAGATCGCCGATCGGATTCCGCGACCGAAGAAGAAGGTGACGTGGCCGCAGGCACGCGCCTTCTCGGTGCACCTGCTGACCGCCTCGGGTTCGTTCCTGGCTTTCCTGTCGCTGGTGGCGGCCAGCGAGCAGCGCTGGACGGCGATGTTCTGGTGGCTGGGGCTGGCGCTGTTCGTCGACGGCATCGACGGGCCGATCGCCAGGAAGCTGGAGGTCAAGGAAATCCTGCCGACATGGTCGGGCGAGCTGCTCGACAACATCATCGATTACGTCACCTACGTGCTCATCCCGGCCTTCGCGCTCTACCAGCGCGGCTTCATGGGCGAGAGGCTGTCGTTCCTGTCGGCGGCCATCATCGTGGTGTCGAGCGCGATCTATTATGCCGACACCGGAATGAAGACGAAGGAGAACTTCTTCAAGGGCTTTCCGGTGGTCTGGAACATGGTGGTGTTCACGCTTTTCGTCATCGAGCCCGGCCAATGGGTTTCCTTCGGCGTCGTGGTTACGGCGGGCATCCTGACCTTCCTGCCGATCAATTTCATCCATCCGGTGCGGGTGGTGCGGCTGAGGCCGCTCAATCTCGGCATGACGCTTTTATGGTGCGCCTTCGGCGCGCTGGCGCTGGCGCAGGCCGCGCTTGCCGCCTTCTACGACCAGATCGGCGTGCTCGGCGAGCAGGTCGGCATCTTCACCAAGGTCGGCATCACGGTAACCGGCCTCTATCTCGCCTGCATCGGCGGCGTCATGCAGGCGTTCCCCAACCTTGGCGCCAAGAAGTCCTGACCTAGATTCCGCCTCTGCCCGCCCCTTAAGTCCCGTTTCCAAGAGAGTTGACCGATGTCCAAGGCAATCCGTATCCACGCCCATGGCGGCCCGGAAGTCCTGACCTACGAGGATGCCGATCCCGGCCAACCAGGCGCCGGACAGATCCTGATCCGCCACACCGCGATCGGCCTCAACTTCATCGATGTCTATCACCGTTCGGGGCTTTATCCGCCGCCGGGCGGGTTGCCCTTGATCCCCGGCAGCGAGGCGGCCGGCGTGGTGCTGGCGGTCGGCGCCGGCGTCGACTGGCTGAAGCCCGGCGACCGCATCGCCTATGCCGTCAATGTCGGCGCCTATGCCGATGAGCGGGTGATCGCCGCCGAGCGTGTGGTCAAGGTGCCGGACGGCATCAGCGACGAACAGGCGGCTGCGATGATGCTGAAGGGCATGACCGCCGAATATCTCTTGCGCCGTACCTTCAAGGTGAAAGCCGGCGACACGATCCTCTACCACGCGGCGGCCGGAGGCGTTGGCCTGATCCTCGGCCAATGGGCCAAGCATCTCGGCGCCACAGTGATCGGCACGGCGAGCTCGACCGGCAAGATCGAGCTCGCCAGCGTGCATGGCTTCGACCATGTCATCAATTACAAGGAGCAGGATTTCGTCGCCGGCGTCGCTGCCATCACCGGCGGCAGGAAATGCGATGTCGTCTACGACTCGGTCGGCAATGACACCTTTCCCGCTTCGCTCGACTGCCTGAGGCCGCTCGGCATGTTCGTCAGCTTCGGCCAGTCGTCAGGACCGATCCCGCCCTTTTCGATGTCGCTGCTGGCGCAGAAAGGCTCGCTCTTCGCCACAAGGCCGACGATCTTCGTCTACAACGCCAGGCGCGAGGATCTGGTGGCGTCTGCCGCGGCACTCTTCGATGTGGTGCTGAGCGGCGCCGTCGAGATCAAGATCAACCAGCGCTACGCGCTGAAGGACGCCGGCAAGGCGCAATCCGATCTTGAGGGCCGCAAGACGACCGGTACGACCATCCTCATTCCCTGAGCCGGCTGACTTGTTTTTCAGCGGCTTGCCGTCCTTGAAGGCACAAGTCTGCGCGAAAAGCTTGCCGGTTTTCTCGCGCTCACAACAGGCCTATCTTACCCCTTGAGTTTCCGCTGAAATTCTTGAAGCTCTTTCAAGTCGGGTGCCGCTTTCCGACGGGAGCCGGCCGCGCCTACGATATTTGCGGGAACACAGAACATATCCGGAAAGCCGGATGGGAGGCACTGTGAGTGCAAATCATGACGGAGCAAACCTGCTCGAGGTTCGCGGCCTTACCAAGATTTTCGGCAGGCTGACGGCGTGCGATCACATCGACCTCAATATAGCGAAAGGCGAGATCCACGCGTTGCTGGGCGAGAACGGCGCCGGCAAGTCGACGCTGGTCAAGATGCTGTTCGGATCGCTGGAACCCAATTCGGGCGAGATCTTCTGGAACGGCCAGGCGGTCAGGATCACCAGCCCCGGCGTGGCGAAAAAGCTCGGCATCGGCATGGTGTTCCAGCATTTCTCGCTGTTCGAGGCGCTGACAGCGGCCGAGAACATCGCGCTTTCGCTGAACGACGGCTCGCCAATCTCCAGCATTGCAGCGAAGGCGAGGGCGCTTTCCTACAGCTATGGCCTGCCGCTCGATCCGGAGTCGCTGGTCGGCGATCTCTCCGTCGGCGAACGCCAGCGCATCGAGATCATCCGCTGCCTGTTACAGACGCCGCAACTCATCATCCTCGACGAGCCGACCTCGGTGCTGACACCGCAGGAAGCCGACAAGCTGTTCGAGACGCTCGAGCGGCTGCGCTCGGAAGGCAAGTCGATCCTCTACATTTCGCACCGGCTGGAAGAGGTCAAACGCATCTGCGACCGCGCCACCGTGCTGCGCCACGGCAAGGTGGTCGGCCATTGCAACCCGCGCCAGGAGACGGCCGCATCGCTCGCCCGCATGATGGTCGGCAATGAGGTGCAGGCCGTGGTGCGCGCGCCGGCTGAAGGCATCGAAACCGCGCCGGCGCTGCTGGAGATACGCGGGCTGACCCGCAAGCCGGCGACGCCCTTCGCCATTCCGCTGAAGAACATCAATCTTGCCGTTCGCGCCGGCGAGGTGATCGGCATCGCCGGCGTCGCCGGCAACGGCCAGGGCGAGTTCTTCGAATCCGTTTCCGGCGAAGTGCTGCAGCAGGACGCCGGTTCGGTTCGCATCCGCGGCAAGGATGCCGGCGCGCTCTCGATCACTGGCCGGCGGCTGATGGGTGCCGCCTTCGTGCCGGAAGAGCGACTCGGCCACGGCGCGGCGCCCAGGATGAAGCTTTCGGAGAACCTGCTCCTGTCGCGCCACGCCACCGACGGCAAGTCCTTCGTCGGCTCCGGCGGCATGGTCAAGAACGCTTCGGTTTACAGCGCCGCCCAGCGCATCATCACCGCGATGGATGTGCGCAAGAGCGCGCCCGATCCCGAGGCCGCGGCGTTGTCGGGCGGCAATCTGCAGAAATTCATCGTCGGTCGCGAGCTCGACCGCAAGCCGAGCGTCATGGTCGTCAACCAGCCGACCTGGGGTGTCGACGCGGGTGCTGCCGCGCACATCCGCCAGGCGCTGATCGAGCTTGCGCGCAGCGGCTCGGCGGTGCTGGTCATCAGCCAGGACCTCGACGAGTTGTTCGAACTGTCGGACGCGATCGCCGTCATGCACAATGGCGAATTGTCGGCGCCGCTGCCGATCGCCGAAGCCACTTTTGAGAAAATCGGCCTATTGATGGGCGGCGCCGAGCCCGGCCACGCCGAACACACCTTGGAGACGGCATGATGCGCCTCGAACTGGTCAAACGCCCGCAGCGCTCGGTGCTGTTTTCGGTGCTGTCGCCTTTCATCGCCTTCGCGCTGACGATCATTGCCGGCGCCATCCTGTTCGCGCTGCTCGGTGTCAATCCGCTCAACGCCTTCGAGATCTACTTCATCGAGCCGATCAGCCAGATCTGGCAGCTGCATGAGCTGGCGATCAAGGCAGCTCCGCTCATCCTGATCGCGGTCGGCCTGTCGGTCTGCTACAAGGCCAACATCTGGAACATCGGCGCCGAGGGCCAGTTTATCCTGGGCGGCATCTTTGGCTCGATCATACCGGTGCTGTTCCCGCAGTTCGAAGGCCCGCTCGTCCTGCCGCTGATGCTGCTGTTCGGCATGGTCGGCGGCGCGGCCTATGCGGCGATCCCCGCTTTCCTGAAAACCCGCTTCAATACCAACGAGATCCTGACCAGCCTGATGCTGGTCTATGTCGCGCAGCTCTTCCTCGACTGGCTGGTGCGCGGACCCTGGCGCGATCCGCAAGGTCACGGCTTCCCGCAAACTATCCAGTTCGGCGACGCGGCCACCTTGCCGCAGCTGATGCCGGACGCCGGGCGCGCCAATTGGGGCTTCGTCTTCGCGCTGGTCGCCGCCGTGCTGATCTGGCTGATGATGAGCCGCATGCTGAAGGGTTTCGAGGTCCGCGTCCTCGGCTCCAGTCCGAGGGCAGGGCGCTTCGCCGGCTTCGGCTTCAACCGCATGGTGTTCTTCAGTTTCATGCTGTCAGGCGCGCTTGCCGGCCTCGCCGGCATTTCGGAAGTGTCCGGCGCCATCGGCCAGCTGCAGCCGGTGATCTCGCCCGGCTATGGCTTCACCGCCATCATCGTCGCCTTCCTAGGCCGGCTCAATCCGCTGGGCATCGTGGCGGCCGGTCTGGTGCTGGCGCTGACCTATCTCGGCGGCGAGGCGGTGCAAAGCGCGCTCGGCATATCCGACAAGGTGGCGCGGGTGTTCCAGGGCATGCTTTTGTTCTTCGTGCTCGGCTGCGACACGCTCATCCACTATCGCATTCGCCTGATCGGCCTGGCGCTGACGAAGCCGGACGCGGCGAAACTCGAGGCCGCGCCCAAGCTGGAGGAGGCCCGCTGATGGACATCACCATCAACATCCTTTTGACCGTCGCGACCGCCGCGACGCCGCTTTTGATCGCGGCGATCGGCGAGCTGGTCGTCGAGCGCTCCGGCGTTCTCAATCTCGGCGTCGAGGGCATGATGATCATGGGCGCCGTCGGCGGTTTCGGCGCCGGCTACCTGACCGGCTCGCCCTGGATCGGCCTCATTGCCGCAATCATCGTCGGCGCGCTGTTTTCGATGCTGTTCGCGGTCATGACGCTGTCTTTGGCCACCAACCAGGTCGCGACCGGCCTGTCGCTGACGCTGCTAGGGCTCGGCCTTTCGGGCATGATCGGCACCAGCTTCGTCGGCCAGCCCGGTGTCAGGCTGCCGAACCTCGATATCCCGGGCCTGAGCTCGATCCCGGTCATCGGCAGGCTCATCTTCGGCCAGGATCCGGTGTTCTATATCTCGATCGCGCTCACCGCCGCGGTGATGTGGTTCCTGTTCAGGACACGCACCGGCCTGACCCTGCGCTCGATCGGCGACAGCCACTCTTCGGCGCACGCGCTCGGCATCAAGGTCATCCGCTACCGCTACCTGTCGGTGATCTTCGGCGGCGCCTGCGCCGGGCTTGCCGGCGGGCATTTGTCGCTGGTCTACACGCCGCAATGGGTGGAGAACATGAGCGCGGGCCGCGGCTGGATCGCGCTGGCGCTGGTGGTGTTCGCTTCCTGGCGTCCGTGGCGGGTGCTGGCCGGCGCCTACATCTTCGGCGCGGTCTGGATCGGCCAGCTTCATGCACAGGCTTTTGGCATTCCGGTGCCTTCGCAGTTTCTTTCTTCGCTTCCCTATCTGGCAACCGTCGTGGTTCTCGTTCTAATCTCGCGCAACAAGCGTCTGACGATGATGAACACGCCGGCTTCTTTGGGGCAGCCATTCGTTCCGGATCGTTGACAACAATAAAAAACGGAAGCTCCAAGGCTTAACTCAGAGAGGTAACACAATGAAAAAACTGCTTATTGCACTGATGACCACAACCGCGGCCCTGTCGCTGGCGGCGTCCGCTCAAGCCGCCGACAAGCTGAAGGCATGCTGGGTCTACACCGGTCCGATCGGCGACTTCGGCTATTCCTACCAGCACGACCAGGGCCGGCTCGAAGTCGAGAAGGCGCTCGGCGACAAGGTCGAGACCGCCTATCTAGAAAACGTTTCGGAAGGCCCAGACGCCGACCGCGCCTTCGAGCGCCTGGCGCGCGAGAAGTGCAAGATCATCTTCGGCACCTCCTTCGGCTTCATGGACGCCGAAGTGAAGGTCGCCAAGAAATTCCCCAAGGTGATGTTCGAGCACGCCACCGGCTTCAAGACCGGCGCCAATCTCGGCATCTACAACGCCCGCTTCTATGAAGGCCGCTACGTGCTCGGTCAGATCGCGGCCAAGGAATCGAAGAAGGGCCTTGCCGGCTACATCGTCTCCTTCCCGATCCCGGAAGTGGTGATGGGCATCAACTCCTTCATGCTCGGCGCGCAGTCGATCAATCCGAACTTCAAGGTCAAGATCGTCTGGGTGAACTCCTGGTTCGATCCGGGCAAGGAAGCCGATGCCGCCAAGGCGCTGTTCGACCAGGGCGCCGACATCATCGTGCAGCACACCGATTCCACCGCGGCCCTGCAGGTCGCCGAGGAGCGCAAGCTGCACGGTTTCGGCCAGTCCTCCGACATGATCAAGTTCGCGCCGAACGCGCAGTTGACTTCACTGACCGACGAATGGGGCCCGTATTATATCAGCCGCGTCCAGGCCGCCATCGACGGCACCTGGAAACCCGACAATGTCTGGCTCGGCATCAAGGACGGCGCGGTGAAGCTCGCGCCCTTCACCAACATGCCCGACGACGTGAAGGCGATGGCCGAGGCGACCGAGAAGAAGATCGCCGGCGGCTGGAACCCCTTCACCGGGCCGGTCGCCAAGCAGGACGGCTCGCCATGGCTGAAGGACGGCGAGGTCGCCGACGACGGCACGCTGCTCGGCATGAATTTTTACGTCAAGGGCGTCGACGACAAGCTGCCGCAGTGAACGGCGCGGATGTCAAAAGGGAAGGGCGCCGCGCGGCGCCCTTTTCGTGTGTGCCGAGCATGATCGACAGCTTGGAGGTGTGAGTCCTCTACCCAGCCTGATGACGGCGAAGGGTTAGCGAAGCGCAAGGGCGTCGTCGTGAGGCGGGGTCTGAAGGAAGCGTGGAGCAAACCCGCGACCCGATGGACAAGAACCGGATATGAGGCCTACCCGGCCGGACGAGCGGGCACGTGACCGCGAAGTCCATGGTCATCAAGGGCCGGGGTGGTAAATCCGGCGGGTGTGCGGGGAAGGCGGTCGATCTTACCTCGGGAGATCTGCGCCGTGTCCGGAATTCCGGACTGAGCCCGCCGTGAGGCGTGCCGATCGCGGCGCAGAAGTCAGCAGAGGGCATAGTAGCCGCCGGGCTTGCCCGGAGGCGAAGGCTCGAACGGTTGGAAGGACGAGTAGGACGGAGTTCTCGCATTGGCCATGCGGCGGAAAACCCAGCTTGAGCTGGCCTTCTCCGAGATGGGAGCGGGTGAAGCCCGCGACCGCTCTGGGGCAGGGACCGAAGCCCGTGCGGCGAACGCCGCCTCCGAAAGCCCGGCGGCGATGGCCGGACCGTGCATGGAAGCGATTGTCGAGCGCGACAATCTGAGGAAGGCGCTGGCGCAGGTCCGGCGCAACAAGGGAGCGCCGGGGATCGACGGCATGAGTGTCGAGGCCTTGGCGCTGCATCTGAAAGACCACTGGCCCGAACTTCGTGCCCAATTGCTCGAAGGCTCCTACAAGCCGCAACCGGTGCGGCGCGTCGAAATCCCGAAGGCGTCCGGCGGCACCCGTCCGCTCGGCATCCCGACAGTGCTCGACCGCTTTATCCAGCAGGCGGTGATGCAGGAGCTGCAGGACGCATGGGATGACGGGTTCAGCGCGTCGAGCTACGGGTTCCGACCCGCACGCTCGGCACATCAGGCGGTTGCCGCGGCGCAAGCGTTCATCGCGTCGGGCCACCGCATCGTGGTGGACATCGACCTGGAGAAGTTCTTCGACCGGGTCAACCACGACATCCTGATGGGGCTGGTGGCCAAGCGGGTATCCGATCCGCGCCTCCTTCGTCTGATCCGGGGCTTTCTGACCTCGGGAGTGCTCGAAGGCGGGCTGGTCGGCCCAATCGATGAGGGAACGCCGCAAGGCGGCCCGCTCTCGCCGCTGCTGTCGAATCTGATGCTGGACGAACTCGACAAGGAACTGGAGCGACGCAAGCATTGCTTCGTGCGTTACGCCGACGACTGCAACATCTATGTGCGCAGTGTGCGGGCGGGTGAACGGGTGATGGCCAGCGTCGAACGCTTCCTCGACAGGCGTCTGAAGCTGAAGGTCAACACGCACAAGAGCGCGGTCGCCCCGTCGCACCGGCGCAAGTTCCTCGGCTTCAGCTTCACGGACGAGAAGACGCCAAGGCGTCGGATCGCGCCTGAGGCGGTCGCCCGGTTCAAGGAGCGCGTGCGGGTGCTGACGATGCGGACGCGGGGCGCAAGCCTCGTGCTGATAGCCAAGGAGCTGTCGACCTATCTGAAAGGATGGCGCGGCTACTTCGGCTTTTGCGAAACCCCGTCGGTGCTGCGCGACCTCGACCGGTGGATCAGGCGAAGGCTGCGATCCATCGCATGGAAACAGTGGACGCGCGGGCGCACCCGCTTCGCGGAGCTGCGGCGCCGGGGTGTCGGGCGCGAGCTGGCGGCACAAACCGCCGGCAGTGCGCACGGTCCCTGGCGCATCAGCAACAGTCCCGCGCTCGCCATTGCCCTGCCAAATGCTTTCCTCGCAAGCATCGGCCTCGCTTCCATCGAACCCGCCAAGACCGCATAACCAATCGAACCGCCCTGTACGGACCCGTACGCAGGGTGGTGTGGGAGGGGAGGAGCCGCGAGGCTTCCCCCTATCCCGATTTGAAGCGCCACTGTCTGGAGACGCCTGTCTGTTCGGCAAGTATCAGACGGCCGAGCCGTAAAGATCATAGGCGTCGGCGCGCTCGACCTTGACGGTGACGATCTCGCCGGCACGCAGCGGCCGGCGCGACTGGATATGCACGGAGCCGTCGATCTCCGGCGCGTCGTATTTGGTGCGGCCCTTGGCCGAGGTGCCATGCGCCTCGTCGATCAAAACCGGCAGGCGCTTGCCGACCTTTTTGGCGAGCTGCGTCGCCGAAATCTTCTGCTGGCGCTGCATGAAACGGTGCCAGCGCGCTTCCTTGATCTCTTGCGGCACCTGTTCGAGGCCGAGATCGTTGGAGCGGGCGCCCTTGACCGGCTCGTATTTGAAACAGCCGGCGCGGTCGATCTTTGCTTCGTCCAGCCAGTCGAGCAGCATCTGGAAATCGTCTTCGGTCTCACCTGGGAAGCCGACGATGAAGGTCGAGCGGATGGCAAGGTCCGGGCAGACCTCGCGCCAGCCGCGGATGCGGTCCAGCGTCTTTTCGCCATGTGCCGGACGGCGCATGTTCTTCAATACCTGAGGCGATGCATGCTGGAAGGGGATATCCAGATACGGAAGGATTTTTCCTTCCGCCATCAGCGGGATAACATCGGCGACGTGCGGGTAGGGATACACATAATGCATGCGTACCCAGATGCCGAGTTTGCCCAGTTCCTCCGACAGATCGAGGAACTTCGCCCGCACTTCACGGTCGCCGAACGTCGACGTCTGATACTTGATGTCGATGCCATAGGCACTGGTGTCCTGCGAGATGACCAGGATCTCCTTGACCCCGGCCTTGGCGAGCTTCTCGGCCTCGCGCAGCACGTCCGCCGCCGGCCGCGAGACGAGGTCGCCGCGCAGCGCCGGGATGATGCAGAAGGTGCAGCGGTTGTTGCAGCCTTCCGAAATCTTCAGATAGGCGTAGTGGCGCGGCGTCAGCTTGACGCCCTGCGGCGGCAAAAGATCGATATAGGGATCATGGCTTGGCGGCGCGGCCTCATGCACCGCAGCCATGACGCTCTCATAGGCCTGCGGGCCGGTGATCGCCAGCACGTTGGGGTGCTTTTCGCGGATCACCTCCGGCTCGGCGCCGAGGCAGCCGGTGACGATGACGCGGCCATTTTCCGACAGTGCCGAGCCGATCGCATCGAGCGACTCTTCGCGCGCGGAATCGAGAAAGCCGCAGGTGTTGACGACGACAAGGTCGGCGCCGTCATGCTTGCGCGCGATCTCATAGCCCTCGGCGCGCAGGCGCGTGATGATGCGCTCGGAATCGACGAGCGCCTTCGGGCATCCGAGACTGACGAAACTGACGCGTGGGGCGGACATAAATTTGTTTTCCAAGAGATGAGGGCGAGATCGAGGAGCCTCAGGCTCCGAAGATCGATCCACGGCGCGCGGCTTTGAGCCATTTCGCGCGGCGCAATAGCACGCTTCGGCACAGAAGCAAACCTGCCAGCCGGCCATGACAAGAGGCGATGCGGCAGACGCTCGCCTTGAAGAGCGTCAGTGGCCGTCCGATCCGAACCAAGGCGCCAGGAAAGCAAAATGGTCGGGAAACTGCTGCACGGCGCCCCCCAGAAGCATGTTCACCGCGACATAGAGGATGATCAGCAGGCCGATATAGGCGATCCAGCGGTATTTGTGCAGCAGGCGCGCGACAAAGGAGGCGGCAAAGCCCATCAGCGCGATCGAGAGAACCAGTCCGAAGATCAGCACCGTGGGATGCTTCATGGCTGCGCCGGCGACGGCGAGCACGTTGTCGAGCGACATCGAGACGTCGGCGATGACGATCTGCCAGGCGGCCTGCGAGAAGGTCTTGCGCGGCGACTTGCCGGCGATTTTGCCATCTATGTAGTCGCCGTTCGACAGCGCTTCCGTCGCGTCGCGCTCATCCTCATGGCTGACGCGCAGCTCGCGCCACATCTTCCAGCATACCCAAAGAAGCAGGAGCCCGCCGGCGATGAGCAGCATCGGGCCGATGCTCAGCAGCCATTGCGTGATCAGGGCAAAGACGATGCGCAGGACAGTGGCTGCCGCGATACCGACCAGGATGGCGCGCTTGCGCTGATCCGCGGGAAGGCCGGCTGCCGCGAGGCCGATCACGATTGCGTTGTCGCCGGCGAGAGCGAGATCGATTGCGACGACCTGGAGGAGAGCTGAAAGGCCTGCGGCAGTGAATATTTCCATCGACTAGAAATCCTTGCCTGAAAATGAGCGTAGCCCTTTACCCGGACGGGCCTAAAGGCATGGTCCATCGGCGTCAAGACGCAGGGTTGGGCATCGCCGGAAAACAAGGCCGGCAGCGCAAGCCCTCAAGGATTTCGGGCGGTTGCCGGCAAGCGGCAAGGCCGAAAACTAGTCGTAGAGATTGTATTTTGCCCAGTCGGATTCCGGGATTTCGTCGCCGATCTTGTAGCGGAACTGCAGCACCTCCATGTGGTCCGGCGCGGTCTGGCATTTGTACTTCAGCCGGTACCATTGCCCCTTGCTGCGAAAGGCGGCGCCGGGGCTGCGGATGGCGTCGGCGCTCATCTGCGGCGTGGCGAAGGCATAAGCCACCACGCGGTCGGCCTTGTATTTGCGATCGTCGTGGCTGATCCGGTCGAGGACCTCTGCATCGCACCGTTGCTCGAGACGTGTCTCAGGGTCGAGTTTCAGCAGGCCGGCGCGCAACGCATCGTCCATCGCCTTGGCCGGCCAAGCCAGCGTCAGGGCCGCCAGAACCATCAGGCAGAGCTTTTTCATGGGCGCGACAAGCAGCATATTTTGTCTGAGAAATCAACCAAACGCACGCGCTTGTGAGACAGGAGTGAAGCCTCTAACGAGAGCGGACGCAGCAATTTCCGCAGCCGGTTTCGGCACCGGCATCGAGGCTGGCCGGCGCCCCGTGCGAACATCAAGGACAGCGCCTGAAGACAAAGGTTGCCTGGGTCGGCTTGATTGCGATGCGTCTGCCTCCAACCAGGCAATGCCTCGCAAGCTGGCGCTTGCGGACTTCAGCCATTCGGGCGCGAAGAGTTCGCCCGGATCGACATGACCAAAGCAGGGGAAAACGAACACTTCATGTTTTGATGCAGGGTTACTAATATTACGATTGCTTCAGCCGATTCGTTAACCCCGAGTCGGTCAGGCTCGGCGGTCAACCCAACGCCACCCCAACAGACCGTCGGGCCGCTAGACCAGAGCCGCGGGAAGACCCCCATCCATCGATTGAAGGATGAGGCTGTGCCAACAATTCTATACTTACGACAGACCGGCAATCGCTTGGTGGGTGGCGTTCCGGGAGGGCAGTGATGCTCAAACGAATTATGGCAGTCAAGGACTGGTCTTGTGCCATGAGCGACGAGATGGGCCGAGTGGTGTTGATGATCAACCCGACCGAAGGCGAGCCCGTCTTGGCCTTGATGACACTCTTGCAGGCCGCCAAAATGGGACTTGAGCTGCAGGCGCCAGAACTTGTCGCGCTATCCAGGTCTTCGGCCGCCAGACGGCGGCGCAGCCATTAGGGGCGACCCATCGGGCAACGCATCGATGCCTCCGGCGGCCAGGCGCCGGTGGTGTTCAAAGATCGCCAGCTTCTGCCCGTAGGTCATCCGCACCTTCGCGCGGCACCCCTCACATTTGAAGGTTGTGATGCTCTTGATCCAGGAGCCCCTTCTGATGATCGTCTTGTGACAGTTCGGACACTTGAACATCAGGTTTTTGTCGTGCAAGTCGATTGATAAGGGCATCCCCAATCCCCCAGGCGAGGAGGCGGTTCACACACCCCTCTCGCAGAAATTACACAAGCGATGTGCCCTGACTGTGAGCAGCATCACATGTCATGGGCCGGCATCCTTTCCGGACGGCTCGCTCTGGTCCGGCAGGTATACACGCAACAGTTGTTATAGCTAATTTAGCCGCATGCCGGCAACACCGCAGATTCCAGCACTTCGAATGCGGTTTGGTCGGTCAGAATCGGAAACCCACATTTTCCGGCGCGTTTTGGGCCAAAAGTGTTACCCAGGTGACCCGTGTGTCCGGAACGAACCTGGGCCGGCCTGGCGGACCGCGAACGATGACATTGTGGGCAACTAAACGTGGAGGCAAAGGGGAGACCCCTAGGCGCACAGAGTTGACCGTGGCAAAAACGCTAGTCGGAACTTCGGATCTAAACAGTGGCCGCCATGCAAAGGTTGTCGAAGTTGCTTTGTTTCATAACCGGCCTGCTGATGGCCGGCATCGCCCATGCGGGACAAGCGGAACAGGCCTATAAAAGTGGAGACTACGCGGCGGCTGTCGAGTTGTGGAAGCTCAAGGCTAACGCAGGTGATGCCCAAGCGCAGGACAATCTTGGCACTGCTTACGCCGAATGGCACGGTGTCACACAGGATTACGTTCAAGCTGCCGCTTGGTACCGTAAGGCAGCAGACCAGGGTGACGTCCAGGCAGAGCACAATCTCGCCTATCTTTACGACCGTGGGCTAGGCGTCAAGCAAGACTATGCCGAAGCTGCAATTTGGTTTCGAAAAGCTGCCGATCAAGGATTAGCGGTCGCTCAGACCGATCTCGGGTTGCTGTACAGAGATGGAAGAGGCGTCCCGCAGGACTATAGAGAAGCTGCCACGTGGTTCCGTGAGGCCGCCGATCAAGGAACGGCCATTGCCCAATACTTTCTGGGTTTGGCCTACGCCAAAGGTCTAGGAGTCGCCCAGGATTATACCGAGGCAGTCGGATGGTATCGCAAAGCAGCGGATCAGGGGAATGCCCTCGCCGAGCATGATCTTGGTTTAGCTTATGCGGAGGGTCTCGGCGTTACGCTTGACTATGCCCAAGCCGTCTCATGGTTCCAGAAGGCTGCGGACCAGGGGGATGCAGGTGCTGAGTACGACCTTGGTATTTCGTACTACGAGGGGCTAGGGGTCCACTTAGACTTTGTGCAGGCCGTTGCCTGGCTGCGGAAATCTGCCGACCAAGGGTTCGCTAAAGCTGAGAACAGCCTTGGAGTAGCATACCTCGATGGCCATGGTGTGAAGCAGGATACTGCCCAAGCTCTCATTTTGATTCGCAAGGCTGCTGATCAAGGAGATTCCACTGCTAAGGCCAATCTTATCAAGTTGGAGCCGCCGGCGAAAAAGGCCTAAAATTCGCTATTTCGTAGAATTTCGACACTCAAAACTGGCGAGCAACACCTGATGAAGGTGGGCAATTCATTCACGCCAAACCGCTTCTCAGCTTTCATGCAGATCGCCAACCGCATCCTGTCCTGACCCGATCGCTTGTCGCGCAAGTCGCGTGACTTGCGTTGGATCAAAGCCGCTCCCTTTTGTCCTGTCTAAAGGCAGTAGATGCGATCTGCCGTTAGCTAGTGGCCTTAAAAGCATTTTCGGCTGAGGTTCTGCCGGGCTGAATGCTCGGCGCCGTTACAGGCCGCGACTAGATTGCGGTCAGCGCGGCGACCGCAGTCCCACAGTGGCAAATTCCTGCGACGGCCTCCGGCAAGCGAACAGTCATGGACCGAATTGAATGCCAAAGCGTTGGACTCCTTATCGGCTGAAACTCGAGCAACCCGCAGGCATTCGTAACCAACGACGGAACCGACGAAATGAGCGACCTACCGACTACAGCCAGCCCCCGATTGTCGGAAAACGAACTGCATAACATCAACGCCTATTGGCGCGCCGCGAATTATCTGACGATCGGCCAGATCTACCTGCTCGACAATCCGCTGCTGCGCGAGCCTCTACGGCTGGAGCACGTCAAGCCGCGGCTGCTTGGTCATTGGGGAACCTCGCCGGGCCTCAGCTTCATCTACGCGCATCTCAACCGCGCGATCCGGCTGCGCGACGCCAATATCATCTATATCTGCGGCCCCGGTCACGGCGGCCCCGCGATGGTGGCGAATAGCTATCTTGAAGGCGTCTACAGCGAGATCAATCCCGATATCTCGCCGGACGAGAACGGAATGAGGAAGCTGTTCCGGCAATTCTCGTTTCCGGGCGGCATTCCCAGCCATGCCGCACCGGATGTGCCGGGCTCGATCCACGAGGGCGGCGAGCTCGGCTACGCGCTCTCCCATGCCTACGGCGCGGCCTTCGATAACCCGGATCTCATCGTCGCCTGCGTCGTCGGAGACGGCGAGGCGGAGACCGGGCCGCTCGCCACCGCTTGGCATTCCAACAAATTCCTCAACCCGGCGCAGGATGGCGCGGTGCTGCCGATCCTCCATCTCAACGGCTACAAGATCGCCAATCCGACAATCTTTGCCCGCATTCCGCAAGACGAGTTGCGCGCGCTGTTCGTCGGCTATGGCTATGAGCCGCTATTCGTCGAAGGCCATGAGCCGGCATTGATGCATCAGCGGATGGCGGTCGTTCTCGACGAGGCGCTCGATCGCATCAAGGCCATTCAGGATGCGGCTCGCAGCGATGGCGCCGCTGCCCGGGACCGGCCGAAATGGCCGATGATCGTGCTGCGAAGCCCCAAAGGCTGGACAGGTCCGAAAGAGGTCGACGGGCTGAAGACCGAGGGCTTCTGGCGTGCGCATCAGGTTCCGCTATCTGGTCTCGCCGAGAACCCGGCGCATCTCAAAATGCTGGAGGAGTGGCTGCGAAGCTATCGGCCAGAGGAATTGTTCGATGCCGGCGGCGCAGCTGTGGCCACGATCCGTGCCACCGCTCCGCGGGGAACCAGGCGCATGAGCGCCAATCCGCATGCGAATGGCGGCCTGCTGCGCCGATCACTTAGCCTGCCCAGCCTGCAGGACCACGCGCCGTCGGTCGAACGCCCCGGATCGGTCAAGGCCGAGGCGACCCGGGTGATGGGCAATTTCCTGCGCGACGTCATGATGCTGAACCAGGACGCCAGGAACTTCCGCATCGTCGGTCCTGACGAGACAGCCTCGAACCGGTTACAGGATGTGTTCGAGGTGACGGAACGTGCCTGGATGGAAACGATTCTGCCCGAAGACGTGCATCTCGGCCGCGAGGGCAGGGTGATGGAAATCCTGTCCGAACACACCTGTCAGGGCTGGCTGGAAGGTTACCTGCTAACGGGGCGGCATGGTTTGTTCTCGTGCTACGAGGCCTTCACGCACATCGTGGATTCCATGTTCAACCAACACGCCAAATGGCTGGACGCCTGTCGCAAATTACCCTGGAGACGGCCGATCGCGTCGCTGAATTACCTTTTGTCCAGCCACGTCTGGCAGCAGGAGCACAATGGTTTCAGCCATCAGGATCCGGGCTTCATCGACGTGGCTTTGAACAAGAAGGCCGATGTCGTTCGCGTCTACTTGCCGGCTGACGCCAACAGCCTGCTTTGCGTAACCGACCATGTGCTGCAGACATGGAACCGGATCAACGTGATCGTGGCCGGCAAGGCCATGTCCTGGCAATGGCTGTCGATCGAAGAGGCGATCGTCCACTGCCATCAAGGCATCGGCATATGGAACTGGGCGTCAACCGATGACGGAGCCGAGCCTGACGTGGTCATGGCATGCGCCGGCGACGTGCCGACGCTTGAGACGCTCGCCGCCGTCCAGATCCTGAAGAACAGCATTCCGGAACTCAGGATCAGGGTGGTCAACATCGTCGACCTGATGACCCTGCAGCCAAAGGAACACCACCCTCACGGTCTATCGGATCGCGATTTCGACGCCCTGTTCACCGGGGATAAGCCGGTCATCTTCGCCTACCATGGCTATCCGTGGACCATCCACCGGCTGACCTATCGGCGAACCAATCACGACAACATCCATGTGCGCGGCTATAACGAGGAAGGGACGACCACGACGCCGTTCGACATGACCGTTCTGAATGGCCTCGATCGGTATCACCTGGTGCTGACTGTTCTCGACCGCATCCCGGCGCCGACAGGCGCGCATATCCAGTTGAAACAGGCCATGGAAGGCAAGCTGATCGAGCACCATGCCTATATCCGGGAGCACGGGCAGGACATGCCGGAAATTCTCGGCTGGAAGTGGGAGCAGTAGTCGGTGCGGCCGCCATCCTGGCCCGATCAGCTGAACGACGTCCATTGGCCGGCGGGTGGCTAAGGTGCTTCAGCCATGAGCGACGCGATCCTTGTCCTCAACGGTGGTTCCTCAAGCCTGAAGTTCGCCCTCTTCCGGGAGGGCGATGAGCTTGCCCCGCTTCTGCGCGGGAATTTGTCCTCGATGGGGAAGCATCCGCGGCTGCGCGTTGCGGCCACGCAAACGGCAGCGGAAATCGACAGAAGCCTGGGCGATGAAGCGATCGATACCGCCAAGGCGTTTGCCGCGGTGGCCTCGGTGCTCGCCGATCGCGACATGCTGCGCCGGATAGGCAAGGTCGGGCACCGGATCGTGCACGGCGGGCGGGATTTTATCGGGGCGGCAATGCTCGACGCCGACAACCTCAAAGCCCTGCATCGCCTGGAGCCGCTCGCTCCGATTCACCAGGCCATCAACCTCGAGATCGTCGCGCTGGCTGCCGAACTCCTGCCAAAGGCGATCCAGGTCGGCTGCTTCGATACTACCTTCCACACGGCGCGACCGGAGCTGGCCAGGATCTACGGCCTGCCGCGCGAACTCACGGAAGCGGGCATCGTTTCCTACGGGTTCCATGGACTTTCCTACAGCCACATTGCCGGGAAGCTTCGCGGACGTTACGGCGCTGCCGCCGGCGGGCGGGCGATTGTCGCCCATCTCGGCAGCGGCGCGAGCCTTTGCGCCATGCGGGGAGGGGCAAGCGTCGCCACCACGATGGGATTTTCGACGCTCGACGGCCTTGTGATGAGTACGCGTTGCGGCGCTGTGGATCCGGGGGCTATCCTGTACCTTCTCCAGGACAAAAAGCTTTCTTCCGAAGAACTTACGAACCTGCTTTACGAGAAATCCGGCCTGTTGGGCGTGTCCGCCATTTCGGGGGATATGCAGACGCTGCTTGGCTCGAGTGATCCTGCAGCGGCCCGTGCCGTCGACCTCTTCGTCTATCGTATCGGGCGTGAAATCGGTTCGCTCGCCGCTGCGCTTGGCGGACTGGACACGCTGGTTTTCACCGCCGGCATTGGCGAGCACGCAGCTGTGGTCCGGCAAAGGATCTGCGAAGCAGCGGAATGGCTTGGCGTTGCGCTCGACAATGATTTGAACCAGGGCGGCGAAGAACTGGTCAACGCGCCGAACTCCCGCGTCGACGTTCTTGTCATCCCAGCCGACGAGGAAAGTGCCATGGCCAGGGAACTGCTCCAGTTCTGAGCAGACCCGGTGGATCGGCCCCTTTGTTTTGTTAATCCCTTGATAAAGAAGAAATTTTTTGAACGACTGGCGGAGGGAGTGGGATTCGAACCCACGGTGAACTTGCGCCCACGCCGGTTTTCAAGACCGGTGCCTTAAACCGCTCGGCCATCCCTCCATGTGATCTCTATCACCGGGTGCTCCGCTTAGATCAGCCGGCAGGACTGTGACGTGTCGCGAAGCACCCCATTGCTCTAGTGTGCAGCCTAAAGACCTGTCAACCGCGCTGCGTAAGGCGTCGCATAATTGCTGAACGGGACGCATTCGTCCCGCCTCATTGACGATACGACGCCGCGCCGGCCAGTCTACAGGGTTTTCGGGAAGAGACCGGCGCGAGGCAAAAGCACTTTCGCCGGAACTGTCGGCCATCGCGACCGTTTCACTCATGCGGGGTTTGGAAGCTGAAAAGAGGAGGACGAAAATGGCTGTCATCCTCATCGGTGCGCTACTCATAGTCGCCGGCATTGTCTACATGGCAGGCGCGGCACTCTCACAGGGGCGACTCAGCAATTCGGCGCCGTTCGGCACTCCCGCCGACCGATCGGCCTCAAGGCTGTCAACGCCAGGTCCGACTCTCGAGCCGCGCCGGCGTGGACTCGGTTTCCTTGGGCTCTCGCGCAACTGGCCAGGCCTGCTGATGATGGGCATCGGCATAATTTTGATGTTGTCGGGGGCAGTGCCTTAGGCGCGGCGAGGGCAGGGGCAAGCCTCTTGATGCGCCCCCCATCGAGGCCGAGCACTCCCGTCGTTGCCGCTGCCCCTGGCGCGCAAATCTTTCCGTCATCCAAGGTACCAAAGATATTGGTCGCAGCCGGCGCACCGAATCCCTTCCGTGTTGGCCACCGCTCCCGCCACATTCTCGCCCGGTTGCTGCCATAATCGGTTAATACGCTGATAAGCAATTCCTGCGCACAAAGGGATTGGGATTCAAGGTGTTGCCTGGCGCGGGCCTTCGGCTCCGCAAGGTGGCAGCGAGAGGGGACAGTCGCAAACATGCAGACTTCGGCGCGCCCGCGTCTTCGTCGCGCTCCTGCTTTGGTTCTGTGCGCCTTATCGGCGGCGCTGCTTGCTGCCTGCACATCAACGCCGCAGCCGAAGGGGATGGTCGACAGGCGGCAGCGCTCCAAGGAGTATTTTGCCGAGACCGAATATGGCGTGAAGGCGAGCCCGCGCGTCGCCTTCATGCGGCGCGGCGGCGGCCGCGACCAGCTCGGCAAGCCGTATCAGGTGCGCGGCAAGTGGTACTATCCGAAGGAAGAGAAGCACTACGCCAAGGTCGGCCTGGCCTCCTGGTACGGCGACGCCTTCCACGGCCGGCTGACCGCCAACGGCGAAGTCTACGACACGGCGCAACTGACGGCGGCGCATCCGACCATGCCGCTGCCGAGCTATGCCCGCGTCACCAATCTTGCGACCGGCAGCTCGGTCATCGTGCGCGTCAACGACCGCGGCCCATACCATGAAGGGCGCATCATCGACGTGTCGGAGCGCGCCGCCCAGATGCTCGACTATGCCAACACCGGCACGGCCGAGGTGAAGGTCGAATATATCGGCCGGGCGCCGCTGGACGGCAATGACGACCAATATCTGATGGCCTCCTATCGTCCCGGCAACAGGCGGCCGGATCCCTCCGACGGCCTGCCGTCCGGCGTGATGGTGGCCATGAACGGCCCGTCGCCGAGCATGCCGGTGAGCGCGCCGGCGGCAGCAGTGCCGTTCCCCGGCCAGCTGACCAATTCCGGACAGGCGCTTGCCGCGCAGCCGGCTTCCTTCGAACAGCCGGTCCAATCGGCGCAGGCGCCGGGCGATGTCGTGCTGCCCGATTTCGGACCGATCGTGCCGGAACGGCCGGGGCTCGGCCTGCCGCCGAATTCGCCCTTTGCCATGGCCTCGCTGTCCTATGCGGATGAGCGCGTCCAGCGTGCCGATGTCTTTGCCGCGCTGGACGACAGCGGCATGTCGCCGGCCGACATCCTGCAGTCATGGAAGAAGTCGCAGGCGCCCGTTTCCGACTATGTCGCCGCCGGCTCCTTCGACGATGCCGCCGAGGCAGATCGCGTCGCGGCGGCTCTCAAGCCTTTCGGCAGGACCGAGATCCAGCGCACCGAGCTCGACGGCAATGACTGGTATGCCGTCAACGTCTATCCGGACGGCCATGGCAGCGTCGACGACCTGCTGCAGGCGGCCTGGTCGCACGGCGCCCCGGACGCGCTGGCTGTGCGTAACTGATCAATTTCGCGCGCGCTGTTGGTCCGGCGGAAAAAACCCTGATAGCCTGATGCGGCCAAACCGGCTAAAGGGTCGATATTTCATGCAGTTCCGCGCTGTTTCGCCATTTCTGGGACTGGCCCTTTTGCTCTTGTGCCTCGGCCCGGCTGCCGCGCAGCTTTTCGAAACCAAGGCCGCCCAGGCCTTCATGATCGATGCCGATACCGGCACCGTGCTGTTCGCCAAGGATGCCGACAAGCCGATCCCGCCGGCATCGATGGCCAAGCTGATGACGATGGAGATGGTCTTCAACGCCATCAAGTCGAAGCGCATGACGCTCGATGACACTTTCGTCGTCAGCGAGAACGCCTGGCGCACCGGCGGCGCGCCGTCGGGAACCTCGACGATGTTCGCCAAGCTCAAATCGGCGGTCCGCGTCGAGGACCTGATCCAGGGCGTGACCGTGCAGGCCGCCAATGACGGCTGCATCGTGCTTGCCGAAGGCATGGCCGGCTCGGAAGCGAATTTCGCCGCGCAGATGACGGAGCGCGCCCGCGAGCTCGGCCTGCGGAAATCGACCTTCGTCAACTCGACCGGCTTGCCGGCCGACGGCCAGCAGACGACCGTGCGCGAACTGACGCTGCTGGCGCTGCATATCTGGCGCGACTATCCGGAGTTCTTCCATTATTACGGCCAGCCGGATTTCACCTGGAACAAGATTGCCCAGCGCAACCGCAATCCGCTGCTGGCCATGGGTATCGATGCCGACGGCTTCGTGGCCGGCGCCAGCGAGCAGGCGGGTTTCGGCATAGTCGGCACTGTCAGCCACAACGGCACGCGGGTGATCGCGGCCCTGAGCGGCCTGGCAAACGATCGCGAGCGCTCCGAGGAGGCGCGTAAGCTGCTCGACTGGGGCTCGCATTCGTTCCAGAAGACCGAGATCTTCGCCAAGGACGAAGTGGTCGGCGTAGCCGAGGTTTTCGGCGGCGCCAAATCCGGCGTGAGCTTGAAAGCCAAGGGTCCGGTGGACATATTTTTGCCGATCGCCAACCGTGACAAGTTGACCGCCAAGATCGTCTACAGCGGGCCGGTGGCGGCGCCGGTGGAGGAGGGGCAGCCGGTCGGCGAATTGCGCGTCTGGATCGGCGACACGCTCAGTCAGCAGACGCCGCTGTTCGCCGCCGAGAAGGTTGAGGTCGGCACGCTGCCGCAACGTGCGCTCGATGCGGCCAAGGAACTGGTCGTCGGCTGGCTGCGTTGATGCGTGTCGCTCAAAAGTGCGTAGCGGTTTTGGGAAATGATATGCATGAGAACAGGAAACTTAACGCGCGCAGCCGACGGCGCGGCGGGCCGTTAGAACCAATGTGATCGGGTAGTTCGTGGACCTTTTGTCAGACGACAGCTATGACAGCGGCCAGCACGGGCAAAGGCAGTCTCGATTGGCGAGCGGATTTTTCATCACCTTCGAAGGCGGCGAAGGAGCGGGCAAGTCGACGCAGATCGAGCGTCTGGCGCGGCGGATGCGCGCCAAGCGCTATGATGTCCTGGTGACACGCGAGCCCGGCGGCTCGCCGGGCGCCGAGGCGGTCAGGCACGTGCTGCTTTCGGGCGCTGCCGAACCGTTTGGCCCGAAGATGGAGGCGATCCTGTTCGCCGCCGCCCGCTCCGATCATGTCGAGCAGGTCATCCGGCCGGCGGTCGAGCACGGCTCGGTCGTGCTTTGCGACCGCTTCGTCGATTCCTCACGCGTTTACCAGGGTGTCACCGGCGGTCTCGATCCGGCCTTCATGGAGGCGCTGGAAGCGGTCGCCATCAACGGCATGGTTCCCGACATGACGCTGATCTTCGACATCGATCCGGCCGAAGGCCTGAAACGCGCCGCGCTGCGGCGCGGCGCGGATGATGGGCCGGACCGTTTCGAGAAGGAGACGCTTGCCGTCCATCAGCGGCGGCGTGAGGCCTTCCTGGCAATCGCCAAGGCGGAGCCGGAACGCTGCGTCGTCATCGACGCCGCTGCCGATCCCGATGCGGTTGAAAATGTCGTTACCGAGGCCGTGTTCGCGGCGCTGGAAAATCGTCTTCCGGTACAAAGGAAGCAGACGGCGCCGGCATGATCTTCGAACGCATCGCCCCCGAACAGCACGACACGCTGGACGGCGTTCCTGAGCCGTCGGAAACGCCGCGCCTGGTCGGCCACGCGCAGGCAGCAGGCATGCTCGCCACCGCCTACCGCTCCGGCAAGCTGCCGCATGCGCTGATCTTCGCCGGGCCGCTCGGCATCGGCAAGGCGACGCTCGCTTTCCATCTGGCGCACCATCTTCTGAAGAACCCGGATTCCAGGACCGCGCCCGACACGCTTGCCGTCCCCGATCCGGCGTCGCCGCTGTTTCGCCAGATCGCCACCGGCGCGCATCCCTCGGTCCTGCACCTGACGCGCCCGGCCAATGACAAGACCAAGAGTTTCAAGACGGTGCTGACCGTCGACGAGATCCGCAGGGTCAGCCGCTTCCTGTCGATGACCTCGCATGACGGCAGCTACCGGGTGGTGATCGTCGACCCGGCCGACGACATGAACATCAATGCCGCCAATGCGTTGCTGAAGAATCTTGAGGAGCCGCCGGCGCGCACATTGTTCGTCCTGATCGTGCACGCGCCGGGCAGCCTGTTGCCGACGATCCGCTCTCGCTGCCAGATGGTGCGGCTGACGCCGCTCGGCCCCGACGAGCTGATGGCTGTGCTGGAAGGAATCGAACCGCCGCCGCCCGAGGATCCAGCGGCGCGCGCCGCACTGGCCGGCCGGGCAGGGGGCAGCGCCCGCAATGCGATCCTTCTGACGCAGTATGGCGGGCTGGAGATAGCGGCCGCGCTCGATGCGCTGGTGGCGGCGAAGAAGCCGGAGGTCGCCGGTGCCCACCGCCTCGCCGAGGCCGTCGCCAGCCGCGACCAGTCGATCCAGTTCGATATCTTCAACCGCCGCGCGCTCGACCTGTTGTCGTCCGCCGCCAGCGAAGCAGCACTTGCAGGCGATCTCGCCAGGGCCAAGGCGCTGTCGGAGGCTTGGCACGAGGCCATGAACACGATATCTGAGGCCGAGACCTACAACCTCGACAAGAAGCAGCACGCCTTGACCATGATCGACCGCCTGAATTCCGCAATGCGAATGTGACGGTTCGTTTGGTGCATGCCGTTGGCCCAAAACCGGGCCACTTTTGGGCGGCATGCACTGGCCTCGGGATGGCAATCGCTGTCTCGATGCGATATCCACCGCCACACCTTCATTCTGACATTCATGACGGTTTTGATCCATGGCACGCGAAAAATTTTACCTGACTACTCCGATCTTTTATCCGAACGGCAAACCACATATCGGCCATGCCTATACGGTGATTGCCAGCGATGCGCTGGCCCGCTTCCAACGTCTCGACGGCAAGGATGTGTTGTTCCTCACCGGCACTGACGAGCATGGCCTCAAGATGCAGCAGACGGCTGAGAAGGAAGGCATCACACCCCTGGCGCTTGCCGACCGCAATTCGGCAATCTTCCGCTCGATGACAGAGACAGTCGGCGGCTCAAACGATGAATTCATCCGCACGACCGAACAACGCCACTACGCATCCTGCCAGGCGATCTGGAAAGCGATGGCCGCCAACGGCGACATCTATCTGGACCGCTACAGCGGTTGGTATTCGGTGCGGCAGGAGGCTTATTTCGACGAAAGCGAAACCACGCTTGGAGAGGACGGCGTGCGCCGCGAACCGCTGGGCTCGCCGGTCGAATGGAACGAGGAGGAAAGCTATTTCTTCCGGCTGTCCGCCTATCAGGACAAATTGCTGGCACTTTATGAGCGCCAGCCCGACTTCGTTGGCCCGGTTGAGCGGCGCAACGAAGTGATGAGTTTCGTCAAGTCGGGACTGAAGGACCTGTCGATCTCTCGCACCACCTTCGACTGGGGCGTGCCCGTGCCGGGCGACGATAAGCATGTGATGTATGTCTGGGTCGATGCCTTGACCAACTATATCACCGCTGCAGGCTATCCCGACACCAAATCCGAGCAATGGCGCTACTGGCCGGCCACGCACATCATCGGCAAGGATATCGTCCGCTTCCATGCGGTCTACTGGCCAGCTTTTCTGATGTCGGCCGGCATCGAATTGCCGAAGCGTGTCTTCGCCCACGGCTTCCTGTTCAACCGCGGCGAGAAGATGTCGAAATCGGTCGGCAATGTCGTCGACCCCTTCACCATGGTCGAACACTATGGCCTCGACCAGGTACGCTATTTCTTCCTGCGCGAGGTGCCGTTCGGCCAGGACGGCAGCTACAGCCACGAAGCGATCGTCAACCGTACCAATGCCGATCTCGCCAACGGCCTCGGCAATCTGGCGCAGCGCTCGCTGTCGATGATCGCCAAGAACTGCGGCGGCGCTGTGCCGAAGCGCAGCGAACTGACCGAGGCCGACAGCGCGATCCTCGATCAGGCGGTTGAGGCGCTTGGCACGGCGCGCAAGGCGATGGCCGAGCAGGCCATCCACTTGGCGCTGGCGGCGATCTTCGGCGTGGTCGCTGAAGCCGATCGCTACTTCGCTTCCCAGGAGCCATGGGCGTTGCGCAAGACCGATCCGGAGCGCATGGAAACGGTGCTGTGGACGACGGCCGAGGTCGTGCGGCGGGTGACGGTGCTGTGCCAGCCCTTCATTCCGGGATCGGCCATGAAGCTGCTCGATCTGCTCGCCGTGCCGGCTGACAAGCGCGATTTCGCGCATATCCATGCCGACCACGCGCTTCAGTCCGGCATGGCCTTGCCAGCGCCGGAGGGCGTGTTTCCGCGTTACGTCGAGCAGGATGTCAACGCCTGATGCTGGTCGACAGCCATTGCCATCTCGACTTTCCGGATTTCGCCGAGGAGCGGGCGGCCATCGTCGCCCGCGCCCTGGCGGCCGGGATCGGCCGCATGGTGACGATCTCGACGCGTGTCAGGCGGTTTCAGCAAATACTTGAAATTGCAGAAACTTTTGACGAGGTCTACTGCTCGGTCGGCACCCATCCGCACAATGCAGCGGAAGAGCTCGATGTAGCCGTCGACGAACTGGTGCGGCTGTCCGCCCACCCAAAGGTGGTGGCGATCGGCGAGGCGGGCCTCGACTATTTCTACGACAAAGCGCCGCGTGATGCGCAGGCGCAAGGGTTTCGTACGCATATCGCGGCAGCCCGCGCGACCCGTCTGCCGCTGGTCATCCATTCGCGCGACGCCGACGACGACATGGCCGCCATCCTCGAGGAAGAAACAGGGAAGGGCGCCTTCCCCTTCATCCTGCACTGTTTTTCGTCCGGGCGCAGGCTGGCCGAAGTGGGCGTGTCGCTCGGCGGCTATGTTTCCTTCTCAGGCATCCTGACCTTCAAGAATTCGACCGAATTGCGCGCCATCGCCGCCGACGTGCCGCGCGACCGGCTGCTGGTCGAGACCGATGCGCCCTACCTTGCGCCGGTGCCGTTCCGGGGAAAACGCAACGAGCCGGCCTATGTCGCCAACACCGCAAAGGTGCTGGCCGAGACGATCGGCGTGAGCGAAGCGGAGATTGCCGACATCACCACCGAAAACGTCTTCCGGCTGTTCACCAGGATGCCGCGCCCTAGGCCTGAGCAATGAGCGACCGGCTGCGCCTTACCATTCTCGGCTGCGGCTCGTCGCCCGGCACGCCGCGCATCACCGGCGACTGGGGCAATTGTGATCCGAGCAATCCGAGGAACCGGCGGATGCGCACGGCGGCGCTGGTCGAGCGGATCGCGGCCAATGGCGGGCGTACCACGGTGGTCATCGACACGGGCCCGGATTTCCGCGCGCAGATGCTGCTCGCCTCGGTCAGGCGCATCGACGCGGTCGTCTACACGCATCCGCATGCCGACCATATCCACGGCATCGACGATTTGCGCGGTTATGTGCTGGAACAGCGCCACCGGATCGACATCCATGCAGACGAGCCGACTATGCGGCGAATGCGCCAGGCCTTCGGCTATTGCTTCGAGACGCCGGCGGGCAGCTCCTATCCGCCGATCGTCCAGGCCCACATCATCGATCATGCCAGGCCGGTGGTGATCGAAGGCGAGGGGGGTGCCCTCACCCTTGAACCGCTGCCGCAGATCCACGGCGACATCATCTCGCTTGGTTTTCGCATCGGCGGGCTCGCCTATTGCCCCGATATCAGCGACTTTCCGGACGCCACCGCCGAGCGGCTGCGCGGTCTCGACACACTGGTCATCGACGCATTGCAATACAACACGCATCCGAGCCATCTGTCGCTCGGCGAGGCGCTGGGCTGGATCGAGAAGCTTGCGCCCAAAAACGCCGTGCTGACGCATATGCATGTGCCGCTCGACTACGCCGCCGTGATGGCCGAGACGCCTGATAATGTGGTGCCGGCCTATGACGGCATGGTGATCGAAATCCCTGCTGAATCAGCGTGATATAAACAGACTTTCATAATGGCGTTCGGCTCTTTGGCCCGAAGATCAGCAACGTGCCCATTCGCTCGTAGCCCATGCCGGGATAGAGCAGCGCTCCGCTATGCGTCGCGGCAAGCACCGAGCACCTCGAGCCACGAGCCAGATCGTCGCGCAGCATCTTCGACAGCAGCGCCTGGCCAATGCCGCGACGCCGGTGCGAAGGCTCGACATACATGGCTTCGCACCAGGTCGCGCCGACAGCATCCACGCTGCGCACGCGCCCGACAATGGCGTCGCCGTCGACCGCCACATATTGGCGGAAAGGCGCGCCATCGCCGAGCAGATCGCCCGCGATCGGCCGCCTGCATGTGATCTTTCCCAACTGCGCAGCCCTCTCGGCCGTGCGCACGCGTTCGATCGAGACGACGACCGGCGGGTTTGGAATCTGGCGTAACCGCTGCACAAAGAACGATTCCGTCCGCAGCAGTCGGTAGCCGAGAGCTTTGTACGCGGTTCGCACCGGCGCATCCGGGTCGTCGTTCCCGATCACCACGGAAATGGCGGAGACCGACCGTGTGTGCTGCCGCACGATCGCATCGGCCTCCTGAGGAGCGACGTCATGGACGACCCATTCCTCGCTGCGATAGTCGTGAGCGTTCTTGCGCGGAGCATCACGCATCAGCCACAACGGCCCGACGCGGCTGGCCTCGTAGGGAAAGGTGCGGCTCCTGCCGACGCTGTAGCCATGCACGAACACCTCGATCGCCGATTCGATCTCACGCTTTGCTGTGGTCATCCAGGCAGCTTAGCGTTGGCCATCTGCTCAGGGCAACACGCATCGACCGCCGCAAGCCTATGAAAATCGCCAGTAATCTCTGTCTGGCGGCTGCCACGTCAGTTCCATAATCTATCTTATGCGACTTTCCGATATGGCCGCGGAGATGTCGAGAGCGCGATGTCACACAGCCCTGCTCGCCAGCCGCACGGAGCTGTTGCACATCCGCATGCCGTCACCTTCCATTTCAAACACGCCTTCATCCGCAAGCGCCCGGACCCGCGACCAGAGGACCAGATCTCCGCAGTAAGTGCCATCGTCCCAGAGTGCGCTAAGGCAATTGGCGACGACGCCAGAAAAGCTCAGCGCCCTTTCGGTGTTCTTCTGACATGTCGAACCCCAATGCATCCTGTACCCATTGGTCGCGAAGATCGGCCGCGGGTGGATCGATTGGACCAAAGCTAAGGTCATCTGGCAACCCGATGACGGTTTAACGGAGTTTCAACTGCCGGAGAGCCTGACGAAGGCTACCGGCGGCCGACATACTGAAGACGACATGAACAACAGGCTTTTGAGGCTTGACCATGGGGCACACACCTTGTCAGCCGACACGCGGCGCGCGACCCACATGGATCTGGTAGGTCAGTATGCGCTTGGCGCCCGGCGCGATCAGCATCGCGCCCGGCTTATCGGTGAACTCGCCATCGAAATCGGCCGGGCTGGCGATGCCGTGCCAAGGCTCGATGCAGAGGAACGGCGCCCCGCCCGGTTTGGACCAAATGCCCAGTTCCTCGAATCCCTGCCACGACATTTCGATCGCCGGCCCATGGTCGGCAGCGTAGCGGATGCTTTTGCTGGCAGGCCGATCGAGGATGACGGCGTCATCGTCGAACAGCCGCTCGGAGAGCGCGAGGATCTTGCCGTCGACTGGCGTGGGCTGCGGCGTCGGCAGCAGCAAGCCTTCCTTCAGCCGGCGGATCGGCGCGGGCTCATTGTCGGCAAAGGTTAGCCTGTAGGCCTCCTTCGATAATTCCGGCAATAGCGGCCAATTGAACGCAGGATGGGCCCCGATCGAAGCCGGCAACGGCTCGTCGCCGGTGTTGGTGATCTCGAAAGTTATGCCGATTTGCCTGGGGCCAAGGCTGTAGCTTACGGCCAGCCGAAAGGCGAACGGGTAGTGCGCGCGGGTCTCGGCGTCGTCGGTCAGAAGCAGCGTGCAGGAGGAAGGCCCCTGCTGCGCCCACGCAAAACGCTTGTCGCGGGCAAAGCCGTGCTGTGTCATCGGATAGAGCCGGCCCTGGTGGCGCAGCTGATCGCCTTTCAGCCGGCCGACGATCGGGAACAGCACCGGGGAATGGCGTCGCCATTCGGGGCCTGCCTGCCACAAAAGCTCGGTTCCACCGGCATCGCGCAAGGAGGTGAGTTCGGCCCCCTGCCCGACAATGGTCGCCGAGATGCCGTCGCCGTGAAGCGTCACCTGTTCCATGCGTCCTCGCGGCGGGCTGTTGCGGGCGGCAGGTTAGCAAAAGCCCGCGGCGACTCAAGGGCGGCCGCCAGGCAATCCGGCGCGGCGCTGGCGAATAAAAACCGCGGCCGAAGCGCTGCCCTGCGACCGCGGCGGTAGGCCGGCAAACAAGCCGCCTACACTTTTGGTGAGCTGACTATTCGCGTTCGCCGGTGAAATTCAGCAACAGCTGGAAGATGTTGATGAAATTCAGATAGAGCGAGAAGGCGCCGAACACGGCAAGCTTCTGCTGCGATTCCGCGTCGAAATTCTCGGCATACTGCTCCTTGATCGTCTGCGTATCCCAGGCGGTCAGGCCGATGAAGACGGCGATGCCGATCACCGAAATGGCGAATTGCAGCGCGGTCGAGCCAAGGAAAAGGTTGACCAGACTGGCGATCACGACGCCGATCAGGCCCATGATCAGGAAGGACGAGAATTGCGTCAGGTCGCGCCTGGTGGTGTAGCCGTAAAGGCTGGTGGCGCCGAACATGGTGGCGGCGATGAAGAAGGTGCGCGCGATGCTGGTGCCGGTGAAGACCAGGAACACGGAGGCCAGCGACAGGCCCATGACGGCGCAGAAGGCCCAGAACATCGCCTGCGCGCTGGCCGCCGACATCGTCTGCATCTTGAACGAGAACAATAGAACGAAGGCGAGCGGCGCCAGCATCACCACCCATTTCAGCGGGCTGGAAAAGATCGGCACGTAGAGCGCCGGCGTCGAGGCCACGGCGAAGGCGACAAGGCCGGTGACGACGAGGCCAAGGCCCATGTAGTTGTAGACGCGCAGCATATGCTTGCGCAGGCCCTCGTCATAGACCGCTCCGGCCTGGACGCCGGTGCCCATTCGGTATCCCAGATCGGAGTTGTTCATCTCGGTTCTCCTTGGTTTGGTCGGTTCGGTTGCGTGCTTCAGTAGAGCGTTCCGGCAAGCTTTTCGGCGGCACGGTCGAGACTGCCGGCATCGCCCCGCCCGACGACGGCGTAAGCGACGTCGCCGATCTGGAAATAGGCCGACGAGATGTCGCCCGAAGGCGCGACCGTCGGCTTCACCACGTCGAAAGTGCCCGGCCTGATGGCAAACAGCGACACCAGGCCGAGGTCCTTCGTTTCGAGCGCCATCTCGACGCTCGGACCGAAGCGCGACGGATAGACCTGCACATCGCGGATCTTCCAGTCGTCGGGCAGCGAGGGCATGACGATCGCCGTCGCGGCGCGAATCTCGTCGGCATTGTAGGTCGGGGCTTCCCGCTGCGACGGCATCGTCTCGCGCACCAGCATCGTCCTGTGCGCCGCGATCGCATCGTCGACATAGGCGGGCGGCTGGGTCGAGGCGACCACCTTGGTTATCGTGATCGGCCCGAAGATGCCGTTCGCCAGCCAACCGGCCGCCACCAGCACGGCGGCGGCGGCGGCGCGCTGCAGCACGGCAAGGACGCGGCCCCTGGCAAGCCCCCTCTCCAGCCGCCGCGCTGCGTCCGTCGTTGCCGGGCGCGCCATGCCCCTGGAGCCGGCGAGCGCCACGCGCAGCTCGTCACGCATCCTGAGGTCGGACATCACGCGCGCCGCGGCTTCCGGGTGCGCGGACAGGAATGCCTCCACCTCGATACGGCGGGCAACGTCGAGCTGGTCGTCGATATAGGCGTCAAGGTCGGCATCTATCACAGGGTCGACATTTGCCGTCATCGTTCGTCTCCAACGATCCTGAGATTGGGCCAGGCTCTTGCCGGAGCGCCCTCCTCCATCTCGCGCAGCGCCGCACGAGCGCGGCCGATGCGCGACATCAGGGTTCCAAGCGGCACGCCGCTGACCTCTGCGGCGTGGGCGTAGCCCAGCCCCTCGATAGCGACGAGGTGCAGCGCCTCGCGCTGCTCGTCCGGCAGCGCGAGGAAGGCCTCCCGTACCTGCGCCAATCGCACGGAATGATCCTGCGAGGCCGGCACGCTGGCGTCGGCAAGGTGGCCGGCCTGCTCGATGCGGGCCGCTTCAGATCGGCGCGAGCGCATCCGGTCGATGAAGACGTTGTGCATGATCGAAAAGAGCCAGGCGCGCAAATTGCCGCCCGTGCGAAAAGTCCCGCGCCGCTCGTATGCACGCACCAGCGCGTCATGCACGAGGTCCTCGGCATCGGCGCCGTCGCGCGTCAGCGAGCGCGCGTAACGCCTCAGCGAACCCAACTGCGCGACGATATCGAAGCGTGGCATCGATCGTTTCATGCCCTTTATACGGAGCAGATCCGGATCTTAATCCCGCCGGTGCAGAATTTTTAGACGACGCGGCAAACCGGCGCTCAGGGCCTTTCGCCGCGCCGCAACCTGCCCTCGATCTGGGCGATGACCGGCAAGAGATCGGCGACGCCGCTGACGACGTAGTGCGCGCCGGCGGCGCTGAGCTTGGCCGAGGCCTCGGCGCGCTTGGTGCGGAACACATCAGGCGGCAGCGCCTGGGTTTCCGCCAGCGTATAGCCGAAGACATTGCCGGTGACCGACACGCCGACCGTCCAGGCGCCGGCATTGACGCCCTCGGCGATGCCGACCTCGGTGTCGTCGACCTTGACGGCAAGCGTTGCCGGATAGACGCCGAGCTCGGTCAACGCCTTCCACAGCATGAACGGCGTCGGCCTGCCGTCCGGCGTGTCGCCGGTGCAGACCAGGCAATCGGGCGCAAATCCCTGCTTTGCCGCGACCGGCAAGATCTCGGCCATGATGTCGCGCGTATAGCCGGTGGTCGAACCAATCTTGAGGCCCCGCGCGCGCAACGCGGCAACGACCTCGGCGACGCCGGGAATGAGATCGGCATAGCGCGCCGCGACAGCCCGGTTCTTCGGCACGAACACATCGTAGACGGCGTCGATATCGGCTTCGGTCGGCACATGGCCATGCTGCTTTGTCCAGGCCTCGGCGACGCCCGGCAGCGCCATCAGCGCGGCAATGTGCGGACGCTTGGCCATGCCCATCGGCCCGCGCGCCTGCTCGATGCTGATCGGCACGCCGAACTCGGCGAAAGCCTCGACGAAAACGCCCATCGGCGCCAGCGACCCGTGGTCGACGACCGTGCCCGCCCAGTCGAAGACCACGGCGCGAAGCAACCCGTTTGTGGCGGTCATGCGATCTTCCTTGTTTCCGAAGCGCCGAATAGATCGTCCATCACTTCCTCGGCGATGGCGAAGGAGGTGCTGGCGCCGGTGCCGCTGGTGATCATCACCAGCCGCACGTCCTCATGCGGGGCGTCGGCGAACATGGTGCGATCGGAGGCCGAGGCATAGATGCCGGTCCAACGCTCGAGCACGGCAGGCGGCGGGCCGCCGAACACCGCGCAGAATTCCTCGAGCATGAGCCGCTCCACCTCCTCGGAGGCAAAAGGATCAGGCGTCGTCGCGTAATGATGCGAGTCGCCTACCACAAGGCTGCGATCGGCGCTCTGCACGACAATCAGGTGCACGCCGTTGTCGAGTGCATCGCGCTGTTCGGCCTCCAGCCTGCGCCGCAAGACGGCAGCCTCCGGCAAAGCGGCGTAGCCGGCATAACGGGCAAGCCCGAGATCCGACATCAGCGACGCCGGCAGCCGGAAACCCGGATCGGCAAGACGCAGCATCTGCAATTTGCAGCGGGTGACGCCGTATTGGGCGACGCGCTCGGGGTAGAGCGTCGCCAAATCGTCACCGGGACACACGATCACCTTCGAGGCATGAACGGTGCCGCGGCTTGTCTCGACGACCGGCGGCTCAACCGCCCGCACGGCGGTTTCGCGCCGGAATTCGACGCCATGACGCCCGCCGAGCCAGGCAGCGAGCTTTGGGATCGCCTGGCGCGATTCGACACGCACCTCATGCGGGCTCCACAGCGCGCCGGCAAAGTCCTTCGCGGCGAGATTAGGATGGTCGCGCGCCAGCGTCCCGGGTTCGAGCAGGCTGCACCCTTCGCCCATTTCGGTGCGCAGGAAAGCCTCCACCACCGCCCTCGCCTCGGGCCGCCTTGCCACCACCACCGCGCCGCGTTGGATGATGTCGATGCCTGCCGGGGCCGCCACTTCCAGCCAGACGTCGCGCGAGCGCATGGCGCGCCGCCACACCTGGCCGCGTTCCTGGCCGCTGACAGTGATGAAGCCGAAATTGCGCACCGAAGCGCCATTGGCCTGGGCGTCGCGGTCGATGACGACAACGCTCAAGCCGCGGCGAATGGCGGCGAGCGCATGCGCCAAGCCGACAATACCGGCGCCGACAATGGCGAGATCGAACTGTTGGTGGCCGCTGGTCATCTTGCCTCGCGATTGCGCGTACTTATTCAGACTACGCTGATGTGACAGGAACGTGTAAGCGGCCGCTTCCCGCCGCTCTCAGCTGGTGCACAGGAAAGCGCTGGCGAAATCCGGCCGATTTGCGTATCACTCCGCCCGCTATTTGGAGCCATCCGGCATGTTTGAAACCCTGCAGCCCGCGCCCGCCGACAAGATCCTTGCCTTGATCGGCCTCTACCGCGCCGATCCGCGCCCCGGCAAGGTCGATCTTGGTGTCGGCGTCTACAAGGACCGCGACGGCAGGACGCCGGTGATGCGCGCCGTGCGCGAGGCCGAGAAGCGGCTGCTCGCGAACCAGGACACCAAGACCTATCTCGGCCTTGCCGGCGACACCGGATTCAATGCCGCAATGATCAAGCTTGCCTTCGGCGAGAAGGCCGATTTCTCGCGCATCCGCGCCGCGCAGGCGCCTGGCGGTTCGGGCGCGCTGCGGCTGGTGGCGGAGCTGTTGAAGCGCACGCGCGCCGACGCGACCGTCTGGCTGTCCGACCCGACCTGGCCGAACCACATGCCGGTGATGCGCGCCGCCGGCCTGCAGGTGCGCGAGTATCCCTATTTCGATGCGGCCTCGGGCGCGGTCCGCTTCGACGATATGCTGGTCGCGCTGAAGACGGCCAGTCGCGGTGACGTGGTGCTGCTGCATGGCTGCTGCCACAACCCGACCGGCGCCAATCTGGATGCCGCGCAATGGGTCGAGGTGGCCGAAGTCGTACTGGAGCGGGGTCTGCTGCCTTTTGTCGACATCGCCTATCAGGGCTTTGGCGAAGGCCTCGATGCCGACGCCGCCGGGCTGCGGCTGCTTGCCGGCAAGGTGCCCGAAATGGTCATCGCTTCGAGCTGCTCGAAGAACTTTGCCGTCTATCGCGACCGCGTCGGCGCGGCGATGGTCATGGCCAAGGATGGCGCCCAGGCCGATGTGGCGATGAGCCAGATGCTGGCTGCGGCGCGCGCGCTCTATTCGATGCCGCCGGACCATGGCGCCGCGGCAGTGCGCATGGTGCTGGAAGACGCTGCGTTGAAGGCGGATTGGGAAGCAGAGCTCGAAGCCATGCGGCTGCGCATGCTGAGGCTGCGCGTCGCCTTCGCCGAGGCGCTCAGGCGGCAGTCCAATTCGGATCGTTTCGATTTCGTCGCCAGCCATCGCGGCATGTTTTCCCGCCTCGGTCTGACGGAAGCCCAGGTCGAGCGCCTGCGCACCGACCACGCCGTCTACATGGTCGGCGACAGCCGCATCAACGTGGCAGGCCTGCCGGAAGACGGGATGGACGAACTCGCCAAGGCAATCGTCTCGGTGATCGACTGACGCGACGCGCCTCGGATGGCTGTGAACAAACTCCCCTCGCCGGCCGGCACTGTTGTCCGCGCCTCTCAACGCAAGATAGCATCGGGCCGATGAAACCCTCGCAAGACATTTCCCGGCTGATCGAGATCATGGCGGCGCTGCGCGCGCCAAAGACCGGTTGTCCTTGGGATATCGAGCAGAATTTCTCGACCATCGCGCCCTACACGATCGAGGAAGCCTATGAGGTGGCGGACGCGATCGCGCGCGGCGATTTTGACGATCTGCGCGAGGAATTGGGAGACCTGCTGCTGCAGGTCGTCTACCATGCGCAGATGGCTGAAGAAGCCGGTGAATTCGCTTTCGGCGACGTCGTCGAGGCCATCACCACTAAGATGATCCGCCGCCACCCGCATGTCTTCGGCGACGAGAAAGCGCGCAGCGCCGGCATGGCCAAGGGCATGTGGGAGAAGATCAAGGCGGCGGAGAAGGCCGACAAGCGCAATTCCCGCATCGCGCGCGGTCTCGATCCTGAAGACAATGGCAGCGGCTATCTCGACAGCGTTCCGGTCGCCCTGCCCGCGCTGACGCGGGCGCTGAAACTGCAGGAGAAGGCGGCGCGCGTCGGCTTCGACTGGAGCGAGGCAGCGTCCATCCTCGACAAGATCGAGGAAGAGATCGGCGAATTGCGCGAGGCGCTTGCCAACGGCGATGCCGCGCCGATCAAGGACGAGTTCGGCGACATGCTGTTTGCCGTCGTCAATCTCGGCCGCCACCTGAAGCTTGATGCCGAAGCAGCGCTCAGCGGCACCAACGATAAATTCCGCTCGCGCTTCCATTATGTCGAGCGGGAACTCGTGGCTTCGGGCAGTTCGCCGGAAAAGGCGACGCTGGATGAGATGGAAGCGCTCTGGCAGCAGGCAAAAAGCGCGAAGTAACCGGCCTTAGTCTTTGCTTTTCCGGTGCAATCTGGTCGCGATGTCCTGCCTTGCGCTGTGCGTGGCCATCAGCGAAAGGGTGACGCTTCCGTCCTCATTGTCGGTCCGGGAAGTGACGTCGCCATTGCGGTAGAGCCAGTCGACGAGGCCGAGCTGCGCTGGGCTCAGCGTCACCGTCATCATTTCCAGTTCGCCCGACATTCGCGTCTCGATGATCGCCTTCAGCGCCTCGATGCCCTCGCCGGTGGCCGCGGATATCGCTACCGGCGGCGCCTTGGCGGCGGCGCCGTCGGCAAGCAGCCGCTCCCGGTTGCCTTCGTCGAGCAGGTCGATCTTGTTCCACACCTCGATGACACGCTTGTCGTCGGTCGCGTCGACGCCGAGATCGGCGAGGATGCGCTCCACGTCCTCGGCCTGCGCTGCCGTGTCAGGGTCGGAGATATCGCGCAGATGCAGCACGAGATCGGCTTCGACCACCTCCTCCAGCGTCGCCCGGAAGGCCGCGACCAGATGCGTCGGCAGGTCCGAGATGAAGCCGACCGTATCCGACAGGATGATCGGCGTGCCGTGCGGCAACCGCACGCGGCGCAGCGTCGGGTCGAGCGTGGCAAACAGCATGTCCTCGGCCAGCACCCCTGCCCCGGTCAAACGGTTGAACAGCGTCGATTTCCCGGCATTGGTGTAGCCGACGATCGCCACCACCGGGAACGGCACCTTCTTGCGCTTGGCGCGGTGCAGGTCGCGGGTGCGGCGGACCGTCTCCAGCTCATGCTTCAGCTTTGTGATCTTGTCCTGCAGGATGCGGCGATCCGATTCGATCTGGGTTTCGCCGGGACCGCCGAGGAAACCGGCGCCGCCGCGCTGCCGTTCAAGGTGGGTCCAGCTGCGCACCAGCCGGCCCTTCTGGTAGTTGAGATGGGCAAGCTCGACCTGCAGCGTGCCTTCCTTGGTCCGCGCCCGCTCGCCGAAGATCTCCAGGATCAGCCCGGTGCGGTCGAGCACCTTGGCGTTCAGTTCCTTTTCGAGATTGCGCTGCTGCACCGGCGTCAGCGGATGGTCGACGATGACCAGTTCGGCGCGGCGCTCCTTCACGATGTCGGCGAATTCGGCCACCTTGCCGCTGCCGAGCAGCGTCGCCGGGCGCGGATCGGCGACCGTCACGACGGCCGTGTGGACCGGATCGAGATCGATGGCGCTGGCAAGCCCGACCGCTTCGTCGTGGCGGGCATCCGCCGAGCGGCTGAGCCGCGGCCGGCTCGAATCATCCTCGCCACGCGGCTGGCGGGTGAGCACGGGCACAATAACCACCGCCCGGGTCGGATCCTTGGCTTCCGGTCCGAGCTGATGTGCTGATTTTCCGCGAACGCTGCGGTCCGCGTCCTTCTCACGTGCCAATCAGGCGCCCTGGCTTTCCTCGCCATCGAACATCTGAACCGGCTGGCTCGGCATGATCGTGGAAATGGCGTGCTTGTAGACGAGCTGGGAATGGCCGTCTCTGCGCAGCAAAACACAGAAATTGTCGAACGAAGTGACGACGCCGGTCAGCTTCACGCCGTTGATGAGGAAGATGGTAAGTGGATTTTTGCTCTTGCGAACTGAATTCAGGAACAGGTCCTGAAGGTTTTGCGATCGTTCCGCCATTGTTTTTGTCTTTCGCCGATCCCCTACGGTTTGCAGGCCAATGCGCCAAAATAGTCGGCACCTGTCAAGCGCGCAAACCCCCTCTTGCCGCCAGAATGGCAAGCAGAACGAGATAACTGATGTTCATTCCATCTGTGCGGTTATCAGGCTGGACTTTTTTCCGCAATGTCAAAAAAGGCCTGCCGCAACGAAAGTGTCATGGAGCCGGGGTGGCCATTGGCTATCGGCGCACCGTCGATTTCGACCACCGGCATGGCGATTGTGGTCGCGGAGCTGATGAAAGCCTCGCGCGCCGCCTTGGCTTCGGCGACCGAAAAACCGCGCTCCTCGATCTTCAAACCAAGCTTGGCCGCGACATCGAACAGCGTCGTGCGGGTGATGCCGCGCAGGATGCCGTGCTCGGCCGGGCGCGTCACCAGGACACCGTCCCTGGTGATGATCCAGGCGTTCGACGAGCCTCCTTCCTTGACCGTGCCGTCGGTATCGACGAACCAGGCTTCCTGGGCGCCGGCCTCCTTGGCCTTCTGCTTGGCGAGCACGTTGGGCAAAAGCCCGACGCTCTTGATGTCGACGCGGTCCCAGCGATTCTCCGGCACGGTGATGACCTTGATGCCGGTCTCCACCCGCCTGGCCGCCGCGGCCGGATCGGCCTTCCTGGCGGTAATCACCAGCGACGGCCTGGTGCCGGCGGCCGGGAAAACGAAATCTCGGCTGGCGACGCCGCGCGTCACCTGGACGTAGACGAGGCCGTTGACGACATGGTTCCGGCGCACGACCTCGCGCAGCAAGAGCGGCAGCACGCCGCGCGAGACCGGCCAGCCGATCGACAGTTCGGCCAGCGAACGGTTCAGCCGGGCAAGATGGCGCGGCATGTCGACGATATAGCCGCGCGCCACCTCGCAGACTTCATAGACGCCGTCGGCGAACTGGTAACCGCGATCCTCGATGTGCACGGTGGCGTCGGCATGAGTGATGTAGCGCCCGTTGACATAGGCAATGCGCGGCATGGAGCACCTCGGGATTTGCTTCGGCTTGTTTAGGCGATTCCACCGCTGCGGTAATGGAGAATTGCGTGGGCCACGCCTGCCGTTAGATTTGTTTTACGCAACTCCGGACGGAAGGCTACGGCGAAGCCGGCGAGCCTAACCGTTTCACACTTTCCTGGAATTGCTCTACACGCCCAGCGACTTCAGCTTGCGGTGCAGGGCGGATCGTTCCATGCCGATGAACTCCGCCGTCTTCGAGATGTTGCCGCCAAAACGATTGATCTGGGCGATCAGATAGTCCTTCTCGAATTGTTCTCGCGCCTCGCGCAGCGGCAGCGCCATGATGTGCTGGTCCGACTGGTTGGGCGTGCGTGGCATGACGTCGCCGATCTCGGACGGCAGCAGGTCCGCGGTGATCGGAGCATCGGCCTCGCCGCCGCGCGCCAGGATCATCAGCCGTTCGACATTGTTGCGCAGCTGGCGCACGTTGCCGGGCCAGTTGTGGGCCTGCAGCACGGCGAGCGCGTCGTCACCGATGCGGCGCGGCCTGATGCCGGCCTGGCGGGCGATCTGTTTCATGAAATTGTCGACGAGGTAGGGGATGTCCTCGCGCCGCTCGGCCAGCCCCGGCACCATGACCGGAACCACCGCCAGGCGATGGTAGAGGTCCTCGCGGAAGCGGCCGTCGGCGATCATCGCCTCCAGGTTCTGCGAGGTGGACGAGATGATGCGGACGTCGACCTTGACCCGCTTGGTGCCCCCTACCCGCTCGAACTGCTGCTCGACCAGCACGCGCAGGATCTTGTTTTGTGTCTCGCGCGGCATGTCGGCGACTTCGTCGATGTAGAGGATGCCGCGATGCGCCTCTTCCAGCGCGCCGACCTTGCGCTCGGTGCCGTTCGATTCGGTGCCGAACAGCTCGATCTCCATGCGCTCGGGCGTGATCGTGGCAGCACTCAGCGTCACAAACGGTCCCATTTTGCGCGCCGACAGCGCATGGATGGCGCGCGCCGTCAGTTCCTTGCCGGAACCGGAGGGACCGATGATCATGACGCGGCTGTTGGTCGGCGCGACACGCTCGATGGTCTGCCGCAACTGGCTCATCGCCGACGACATGCCGATCAGGTCGAAGGTCTCGCCGCTGCGCAGCTTAAGGTCGGAGACCTCGCGCTTGAGCTTGGACGTTTCCAGCGCGCGTTCGGCGACCAGGATGAGGCGATCGGCCTTGAACGGCTTCTCGATGAAATCATAGGCGCCGCGCCGGATCGCCGATACCGCCGTTTCGATGTTGCCATGGCCGGAGATCATCACCACCGGCATGTTCGGATGCATCGTCTTGATCTCGTCGAGCAGCGCCAGGCCGTCGAGGCGCGAACCCTGCAGCCAGATATCGAGGAAAATCAGCCGCGGCGCACGATCGGCAATTGCTGCCAGCGCGCTGTCGGCATCGGATGCCGTGCGGGTTTCGTGACCTTCGTCGCTTAGGATACCGGCGACGAGTTCGCGGATGTCTTCCTCGTCATCGACGATGAGAATGTCAGACGCCATTACCGACCTTTTCAGTTTCTCGTTCGTGTTCGTTGCGGCCTTCGCCGCGTGGCGGCGCGGCAATGACCGCTGCCGGCGGCAGGATGATCGAGATCATCGCGCCCCGGCCGCCGTGGAAATCCGGCGGCGCGTCGTGCAATTCGAGCCGACCGCCATGGTCCTCCACGATCTTCTTGACGATAGCGAGGCCAAGGCCGGTACCTTTTTCGCGCGTCGTCATATAGGGCTCGAGCAGCCTCTGCCGATTCTCGCGCGGCAGCCCCTTGCCATTGTCGATAACGTCGATTCTTATGGCGCCATCTTGGCGGCCGGCTTGAATCCGGATTGTGCCGTCCGGGTGATCCTTTGCATCAAGTCCGTCAATGGCCTCGGCGGCGTTCTTGATGACATTGCCGAATGCCTGCGCCATCAGGCGGCTGTCGAACGTGCCCTTCAGCGGCTCTGCACCGAAATCGCGCTCGAAGGCGATATCGGAGCGGCTCACCTCGACCAGGAATGAGGCTTCGCGCAACGATTCGCGCAGGTCGATGACTTTCATCTCCGGCTTCGGCATGCGGGCAAAGGCCGAGAACTCGTCGACCATGCGGCCGATGTCCTCGACCTGGCGAATGATCGTGTCGGTGCACTGGTCGAAGACCTCGCGGTCCTCGGTGATGACCTTGCCGTAGCGGCGCTTGATGCGCTCGGCCGACAGCTGGATCGGCGTCAGCGGATTCTTGATCTCATGCGCGATGCGCCGGGCGACGTCCGCCCAGGCCGAGGAGCGCTGCGCCTGGACGAGATCGGTGATGTCGTCGACGGTGACGACGTAGGATTTTTCTTCCGAGCCGTCATCGCCGGCCTCGATGGTGATCTGGACGTTGAAGGTCCGCTCCATGCCGGCGCGGAAGAAGGTCACCTGCTCGCGATAGACAGGCCTGCCGGACTGGCGGCCGATCTCGAAGACGCGGCCGACATGCGGCAGCACCGTCGAGAGGTTCTGGCCGAGCGCGGCGCTGGCCGAAATCGCCAGCATGGTTTCGGCGGAGCGGTTGACGATGGTGACGATGCCGTAGGGATCGACGCCGATGACGCCGGCAGTGACGCCGGCCAGCACTGCTTCGGAGAAGCGTCGCCGCTCGTCTATCAGATCCTTGGCCGACAAAAGCTCGTTGCGCTGCGATTTGAGCTCGAGGATCATGTTGTTGAACGTATCGCCGAGCGAGGCGACGTCGCCGTCGGACGGTCTGACCGGCACGGCGACATCGAGATTGCCGGTCGCCACTTCGTCGGCGGCGCCGATCAACTGGCGGATCGGCCGCACAAGCCGGTCGGCGACCGCAATGCCGGTCCAGATCGCCGACAGGATGATGATCAGCGTCAGGGACAGATAGGGCAGCGCGAAGGCCACCTGGGAGGTGCGGCGATTGTCTTCGAGGTTACGATACTCATCGGTGTTGGACCTGACGATCTGACGCGCCCTGATCACCTCGGGGTCGACCAGGCGGATCGTGTAAAGGTAAAGGCCGTCGATCTCGCGCAGCTTGACGATGGCGCCCATGATGTTGCGGGTGCGCGGCTCGATCAGCACCGGCTTGCCGTCGGCGGCGGATTCGACCGCGCCCGGCGGCGGCTCCGGCATGGCGAAATCGGCGTCGGTCTTGGCGCTCATGACGAAAGAGCCGTCGGGCTTGATCAGCGCGGCGTGCGCCAGCGAACGGCCGACGGCTTCCTTGTTCATGAGGTCGAGGAAGCCGGTCCGGTCGAGGCCGTAGAGGGTGCGCGAAGCGTCGAGGTCATAAGCCATCGACAGCGTCGTGCCCTGCAGGTTGCGCGCATTTTCCTGGACATAGGCATCGGCGATCGACAGCGACGAATTGACGATCGTCTTGGTGCGGATCTCGAACCAGCGGTCGAGGCCGATATCGAGCGTGATCGAGGCGATGATCGCCACCATGATCGCGGGAATGGCGGCAACAAGCGCGAACATCGCCACGATGCGCACATGCAACCGCGAGGCTGCCTTGCCGTGCCGGCGCGCCATGACGATGCGGTGCACCTCGCGGCCGACCAGCGCGATCAGGAACAGGACGAAGACGGCATTGAGCGCAATCAGCGCCCAGGTCGTATCGGCGGTCGGCGCGATCGGCGTCGCGCCGACCAGGATCGCAAACGAGATCGCAGCCGTGATCATGGCGCCTGCGATGGCGACCACACCCGGCAGCGCTAGCAGCCGCCGGCCGTCGCGCACGCCGGGCCGGCTGAAAAGCGGTTGGTTCAGTGTTGGAGCCTGCGCAGCCATATCGCCGTTTTTGAGTCAGTGATTGCGTCGGATGTATGCAACGCATTGTGGCGATTATGCAACAAGTGTGGCCGGGACGGAAATCTTTCCCCGGTCAATTTGCTCGGAAGCCGCTCTGACGCTAGGGTGGTTCAGCTTTTTGTAGAATTGCCGGACCGCCCGGGATTTTTGTTTTCACGCAAGTCCGGACGGAACCTGCTTCCTGGAACTGCTCTATGGCTGCCTGGAGGATTTGTAGACGTTGACGCCGAGTTCGCGGATCTTCTTGCGCAACGTATTGCGATTGAGGCCCAGGAGCTCGGCGGCCTTGATCTGGTTGCCGCGCGTCGCGGTCATCGAGGCCAGCACCAGCGGGTACTCGACCTCGGCGAGGATGCGCTGGTAAAGGCCGGACGGCGGCAATTCGCCGGCGAAGGACGCGAAATAACGCTGCAGGAAATGCTCGACCGCCTGGCCGATCGCCAGATCGTCCGGAATGAGCGGGCCGGCGCCCGGCACGACCGGCCTTTCGCCGGTCTTCAACTCGGCCTCGATGATCTCGGCCGAGATCTCGTCCTGCGAATAAAGGGCGGCCAGCCTGCGCACCAGGTTTTCCAGCTCGCGCACATTGCCGGGCCAGGGGTAGCGCTTCATCAGCTCGATGCCGCCCGTCGAAATGCGCTTGGTCTGCAGGCCCTCGCTGGCGCCCTGCTTGAAGAAGTGCCGCACCAGATCCGGGACATCCTCGGAGCGTTCACGCAGCGCCGGCAGCCGCAGCGGCACGACATTCAGGCGATAGAACAGATCCTCGCGGAACAGGCCCTGGTTGATCAGCGTCCGCAGATCCTTGTTGGTGGCGGCCACGATGCGCACGTCGGTTTTGATCGGCGTGCGGCCGCCGACCGTGGTGTATTCGCCCTGCTGCAATACGCGCAGCAGGCGGGTCTGCGCCTCCATCGGCATGTCGCCGATCTCGTCGAGGAACAGCGTGCCGCCCTCGGCCTGCTCGAAGCGACCGGTGGAGCGGTTTTGCGCCCCGGTGAAGGCGCCCTTCTCATGACCGAACAGTTCCGATTCGATCAGGTCGCGCGGAATCGCTGCCATGTTGATGGCCACGAACGGGCCGCCTCGCCGGCGGCCATATTCGTGCAACGCGCGCGCCACCAGCTCCTTGCCGGTCCCCGACTCGCCCGAAATCATCACCGTCAGGTCGGTCTGCATCATGCGCGCCAGCATGCGGTAGATGTCCTGCATGGCTGCCGAGCGGCCGACCAGCGGCATCGTCTCCGGCTGCTCTTCTGCGCGCGACTCTAGCTTCGGCCGTTTCGGCTCGGCCAGCGCGCGGTTGACGATGTTGAGCAGCTCGGTGAGGTCGAACGGCTTCGGCAGGTACTCGTAGGCGCCGGTCTCGGAGGCGCGGATCGCCGTCATGAAGGTGTTCTGGGCGCTCATGACGATGACCGGCAGTTCCGGCCGCGCCTTCTTGATGCGCGGCAGCATGTCGAAGGCGTTCTCGTCCGGCATCACCACGTCGGTGATGACAAGGTCGCCCTCGCCGGCCGCCACCCACCGCCACAATGTCGAAGCGTTCGAGGTGACGCGCACCTCATGGCCGACGCGCGACAGCGCCTGGTTGAGCACGGTGCGGATCGCCGCATCGTCGTCGGCGACCAGAATATTGCCGCGAGCGGTCATTTGCGGTCTCCTTCAGCTTCGTCGTCGGCACCGTGCGCGATCGCCTTCCAGGCCGGCATGAGGATGCGGAAGGTGGTTCCGCGCGGCGTCGAATCGCATTCGATGATGCCGCCATGCTCGCCGACGATCTTGGCCACCAGCGCCAGGCCCAGTCCCGAGCCGTTCGGCTTGGTGGTGATGAAGGGATCGAACAGGATCGGCAGGATGTCCTCGGAAACGCCGGGGCCATTGTCGTGCACGCAGAATTCCAGCGGCAGCGAGACGCGGTCCTGCGTCCCAGGCACCGATACGCGGATGCCCGGCCGGAAGGCGGTCGACAACATGATCTCGCCCTGCGGATCGGCGCCGATCGCCTCGGCGGCATTCTTGACCAGATTGAGGAACACCTGGATCAGCTGGTCGCGGTTGGCATAGACCGGAGGAAGCGATGGATCATATTCCTCCAGGATCTTGGTCCGCTTGGCAAAACCGTTTTTGGCGATCGCCTTCACATGATCGAGCACGACGTGGATGTTGACGGGATAGCGCTCGATCGGCCGCTCATCCGAAAACACCTCCATGCGGTCGACCAGCGAGACGATGCGGTCGGTCTCGTCGGTGATCAGCCGGGTGAGCGCGCGATCCTCATCGGAGGCCGAAAGCTCGAGCAACTGGGCGGCACCGCGGATGCCGGACAGCGGGTTCTTGATCTCATGCGCCAGCATCGCCGCCAGGCCGGTGACCGAGCGGGCAGCGCCGCGATGCGTCATCTGGCGGTCGATCTTGTCGGCCATCGACCGTTCCTGGAACATCACCACAACCGAGCCCGGGAACTCCGGCACCGGCGCGACGTAGAGATCGACCATCTTCTCGATGCCGAGGCGCGGCGAGGAGACGTCGACACGGTATTCGTTGACCGGCGCGCGGCGCTCGCGCACCTGGTCGACCAGGGTCAGCAGCGGGCTGCCGAACGGCACCAGCTTGGACAGCGTGTTGCGGGCAAGCATGGTGGCGCTGGAACGGAAGAAATCCTCGGCGTCCGCATTTGCGAAGGTGATGAAGCCGTCGGGATCGACCATGATCACCGGCCGGCGGATGGTGTTGAGCACGATATTGGCGGCATCCGCCATCTTGACCGGCTGCGGGACGTTGGCCTTCATGCCGCGCTCCGCAAGCCGTTCGGAATCGCCCCATCGGCGACTGCCTCGCGCAGTCCGGCGATGACCCCGGCCGGGTCGAAAGAGGTCAGAATGCGCTTGCGCTGTTCTGGCGAAACGCCGGGCGCATGGCGATCGAGATACCAGCCGAGATGCTTGCGCGCCTGCCGCAGGCCGCTCTCGACGCCGTCGAGCGAAAGCATGTCCTCGTGATGGGCGGCGATATAGTCGGCGAGCGCTTGCGGGGTGTCAGGGATGCCATGTGCTGATGCGCCGGCGGCTGCCGCCGCGATATCGCCGGCGGCCCATGGCGCGCCGTAATGAGCGCGGCCGATCATCACCGCGTCGGCGCCCGACTGCTCAAGGATCGTCGCCGCCTCTTGCGGAGAGCCGACGTCACCATTGGCCACCACGGGGATCGAGACCGCTTCCTTGACGCGCGCGATGGCGCGCCAGTCGGCCTTGCCCTGGTAGAACTGACAGCGCGTGCGGCCGTGCACCGTCACCATGCGCACGCCGGCCTGCTCGGCGCGGCGCGCCAGCATCGGGGCGTTGAGCGCGCTTTCGTCCCAGCCGAGCCGCATCTTGACCGTCACCGGCACCGCTACGGCGCCGACCACGGCCTCGATCAGCGACAGCGCATGGTCGAGATCGCGCATCAGCGCCGAGCCGGCATAGCCGCCCGTTACCTTCTTGGCCGGGCAGCCCATGTTGATGTCGATGATGTCGGCGCCCTCGCCTGCCGCGATGCGCGCGCCTTCGGCCATATGCGCCGCCTCGCGGCCGGCAAGCTGGATCATATGGACGGGCAGCCCCGAGTGACGGATGCGCAGGCCACAGCCTGCCCTGCCCCTGGCCAGTTCGCCGCTCGCCACCATTTCCGACACGACCAGCCCGGCGCCATGCGCGTGGGCGCGCTGCCGGAAGGGCTCGTCGGTGATGCCGGACATCGGCGCGAGGAACACGCGGTTGCGTATCCTCACGCCGCCAATGTCGAGCGGCAAAGCCAATTTCGTCAGTTCAGGCATGCGCAAAAACCAAGCACGTTCGATTGCTGCACATTTTCTAGCCAGAAGAATGGCATTGTGCAACGCGCAATGACGTCACATTAAGGCGCATTTTGGAAAAAGCTGGTCTTCAGCCATTACCCCGACTAGGAGCGGTTGACATGACCGACGCAAGCGACATTCCGGCGACAGAAATGAACGACAAGGTCGGCGTGGTAATCGTCGCAGCCGGGCGTGGCGCGCGCGCCGGTCAGGCGGACGGTCCGAAACAGTATCAGCGCATCGGCGGCCGCGCTGTCATCATGCATACGCTGGAGGCCTTTCTCTCGCATCCGAGGATCGGCCCGGTGGTGGTGGCCATCCATGCCGACGACGCCGAGCTTTTCGAGCGCGCGGCGGGAGAGAATGCCAGGCGCGTCTTCGCTGTCACAGGCGGCTCGTCCCGCCAAGCTTCGGTCCGGCTCGGGCTTTTGGCGCTTCGGGACCAGGCGCCGGCAAAGGTGCTGGTGCATGATGCGGCGCGCCCCTTCGTCGATGCCGGACTGATCGACCGCACCATCGACGCCATCGGCGAGCGCCAGGGAGCGCTTCCCGCCCTGCCCGTCGCCGACACGCTGAAGCGGGAATCGGCCACGGGCATGATCGAGGAGACGGTGCCGCGGGCCGGCCTTCATGCCGCGCAGACGCCGCAAGGTTTCCCCTTCTGGCCGCTGCTGGCGGCGCATGAAAAGGCGTATCACCTCGGCAAAACCGAATTCACCGACGATGCGGCGATCGCCGAATGGGCGCATATCCCGGTCAAGATCGTCACCGGCTCGCCGGACAATATCAAGCTCACCTGGGCAAGGGACATCGCAATGGCGGACCAGCGGCTTTCCAGCGCGTTGCCGCGCTTCCCCGACATCCGCACCGGCAATGGCTATGATGTCCACGCCTTCGAACCCGGCGACCACGTCACGTTATGCGGCATCGCCATTCCGTATGACCGTAAGCTGTCCGGCCATTCGGATGCCGATGTCGGGCTTCATGCGCTGACCGACGCGCTGCTCGCCACCTGCGGCGCCGGCGACATCGGCACGCATTTCCCGCCGTCGGACCCGCAGTGGAAAGGGGCCGCATCGCGCATTTTTGTTGAATACGCGGCGAAGCTGGTGCGCGAGCGCGGCGGCCGCATCGCCAATGCCGACATCACGCTGATCTGCGAAGCGCCGCGCGTCGGCCCGCATCGCGAGGCGATGACGGCGGCGCTCGCGGCGATGCTCGGCATTGCACCCGAGCGCATCTCGATCAAGGCGACGACCAATGAGAAGCTGGGCTTTCTCGGTCGCGGCGAAGGCATAGCAGCGATTGCCACGGCAAACGTCGTCTTTCCAGGCGATGTGCCAGCATGAGCAACACCGAGCTTGCCGACACCCTGCTTCAGGCCTGCCAGCGGCGCGGCATCGTGCTGGCGACGGCCGAAAGCTGCACCGGCGGCATGATCATCGCCGCGCTTACCGACATTGCCGGCTCTTCCGCCGTGGTCGACCGCGGCTTCGTCACCTATTCCAACGAAGCCAAGATGGACATGCTCGGCGTCGCCAAAGCCACATTGGACGCTCACGGCGCGGTGTCGCGCGAGACGGCGCTGGAAATGGCGGCCGGTGCGCTGGCGCGCTCGCGCGCGGGCTTGAGCCTCGCCGTCACCGGCATTGCCGGTCCGGGCGGCGGCTCGGCGGAAAAGCCGGTCGGCCTGGTCTGGTTCGGGGTCGCGCTGGCCGGCCAGCCGGTTGTCGCCGAACGCCAGCTGTTTGCCGACAAGGGCCGCGCCTTCATTCGCAGGGAGACGGTGCGTCGCGCGCTGGAACTCGGCCTGCGCGCGCTTGGCGAAGATCAGGCGGGCCTTGTGCCGTAGATCAAATTGGCGCGCTTCTCGAAGGCTTCGGAAAACATGCGGAAGGCGCGGTCGAACATCGTGCCCATCAGCGCGCCGAGGATGCGGCTCTTGAATTCGTAGTCGATGAAGAAATGCACCTCGCATCCGCCGCCGTCGGCCGGGTCGAAACGCCAGATATTGCTGAGATATTTGAACGGGCCGTCGATGTATTTGACGTCGATGGCGTTCTCGTCGGGCTTCAGCAGCACCTGCGTCGTAAAGGTCTCGCGGATCGCCCTGTAGCCGATGCTCATGTCGGCGATGAGGATGGTGCGGCCATCGCGCTCCTTGCGCGAGCGTACCGTGAGGGCCTCACAGAGCGGCAGGAATTGCGGATAGGTCTCGATATCAGCCACCAGCGCAAACATCTGCTCCGGCGTGTGGGCGACGCGGCGAGTGGCTTCGAATTTCGGCATTGCAGACGGATCAGCCGGCTTTCTCGAGCTGCGCCTCGCGCGCCGCCCGCAGCCTGGCGAAATCGTCACCGGCATGATGCGAGGAGCGCGTCAGCGGGCTCGACGCCATCAACAGAAAACCCTTGGTCTTGCCGATCGTCTCGAAGGACTTGAACTCCTCCGGCGTGACGAAGCGGATCACCGGATGGTGCTTCTTCGATGGCTGCAGATACTGGCCGATGGTCATGAAGTCGACATTGGCCGACCGCAGATCGTCCATCAGCTGCAGGATCTCGTTGCGCTCTTCGCCGAGGCCGACCATGATGCCGGACTTGGTGAAGATCGATGGATCGAGCTCCTTCACCCGCTGCAGCAGCCGGATCGAATGGAAGTAGCGGGCGCCCGGCCGGACCGTCAGATAGTTCGACGGCACGGTTTCCAAATTGTGGTTGAAGACGTCGGGCTTCGCCGCCACGACGATCTCCAGCGCGCCGTCCTTGCGCAGGAAGTCGGGCGTCAGGATCTCGATCGTCGTCGAAGGTGTCGCGGCGCGGATGGCGCGGATGACATCGGCGAAATGCTGCGCACCGCCATCGGCAAGGTCATCCCGGTCGACGGAGGTGATGACGACGTGGCTGAGGCCCATCTGCTTGACCGCGTGCGCCACCCGCGCGGGTTCATCCGGATCGAGCGCGGTCGGGATGCCGGTGGCGACATTGCAGAACGCGCAGGCGCGCGTGCAGATCTCGCCCATGATCATGAAGGTGGCGTGCTTCTTGTCCCAGCACTCGCCGATATTCGGGCAGCCGGCCTCCTCGCACACGGTGACCAATTTGTGCGACTTCACGATCTCGCGCGTTTCGGCATAGCCCTTCGAGACCGGCGCCTTGACCCGGATCCAGTCGGGCTTGCGCAGCACGTCCTGGTCGGGCCTGTGCGCTTTTTCGGGGTGCCGCAGGCGCGGCGCATTGGCGATCGTGTCGAGAACAGTGACCATCTCAAACCCTTCGCGGCAGCGTTCGCGGCCGCCTGTCTGCGTCATTTAGGACTTTTCGGAGTAAAGCAAAAGGCCGCGCCGGCGCATGCCGTCACGGCCATTTTCGCATAGCGGCATTTCGCAAGGTCTAGCGGCGCACCAGCCGTCCTACGAAGATGAGCAGGCAGGCGCCGATGAAGCCGGTGATCAGGTAGGCTACCCAGCCGACGCCGAAAGACTGGATGTTCAGAGCCTGCAGGATCGCATTCAGCACCACCGCGCCGACGATACCCATGATGATGTTCATGAAGATGCCGGTGTTGCTCTTCATGACCATTTCGGCGAGCCAGCCCGCCAGACCTCCGATGATGATGGCTGCGATCCAGCCGACGCCATTCAAATGCATGTGCCAAGTCCTCCTGTACCAGATGAAAATGCAGCCGGAAACGAACTGCCTTGCCGTCAGGTTCCCCCGGCCTTTGCGTGCGAGTCTCGCAAGGGCAACTTATCATGCGTTCAAAGCGCGGCCATAGGCGTCGAGCACGCTCTCCTTCATCATCTCCGACAGCGTCGGATGCGGGAAGATGGTGTGCATCAGCTCTTCCTCGGTGGTCTCCAGGTTCATCGCCACGACGAAGCCCTCGATCAGCTCGGTCACTTCGGCGCCGACCAGATGGGCGCCGAGCAACTGACCGGTCTTCTTGTCGAAGATGGTCTTGACGAAGCCCTGGTCCTCCCCTAGCGCGATCGCCTTGCCGTTGGCGCCGAACTGGAAACGGCCGACGCGGATGTCCTTGCCCTCGGCCTTGGCCCGGGCCTCGGTCAGGCCGACCGAAGCGACCTGCGGGTTGCAATAGGTGCAGCCGGGGATCTTCAATTTGTCGATGGCATGCACGCCGGGGAAATTGGCGATCTTTTCGACGCAGACGACGCCCTCATGTTCGGCCTTATGGGCGAGCATCGGCGGCCCGGCGACGTCGCCGATGGCATAGATGCCGGGCACATTCGTCTTGCCGTAGCCGTCGACGACGACGCAGCCGCGCTCGGTCTTCACGCCAAGCGTTTCGAGGCCGAGATTTTCGATGTTGCCCTGCACGCCGACGGCCGAAATCATGCGATCGGCGGTGATCTTCTCGACCTTTCCGTCCTTCATCTCGACATGCGCGGTGACCGAGTTGCCGCCCTTTTCAACCTTGGTCACCTTGGCCTCGAGGATGATCTTCATGCCCTGCTTCTCGAACTGCTTTTGCGCGAATTTGGAAACTTCGGCGTCCTCGACCGGCATCACCGCCGGCAGCAATTCGACCACCGTCACCTCGGCGCCCATGGTGCGGTAGAAGGAGGCGAACTCGATGCCGATGGCGCCGGAGCCCATCACCAGCAGCGACTTCGGCATCTCCTTCGGCACCATCGCCTCGAAATAGGTCCAGATCAGCTTGCCGTCCGGCTCGATGCCGGGCAGCGCGCGCGGCCGGGCGCCGGTCGCCAGAATGACGTGCTTGGCCGTGTAGGTGCCCTCGCCCTTGACGCCCTTGGGCACCGGCGGCTGCGGCTCCATCGGCTTCTTGGCGGTCTTGGAGACGACGATCTCGCCCAATTTGTCACCGGAAGGAGCCTTGCTGAGCTTGGCCTCGCCCCAGATGACGTCGACCTTGTTCTTCTTCATCAGGAAGGCGACGCCGCCATTGAGCCTGAGCGACACTTTGCGCGAGCGGTCGACGACGGCGGCGGTGTCGGCGCTGACCTTGCCGTCGAGCTTCAGCCCGTAGTCCTTGAGGTGGTCGGAATAATGCATGATCTCGGCCGAGCGCAGCAGGGCCTTGGTCGGGATGCAGCCCCAGTTGAGGCAGATGCCGCCGAGATGCTCGCGTTCGACGATCGCCGTCTTGAAACCGAGCTGGGCGGAGCGCACCGCCGTGACGTAGCCGCCAGGGCCTGAGCCGATGATGATGACGTCGTAGGATTCAGCCACGGGTTTCTCCGTTCTTCTTTCTCTAGAGTTCCAGCATCACACGCACCAGCGGCGCCAGCGCTTGGCCGATCCTGCGCGTGTTTTCGGCATCGAGGTGAACGCCGTCGAGCGGCGTGGTGGTCGCCACGGTGCCGGCATCGAAGAAGCCGCAACCGGCCTCGTCGGCAAGCGCGGAATATTGGGGCGCCAATCGCTTCGAGGCATCGTCGCCGCCGGCAAACATCTCCTTGAATTCGGCATTGTCGGTGCGTGAGACGGTGGGAGGCGCTACCAGCAGGATCTGCGGTGGCGGCCAGTCGAACGGATAGTCGTGGCCGCGCACGATATCGATCAGGCGCTGCATGCCTTGCCTGGCGGCGACCGGATTGCCATGGATCCACGGCTTCATGTCGTTGGAGCCGAGCATGAAGATGACCAGATCGAGCGGCGCGTGGCTGGTCAGGATAGTCGGCAGCAGCCTTGCGCCATTGCGATCGGCGCCGGCGAGATAATCGTCGAAGGCGGTGGTGCGGCCATTGAGGCCCTCGGCAATGACCTCGATGCCGTCGCCAAGCGCGGATTTGAGCACGCTCGGCCAGCGGTCCTCCAGCGGATGACGGCCGAGGTTTGCAGCGTCATAGCCCCAGGTCAGCGAATCGCCATAGCAGAGAACTGTCTTCATGCCTGTGCCCCGCCTCTGCTAAAGCCTGTCCGCGAGCGTGCCCCGCCTGGTTGCTAGACCAGCATGCCCATCGGGTTTTCGATGATCCGCTTGAAGGCGCCGAGCAGCTCGGCGCCAAGAGCGCCGTCGACGGCGCGGTGATCGGTCGAGAGCGTCACCGACATCACGGTGGCAATCTTGATCTCGCCGTTCTTCACCACCGCCCGTTCCTCGCCGGCGCCGACCGCCAGGATGGTCGCATGCGGCGGATTGATGACGGCGGCGAAATCCTTGACGCCGAACATGCCGAGATTGGAGACGGCCGTCGTGCCGCCCTGATATTCCTCGGGCTTCAGCTTGCGGCTGCGGGCGCGGCTGGCCAGATCCTTCATCTCGTTGGAGATGGTGGACAGCGTCTTTTCGTCGGCGCGGCGGATGATCGGCGTGATCAGCCCGCCAGGGATCGACACGGCAACGCCGACATCGGCGTGCTTGTGCTTGACCATGGCGCTCTCGGTCCATGACGCATTGGCATCCGGCACCGCCATCAGCGCCATGGCCATCGCCTTGATGACCATGTCGTTGACGGAGAGCTTGTAGGCCGGCGCCTCACCCTTCTCTGTTTTCTTCACCGGTGCCGCTGCGTTGAGCTGTGTGCGCAGAGTCAAAAGCGCATCGAGCTCGCAATCGAGCGTCAGATAGAAATGCGGGATGGTGCTCTTGGCCTCGACCAGGCGGCGGGCGATGGTCTTGCGCATGTTGTCGTGCGGCACGAGCTCGTAGGAGCCTTCGGCGAACAGCTTCAGCACCTGATCGTCCGACATTGGCTTCAGCGCCGGAGCGGTCGGCGGCGCACCGGCGGGCGCCTTGGCGGCAGGCGCTGCCGTGGCGCCGCCCCACGAAATCGCCGCCTCGACATCGGCCTTCACCACGCGGCCATGCGGGCCGGAACCACTCACAGCCGCCACATCGATGCCGGCATCCTTGGCGATGCGGCGGGCGAGCGGCGATGCAAAGACGCGCTCGCCACCGGCGTGGCCATTGGCGGCCGGAGCAGGCTCGGCCTTCGCTGCCGGCGCGGGCGCTGTGGCCGCTGCTTCTGCAGGCTTCGGCGCATCCGCCCTTGGCGCTTCGGCTTTCGGCGCGTCCGCTTTTGGAGCCTCTGCCTTCGGCGCGGCGCCGCCGTCGCTCTTGGCCGCGGCGCCGGCATCCTCGCCCTCGCCGGCAAGGATGGCGATCAGCGCGTTGACCTTGACGCCTTCGGTGCCGGCCGGAACGACCAGCTTGGCGACAGTGCCTTCATCGACGGCCTCGACCTCCATCGTCGCCTTGTCGGTCTCGATCTCGGCGATCACGTCGCCGGGCGAAACCTTGTCGCCTTCCTTGACCAGCCATTTTGACAGATTGCCCTCTTCCATGGTCGGAGAGAGCGCCGGCATGGTGATGTTGATTGGCATGATGTCCTCCCGACCGGCTCAGCGATAGGTAACGGCTTTGACGGCCTCGACGACCTCGCCGACATTGGGCAACGCCAGCTTCTCGAGGTTCGCCGCATAGGGCATCGGCACGTCCTTGCCGGCGATGGTGATCACCGGCGCATCGAGGAAGTCGAAGGCGCGCTGCGAGACCTGGCTGGCGATGTGGTCGCCGACCGAGCTCTGCGGGAAGCCCTCTTCCACTACCACCAGACGGTTGGTCTTCTTGACAGAGGCGATGACGGTGTCGAAGTCGAGCGGGCGGACGGTCCTGAGATCGATGATTTCAGCGTCGATGCCCATGCCGCGCAGTTCGGCTTCCGCCTTGACCGCGTAGGTCATGCCGATGCCGAAGGAGACGATGGTGACGTCCTTGCCTTGCTTGTGGATGCGTGCCTTCCCGATCGGCAGCACGAAATCGTCCAGCTTCGGTACGTCGAAAGACTGGCCATAGAGGATCTCGTTCTCGAGGAAGATGACCGGGTTCGGATCGCGGATCGCCGCCTTGAGCAGGCCCTTGGCGTCGGCGGCCGTGTAGGGCATCACCACCTTCAGGCCGGGAATGTGGCTGTACCAGGCGGCATAGCACTGCGAGTGCTGGGCGGCGACGCGGGCTGCCGCACCGTTCGGCCCGCGGAACACGATCGGCGCGCCCATCTGGCCGCCGGACATATAGAGCGTCTTGGCGGCCGAATTGATGATCTGGTCGATCGCCTGCATGGCGAAGTTGAAGGTCATGAATTCGACGATCGGCTTCAGGCCGGCCATCGCCGCGCCGACGCCGACGCCGGCAAAGCCGTGCTCCGTTATCGGCGTGTCGACGACGCGCCGCGGCCCGAACTCCTGCAGCAGGCCTTGCGTGATCTTGTAGGCGCCCTGGTACTCGGCGACCTCCTCGCCCATGACGAAGACATCGCCATCGCGGCGCATCTCTTCGGCCATGGCGTCGCGCAGCGCCTCGCGCACGGTGGTCGAGACCATCTCGGTGCCGGCGGGAATATCCGGATCGGCTGCCGGTTTCACCGCCGGAGCCGCGGGAACGACCTTCGGAGCCTCGCCGGCATCCTGCGCGAATGCTTTCGAACCTTCCTCCGCCGCGTCGGTACGCTGACCACCCGAGGAAACAGCGTCCTGGGTCGAAGCGGGCTGAGCCTTGCCGCCCTTTTCGACATCGGCTGCACTTTCGCCGTCCTGCAGCAGCACGGCGATCACGGCGTTGACCTTGACGCCTTCGGTGCCGGCAGGAACCACGATCTTGCCCAGCGTGCCTTCATCGACCGCCTCGACCTCCATCGTCGCCTTGTCGGTCTCGATCTCGGCGATGACGTCACCGGCGACGACTTTGTCGCCCTCGTTCTTCAGCCATTTGGAAAGATTGCCCTCTTCCATCGTCGGCGAGAGCGCGGGCATGAGAATTTCGATCGGCATGTCCTTGCCCTCCCTTAGTGTACGATGTCGGTCCAGAGCTCGGACGGATCCGGCTGGGCGTCGTGCTGGGCGAATTCGGCGGCGTCGGCGACGACGTCGCGAACCTCCTTGTCGATGGTCTTGAGCTGGTCCTCGCTCGCCCACTTCTTGTCGATCAGCCGTGTCTTGACCTGCTCGATCGGGTCATGCTCGGAGCGCATCTTCTGCACTTCCTCCTTGGAGCGGTACTTCGCCGGGTCGGACATCGAATGGCCGCGATAGCGGTAGGTCTGCATTTCGAGGATCAGCGGGCCGTTGCCGGCGCGGCACCATTCGGTGGCGAGATCGCCGGCGGCCTTAACGGCGCGCACATCCATGCCGTCGACCTGGATGCCGGGAATCTTGAAGGAAGCGCCGCGATGCGAGAAATCGGTCTCGGCCGACGAGCGCGACACGGACGTGCCCATGGCGTAGCGGTTGTTCTCGATGATGTAGATCACCGGCAGCTTCCACAGCGAGGCCATGTTGAAGCTTTCATAGACCTGGCCCTGGTTGGCCGCGCCGTCGCCGAAATAAGTCAACGAGACGTTGTTGTTGTCGCGATAGCGGTTGGCGAAGGCGAGACCCGTGCCGAGCGACACCTGCGCGCCGACGATGCCGTGGCCGCCGTAGAAATGCTTCTCCTTGGAGAACATGTGCATGGAGCCGCCCTTGCCCTTCGACAGGCCGCCGCGGCGCCCGGTGAGTTCGGCCATGACGCCGCGCGGCGACAGCTCCATCGCCAGCATGTGGCCGTGGTCGCGATAGGCGGTGATCATCTGGTCGCCGTCGACCAGCGCCATCTTCATGCCGGTGACGACGGCTTCCTGGCCGATATAGAGATGGCAGAAGCCGCCGATGAAGCCCATGCCGTAGAGCTGGCCGGCCTTTTCCTCGAAGCGGCGGATAAGCAGCATGTGCCGATAGGCGGCAAGCTCTTCGTCCTTGGTGAATTCGACTGGTTTAGGGGTGGTAAGGCCCGACGATTTGCCGTCGGTTCTGGATTTGGCAGGCGCTTTTTTGGCGGCGGTGGCCATGCATCACTCCCTGATGGCGTCTCTTGGCGGACATTAGAGCGGGACGAAATCCCCTCCGGGGAGGTCAATGTCTCCCCACCGATTTGCGGGAGGCTAACATGCGAGGATGCATTGCGCCATGCCGAAAAACGCATGGCTGGCATGCGTCTAACCGACTAGAATCATTGCGAATAACCTTTGTTAACCGGAAATCGGTTATTTGGTCGGAGCAGGCAGCATGATGGTGATTTCGTCGGGCTGCGACAGATTGAGCGCCTTTCGCGCCTGCTCGTCAAGCATGTCCTTCTCCAGCGTGCCTTCATGCATCAGCTGGACGCGGCGCTCGAACTCGACCCGCCGCGCCTTGACGGCATCGAGCTGCGCCTGCAGTTCGACCGCCTGAGCCTCGAGCCTGTATTTGGAGTAGATGCCGAATTCGCCGTGATAGGCGTGGAAGCCGAAATAGGCCAGGAACAGCACGCAAAGCGACGGAATGATCAGCCGGCCCGTATTTCTCTGCTTGTGCTGACGTGTCCACATCACTCGAACCCTCGCAGCCGCGAACGCGAGCGGCCGACGACCTTTTTCGCCCGATTGTGCTTAATGGATGGTTACGGCGGACACGAAAAGGGCAGGAATGACCAGCCCTCGGCCATAGCCTGGAATTAATTGACAGCATGCTGTCGGTTGATCAATCATCGCCGGACATCACTGCGAGATCAGTGCGTCAGCCGGATGGATGGCGTTAAGCCCTGGCGGCGAGCTGGCGCTGGCGCGTCGTCCTGTGTGCCAGCGACGCGGTCATCACCAATGTCGATTTCAGTCGAACGTAGCAGGAGATTGTTGGTGCCGCTCGAACTCATCAACCCCAAGGATCTGCCAATTCCAGAGATGTACACGCAGGTTGTCGTCGCGGCGGGAACCAAGCTGGTATTCGTCTCAGGTCAGCAGCCCGAGGACATACACGGCAAGCTCGTCGGGCATGGTGATTTTGCGGCGCAAGCGCGCCTGGCATTCGGCAATCTCGGACGAGCGCTCAGTGCGGCAGGTGCACGGCCTGAGCAAGTTTGCAAGATCACAATCTACATTGTCGATTACAGGCGCGATGAACACGTTCCGATCATCGAAGAAGCACAGATTTCGCTGTTTGGAGATCACAAACCAGCGAATGTCGTGGTCGGGGTAGCGATAATGTCTCCTGGCTACCTCATAGAGGTCGACGCGATAGCGGTCATTGACGAGTCCAATAGAAGCTAGTGAGCAGCTCGCGTGATCCTTTTTCACGCGAGCTTTAGATCCAGATCAGCTCTTGACCACCGACTTGCCGGCGTAGCGCGCCTGCTTGCCGAGCTCTTCCTCGATGCGGATCAGCTGGTTGTACTTGGCCATGCGGTCGGAGCGCGACAGCGAGCCGGTTTTGATCTGCCCGCAATTGGTGGCGACGGCGAGGTCGGCGATGGTCGAATCCTCGGTTTCGCCCGAGCGGTGCGACATGACGGCGGTGTAGCCGGCCTTGTGTGCGGTCTCGACCGCGTCGAGCGTTTCGGTCAGCGACCCGATCTGGTTGACCTTGACCAGGATCGAATTGGCGACGCCCATGCGGATGCCGTCGCGCAGCCGCGCCGTGTTGGTGACGAACAGGTCATCGCCGACCAACTGGATGTTCTTGCCGATCATGTCGGTCAGGATCTTCCAGCCTTCCCAATCGTCCTCGGCAAGGCCGTCCTCGATGGTGATGATCGGATAGTCGGCGGCGAGCTTGGCAAGGTATTTCGCCTGCGCCTTGGGGTCGCGGGTCTTCTTCTCGCCCTCATAGACATAGTTGCCGTCCTTGAAGAATTCGGTCGCGGCGCAGTCGAGGCCGAGCGCGACCTCCTCGCCCGGCTTGAAGCCGGCCTGCACGATCGATTCCATGATGAAATCGAGCGCCGCCGGCGCGCTCTTCAGATTGGGCGCGAAACCGCCCTCGTCGCCGACATTGGTGTTGTGGCCGGCATCCTTGAGCTTCTTCCGCAGCGTGTGGAAGATCTCCGAACCCCAGCGCACGCCGTCGCGCAGCGTCGGCGCGCCGACCGGCAGGATCATGAATTCCTGGAAGTCGATCGGGTTGTCTGCATGGGCGCCGCCATTGATGATGTTCATCATCGGCACCGGCAGGATATGCGCCTTGGTGCCGCCGACATAGCGGTATAGCGGCAGGCCGGCGGCTTCCGCGGCGGCCTTGGCCACCGCCAGCGACACGCCGAGGATGGCATTGGCGCCGAGCCGGCTCTTGTTGGGGGTGCCGTCGAGCTCGATCATCGTCTGGTCGATATGGATCTGGTTCTCGGCTTCCATGCCGCCGATCGCCTCGAACAGCTCGCCATTGACGGCCTCGACGGCGCGCTGAACGCCCTTGCCGAGATAGCGCGGGCCGCCGTCGCGCAGCTCGACCGCCTCATGCGCGCCGGTCGAGGCGCCGGACGGCACCGCAGCGCGGCCCATCGAACCGTCTTCCAGCACGACATCGACCTCGACGGTCGGATTTCCACGGCTGTCCAGGATTTCACGCCCGACAATGTCGATGATGGCGGTCATTTGCGATGTCCCCGATTGATCGATTGAAGCGTCGCGCCCCTCTTAGCCAAAGCATCGCAAAAGGCAATCGGGCCGCCCGCAAATAGTGCCGCCGGCACGATTCACGAAGCGCAAATTTGTGTCATCATAAGTCATGCGCATCGCGCACGCTTCTCATCTATGGTGGCGTTCGCGCGGGGCGAAACAGGAGAGGGTTTCGCCATGTCCCAGTTGAGCGGTATCGTGAGTTTGTTCCTGATCGCGGCGGCGTTCCTGACGTCGTGCGATCCCCAGAAGCCCCAGCAAGGCTCCATGGAGCTGTCTACCCTGCACGCGGGGGAGTAGATCCCGGACACTCAAAGGCCCCCGGTTCTGCCAGGGGCCTTTCGATTCCAGCCTGCGGTTTGTCGGCAATCAATGCCAGTACGGCGCCACGTTATAGTAGGCGAAAGAGGCATCGCGGGCCGCTTCGCCGTCGGCGCCGGTCAGCTCCTTGATCGAGTACGCGGGCGCCGCCTTGAGCTGGTCCTTGGTGAAAGGCACGACGTAGCCGCCCTTCTCCGGATCATAGTCGAGGCTGGCCCAAGGGATGGCATGATATTTCTCGCCCATGCCGAGGAAACCGCCGAAACCGATCACCGCGAACATGATGCCGTTTGACATCTTGTCCAGCATGACGTCCTCGATGCTGCCAATGCTGTCTCCTTCGGTGTTGTAGACCGTCGTGCCGATGACGCGCGAAGCGGCAATGGCTTCGGTATGCCCAGACGGGGTAGCCATGATTGATCTCCTCTCGGTTAGATGCCCGCAGGGACAATGAGAGGAACTGGCGAAGGTTCCAGAGACTTTTCGCCGGGTGCGAAATTCTAAAGCGCGTCGCGCTGACACGGATTTAGGCGATGCGCTTTGGATCTTTGTTTTGATGCATTTCGCAAAACCGCTGCATACTTTTGCGCGGCATGCATTAGTCCATGAGGATGAAGGTCACTTTCATGTTTACCCGATAGGCTGAAATCTTGCCGTCCTGGACATCGATCTTCTGGTCCTGGATCCAGGCACCTTCGACATTCTTCAAGGTTTTTGCGGCGCGCGCAATGCCCTGCTCGATGGCGTCCTGAAAGCTCTTGCTGGACGATGACGTGATTTCGGTAACGCGGGCGACGGACATGGCTTCCTCCTGCCAAAGGCGCTCAGTTGCAATACCAGCGTACAACCGGCTTTTTACAACAACAAGCCGGCGCAGGATCGGCTTCGCGCCGTCTATATCAGAGTCCCTTGGCGATGCGGTCGAACGCCATCAGCCTCTCGAGCAGTGCGGGCATGTCCTTCAGCGGCACCATGTTGGGCCCGTCGGAAGAGGTCGAATTGTCGGGGTCCTGGTGCGTCTCGATAAAGACGCCGGCGACGCCGACGGCCACCGCGGCGCGGGCCAGCGTCTCGACGAAACGCCGTTCGCCGCCCGAAGAGCCGCCCTGCCCGCCCGGCTGCTGCACCGAATGCGTGGCATCGAAAATGACCGGCGCACCGATCTCGGCCATAATGGGCAGCGCGCGCATGTCGGAGACCAGCGTGTTGTAGCCGAAGGACGCGCCGCGCTCGGTGACCAGCACGTTGGCGTTACCGGAGCCGGTGATCTTGGCGACGACGTTCTTCATGTCCCAGGGCGCGAGAAACTGCCCCTTCTTCACATTGATCACCTTGCCGGTTTTCGCCGCCGCGACCAGCATGTCGGTCTGCCGCGAAAGAAAGGCCGGGATCTGCAGGACGTCGACATGCGGCGCCACGATGGCGCACTGTTCCTCGGTATGGACGTCGGTCAGAACGGGAAGCGAAAATTCCTTGCGCAAATCGTCGAAGACCGGCAGCGCCGCCTCGAGCCCGGCGCCGCGCGTTGCCGACAGCGAGGTTCGATTGGCCTTGTCGTAGCTGGTCTTGTACACCAGCCCGATGCCGAGCTTGCGGGTCAATTCCGTCAAGGCGCCAGCCATGTCGAAGGCGTGCTGGCGCGATTCCAGCTGGCACGGGCCGGCGATCAGCGACAGGGGCGCCGCGTTGTCGAAGACGACTTTGCCGACGGTTACCGATGCATTGGGCGCCGAGGGCTTGCTCATGGGATCTCCCGGAAGATGAAGGCGGCGCCCTGCCCGGGCGCCGGCGGCACGACGATATCGTTGCCGCTCATGTCGTATCCGATCGCGCTGGTTGCAAGCACGCGCGTGGCGGCTGCTATGCTGCGGACCGAGAAAACGATGGCAGCGAAGCGCAGCTCCGAAGAGGCCATCGCCGGAACGCCAAAGCGCAAGGCAAAGGCGGCTGGGTTGAGCACGTTCAATGTCGCGTTCGGCAGGCCTACGGTGTCGTCATCGCGTTCTTCGATGCCGGCAGCGATCGAAAGCAGCCGGCGCGGCGCTGGCGGCTCGTCGCTGACCGCGACGATCTCGACGATGCCGGTCACGCCGTTGGCATGCGCCTGGAGCGCCGTGCGATCGATCTTCGGCGCGTTGATGCGTTCGACGGCAAAGAGGAAAGCGTCGCTCCCAAGGTGGTCGGCGCAGAAGGCCAGCCTGAAGGATGCCATATCGCTTTGTCCTGCCGCGTCGGTGAAGGCGCGCGAAAATTCCAGCACGTCGCCGGCCGACAGGCCGGTCTCGAAATAGCGCGCATGGTCGGCGCCAGCGTCGCCTGTCCCGAGGGCGACGGCGGAAAAGCCCTCGTCGCCCAGCCTTTCGCGGTAGAGGCGGTCGCGCGCGACGAAGACATTGCCCTCGCCTATGGCGCGCTCCGCCACTTGCTCGTTGCCCACCGCCAGCGGCTCCAGATAGGTGCCGTCAGCGAAAAAGACGCAGCAGTTTTCGGTTCCGAAGGGATGGACGCCGGTCGGCGCGACGACAAACCCGAGCGAGACCAGGCGCTGCCTTGCGACATCGAGGCTGCGTGTCGGCAGCACAAGATGGTCGAGCGGATGGGCGGAAATCTTCGTCATGCCGGCGCGGTGTGCCCCATTCCCGCCGACGGTTCAAGGGCACGGCGGCACGTGCCAAAAGAGTCCGTGACTCAGGCGGCCACGACATCGGCCGAATAACGCAGCTCCCGCAACGGTTTGACCTTGCTGGTGGTCTCGGCATAGAGGGGATGCGCCTTGTAGGCCGCGAGCGCCGCCTCGTCCTCGAATTCGGCATAGACGACCACGTCGATCGCGTTGGAGAACTGATCGACCTTGGTGTTGAGCGTCACCTCGAAATGACTGGAATGCGGGATTTTGCCGAGCTCCTGCAAGCCGGAGCGCACTGCCTCCACATCCTCGTTGCGCCGCGCGCTGAAGAAAACGATGTGCCGGATCAATCCAGCCTCCCTGATCGTCAGTTCAGGCGTGTTTTTTGTGGGAGCAAGGCCGTCCGGTCAACCGGCAACGATGTCGCGCCCGTTACCCGGCGCAGCGGTCAGCCGGCTCCGGTGACATAGCGCACGATGCGCGACATCTCCCTGACGGTCAGGTCGAGATAGTGGCCCTGATTGTAGAGGCCGTCCCAGATCAGGAAAAAGGTGACGGCGGCAATGACGATCACATAACGCATAGCTAAAACTATCGCATGTCGCCGGCTGGAACCAGAGCAGGTGCGGGGCAATCGGTCCAGTTCACCGGTTTTCGCCGGTATGCGCTTTTTCGCGGCCTCAAAGCGTGATGCGATATCTGGCAAACCCTGCCTCGCCCTCGCCCGCCGGCTCGATCTTCAGCGACTTCACCTCGGCAATAAAATCCTTCGCGTTGGGGCCGGTCTCGAAGACAGCGCTGGCGCCGGGCAGCGGCGCGAACGACCAGTTGCCGTCGGCCGACGGATTGATCGTGCCTTCGCTGATGACATAACGCACGATCACGTCGCGGTTAGTGTCCGGCGCCTCGTAGATGATTTTCGAGGCGTTGATGTCGGGGAAATTGCCGCCGCCGCCGGCGCGGTAATTGTTGGTGGCGACGACGAATTTTGCCGCCGAATCAATCGGTTTGCCGTCGAATTTCAGATCGACGATGCGATTTGAGCCGGCATTGGCTATGCCGCCCTTGGAATCGTATTTCGACGGCTGCGACAGGTCGATCTTGTAGGTGACGCCGTCGATGACATCGAAATTGTAAGACGGGAAATCGGCGTTGATGAGCGGCTGGTCGGCCTTACCCGGTTCTATCCTGTTGAAGATGCCGGCTGACATCTCCAGCCATTCCTTGACTTGCGCGCCGGTGACTTCGACCGCCCGCACGGTGTTTGGATAGAGATAGAGGTCGGCGACGTTCTTGATGGCGATGTCGCCGACCGGCACGTCGGTATAGTAGTCGGCGCCGCTGCGGCCGCCAGCCTTGAAGGGCGCGGCCGCCGACAGCAGCGGCACGTCCTTCCATCGCGTGCTCTTCAATATGTCCTTGAGGTACCAGCTTTGCGCCTGGTTGACGATCTGCACCGACGGATCGTCGGCAACGAGCGCGAAATAGGAATAGAGCGGCGCCGAGGTCTTGCCGACCGGGCGGCGCACATAGGCAAGCGTTGCCTCGTGGTCCTGCTCCAGCGCCGCGACGATGCGCTTGTCGTCACCGACCGTCGGCCTGTTCTTGTTGTCGACACGCTCGTAGATCGGCCGCGCCTCGGAGGTCGCCGAGACGACCCGCCATTTCGAGCCGTCGCGCTCCAAAAGCAGGTCGATCAGGCCCATATGCGAGCCCCAGAAGCCGCCCATCACCGCCGGCTTGCCTTGCAGGGTGCCCTTCTCGGCGTCGACGCCTTCGAGCGCCTGGAAATCCTTCTTGCCGGGGAAGACGAGATGCTGGTGACCGGTGAAAACCGCGTCGATGCCTTCGACACCGGCGACGAAGAACGAGGCGTTCTCCATCATGTCGCCCTGCTTGACGTCGATGCCGGAATGCGAGAGCGCGATCACGATGTCGGCGCCCTCCTCACGGATCTGCGGCACCCAGGCCTTCGCTGCCTCGACGACATCGCGCGTCTTGACGTTGCCTTCCAGGTTCTTCAGGTCCCAGACCATGATCTGCGGCGGCACGAAGCCTATGACGCCTATCCTGATCGGCTGCTCGGCGCCCGAGCCGTCCTTGATCTTCCTGTCGAGGATGACATAAGGCTTGAGATAAAGCTTGTCGTCGCGCGGGTTCGCGGCAAGCGTGGTGCCGCGGATCAGGTTGGCGCAGACGAACGGGAAATTGGCGCCGGCCAGCACCTTGTCCATGAACGACAGGCCGTAGTTGAATTCGTGGTTGCCGAGCGTCGAGCATTCATAGCCAAGCAGGTTCATGCCCTTCATGACCGGGTGCAGGTCGCCATCCTTCATGCCTTTCTCATAGGCGACATAGTCACCCATCGGGCTGCCCTGCAGCAGGTCGCCATTGTCGATCAGCATCGAATTGGTGGCTTCCTTGCGCACTGCGTTGATCAGCGAGGCGGTGCGGGACAGGCCCATCGTGTCATTTGCTTTGTCGGCATAGTAATCATAGGGAAGCACATTGACATGGATGTCGGTGGTTTCCATGATTCTCAGATGCGCCTGGTTGGCCGCGGCGCAGGCGGAGAACGGGTGCAGCACGATCAGCGCACCGGTGGCGGCGGCGCCGGCCAGGAACTCGCGACGGGAGACGGGCAGTCGTGACATTGTTTCCTCCTCTTCGACATCATCACCAGCCCAACCCCTGGCGCAAAGCTTGGCGCTGAAAGCATCTCAAGTCCATGGCTGTCGGAGACCTGTTGATCACGACAAGGTGACGCTTCGATGAAACAGGCGCTGGAAATCAGCTCTTGTCGTCGTCACCCTGGGTGATCAGGCGGGCGCTGCGCTGGCCGGTAAAATATATCCACAGCCAGCTAAGCGAAACCGTAAGCCGGTTACGGAAGCCGATCAGGAAATAGATATGCGCCATGCCCCAGAGCCACCAGGCGATCCATCCGGTGAGCCTGATCCAGCCGAAATCGATCGCAGCCGCGCGTTTGCCGATCGTCGCCAGATCGCCGTCGTGGTGGTAACGGAAAGGACGCAGTGTCGTATCGCCGGCCAGCCGCGCCTTGATGGTCGCGGCGACATGCTTGCCCTCCTGCTTGGCGGAAGGCGCCACGCCGGGCACCGGCTTTCCGTCCGGCCGCAGCACATGCGCGGTATCGCCGATGACAAATATCTCCGGATTGCCTGGCACAGTGAGATCGGGCTCGACCAGCACCCTGCCCGCCCGGTCGGCGGACACTCCCAGCCATTCCCCGGCAGGCGAAGCGGCAACGCCCGCCGCCCACAGGATTGTCCTTGCCGGCAGGCGCTTGTCGCCAAAGACGACGCCTTCGGCATCCAGCCGCGTGACGGGCCGGCCGAGCTCGACCGTCACGCCAAGCCGCTCAAGCGCCTTGCGGGCGTAGTCCGAAAGTTTCGGCGCGAAATTGGCAAGGATGCGGTCGCCGGCCTCGATCAGCACGACGCGCGTTTGCCTGGTATCGATGCTGCGGAACTCGCCGCGCAGCGTATCACGCGCAAGCTCGACAATGGTGCCGGCGAGCTCCACGCCGGTCGGTCCGCCGCCGACGATTACAATGGTCAGCAGGGCCTGGCGCTTCTCCGGATCGGCTTCCCGTTCGGCCTGCTCGAAAGCGATCAGAATGCGGCGCCGGATCGTGGTGGCATCCTCCAGCGTCTTCAATCCGGGTGCAAAAGGTTCCCATTCGTCATGGCCGAAATAGGAATGGCGAGCGCCGGTGGCGAGCACCAGCGTGTCGTAGCTGACCGCGACGCCGTCTTCGAGCAGGACACGCCTGCCCGCGCGGTCGACGCCGATGACATTGCCCAGAAGCGTCGTGACGTCCTTGCGCTTGCGCAGCAGGTGACGGATCGGCCAGGCGACCTCGGAGGTCGCCAGCGACGTCGTCGCCACCTGGTAAAGCAGCGGCTGGAAAAGGTGGTGGTTGCGCTTGTCAATCATCGTGATGCGCACCGGCGCGCCGGCAAGCGCGTGGGTGAGTTCGAGGCCGCCGAACCCCGCGCCGACGACCACGACATGATGGCTGGCATCTTTCATCGCACCACCTCGCAAGCGAACCCGCTGACCCTGATGTAAGCATTTTTGTGCAGCGCAACAACATTGCCCTGGAAGCCACCATTGCCCGGGAGTCGTCGCCCGGTGTCGTGAACGCACATGCCGCTCGCCAGCCTCGGGTATAGCGTGGAACCGATGACGACCGGAGTGAAGCATGGCTAACAATCGCGAAGACGAAGGTCCGGCCCAATACGCCTCGCCGCCCTGTTTCATGCACGAGCTCGATCCGGAATTCCGGGCCCCGCTCACCGACTGGACCGATGTCAGGCGCTGGCGCAAAGCCGAGCGCGAAAGGCTGATCGCCGCCCGCCTCGCCGTTTCCGCCGACGCGCGCGCGGCGATGTCGACGCGCATCGCCGAAGGTCTCGACGCCATGATCGGCGACATTGCCGGCCGCATGGTCAGCCTCTACTGGCCGTTCCGCGGCGAGCCGGACCTGCGGCCTTGGATGGCCGCCATTAACGAACGGGGCGGCCGCACAGCGCTCCCCGTCGTCATCGAGAAGGGACAGCCCCTGGTGTTCCGTGCCTACAGACCGGGCGACCGGCTGGAGAAAGGCGTCTGGAATATCCCGATTCCAGCCGAGGGCGATCCGGTGCTGCCGGATGTCGTGATCTCGCCCGTCGTCGGCATCGATCCCGGGAACTACCGGCTGGGCTATGGCGGCGGCTTCTACGACCGCACGCTTGCCGCGATGCCATTCAGGCCGCTGGTGATAGGTGTCGGTTACGGATTGCAGCGCATTCCCACCATTTATCCGCAGCCGCACGATATCCCGATGACCACGGTGGTGACCGAGGCCGTCGCAGGTAAATGACGGCTAAGCCATCTCCGGCCTCAGCCCCATCGCTGTCCTGTCGACGATCTCGCGCAAGGCAAAGGACGAATTGATCTTCGTCACATGCGGCATGGCCGACAGCCATTCCTTGTGGATGCGCTCATAGTCGACGAGGTCCTTGGCGGCGATGCGCAGGATGTAGTCGTATTCGCCCGACATCAGGTGGCAGGACAGCACGTTGGGGCAACGCTTGATCGCCGCCTCGAAATCCGACAGCGTCTTTTCGAATTGTCCCGACAGCGATATATGCACGATCGCCGTCATCTGGTGGCCGAGCGCTGCGTTGGACAGCCGGGCGTGATAGCCGCGGATGGTTCCGGATTTCTCCAGATTGTCGAGCCGCCGCGAACAGGCCGACTGCGACAGCCCGACCTTTTCCGCAAGTGCGGCATTGGGGATCCGGCCATCCTTCTGCAAAGTCTCCAGAATGGCGATATCGATCCTGTCCAGCGGCATTTTTCGTGATTCCTGCGAAGATAACGGCATTTTGCGCAACGATTATCGAAGACTGCATGCTGTCGCAAGCGTATTCGCAAACACCTACGGAACGTTTCGTGGTTCACTCTGTTCAACAGGGAACGTGCCCTCTGAAGGGCCGGACAGGAGAACAAAATGCGCGTCGGCTGCCCCAGGGAAATCAAGAACCATGAATATCGCGTCGGCCTGACGCCCGGCTCGGTCCGCGAATATGTCGCGCACGGCCATGAGGTGCTGGTCGAGACCGGCGCCGGCGCCGGTATCGGCGCCGACGACAACGCCTACCGCGCCGCTGGCGCCATCATCGCCAAGACGGCCGCCGATGTGTTCGCGAAATCCGACATGATCGTCAAGGTCAAGGAGCCGCAGCCCAACGAATGGGTGCAGCTGCGCGACGGCCAGATCCTCTACACCTATCTCCACCTGGCGCCGGATCCGGAACAGACCAAGGGCCTGCTTGCCTCCGGCGTCACGGCAATCGCCTATGAGACGGTCACCGACGACCGCGGCGGCCTGCCGCTTTTGGCGCCGATGTCGGAAGTCGCCGGCCGCCTGTCGATCCAGGCCGGCGCCACCGCGCTGCAGAAGGCCAATGGCGGCCGCGGCGTGCTGCTCGGCGGCGTGCCCGGCGTGCTGCCGGGCAAGGTGACGGTGCTGGGCGGCGGCGTGGTCGGCCTGCATGCGGCCAGGATGGCCGCGGGCCTCGGCGCCGACGTCACCATCATCGACCGCTCGATCCCGCGCCTGCGCCAGCTCGACGACCTCTTCGCCGGCCGCGTCCACACCCGTTATTCGACTGTCGAGGCGCTCGAGGAAGAATGCTTTTCCGCCGATGTCGTCGTCGGCGCCGTGCTGATCCCGGGCGCCGCGGCACCCAAGCTCGTCACCCGCGAAATGCTGTCCGGCATGAAGAAGGGTTCGGTGCTGGTCGACGTCGCCATCGACCAGGGCGGCTGTTTCGAGACCTCGCATGCGACCACCCATGCGGACCCGACCTATGAGGTCGACGGCGTCATCCACTATTGCGTCGCCAACATGCCCGGCGCGGTTCCGGTGACCTCGGCCCACGCGCTCAACAATGCCACCTTGCATTACGGCCTGCAGCTCGCCGACAAGGGCCTGAAGGCACTGGTCGACGACCACCATTTGCGCAACGGCCTCAATGTGCACAGGGGCAAGATCACCAACCGCGCCGTCGCCGAGGCGCTCGGCTATGAAATGGTCGAGCCGAAGGCGGTGCTCGCCGCCTGACGCGCAACTGAAGAGCTTCCTCCCGTCTCGCCCGCCGGTTCATTCCGGCGGGCTTTTTCTTTGCCGGGAGCACTCAACTTCTTTGCCAGGCACGCGCGACTTCTTGGCCGGACGACGCAATCTCTTTGCCGGGACAAGGGCAACAAAAAAGCGGAGCCAAAGCCCCGCTTCCTCGATGTTGGGACGCCGCCGGTTCATCCGCGGTCGGCAATCCATCAACGCTTGCTGTTTAGCGCGGCAATGCGACGGGGGTACGACAGTCTTGACCGAGAGCGGTGCGGTCCTGCCTTGCCACGCAATACGCGTGCTGTGTGAAATGCTTCACATTCGGCCCCCGAAAAACATGCCTAGACAGAGCCCTGACGGCTTGTGCCGCCACCGGTGCCGACGAATAGCCGGCCCGCTGGCGGATTTGCCTGAAGGCTTCTGTCAAAGACCAACTCCCAACGGCCCGCCAGACCATCGGCGGGCTTTTTTTCCGTCTCAAGCCCGCACGATGCGGCACTGGTAGCAATTGTTGCGTGCCGAGCGGACATGGATGTAGGCGATGTCGTCGCGCTCGAGCAGCGTCTGCGCGCGGACCGCGATATCGCCGGTCGGAGTGACCGCGCCGCTGCCATAGACGATGCGGTCGTCGCTGCCGTAGCCGCGCACGATGTAGTCGCTGCTTTGGAGCATTTCGGGGAGCGCATCCTCGTCGGGAGCGCGTTCGCACTCATCCGCATGCAGGAAGATCGGCCCGGTCTCGGCATAAGGCTGCAATTCGGGGAACGGTCGGTATGCGACGATGAGATAGGTATCACCGGCGGCAACGTTCTTCAGGCAGTGCCGGCATGGCACGCCGTCGCCGTCGGAAATCTTTTGTTCGGGCGCGCGGCCGTAGGCGTCGGGACCTCCCCGCTGCAGGGCGCGAACGTTTTCGGTCGGCAAGGCTTTGAACTGGATGCCCATGGCAAATCTCCCGGTGTCAATGGCCGGAAATTATGCCTTGCCGAAACTGCCTCCCACCCGATTCCTGCGCAGCAGGCCGAGGCGCGTTCCCGGGGACCGCGGATAAACCGCAAGTTCAGCCGGTAGAAATCATGGCCTCATAACGCTCGCCGAGCGTTCGACGAAGCTCATCGGATGCACGACTTCCTTCTTCTGCGCCACCGGCGCGAAGCCGAGCTTCTGGTAAAGCGGCAGAGCCGCGGGATGGTCGAGCGTGCAGGTCTGCACGGTGACGCGCTTCGGCCCGTGCGCCCAGGCAGCGGAGATGGCGGCGCCCAGGAACCAGCGGCCGATGCCCTGGCCGTGCGCATGTTCCATCATGCCGAAATATGCAAGCTCCACTTCCTCCGGCAGATGCGGCTTGAGATCGAAGAAACCGGCGGGGGAACCATCGAGATAAAGCACCCTGATGTCGCGGTCCTCGCGGTGCAGGCCGGCCGCCAGTTCCTCGTCGCTCAGCCTCAGCACATTGACCCAATGCCATTTGCGGCCGACGCGATCCATCAGATAGCGGTAGAAATGCAGCGGGATGTCCTTGGTCTTCAACAGCGCGATCTGGCGGTTGTAGGGCGCCGGCGGCGATGCCGCCGGCGGCGCATGCATTTCGAGAAACGTGACGGTGACCTCGATATCCTTCAGCGCGCCGTTTTCCATCGCCGTCATTCCTTGCCCGTCACCACCGGCGTATCGCCTAGTCCGCCCCACTCGGTCCATGAACCGTCGTAAAGCCTGTTATCGGTGTGACCAAGCGTCTCCAGCGCCAGCGTGATCGCGGCCGCGGTGATGCCCGAGCCGCAGGATGTGACGACCGGCCTCGTGAGATCAATTCCGGCATCCTCGATTACCTTGCGAAGCCGATCCCTGGGCAGCAGCTCGCCGTTCTCGGCAAGGGCCGCAATCGGCACATTGCGCGCGCCCGGCATATGACCGGAACGAACACCGGGGCGTGGCTCAGGGTCGGTTCCGGCGAAACGGCCGGCCGATCGAGCGTCGGCGATCTGGCTTTCGTGCCTGTCGACGATCCGGCGCATCTCGTCGAGGCCGACGACCCTGCTTGCATCGAAATCAGCCTGGAAGATGCAGGGCGCGATCTTCGTCTGCTCCGCGGTGACCGGACGGCCTTCGGCCTTCCAGCGATCGAAGCCGCCATTCAGGATGTAGACCTGGGAGACGCCCATGACCCGGAACATCCACCAGCCGCGCGGCGCCGAAAACAAACCCGGGCCGTCATAGACGACGATCGTGTCGTCAACCGAGACGCCCATGGCGCCGACATATTGGGCGAAATATTGAGGTGACGCCAATGTGTGCGGCAGCTTGGAATCCGGGTCTGAAACGGCGTCCTGATCGAGGAACCGCGCACCCGGAATATGCGCCGCATCATATTCGGCGCGTGCGTCGCGCTTTTGCGCCGGCAGATACCAGGAAGCGTCGATGATGGTCAGGCCGGGCTGTCCCAGTCGCTCTTCGAGCCAATCCGCGTCGACGATGAAAGGACTGTCTTCGGCCATTTTCTCGCTCCTGCCCTTGTTCGCCGTCAGTTCGCCGGCATCGGCCCGAAGCGAATGCGGAAGCGCCGGTTCTCGCGGCCCTTCTTTTCGATCTTGCCGATATGGATCTCGCCGATCTCGCCGCTGCTCTTCACATGGGTGCCGCCGCAAGGCTGGCTGTCGATCGCAGCATTTTCGCCGATGCAGACCAGGCGGATCCTGCCGGTGCCGACGGGCGGCCGCACGTTCTTCGATTTGACCAGGCCGGGATTGGCGGCAAGTTCCTCGTCGGTGATCAATCGGGTGAAGATCGGATGATCGGCGCGCACCAGCTCTATCAGCCGCGCTGTCACCTCCTCCTTGGTGAAGAAGGCGTCGGGGATGTCGAAGTCGACACGGCTGTCATCCTCGGAGACCGCGGCCCCGGTGATCGGGAACGGGCAGACGACGGTGAGCAGATGACAGGCCGAGTGCATGCGCATCAAAAGATGCCGCCGCTGCCAGTCGATCGCAAGCTTCAGCGTCTCGCCGACCGTGGGCAGCGCCTGCTCGGCCGCCGGCACATGGATGATCTCGTCCTTGGTCTCGCCGGTGATGGTGGCGGCAACCGCGATACGGCTGCCGTCGGCGCGTTCGAACGTTCCGGTGTCGCCCGGCTGCCCGCCCGAAGTGGCGTAGAAGATCGTCCGGTCGAGAATAATGCCGCCGCGCTCATTGACGGCGACGACCGTGGCATCCGCCGCCTTCAGATAGGCGTCGTCGCGAAACAGCGCTTGCGTCGTCCTCGCCATCACGCCACCTTTTCGAACGGCACCGAAATCTCTGTCTTCTCTTCCATCCAGCCCGGCACTGGAAGATTCTTTTCGCGCAGGAAGGCGGGATTGAACAGCTTCGACTGATAGCGTGTGCCGTAGTCGGCAAGAATCGTCACGATGGTGTGGCCCGGTCCAAGCTCACGCGCCAGCCGGATGGCGCCGGCGATGTTGATGCCGGTCGAGCCGCCGACGCAGAGCCCCTCTTCCTGGATCAGATCGAAGATGATCGGCAGCGCTTCCTCGTCCGGGATCTGGTAGGAAAAGTCCGGCGTGAACCCCTCGAGATTGGCGGTGATGCGGCCCTGCCCGATGCCTTCGGTGATCGAGTTGCCATCGGATTTCAATTCACCACTGGTGTAGAAACTGTAGAGCGCGGCGCCCAGCGGATCAGCGAGCGCGATCTTGACGTCCTTGCTCTGGCCCTTGAGCCCGAGCGCGACACCGGCGAGCGTGCCGCCAGAGCCGACCGCCGAAACGAAGCCGTCGATCTTGCCGCCTGTCTGGGCCCAGATTTCCTGCGCGGTCGTGCGGACGTGACCATCGCGGTTGGCGACATTATCGAACTGGTTGGCCCAGATTGCGCCGTTGGGCTCGGAGCGTGCCAGTTGCGCGGCAAGACGGCCGGACAGTTTTATGTAGTTGTTGGGGTTCTTGTAGGGAACGGCCGGAACTTCGATGAGCTCGGCGCCCAGGATCTTGATCGTGTCCTTCTTTTCCTGGCTCTGCGTGTCGGGGATGACGATGACGGTGCGATAGCCGAGCGCCTTGGCGACCAGCGTCAAACCGATGCCAGTGTTGCCGGCAGTGCCTTCCACGACGAGCCCGCCGGGCTTGAGCAGGCCGCGCTGCTCGGCATCGCGGATGATGAAAAGGCCGGCCCGATCTTTCACCGATTGTCCTGGATTCATGAATTCGGCCTTGCCGAGGATCTCACAGCCGGTCGCTTCCGAAGCCTTGTTGAGCCGAATCAAGGGCGTGTTGCCGATCGCTTCGATCACAGAACGGGGCATGTGGGATTCCTTTATGTGTGCGGCGAGGACCCTAGAAACCAGAAGCTGCGGTTTCAAGGCAAGAATTTGCCTGGTCCAGTCGCATTCCGCGCGCTGCAATCCTTCCCGGCCCGCTCTCGCGGTCCCCGCGACGATTTCAACAATGTGCGCAGAAGCGCCCTTTCCATTCGATTTTTTCATCGCTAGAGCACTACCGACACATTCGCAGGACTTCGCATGGCACTCTACCGGGCCAACCCGAAAGACGGCGTCGCCTGGATTACCGGCGGCAGCAGCGGCCTGGGCCGATCGTTAGCCAAGAACCTCGCAGCGCAGGGGTACGCTGTCGCGGTAACGGCGCTGCCGGACGATCCGGTCGATACGCTGCTGGTCGAGACGGCGCAGATGCCCGGGCATGTAAAATCCTTCCCGTGCGACGTCACCGACGAGCAAGGCATGGCGCAGACGGTCGCAGCGATCGAGAAGGAGATGGGGCCGATCGTGCTCGCCGTCTTCAATGCCGGAAACTACATCGCCACCCCCGGCGAAAACCTCGTCGTGCGCGATTTCCACCGCTCCTTCGCCGTCAACTATTTTGGCATCGTCAACGGCGTTGTGCCCGTCGTCGATTATATGCGGGTGCGCTCGCGCGGCCATGTCGTCCTGGTCGGTTCGGTCACCGCCTATTCGGGATGGCCGACCACCGCGGCCTATGGCGGCACCAAGGCGGCGATCAACATCCTGGCGGAATCGCTGAAATACGACTTCGACAAAATGAACATCCGCGTCCAGGTGATAAACCCGGGCTTCGTCGACACCTCGCTGACGGAAAAGAACATGCTGCCGATGCCTGGCCTGATGCCCGTGCAGCGCGCCTCGCGCCGCATGGCGCGCGGCATCAGGAAGGGCGGCTTCGAGGTTACCTTTCCCTACCACATAAGCTGGCCGCTGAAGCTGCTTGGCCTGCTGCCGCGGCCGATCTGCCGCTGGGTGATCGGCCTGACGACCGGCTGGAAAGCCAGGCCGCTGAATTTTGACCGCAAGCTGCCGAGCAAGACATCGGACGAGGCGAGTTAAGCCGGCGAAGCGACGATTGCCTGCCGGCCGGTACGGCCGCAGGTTGAAAAATTATTGGTTGGAGTCTGCCATGGGGCGACGGATCGTGCTTGCTGTGCTTGGCCTTGCCGTCATCCTTGTCGTTGGCTTCTTTCTCGGTCCGCGCGTAGCGGCCGACACGACAATCCGTTTCGATCCTTCGGCGATCGGCGACGATCCGCAGGCCTATCTGGCGCACGAAGAGGCCGCCGTGCCCAATATCCGCGACGGACTGGACAAGGAAATCATCTGGGCGAACCCGATGGTTCACGCCAAGACGAAGCTTTCGATCGTCTACATCCACGGCTTTTCGGCTTCCAAGGGCGAGGTTCGCCCGCTGCCGGACGATGTCGCCGATGCGCTTGACGCCAATCTCTTCTACACGCGCCTGACCGGCCACGGGCAGGATGGCGCGGCGATGGCCAAGGGCAGTGTCAATGCCTGGATCAACGACTATGAGGAGGCGCTGGCGATCGGCCGGGCGATCGGCGACAAGGTGATCGTGATCTGCACCTCGAGCGGTGGCTCGCTGGCGGCATGGGCCGCAACCCAGCCGGGCACCTCCGACGGCGTCGCCGCGATCGCGTTCATCTCGCCGAATTTCGGCGTCAAGGCGTCCGGCGCAGAGGTTCTGACCATGCCCTGGGGCAGGCAGATCGCCGAACTTGTCGGTGGCAAGGAGCGCAGCTTCACGCCGCGCAATGCACTGCATGCGAAGTTCTGGACCTATAAATACCCGATGGCCGCGACCCTGCCGATGGCCGCGCTCACAGACCTTGCCTACGGCGCGCCGGTCGAGAAGACGACCATCCCTGCTTTGTTCATCTTCTCGGATGCGGACAAGGTGGTGCGGCCCGACCGCACGCGCGAGATCGCCGGCCGCTGGGGCGGTCCGCACGAGCTGGTGCCGGTCGAGGATACCGGCGATCCGGACAACCACGTCATTGCCGGCGATGCGCTGTCGCCGTCGACCACGAGTTTTCTGGCCGAACGGATCGAGGTGTGGGTCAAGGCGCTGACGCAGCAGCAGGCAAATCCTTGAATCGGGATAGGGGGAAGCCTCGCGGCTCCTCCCCTCCCACACCACCCTGCGTACGGGTCCGTACAGGGCGGTTCGATTGGTTATGCGGTCTTGGCGGGTTCGATGGAAGCGAGGCCGATGCTTGCGAGGAAAGCATTTGGCAGGGCAATGGCGAGCGCGGGACTGTTGCTGATGCGCCAGGGACCGTGCGCACTGCCGGCGGTTTGTGCCGCCAGCTCGCGCCCGACACCCCGGCGCCGCAGCTCCGCGAAGCGGGTGCGCCCGCGCGTCCACTGTTTCCATGCGATGGATCGCAGCCTTCGCCTGATCCACCGGTCGAGGTCGCGCAGCACCGACGGGGTTTCGCAAAAGCCGAAGTAGCCGCGCCATCCTTTCAGATAGGTCGACAGCTCCTTGGCTATCAGCACGAGGCTTGCGCCCCGCGTCCGCATCGTCAGCACCCGCACGCGCTCCTTGAACCGGGCGACCGCCTCAGGCGCGATCCGACGCCTTGGCGTCTTCTCGTCCGTGAAGCTGAAGCCGAGGAACTTGCGCCGGTGCGACGGGGCGACCGCGCTCTTGTGCGTGTTGACCTTCAGCTTCAGACGCCTGTCGAGGAAGCGTTCGACGCTGGCCATCACCCGTTCACCCGCCCGCACACTGCGCACATAGATGTTGCAGTCGTCGGCGTAACGCACGAAGCAATGCTTGCGTCGCTCCAGTTCCTTGTCGAGTTCGTCCAGCATCAGATTCGACAGCAGCGGCGAGAGCGGGCCGCCTTGCGGCGTTCCCTCATCGATTGGGCCGACCAGCCCGCCTTCGAGCACTCCCGAGGTCAGAAAGCCCCGGATCAGACGAAGGAGGCGCGGATCGGATACCCGCTTGGCCACCAGCCCCATCAGGATGTCGTGGTTGACCCGGTCGAAGAACTTCTCCAGGTCGATGTCCACCACGATGCGGTGGCCCGACGCGATGAACGCTTGCGCCGCGGCAACCGCCTGATGTGCCGAGCGTGCGGGTCGGAACCCGTAGCTCGACGCGCTGAACCCGTCATCCCATGCGTCCTGCAGCTCCTGCATCACCGCCTGCTGGATAAAGCGGTCGAGCACTGTCGGGATGCCGAGCGGACGGGTGCCGCCGGACGCCTTCGGGATTTCGACGCGCCGCACCGGTTGCGGCTTGTAGGAGCCTTCGAGCAATTGGGCACGAAGTTCGGGCCAGTGGTCTTTCAGATGCAGCGCCAAGGCCTCGACACTCATGCCGTCGATCCCCGGCGCTCCCTTGTTGCGCCGGACCTGCGCCAGCGCCTTCCTCAGATTGTCGCGCTCGACAATCGCTTCCATGCACGGTCCGGCCATCGCCGCCGGGCTTTCGGAGGCGGCGTTCGCCGCACGGGCTTCGGTCCCTGCCCCAGAGCGGTCGCGGGCTTCACCCGCTCCCATCTCGGAGAAGGCCAGCTCAAGCTGGGTTTTCCGCCGCATGGCCAATGCGAGAACTCCGTCCTACTCGTCCTTCCAACCGTTCGAGCCTTCGCCTCCGGGCAAGCCCGGCGGCTACTATGCCCTCTGCTGACTTCTGCGCCGCGATCGGCACGCCTCACGGCGGGCTCAGTCCGGAATTCCGGACACGGCGCAGATCTCCCGAGGTAAGATCGACCGCCTTCCCCGCACACCCGCCGGATTTACCACCCCGGCCCTTGATGACCATGGACTTCGCGGTCACGTGCCCGCTCGTCCGGCCGGGTAGGCCTCATATCCGGTTCTTGTCCATCGGGTCGCGGGTTTGCTCCACGCTTCCTTCAGACCCCGCCTCACGACGACGCCCTTGCGCTTCGCTAACCCTTCGCCGTCATCAGGCTGGGTAGAGGACTCACACCTCCAAGCTGTCGATCATGCTCGGCACACACGAAAAGCGGCCGGAGCCATCGCTCCGGCCGCCTCCAATTATCCTAGACGGCGTTGACCCAGAACGGGCCGGTCCGTCAGCTCAAGCCGCCCGGTTGGCCGGACGCTTGCCGCCGAAACGGCGCTTGTTGTTGCCCTTGAAGCGCTTGACACCGTCAGGCTTGCGCTCGCCCTGCGGCTTGCCGGCCTGGTCGCCGGAGGGCTTGCCGGAAAACGCCCTCTCGCCGCCGGCGCCGAAGCGCTGCTTGCCGGAACCTTTGCCGCCGCCGGGGCGCCGACCGTCACGGCGGGCGCCGTGATGCTCGCGATCATTGACCGACTCGAAATGGCGTTCGTTCTTCTCCGCTGGATTGCGCTGCGGGTCGGGGCTGCCGAGGTGGTCGGCAACGACGGGCAGCTTGGTGCGGATGATCCGCTCAACCTGGCGCAGCTTGGCGTTCTCGGAAGGATCGCAAAGCGTGATGGCGATGCCGTCCATGCCGTTGCGGCCGGTGCGGCCAATACGGTGGACGTAGCTTTCGGCTTCGTCCGGCAGGTCAAAATTCACGACATGGCTGATGCCGGGCACGTCGATGCCGCGCGCCGCGATGTCGGTGGCGACCAGGATGCGCACCGATCCTTCACGGAAATCGTTGAGCGCCTTCTGGCGGGCATTCTGCGATTTGTTGCCGTGGATCACGGCGGCCTTGAAGCCGTCGCGCTCGAGGTCCTTGGTCACCCGGTCGGCACCGTGCTTGGTGCGCGAAAAAATGATGACGGACTTCATCGCCTCGTCGGCAAGCATTTTGGATAGCACCTGGCGCTTCTGCTTGGTGCGGGCGAGCACCAGGCTCTGCACGATCTCGGCCGCCGCAGTGCTCTGCGGCGCCACTTCGACGCGGATCGGATTCTTCAAAAGGCCCTTCGCCAGTTCGGCGATTTCATTCGGCATCGTGGCCGAAAATAGCACCGTCTGGCGGTCGGGCGCCGTCGCCTTGGCGATGCGCTTGACGTCGTTGATGAAGCCCATGTCGAGCATGCGGTCGCCTTCATCCAGCACCAGCCATTTGGTGTCGGCGAGGATGAGATCGCCCTCGCGCACCAGGTCGGTCAGCCGGCCGGGCGTGGCGATCAGGATGTCGACGCCGGGCGCAACCTTCTTCACCTGGCTGAAGCGCGAGACGCCGCCAAGCACCAGCGCGGTCGAGACATGCGCCCCCTTGGCCAGGATCTTGATGGTGTCCTCGATCTGCACGGCGAGTTCGCGCGTCGGCGCCAGGATCAGCGCACGCGCCGTCTTGGGCCGGCGCTTGGTGCCAAGCCCGATGATCTTGGAGAGGATCGGCAGCGCGAAGGCCGCCGTCTTGCCCGAGCCGGTCTGGGCGATGCCGAAAATGTCACGGCCTTCCATCTGCGGCGGGATCGCCTGCATCTGGATCGGCTTCGGATTGGTGAGGCCGGCGGCATGAGTCGCCTTCAGCAGCGCACCGGTGATTCCAAGTGCTGCGAAACCGTTCAGTTCCGCTATGTTTTCGTTGGTCAAAATAATCTTCTTTCACGCGGCTTGCGGCCGCAAACATCGATGGCGGCAGGGCGCAACCTGCCGTCGAATACATTGTCAGGAAACGACAAGGCGGCGGACAGGTTCGTCCGCGCGGCTGCGCTGTCGTGCCCGCAGGCTTCATGCCACGGGGCTTTTTCGCCAGCTTGCCGATCGAGCTTAAGCCGATTTGTGGGACAAGAGGGAAAACAGACGCAACCAGTCTCATTCGTCGAGAAGACCGGATATCCCGGCCCAAGCGCCTATGTTGCTGCATATGGCGGAGTTTGGCATGAAATGCAAGGGCTCCATGTTGCGATGCAGCAAAAACCGGACAAACGAGCAGCCGTGAATATCCGCTCAAACTTCATCCGGCCATTTCCTTGCACCGTGCTGGACGAACAGAATTTCTATTTGAGTGTCCCTCACCCGATACGCGACAATGTAAGGTGTGCCGGGAATCACCAGTTCGCGCGTGCCTTCGATCTCACCGACGCGTCCGATAAATGGATTGGCGGATAACAACCGCGCAGTCTTTGAATGGATTTCGTTGACAACCCGGGCCGCGGCCCGCGGATTATGCTGGCCGATGTAATCGCCGATTGAGGCAAGCTCGATCAGATAGTGTCTGGTCCAGACAATTCGCACAAAGCCTCATACCTGACTGTATTTATTGAGGACGGCCGCTATCTCTTCTTCGTTTGCAAAGTCGCCACGGTCGGCGGCTTCGGTACCCGCTTGAACGCCGGAGATCCACTTTTCCTGCCACGCCAGGGAACGGCCATGGGACAGGGCGTCCTCGATGATCTGATCGCGAGTGAGCGTCGAGCGCGAGGTCAACATTTCGATCCTGCGGTTCAGATCCTCGGATATTTCGACGTTGTTCTTCATAGGTTTATTCTGCCATATCTGGCGAACGCCTGCCAAGAAGTTATCGCGCATGGGAGACCGGCGATGAAGGACGTGCTGAAGGAACTCGAGCGCCGCCGCGAGATCGCCCGCATGGGCGGCGGCAAGGACCGCATCGACGCGCAGCACAGGAAAGGCAAGCTGACCGCCCGCGAGCGCATCGAGGTCTTTCTCGACGAAGGCTCGTTCGAGGAGTTCGACATGTATGTCGAGCACCGCTCGACCGATTTCGGCATGGAGAAGACCAAGATCGCCGGCGACGGCGTCGTCACCGGCTGGGGTACCGTCAACGGCCGCCCGGTTTACCTCTTCGCCAAGGATTTCACCGTGTTCGGCGGTTCGCTGTCGGAAGCGCATGCCGAGAAAGTCGTAAAGGTTCAGGAGATGGCGTTGCGCAACCGCGCGCCGATCATCGGCCTCTACGATGCCGGCGGCGCCCGCATCCAGGAAGGCGTGGCGGCGCTCGGCGGCTATGCCGAAATCTTTCAGCGCAACGTGCTTGCCTCGGGCGTCATCCCGCAGATCTCGCTGATCATGGGCCCTTGCGCCGGCGGCGACGTCTATTCGCCGGCGATGACCGATTTCATCTTCATGGTGCGCGACACCTCCTACATGTTCGTCACCGGGCCGGACGTGGTGAAGACAGTGACCAACGAGACGGTGACCGCGGAAAGCCTCGGCGGCGCCTCGGTGCACACGACAAAATCCTCGATCGCCGACGGCGCCTATGACAACGACGTCGAGGCGCTGCTACAGATGCGCCGGCTGGTCGACCTGCTGCCCGCCTCCAACACCGCCGAGATCCCGGAGATCGAGTGCTACCAGTCGGTGACGGATCATGACCTCTCGCTCGACCGGCTAATCCCGGACAACGCCAATAAGCCCTACGATATCAAGGAGCTGATCCTGAAAGTTGCAGATGAAGGCGACTTCTTCGAGATCCAGCAGAGCTTTGCCAAAAACATCGTCACCGGCTTCGGCCGCGTCGAGGGCCGCACCGTCGGCTTCGTCGCCAACCAGCCGATGGTGCTGGCCGGCGTGCTCGATTCCGACGCCAGCCGCAAGGCGGCGCGCTTCGTGCGTTTTTGCGATTGCTTTTCGATTCCCATCGTCACCTTCGTCGACGTCCCGGGCTTCCTGCCCGGCACCGCGCAGGAATATGGCGGGCTGATCAAGCACGGCGCCAAGCTGTTGTTCGCCTATGCCGAAGCGACCGTGCCGAAGATCACCGTGATCACCAGAAAAGCCTATGGCGGCGCCTATGACGTGATGGCGTCAAAGCACCTGCGCGGCGACATGAACTATGCCTGGCCGACGGCGCAGATCGCGGTGATGGGGGCGAGAGGTGCGGTCGAGATCATCTATCGCAAGGACATCGGCGATCCGGAAAAGATCGCGGCCCATACAAAGGCTTACGAGGACCGCTTCCTGTCGCCCTTCGTCGCAGCCGAGCGCGGCTATGTCGACGAGGTGATCATGCCGCACTCGACGCGGCGCCGCGTCGCGCGGGCGCTGCGCATGCTGCGCAACAAGGACATGCAGAATCCCTGGAAGAAACACGACAACATCCCGTTATGAGGCGGGGCCACGACACCCGCATCCTTGATGGCAACGCGCTTCCGTGACAAATCACCGGCGCGCCCGCCGTCTGTGGCGGCTGTTCCGGATAGAAAAGGTTTCTCCCGTTGCGTCCCATACTCGTCATCTGCCTGCCGGCGATCGGCGACTTCATCCGCTGCCATTCGGCCATCCAGATCATCGCCAAGACGTTTCCCGGACACCCGATCGACGTCATCACCTCGCCGCTTGCGGCACCTTTGGCGCGGCTGATGCCGCATGTCCGGAAAGCCTGGACGCTGGACAAGCGGCATCGGAAACCCGGTATTGGCGAGCGCAGGCGATTGGCGGGCCGGCTTCGCGAAGAAAACTATCAGGCGGCCTATCTGCTCTCAAGCAGCACCAAGGCCGCCCTGGTGCCGTGGCTGGCCGGCATACCCGAGCGCATCGGCTATCCGCGCGAGCTCCAGTTCGGCATCGTCAACCGGCTGCCGGCCGGCTGGCTGAAAAGCCTGGTTGCCTTCGGCCCGCGCAAGACAAGATTGTTCGAGCAGGTCTGCGCGATTGCCATGCTGGGTGCCAGGCCCGCGGCTGATACGCGATTGCCAGCGCCGCAAATGGCAGTTTCGCCTGAGGAACTCTCGGCATGGCGCATCCGGCACGGGATCGACGCGGCAAGGCCGGCGCTGGCTCTTTACACGTCAGAATTCACCAACTTCCGCTCATGGCCGGCGGAACGTTTCATCTCCGTCGCCAGGGATCATGCCAGGCGCGGCTGGTCGGTATGGCTAGTCGGTGGTCCGCGCGAACGCGCGGCCGCGGCCCAGATCCGGGCAGAACTTCCGGAGGCGGTGGATTTCACATCGACCCCCGACATCACCGATGCCATGTGCCAGATCGCCGCCTCGACCGTGTTCCTGGGCGTCGACGGCGGCATCTGCCATGCCGCCGCGGCTTTGGGAGGGCCCTGCGTGCTCATCTTCGGATCGAGCCGCTCCTATGAAACGGGACCCGTGAACGACCATGTCCGGTTTCTCGAGCCGCCGATTTCAACGCCGAGCTGGGTTCGCGATACGCGCGGTGTCAGCGAGGAAAGAGTGCTCGCAGCGCTGGCTGACGCCGTGGCAGGGTTGCATCGTCCCCAAGGCGCCTGAATTCGCCGCCAACGCCTACTCTTCCAGGGCAGCGCCGCGGGCGATCGCAAAGAGAACCGCGTGCTTCATTTGACCGCCGCCCGGCCTTCAATGAGCTCGCGCAGCACCGGGACCATGGCGGACGGCAGGTCCTCGGCGATCAGCCCTGGGCCGAACCGGCTGCCGACCTCGGCATGGATCCAGACCGCCGCACATGCCGCCTCGAAGGCCGGCATACCTTGCGCCAAAAGCCCGGCAATAATACCAGCCAAAACATCGCCCGAACCGGCCGTGGCGAGCCAAGGAGCACCATTGCTGTTGATTGCCGCCCTGCCGTCGGGCGCGGCGATCACCGTGTCCGGTCCCTTATAGACAAGGATGGCGTTCGCGCGGACGGCCGCCGCGCGGGCCTTGGCCAGTTTGGAGAGCGCTTCATCACCTGCGATTTCGGGAAACAATCGGCCGAATTCGCCCTCATGCGGCGTCATCGTCAGCGCCGGCGCGTCCGGCCTTGCGGCCGCCTCGAACAGCGTCGAGGCGGCATTGCGAAACGACGTGATGCCGTCGGCGTCGAGCACGAGCCCTTCTATGCCGCCGTCCTGCCGCTTTCTGGCGAGCACGGCAAGGGCGAAATCGCGCGCCTTGTCGCCGATGCCGAAGCCGGGTCCGAGGACGAAACTTGACGCCCGGCGATCGCCGACAAAGTCGTGCACGTCCTCGATCGCATCTGCCTTGCGCAGCATGATCGAAGTCAGGTGCGCGGCATTGACCTGCATGGCATTGGCCGGCGACAGAACGGTCACCGCCCCAGCCCCGCTTCTGGCCGCCGCAAGCGCCGAGAGCCGCGCCGCGCCAGTCGCTGAAGGTCCACCGGAAAAGATGCCGACATGGCCCCGCCGGTATTTGTGCGCATCGACCGCCGGAACCGGAAACTCCTCGAGCCACAAGGCCGGGTTGTTGTCGAAGGTTTGCGGCGCGACCTGTGCGATGATCGCGTCACCGATGCCGATGTCGGCAAGCACGATCTCGCCGCACCGCTCGCGCCCCGGCAGCAACAAATGCCCCGGCTTCTTGCGCGCGAAGGTGACGGTGGTCGTGGCACGAAAGGCGGTGCCGAGGATCACTCCGCTCTCGCCGGAAACGCCGGAAGGAAGATCGACGGCTACCACCGGTAGCTTCAAGTCCGTCGCGATCTCGACAGCCCGGGCGGCATCGCCTGACAGCGGCTTGGACAGCCCTGCCCCGTAGAGTGCGTCGACAACGATCGAGCCAGGTGCGGCGGCGAACGCCGAAAGCGGCCGCCGTTCAAGCAGGCAATCGGCCGCGGCGATCGCGGCATCGCTGCCCGCCCGCGGCCGGCCCGACACCCACATCGCGACATCGACGCCCGCCCCTGCCAGCAGCTTGGCCACGACATAGCCATCGCCGCCATTGTTGCCGGGGCCGCACAGCACGTGCACCTTCGTTGCAGCCGCGTAGCGCGCCAGCACGACGGCCGCGACCGCTTCGCCGGCGCGCCGCATCAGCCCAAAGCCGTCGAGCGGTCCGGCCGCGATCGCCAGCCGGTCGGCCTCGGCCATCTCGGCCGGCGAAAGAAGTTCATTGGTCATCGGATTGCCGCGCCCATGGGATTGCCGATCCTGATGCAATCAAGCATTGTCCAGTTTTCGGTCCGAAGCAAACGCGGCGGCCAGCACCGCTTGCAAAAGCGGTCGCATCCGAGGGGAAATTGCCTGCAAATTGCGCCATCTGCCCATTTTTTGCGCAGACGCGAGGAGGAGCGATGTATAGGCTTTGGGCGTCCATGACGCATCCGATGCAGCCAATGATGCGAATTCGCATCGGGGCATGCTATGGCGCCGGAATCGTCGGAAAACGCCTGCAATCGCAAGGAATTGGCACAGTTCGTGCTTGATGGAGGCGCAAGCGGGGCGCACAACCCGTCCTTTTGGCAGTGGAGGCCACTTTCTACATGAAAAAGATCGAAGCGATCATCAAGCCATTCAAGCTGGACGAAGTGAAGGAAGCGCTTCAGGAGGCCGGACTGCAAGGCATCACCGTCACCGAAGCGAAAGGCTTCGGCCGGCAGAAGGGCCATACCGAACTTTATCGCGGCGCCGAATATGTCGTCGACTTCCTGCCCAAGGTGAAGATCGAGGTGGTGCTCGGCGACGATGCCGTCGAGGGCGCCATCGAGGCCATCCGCAAGGCGGCGCAGACCGGGCGCATCGGCGACGGCAAGATCTTCGTCTCCAACATCGAGGAAGTCGTGCGCATCCGCACCGGCGAGACCGGCATGGACGCCGTCTGACACCGCCCACCCTTTCCGAACCGTCATCATCAAAAAACGTCATCACATAGGGATACATGACATGACGACAGCCAAAGACATCATGAAGCAGATCAAGGACAACGACGTGAAGTTCGTCGACCTGCGCTTCACAGATCCGAAGGGCAAGCTGCAGCATGTGACGATGGATGTCGTCGAGGTCGAGGAAGACATGTTCGCCGACGGCGTCATGTTCGACGGCTCATCGATCGCCGGCTGGAAGGCGATCAACGAGTCCGACATGGTGCTGATGCCCGACACCGACACGGTGCATATGGACCCGTTCTTCGCCCAGTCGACCATGGTCATCCTGTGCGACATCCTCGATCCGATCTCGGGCGAAGCCTATAACCGCGACCCGCGCGGCACCGCCAAAAAGGCCGAGGCCTACATGAAGGCAGAAGGCATCGGCGACCAGGTCTTCGTCGGCCCCGAGGCCGAATTCTTCGTGTTCGACGACGTCAAGTACAAGGCGGACCCCTACAACACCGGCTTCCGCGTCGACTCCACCGAGCTGCCGTCCAACGACGACACTGATTACGAGACCGGCAATCTCGGCCATCGCCCGCGCATCAAGGGCGGCTATTTCCCGGTGCCACCGATCGATTCCTGCCAGGACATGCGTTCCGAAATGCTGACCGTGCTCGCCGAGATGGGTGTGCGCGTCGAAAAGCATCACCACGAGGTCGCCGCCGCCCAGCACGAGCTCGGCATCAAGTTCGACACGCTGGTGCGCAACGCCGACAAGATGCTGATCTACAAATATGTCGTGCACCAGGTCGCCAATGCCTATGGCAAGACGGCCACCTTCATGCCGAAGCCGGTGTTCGGCGACAACGGCTCGGGCATGCATGTCCACCAGTCGATCTGGAAGGGCGGCAAGCCGACCTTCGCCGGCAACGAATATGCCGGCCTGTCCGAGAGCTGCCTGTTCTATATCGGCGGCATCATCAAGCACGCCAAGGCGATCAACGCCTTCACCAACCCGCTGACCAACTCCTACAAACGCCTGGTGCCGGGCTATGAGGCGCCGGTGCTGCTTGCCTATTCGGCGCGCAACCGCTCGGCCTCGTGCCGCATTCCGTTCGGCTCCTCGCCGAAGTCGAAGCGCGTCGAGGTCCGCTTCCCCGATCCCGGCGCCAACCCCTATCTCGGCTTCGCCGCCATGCTGATGGCCGGCCTCGACGGCATCAAGAACAAGATCCATCCGGGACAGCCGATGGACAAGGATCTCTACGACCTGCCGCCGAAGGAACTGAAGAAGATCCCGACCGTCTGCGGCTCGCTGCGCGAAGCGCTGCAGAACCTCGACAAGGACCGCGGCTTCCTGAAGGCCGGCGGCGTCTTCGACGACGACCAGATCGACTCTTACATCGAGCTGAAGATGGCCGAGGTGATGCGCTTCGAGATGACCCCGCATCCGGTCGAGTACGACATGTACTATTCGGTCTAAGCGAAAGAAATCATTGTAAAAAAGAACCCCGGCGAAAGCCGGGGTTTTGATTCGTAGAATGCTTGCAGCGCAGACGCGGTCTGCGCCGCAAACGATCAGGCTGCCGCCGAAACCGATGCTTCGGTCGAAACCTGCGAGATCGTCTTCAGCACCTGCGAGGCGATTTGGTAGGGGTCGCCCTGCGAGTTCGGACGACGGTCCTCGAGATAGCCGCGATAATCGTTCTTGATGAAGGAGTGCGGCACGCGGATCGAGGCGCCGCGGTCGGCGACGCCGTAGCTGAACTTGTTCCACGGCGCCGTCTCGTGCTTGCCGGTCAGGCGCTTGTCGTTGTCCGGACCGTATACGGCGATGTGGTCCATCAGGTTCTTTTCGAACTGCGCCATCAGCGCCTCGAAATAGGCCTTGCCGCCGACTTCGCGCATATAGCTGGTCGAGAAGTTGCAATGCATGCCCGAGCCGTTCCAGTCGGTGTCGCCGAGCGGTTTGCAGTGGAACTCGATGTCGATGCCGTATTTTTCGGTCAGGCGCAGCAGCAGATAGCGCGCCATCCACATCTGGTCGGCTGCCCGCTTGGAGCCCTTGCCGAAGATCTGGAACTCCCACTGGCCCTTGGCCACTTCGGCGTTGATGCCTTCATGGTTGATGCCGGCAGCGAGGCAGAGGTCGAGATGCTCCTCGACGATCCGGCGCGCGACATCGCCGACATTCTTGTAGCCGACGCCGGTGTAGTACGGACCCTGCGGGGCCGGGTAGCCGCTCTGCGGGAAGCCGAGCGGACGGCCGTCCTTGTAGAAGAAATACTCCTGCTCGAAGCCGAACCAGGCGCCCTCGTCGTCGAGGATGGTGGCGCGGCTGTTGGACGCATGCGGCGTGACGCCATCGGGCATCATGACCTCACACATGACGAGAACGCCATTGGTGCGGGCCGGATCCGGGTAGAGCGCCACCGGCTTCAGCACGCAATCCGAGCTGCGGCCCTCTGCCTGCATGGTCGAGGAGCCATCGAAGCCCCACAGCGGCAGCTGCTCGAGCGTCGGGAACTCGGCAAATTCCTTGATCTGGGTCTTGCCGCGCAGATTGGGCGTCGGGGTGTAGCCGTCGAGCCAGATATACTCGAGCTTGTATTTGGTCATTCCAGTGCCTCTCGTTTGCTAGGACACCGCAAAGTGGCGGTATCAACGCATGGCCGGGCCGAGCCGACCTGCCGATGGTTAAAAAGCAAGTCGTGTGCCACTCTCGCGTCTCCGGATGCAGCAAAATTGCCGCGCGATCGCCGTGAATTTGCTGAGCCGCCTCAGCAATGCGCTCGGATCGATCAAGGCCAAATACTGCACAAATCCTAGGCAAATACTGATCTTTTCGTAGGCATATTGCCTAAAGGAGTCGCAGGACCTACCTTGGCAAAAGATGAATCGACAAGGCTCCCGGAGAAGCAAGGAGGTCGGCCATGCAAGCCACGCAATCGCGTCAGTCGGCAAAGATCCTGAGGTTCCCGCTGGCAGGTCGAACGTCTGCCTCAATTTTAGGCGCGAAGGCCAAATTCGCGGCAGAGCTTGCCTCGCTGCGCACTACGCATGCCGATGTCGACGGCTGGTACCACGAGGCGGCGATCGAGGAAGAAAACCAGCGCAAGAGCTGATCCGCTTTTCAATATCATGTCTCCAGCGCGAAAAGCCCGGCGTGATCGCCCACGCCGGGCTCTTTTTTGCAGGCCTGTCGGTTCAGCTGCGCCATTTCCCGCGGGCACCAGGATCGCGGCGGTCGGCGCCGACAGTTCGGGCGGCTCGACGATCCTTTGCGAAGACCGCTTCAGACGCCGAGATAGCGCTGTAGCAGCTCCGGCCGCGCCTTGATCTCGGCGGCCGGTCCTTCATGGGCGATGTGGCCGTTGTTGATGATGTAGACGCGCTTTGCGAGCGCCAGCGTCGCGGCCAGGTTCTGTTCCACCAGCACGATGGTCTGTCCGGCATCGGCCAGTTCCCGGCAGGCCTTGACCAGGTCCTGCACGATGACCGGGGCAAGTCCTTCGAACGGCTCATCGAGCAGGACGATTTTGGGGTCGCGCACAAGCGCGCGGGCGATCGCCAGCATCTGCTGTTCGCCGCCGGAGAGATCCGTGCCGCGGCTGGTGCGCCGCTCCTTCAGCCGCGGAAACATGCCGTAGATGCGGTCGAGCGGCCATTTGTTGTCGGCGGTCAGGCCGGCCAAGATTATGTTGTCCTCGACGTTCAGGCTGCCGAAGATGCGCCGGTCCTCATGCACCAGCTGCATGCCGAGCCGGGCGATGTTGTGCGCCTTCCTGCCCGCCAGTTCCTCGCCGTCGAGCATGACGCTGCCGCTGCGTGGCGTGACGACACCCATCAGGCTCTTGAGAGTGGTCGATTTGCCGGCGCCGTTGCGGCCGAGAAGCGCGACAACCTCGTTCTTCTCCACCCGCATCGACACGTCGAACAGGATGTGGCTGTCGCCGTAATAGCTGTTCAGACCTTTGACCTCGAGCAGGCTCATGCCATCTCTCCGTGAACGCCGCCGAGATAGGCTTCCTGGACTTTCGAATTGGTCTTGACCTCTTCCGGCGTCCCGTGGACGAGGACCCGGCCCTCTTGCAGCACGGTGACCGTCTCGACCAGTTCGAACAGCGAATCCATGTCGTGGTCGATGATGATCATCGTGCGGCCGCGCGCGATTGACTTCAGCAGCGCCACCGTTTCGATGCGCTCGCGCGGGCTCATGCCGGCGAGCGGCTCGTCGAGCAGCAGCAGGCTCGGCGACGTCGCCAGCGCCAGCCCGATCTCCAGCCGGCGCTTCTCGCCATAGGCGAGCTCCGACACGGGCGTGTCCAAGCGGTGCGTCAGGTTGACCAGCGCCAGCGTGCGCTCGACCTGCTCGCTCAGGCCCGGGATCTTGCCGATATTGCGGAACAGGTCGAGCCTGAACTTGCCGCGGGTTTCGCCAAGCGCGGCAATCGTCAGGTTCTGCCTGACCGTCAGCCGGTCGAAGAGCTGGTTGATCTGGTAGCTTTTGGTCAATCCGAGCTGGCAGACGTCCGTCACGCTCATGCCGGTGATGTCGCGGCCCTCGAACACGATTTTGCCTGAGGTCGGCGCCACCTCGCAGGTAAGCATCTTGAAGAAGGTGCTCTTGCCGGCGCCGTTGGGGCCGATGATGCCGCGTATCTCACCGTGGCCGATGGTGAAATCGATATCGCTGTTGGCCATCAGACCGCCGTAGCGCTTGCTCAGCCCCGTGGCCTGCAGGATGGGGCCGGAAGCGTGGTCCGTCGGACGGTGTCGCGCCGGCATCGCCTCGGCGACGACCGGCGCAACCGGGGTGATCGCGGAGGCAGCGGCCGTCGCCTCGATCGGCTCGGCGGATTTCCTGGCGCCCGTCGCCAGATCGTAGACATCCGCGATGGCGCCAACGATGCCGCGCCTCAGGAAGACGACCAGCAGCACGAAAACGATGCCGAGCACCAGCTTCCATGTCGCGCCGAGGTGCAGCACATTCTGGAAGAAATCGCTGAGGAAAAGCCACACGGTGGCGCCGATCAGCGGCCCGAACAGCGTGCCGGCGCCGCCTATCGCGGTCTGCATGACAAGCTGGCCGGAAGTATCGAACATGAAAGCGTCGGGCGGCATGAAGCCCTGCATGACGCCGAGCAGGCCGCCGGCGAACCCGGCATAGATCGCGGCCACCACGAACGCTGTATGCTTGTAGGCGTGGATGTTATGGCCAAGCGCGGCCGCGCGCAGCGGGTTGTCGCGGATGGCCGAAAGGATCGCCCCGACCGGCGAGCGCACGATGCGCAGCGCAACCACCAGACCGACGAAATACCAGAACGCTAGGAAAATATACATCGTCCAGTCGGAATCGAACCTGAACGTCGTAAAGCCAAGCGAGATGCTCGGTGTCGGCACGCCCGGCAACCCGTTCTCGCCTCCGGTATACTCCGACAGCGGGTTGAACTCGACGAAGAAGAACACTTCCGAGATCGCCACTGTGATCATGGCGAAATAGATGCCGGTGCGCCTGAGCGCGACCAGCCCGACGAGGTAGCCGACGATGCCGGCGGCGACGGCGCCAACGATGATCGCCACCATGACGTATGGAAAGTCCAATTCGGTCAACAGGTAGGCGGCGAACATGCCGCCGGTGCCGAAGAAGGCTGACTGGCCGAAGGAAAGCAGGCCGGTGTAGCCGAAAAGGATGTCGAAGCCGAGCCCGAACAGGCCCCAGATCAGGATACGGTTGATGGTTGTCGGCGCGAAGCCGAGATGCGGCAGGATGAAGGGCCCGGCGATCAGCGCGATCGCCGTCAGCACCTCGACGAGGAAGGGGCGTTTCTGGTTCATGAGCGGACCGCGTTCACTCGCGGCCTGCCGTGCCGAGCAATCCGTAAGGACGGAACACCAGCACGAGGGTCATCGCCACGAAAAGCATGACATAGGCATAGCCGGGGTTGAACATCGAGGTGATGGAGATAATCTCGCCGGCGATGATGCCGCCGAGCACCGCGCCCGGGAATGACCCGACACCGCCGATGACGACCACAACGAAGGTCTGCACCAGGATCGCCTCGCCGACGTCCGGCGCAATCGACACCACTGGCGCGTTGACGATGCCGGCGAAGCCCGCCGCCATGGCGCCGATGCCGAACACCAGCATGAAGACCTTGTAGACGTCGATGCCCAGCGATCCGACCATGACGGAATCCTCGATACCGGCGCGTACGATCATGCCGATGCGGGTGCGATAGAGCACTAGATAGAGCGCCAGCAGCGACACGGTGACGATGCCGAGCGCCGCCAGGCGATAGGTCGGATAGACCATGAAGCCCAAATTGGTGATGCCCTGGAACAGGGCCGGTGGCGGCACCGTCTTGGACAGGCTGCCGAAGAAGAAGCGTACCGCCTCGACGAAGACGATACCGAGACCGAAGGTAACGAGGATCTGATCCTCTTGCGGACGCGTGTAGAAGTAGCGAATGATCAGCCGCTCCATCAGCACGCCGACCAGCATGACGAAGAGCGAACCGGCGACGAGCGCAACGATAAAAGAGCCTGTATAATCGTAGGCGACCCAGCCGGCATAGCCGCCGAGCATGAACATCGCGCCATGCGCAAGATTGAGGACGCCAAGCGTGCCGTAGATGATCGTCAGGCCGGAGGAAATCAGCGCCAGAAGCGCGCCGAGCACCAGCCCGTTGAAGCATTGCGAAATGAAATTAGCCCAATTGATCACGCTGCCGCCCGCGTTGAGATTGATGAATAGACGACCGTCGCGGCGCCGTCTGCCTGCCATCATGGCAGGCAATCGATTGCCCTGCGACAGTTAATTGGCCAGGACTCGGGCCGCGGAGACATGCTTCGCGGCCTTCGACCTGGCCGTAACGGGATGAAAATCCTCCTTCGCACCGGTGATGCGAAGAAGGGTGTCGTGACGGTCAGGTGTAATCACCAAGCTGGCAGCCAAAGGCATCCGGCTTCTGCATCAGCCCTTCGCCGGGCACGATCTCCACGACGTCCCAGAAGTCTTCCTCGTTCTTCATGTCCTTGGCCGCCTTGCCGCGGACGATGACGACAGGACGAATAAGCTGGTGGTCCTCGGCGCGGAACTTGACGTCGCCGACCATCGACGGGAAGGTCTCGCCCTTCTCGTACTGCTTGATGACGTCCGGCGGATAGAACGTGCCGGCTTGCGAAACCATCCGCGCCCAGATGGCGAACTGCATATAGGCGTTTTCCGCACCCCATTCGGGGCGATAACTGTACTTTTTCTGGAATGCATCGACGAACGCTTTTGCCAGCGGAAATTTGTCTTCCATCGTCCACCAGAAATCGGTGGCGGCGAACACCCCCTCGGTCAGGTCCGGACCCACTTCCTTGGCCAGAAACGGAATCTGATAAGGGATCACCATCTTCATGGTCGGCGTCAGGCCGAACTGCTTTGCCTGCTGCACCGACAGCACGGCGTCGCGACCCCAGTTGACGTTGACGATGAACTCAGCGCCGGAATTGGCGATATTGGTGAGGTACTGGCTGAAGTCCTGCGTTCCGAGCGGGGAGATCTGGTTGGTCACCATTTCCCAGCCGCCCTGGGATGTAAGATAGTCATTGACCGATTTGGTGACGGTGTGGCCGTAGGTATAGTCAGGCGTCATGAACGCCGCCTTCTTGCCTTTGCCGAAATTCTTGACCAGCACCGGGCCGATGGCGTTAGCGCAGGTTTCGCCATAGACGCACTGGCGGAAGGAATAGCGCGCGCAGTCCTTGCCGGTGGTGTCGTTCGAGCCGGAGATTGCCACCAGATACAGGATCTTCTCGCGCTGGGCGAACTTGTTGAGCGCAACCGCCACCGCCGAAGAGGTAGACCCTGTCATGGCGACGATTTTGTTGTCGTTGATAAAGGTCTGCTGAGACTGCACCGCATTGTTCGGCTTGGCGGCCGAGTCGGCGACGACCAATTCCACTTTCTTGCCGAGCACGCCCTTGTCGATCTTCGGCGCGATCTGCTTGAGCAGATCATTGCCCTCGTTGATGTGCTCGACGGCCAGTTGCATGCCCTTGAGCTCGTCCTCGCCCTGCACGGCATAGGCGCCGGTGCGCGGCACGGTCGCGCCGATATAGACAGTGTTGCCCTGCGAGCCAGCCGGCCACGTGCCTATCGCCGGCTGGTCGTCGGCATACGCCCGGCCAAGCTGTCCGGCCAAACCAGGGATCAGCGTCGCACCGGCGACGCCCGCGCCAAGCTGCAAAATGTGACGGCGCGAGAAGCCGCCCGCGCCCTTATCCAGGTTTTTGAACTCTGTCATGCATTCCTCCCATATGTTCCAGGTTTTGGTTGTAACCGCCTGCCGCTGCTCCTCCCACCAAGCAAACGCCGGCTCCTCGATCCGGATAATGGGCGGCAGAGAACAGGGCCGTCAATGCAACTTTCGTTTGCTATCGAAGGCGGTTCGAGCGGAAAAATGCTTGATATTCTTGCATTTCCGTCCGATCGGCAGGCATCCGGAGGGTATTGGGCGGCGCCGGCGAATCGTCTCGTGCCGGCCTGGCGGCCGGGGCCGATCTACAGCGCTTCGAGAAGACGGACCGCGGCCATCATGTCGCGCTTGCGGGCCGAGCGGCGCGCCACGGCTTCGGCGTCCTGGCCCCAATGCTCGATCTGCCAGTCCTCGTCGACGTGACCGGCCGTCCACGCTTCCTCGCCGTCGAGCTCGCCGAAATCGACGGCGAGCGCCAACAGCGCCGATCCGGTCAACGAGGTCATGACGTGAATGGCTGCGAGCCGCAGCGGCTCGGCGCGCTGGGCAAGATGAGCGCCAAGGATGGCGATGGTCTCGCGCGGCTGCTCGACATGGATGACGCCTTCGGCAAGATTGAAGCGCGCGCCGAGACTGCCGCGCGCCCAATCCAGGACCGGATCCCAGAGACGGTTCTGCCGATCGACCAAGCCTTGCGGGCCATCGGCGCGGTAACAAAGCAGGTCGGACGAAGCGAAGCGCAGGATGTCTTCCAGCACGGCCTGCGGATCGCTGGCGACGCCGTCGATTGCCGTGTTGACGAGGCGCATCACCGGCATCGTCACAGGGTCGATGACTTCGCCCTGCGCGGCGAATTCCTCGGCGACGAGAGAAGCCGCTTTTTCGGTCGGCAGCACCAGCAGCGCTTTCCCGGGCGTGCGAACCGGCCTGCCGTCGAGATGGACGGCAAAGCCGTTTTCGACCGGGGCGACCGACGCGGTCTTGTAAAAACGCTTCGGCAGCGGCGTCTTCATCTGGATCTGGGCGCGGCGCACCGGATCGGGATCGGAGAGCAGCTTTCCCGCTTCGAGATCGTTGAGGATATCGCGCATGTCGAGCTCCTTACGCTGGCACCTGCTTGCGCACCGGCCTGTTGACGATGATCAGGCCAGCGGCGATCAGGCCAAGCGCCAGGAAAATCCTGACCGTCAGCGGCTCGCCCAGAATCATCGCGCCGCACAGCACGCCGAACACCGGCGACAGGAAGGCGAAGCTCGAAAGGCCGGATGCCGGATAGCGCCTGAGCAGCCAGAACCACAATACATAGGTGAAGGCGACGACATAGACAGACTGGAACAGCAGCGCCCATGTCGACAGTGCTGTGACGGCGCGGATCGGCGGGCCGGCGAACGGCAGCACCAGGACGCCGACGACGGCAGCCCCGGCCAGCTGGTATAGCAGGAGCTTCTCGGCACTGGTCTCGACCAGTTTCGAGCGCTTGATGACGATGCTGGTCAGCGCCCACAGGATGCCGGCGCCGAGGCTAAGCAGATCGCCGGTCAGCGTTGCGTCATTGCCGCCCATGATCCCGTCGGAGAACACCGCCACCAACCCGCAGAAGGCGAGCACAAGGCCGGCGAGCTTGCGCGCGGTGATATGCTCGCCAAGCAGGAAATGGCCGCCGACCAGCACCCAAAACGGCATGGTGTTGACCAGCAAGGTGTTGCGGGCAACGGTGGTGTGCTCCAATCCGATATAGAGACACAGGAACTCGGCGCCGAAGAGCACGCCGGCGAGGATCCCGGCGCTGAGCGTCCCATCCGCTTCGAACAGCTTTATGCCGCGCAGCCAGCACCAGCCGACGACGCAGGCGCCGCCGATGACCGAGCGTGCGATCGAGACGACGACGGGATCGTAACCGGCGTAGGAGATCTTGGCGGCGACGTAGTTCAGCCCCCAGGACAGCGTCAGCCCGACCATGACGGCCGCTGCCGTCATGTCGACGGCGTCGCGGCGGTCGAGCGTATCGGCAGCGCTGCTCATCTTTCTTCCTCTGCGCTCTGCTCGTCGAAGCCGATCAGGTTCCAGCTCTGGCGCATATGCGGCGGCATCGGCGCGGTGACGTCGATGACGCCCTGGTCGGGATGCGGAATGACGATGCGGCGGGCGTGCAGGTGCAGGCGGTTTTGAATGCCGCCGGGAAAGTCCCAATTGGTGTCGGCCTCGAAATATTTGGGATCGCCGATGATCGGGCAGCCGATATAGGCGGCATGGACGCGCAGCTGGTGGGTGCGGCCGGTATAGGGTTCCATCTCCAGCCAGGTCATCGTCTGCGCAGCCTGCTCGATGACGCGGTAATAGGACACCGCGTGGTCGGCGCCCTTTTCACCGTGTGCTGCGATGCGCACGCGGTCGCCATCCGGCGTCGACTCCTTGACCAGCCAGGTCGAGATCTTGTCCTCGCGCTTCGGCGGCACGCCCTTGACCAGCGCCCAATAGGTCTTCCTGGTCTCACGCGCCCGGAACGCCTCGGAAAGCTTCATGGCTGCATGCCTGGTGCGCGCGACGACCAGCACGCCCGACGTATCGCGGTCGAGGCGGTGCACGAGGCGGGGCTTCTCGCCCTTCTTGCTGCGCCAGGCCTCCAGCATGTCGTCGACGTTGCGGCTGACGCCGGAGCCGCCCTGCACGGCCAGGCCCGCCGGCTTGTTGAAGACGTAGACCTTCTCGTCTTCGTGCAGCAGCATCTTGGCCAGCACATCGGCATCGTCCTGGTTGCGGATCGAATGGCCGGTGAGCGGGGCGTCACCCTTCTTGTCGATATCGAGCGGCGGGATGCGCACGGTCTGGCCGGGCTCGACGCGGGTGTCGGCCTTCACCCGGCCGCCGTCGACCCTGACTTGGCCGGAGCGCAGCAGCTTCTGCAGATGGCCGAAGCCAAGGCCCGGGAAATGGACCTTGAACCAGCGGTCGAGCCGCATGCCCGCCTCGCCGGCCTCCACCGTGATCTGTTCAACGCCTGCCATGGGTTCGCTTATCCGTTCGATAGCGGCGCCATAGCACTAAGGCAGGCGTCTTGCGAGCCAAAGACCCAAAATCCGGACAAAGATCGCGCCAGGCAGAATCCGGCGCCAAGTGCGCCAGATGCTTCAGTTGGCGGCGACCTTCTTCGGCTTGGACGAACCGATCATCTTCCAGTTCTTGTAGAACATGGAATTGATGCGCTCGACGCTCACCGAGACGACGGCGAGAAGGCCGGCGATGAGGCCGGGGAATGGCGACGGACGGATAATGTCCATGAATACGCAATAGCGGCGCCCATCATACTCGTTGACAGAGCGGTGCAGCAGCGTGTCGTCGAAAATGTAGAGCGGATTGTCGTGCCAGTAATTCCGGGCGTTGTTGCACTCGACGAAAATCTCGGCCTTCACGGGCAACAAATTGTAGAGGATGCGCAGGCTGAGCCGCAGCGGCCCGAAATGCCAGGAAGTCGATTCCTTGCCCCTGAACACCGAGACGGCGATGGTCTTGATGTATTTGAAATCCTTGTTGAATTCCGCAACGTTATCTATTCTGTGCTTGCCGTACCACTGATAGACATACATGCCGCGCCGGCCGGTGCCGAAATTGGCGTCGATATCGGCGATGATCTCATCCTTGCGCGCCTTGAAGACATCGAGAACCTCGTTGACCTCGCGCTGATAGTCGGCCGGGAACTGCTCCAGCTTCCATACGCCCGGGTTTCTGTAGCAAAGCAGGTCGACCAGAAGGTTGAAGGGCGACAGCAGCCAGGTGAAGATGCCATTGCCGAGGAAATAGCCGCGGAACAGCGACAGATCCTTGTTTGCATTGCGCATCACATCGATCAGGCCGCAGACGATCCAGATTGTCGTCAGGATCGGGATGAAGTAGAAGGCGAGCGCGAGAAGCGGGACTGCGATCGCAGCCTGACGAAGGATCTTACGGCTTTGCTTTGTCATTGTCTTCCGCGCTGGAGCGCGGCCCTGTTTACATGAAACAAATCACGGCGCCGACCCCCGCCAGCCGTGCGCCTTGATAAGGCCTTTTGGTCAGCCGCACAACGGCATCGCCGCAGGATGGGTTTGCGGTGCCTTGGCTGATCTCGTCGGACGACGCCGGCTATTCGCGCTCTTTGCGCAGCTTGGCCCAGTATTCCAGCCGCTTCCTGACTTCGCGCTCGAAGCCGCGCTCGGGCGGATCGTAAAAAGTGTGCCGGCCCATCTTTTCCGGAAAATAGTCCTGCCCGGAAAAGGCGTCCGGCTCGTCGTGGTCGTAGCGGTAGCCGGCGCCGTAATCCTCCTGCTTCATCAGCTTGGTCGGCGCGTTGAGGATATGCTTGGGCGGCAGCAGCGAGCCGAATTCCTTGGCGGCTTGCGTCGCCGCCTTGAAGGCGGTGTAGACGGCATTCGATTTCGGCGCGGTGGCGAGATAGACGGTGGCCTCGGCGAAAGCGAGATCGCCCTCGGGCGAGCCCAGATAGTCATAGGCGTCCTTGGCGGCATTGGCGACGACCAGCGCCTGCGGATCGGCGAGCCCGATATCCTCCATCGCCATACGCACCAGCCGCCGGCCGAGATAAAGCGGATCCTCGCCGGCGTCGAACATGCGGGCAAGGTAGTAGAGCGCTGCGTCCGGGTCGGAGCCGCGCACCGATTTGTGCAGCGCCGAGATCAGATTGTAATGACCGTCCTGGCCCTTGTCGTAGATCGGGGCGCGGCGCTGGACGATGCGCTGCAGGCCCTCCGGAGTGAACACCTCGCCGGGCTTGGCGGCGCGCCAGACCTCTTCGGCCAGCGTCAGCGAGGCGCGACCGTCGCCATCGCTCATGCGCATAAGCATGGCCCGCGCCTCTTCGTCGAGCGGCAGTGCCCTGCCCTCGGTTTCCTCGGCCCGCGCCAGGAGCTTGGCGATGCTGTCTTCGCCGAGCGAGCGGAAGACCAGCACGCGTGCCCGCGACAGCAACGCGGCATTCAGCTCGAAGGACGGGTTTTCGGTGGTGGCGCCGACCAGCACGACGGTGCCGTCCTCCATGACCGGGAGAAAACCGTCCTGCTGGGCGCGGTTGAAGCGATGGATCTCGTCGACGAAGAGCAGCGTCTGGCGGCCGCTGGCGCGGCGCAGCTTCGCCGTCTCGAAGACCTTCTTCAGGTCGGCGACGCCGGAAAACACCGCCGATATCTGCTCGAAGGCGAGATTGGTTTCACCGGCGAGCAGCCGCGCCACCGTTGTCTTGCCGGTGCCGGGTGGCCCCCAGAAGATCATCGAGCCGAGCGAGCCAGAATTGATCAGCCTGGTCAGCGCGCCATCCGGACCGGTCAGATGCTCCTGGCCGACGACCTCGCCAAGGTTTTTCGGGCGCAGCCGATCGGCCAGCGGCCGGCCCAGCGGCGCCTTTTCCGGTTCATCGGAACTGAACAGATCGGCCATGAACGTCGCCAAACCTGGAGGACGACCCTTCGGATCGCCTCAATAACGCAACACCTGGCGCAGTATCTGCCCGCCGCGCTCGACGGTAAAGCGCCACCAGCGCGTGTCCTGCTGGGCGACCTGCGCCAGTGTCGCCGCCGTTTCGATGGTGGTGCCGTTCACCTCGCGCACGACATCGCCCGGCTGGAAGCCGAAATCGGCGGCAGGTGAATCGCGGTTGATGTCGATCACGGTGACGCCCTTGAGATCGGTGCGCAGGCCGAGCCGCTGCGCAAGCCTTGGCGATAGTTCCGCGACCTTGGCGCCGGCGAAGGGGCTGCGGCCGTGCAGCGTCACTTCCGCTGCCTTGGCCCCCTCCGGCGCGCGCTCCAGCGCGATCTCCATCGTCGCCTGCTGGCCCTTGCTCAGCACCGCGAAGCTCGCCTTGGAGCCGATCGACAGCGTCGCCATGCGGTAGTCCAGCGCCTCGATGCTTTCGACCGGCGTGTTGTTGAGCGACAGCACGACATCGCCGGGCTTGAGGCCGGCCTTGCCGGCGGGACCCGTGGCATCGACCGACGACACGAGCGCGCCGGCCGGCTTGTCCATGCCGAGCGATTCGGCGATCTGCGGCGTCACCGCTTCGAACTCGGCGCCGATATAGGGGCGCTCGAAGAAATCGAGCCCGGCCTTGGCGGCGTCGGCGAAGGCGCGCACCATGTTTGCTGGGATCGCGAAGCCGATGCCGATCGAGCCGCCGCTGCGGCTGTAGATTGCGGTGTTGATGCCGACCAGCTGGCCGCCCATGTTGATCAGCGCGCCGCCGGAATTGCCTGGGTTGATGGCGGCGTCGGTCTGGATGAAGTAGCCCGAATCCGAAACGCCGATATGGCTGCGGGCAAGGGCCGAAACAATGCCGCTGGTGGTGGTCTGGCCGACGCCGAACGGATTGCCGATCGCCAGCACCAGATCACCGACCTCCAGCGCGTCGGAATCGCCGATGGCGATCACCGGAAACGGCTTGTCGGCCGAGATCTTGAGCACGGCGAGATCGAGCGTCTCGTCCTTGAGCATGACCTTCGAGGTGAATTCGCGCCCGTCAGCCGTCGCCACCTTCACCTCGTCGGCATCCTTGATGACGTGGTAGTTGGTGACGATGACGCCGCTCGGATCGACTAGCACGCCGGAACCGAGCGAGGACTGTGCGCGCGGCTGGGCGCGGCCGAAGAACTCCTCGAAGAACGGATCGCCCTCGAAGGGCGATGTGACCTTGGCGGTCTGCGAGGCATAGACATTGACCACGGCCGGCGCCGTCTGCTTGACCAGCGGCGCGAAGGAGAGCTGCACCTCCTCGCGGCCGAACGGCACGCGCTTGTCCGGACCGGCGGTGGCGTTCTCGCCTTCGACGCCATGCAGGAGGTCCGTCAGCACGTCGGAGAGTCCTGGGTCGGCCGGCTTGGCGGCGTCCTCTGCCAGCGCCTGCCTAACCGCCGGCACCGCGGCGAAAGCGGCGAGCGCGCAGAGCGTGACAAGAAACAGCCGTTTGAAACGCATTCCGAATCCTCCAGATCGGGCGCCATTGTCCCGACGATTGTGCAGAATGAAAGGCTAAGGCGATGGAATGCGACGATTGTCGCGCAGAAGCACCGGCTCGATAGACAAAAAACGTCGCGGGGCACCATCCCTCAAGATGCGAAAAGGGGCCCGAAGGCCCCTCGAAACCATTCTCGGAAACCGAGCCTCAAGCGGCAGCGGCTTCCTCGTTGGCGCCTTCCGCCTCGAGACGGGCGCGGTCGGCGGCGCCCTTGGCCGAGGTGTCGCGGTCGACGAACTCGATCACCGCCATGGCGGCGTTGTCGCCGTGGCGGAAGCCTGCCTTCATGATGCGCAGATAGCCACCGTTGCGGGTGGCGTAGCGCGGCGCGATGGTTTCGAACAGGCGGCTGACGACGCCCTCATTGCCGATCTGCGCGATCACCTGGCGGCGGGCGTGCAGGTCGCCGCGTTTGCCGAGCGTCACCAGCTTCTCGACGATCGGACGCAAATCCTTCGCCTTCGGCAAGGTGGTGAGGATCTGCTCGTGCTCGATCAGCGACACGGCGAGATTGGCAAACATCGACTTGCGGTGGCTTACGCTGCGGGCGAAGCGACGGCCCTTGAAACCGTGGCGCATGGCTCTTTTCCTTCTTCAGTTGTTCAAGAGGCCACGGCCTCTGATGGTTTTCCGCATGACCGTCGGATCGAGCGGCTCACGCCGCCGATCCTTGGAATTCATGCTCAATATTGGTCTTCGTAACGCTTGGCGAGATCTTCGATGTTTTCCGGCGGCCAGTCCGGCACTTCCATGCCGAGGTGCAGGCCCATGGCCGCCAGCACTTCCTTGATCTCGTTCAGCGACTTGCGGCCGAAGTTCGGGGTGCGCAGCATCTCGGCTTCGGTCTTCTGGATCAGGTCGCCGATATAGACGATGTTGTCGTTCTTCAGGCAGTTGGCCGAACGCACCGAAAGCTCGAGTTCGTCGACCTTCTTGAGCAGCGCCGGGTTGAAGGCGAGCTCGGTGACGGCCTCGGTGGCGACTTCCTTCTGCGGCTCGTCGAAATTGACGAACAGACCGAGCTGGTCCTGCAGGATGCGGGCGGCGAAAGCCACCGCGTCTTCGCCCGAGATCGAGCCGTCGGTCTCGATCGTCATGGTCAGCTTGTCATAGTCGAGAACCTGACCCTCGCGGGTGTTCTCGACCTTGTAGGAGACCTTCTTGACCGGCGAGTACAGGCTGTCGACCGGGATCAGACCAATCGGCGCGTCCTCGGCGCGGTTGCGTTCGGCCGGCACATAGCCTTTGCCGGTATCGACGGTGAACTCCATGCGGATCTCGGCGCCCTCGTCCAGCGTGCAGATGACGTGGTCGGGGTTGAGGATCTCGACATCGCCAACCGTCTGGATGTCGCCGGCGAGCACGGCGCCGGGGCCCTGCTTGCGCACGACCATGCGCTTGGGACCATCGCCTTCCATGCGGATGGCGATTTCCTTGATGTTCAAGACGATATCGGTCACGTCCTCGCGCACGCCGGCGATGGACGAGAATTCATGCAGCACGCCGTCGATCTGCACGGCGGTGACGGCCGCGCCGCGCAGAGAGGACAGAAGCACCCGGCGCAGGGCGTTACCCAGCGTGAGGCCAAAGCCCCGCTCGAGCGGCTCGGCGACCAGCGTGGTCAGCGTCTTCTTCTTCGACGAGAACTCGATCTTGTTCGGCTTGATCAGTTCCTGCCAATTTTTCTGGATCATGGTGTCTTCCTTCCGTTGTCCCGCCACCATCCAATCGTGGCGGGCGCCCTGGAATACCGCGGAGGAACGCTTCTTGCGTTCGCGCGGCGTTCTTTAAATTTTCTTAGACGCGGCGCTTCTTGCGCGGGCGGCAGCCATTGTGCGGGATCGGCGTCACATCACGGATCGAGGTGATGGTGAAGCCGGCAGCCTGCAAAGCGCGCAGCGCCGATTCGCGGCCGGAGCCGGGCCCGCAGACCTCGACCTCGAGCATGCGCATGCCGTGTTCCTGGGCCTTCTTGGCGACGTCCTCGGCGGCCATCTGGGCGGCGAACGGGGTCGACTTGCGCGAACCCTTGAACCCTTGCGCGCCGGCCGACGACCACGCAATCGAATTGCCCTGTGCGTCGGTGATGGTGATCATCGTGTTGTTGAAGGTCGAATTGACGTGGGCAACGCCCGACGAGATATTCTTGCGTTCGCGACGGCGAACACGAGCGGCTTCCTTGGCCATGGTAGTCCTTTCAGTTGATCTCTACACCGCCGTAATGCCAGCGGCTCCACCTTGGTAAGGGAGTAGGGGAATAGGGCAGTAAGGGAGTAGGGAAATGTGTGGTCCGATTTTCGGACTATTCCCTACTGCCTTACTCCCCTACTCCCTTATTCCCCTAAATCACTTCTTCTTGCCGGCGATCGACTTGGCCGGACCCTTGCGGGTGCGCGCATTGGTATGCGTGCGCTGGCCGCGGACCGGCAGCGAGCGGCGGTGACGCAGGCCGCGGTAGCTGCCGAGGTCCATGAGCCGCTTGATGTTCATCGAGACTTCGCGGCGCAGGTCGCCTTCGACCTGGTAGTCGCGGTCGATCGTCTCGCGGATCTGCAGCACTTCGGCGTCGGTCAGCTGGTTGACGCGACGGTCGGCCGGGATGCCGACCTTGTCGACGATTTCCTGGGCGAACTTCTTGCCGATACCGTGAATGTACTGAAGCGCAATGACGACGCGCTTGTTGGTCGGAATGTTGACGCCGGCTATACGAGCCATGTTCTTCTCATCTCCATATGGGCCGGACAAGCCGGCGCTTCAAGTTGCCCCGCGTCCGGTGGAGGCCGGCCCTTGCGGGAGTTTCCGTATTCAAAGCGGCTGCCTCGCCCTTGCGGGCAAGCAAATCCTATGCCTGACAGGAAGACGGGCCGCCATACCCCAATGGCGGCCTTCGGTCAAGCACAATCTTAACTTGTCGCGGCAGCCTGTTATGCCGTCGCCGCGACTACCGCCTCGATTTCCGCGGTCACCGCGTCGATGCTGGCCATGCCGTCGACAGTTTTCAGTTTGCCTTTGGCGTAATAATAGCCGGTCAGCGGAGCGGTTTTCTTGTAGTATTCCCGCAGGCGTTCCTCGAACACCGCCGGATTGTCGTCCTTGCGCACCGGCTGGCCGGCGGCCTGGGCGTCCTCGGCCCGCTTGACGATGCGGCCGACAAGCGCCTTGTCGTCGACGACGAGCTCGATCACCGTGTCCAGCGCGATGCCGCGCTCGGAAAGCATGGCCTCGACCGCGTCGGCCTGCACCAGGGTGCGCGGGTATCCGTCGAGGACGAAGCCGTTCGCGCAATCGGGCTGATCGATACGTTCGGCGACAATGGCGTTGACGATCGCGTCCGACACCAGCTCGCCGGCGTCCATAACCGCCTTGGCGCGCTTGCCGACCTCGGTTCCGGCCTGGACGGCGGCACGCAGCATGTCGCCCGTCGAAAGCTGGGGTATGCCGTGTTTTTCTACCAGTCTTTGTGCTTGCGTCCCCTTGCCCGCCCCCGGCGGCCCAAGCAATATCAGCCTCATCTGCCTCCTCTTTCCCCGCGCAACTTCGACTTCTTGATCAGGCCCTCATACTGGTGCGCGATCAGGTGACCCTGAATCTGCGCCACCGTATCGAGCGTGACACTGACCACGATCAGAAGCGATGTGCCACCGAGGTAGAAAGGTACGCCAGTCGCCGAAATCAGGAACTCGGGCAGCAGACACACCAGCACCAGATAGATGGCGCCGACGACGGTGATACGCGTCAGAACATAGTCGATATATTCGGCGGTCCGCTCGCCCGGGCGATAGCCCGGGATGAAGCCGGAATGCTTCTTGAGCTGGTCGGCGGTGTCCTTCGGGTTGAAGACGATCGCCGTGTAGAAGAAGGCGAAGAAGACGATCATCGCCGCGTAGAACGCCATGTAGAGCGGCTGGCCGTGGCCGAGCGAGGCGAGGATGGTGCTTGCCCAGCCAGGCAGGTTGGTCGCCTGCGAGAAGCCGGCGACGGTCGCCGGCAGAAGCAGCAGCGAGGACGCGAAGATCGGCGGGATGACGCCCGACGTGTTGAGCTTCAGCGGCAAATGCGAGGTATCGCCCTGGAACATCCGGTTGCCGACCTGCCGCTTCGGATACTGGATGAGCAGGCGCCGCTGCGCGCGCTCGAAGAAGACGATCAGCCCGATGACGATGATGGCGAGAACGATGATGGCCAGGATCAGGCCCGTCGACAGCGCGCCGGTGCGGCCGAGCTCCAGCGTGCCGGAAATGGCCCGCGGCAGGCCGGCGACGATGCCGGAGAAGATGATCAGCGAAATGCCGTTGCCGATGCGCGGCGCGGTGATCTGCTCACCGAGCCACATCAGGAACATGGTGCCGCCGACCAGCGTGACGACGGTCGAGATGCGGAAGAACATGCCGGGATCGTTGACGATGCCGTTGCCGCCCTCGAGGCCGACCGAGATGCCATAGGCCTGCACGAGCGCCAAGAGCACGGTGCCGTAGCGGGTGTACTGGTTGATGATCTTGCGGCCCTGCTCGCCTTCCTTCTTCAGCGCTTCCAGCGACGGGATGACCGAGGTCATCAGCTGCATGATGATGGAGGCGGAGATGTAGGGCATGATGCCGAGCGCGAAGATCGCCATGCGCTGCACGGCGCCGCCGGCAAACATGTTGAACATGCCGAGCACGCCCTTGCTCTGCGAGGAGAAGGCGTGGGCGAAGGCGTCAGGGTTGATGCCGGGAAGCGGGATATAGGTGCCGAGGCGGTAGACGAGCAGCGCGCCGATGGTGAACCAGATGCGCTTCTTCAGATCCTCGGCTTTGGCGAAGGCCGCAAAATTCAGATTCGAGGCTAGTTGTTCAGCAGCCGAAGCCATGCCTGATTCTCCGCTAGAGCATGATGCCGAAAAGTGTGGAGCGGTTTTCGGACAACATCATGCGCTACTTCTTTGATTTCTACCGTCACGCTCGATGCCCGCAGCTCAGGCGGCGCGTGTCACCGAAACTCACGAGATAAGCTCCGGACCGTAAACATGCAAGCGGCCGCGTTGACGCGGCCGCCTGGTTGATCAGATCAAAGCGCGTTTCGGCGGTAAAAAAACGGAGTCGTTCCCGCCGGCGGCACTTCAAATCGCCGTTACTCGGCGGCGGCCGCTTCCGGCAGCTTCACCGAACCGCCGGCCTTCTCGATCTTCTCGATCGCCGCCTTGGAGGCGCCGGCGACGTCGAAGGAGAGCTTGGCCTTGAGTTCGCCGTCTGAAAGCACGCGCACGCCGTCCTTGACGCGGCGGATGACACCGGCGGCGACAAGCGCCTCGGCCGTCACGGTCGCCTTGGCGTCGAGCTTCTTGGCGTCGACCGCGGCCTGGATGCGGGCGAGCGACACAACCGTGAAGCTCTTGGCGAACAGGTTGTTAAAGCCGCGCTTGGGCAGGCGTCGATAGAGCGGCATCTGGCCGCCCTCGAAGCCGTTGATGGCGACGCCCGAGCGCGCCTTCTGGCCCTTGACGCCGCGACCCGCGGTCTTGCCCGAGCCGGAGCCGATGCCGCGACCGAGGCGCTTCCTGGAGTGCGTGGCGCCGTCCTTGTCACGCAGATCGTTGAGTTTCATTGTCGTTCTCCTGCGCTTTCAGTTCAGCCCTCGTCCACGACGCGGACGAGATGCTGGACGGCAGCGATCATGCCGCGCACGGAAGGTGTGTCTTCCAGCGTGCGCTGCTTGTGCATCTTGTTCAAGCCGAGGCCGACCAGCGTCGCGCGCTGCTCCTTCGGCCGGCGGATCGGCGAACCGATCTGCTCGACGGTGATGGTCTTGGTAGCTTTCTTGGCCATGATCGAAATCCCTGGTCAGCGTCGACTATTCTTCAGCCGCAACGGCGGTGCCGCGGCGGGCCTGAAGGGTCGAGTATTTGATGCCGCGCGCGGCGGCCACATCCTTCGGATGCATCTGGCTCTTCAGCGCGTCGAAGGTGGCGCGAACCATGTTGTAGGGGTTCGACGAACCCATCGACTTGGCGACCACGTCATGCATGCCGAGCGTCTCGAAGACGGCGCGCATCGGGCCGCCGGCGATGATGCCGGTACCCTGCTTGGCGGCGCGCAGCAGAACGCGTCCGGCGCCCCAGCGGCCCTCGACGTCGTGGTGCAGCGTACGGCCCGAGCGCAGCGGCACGAAGATCATGTCGCGCTTGGCCGATTCGGTCGCCTTGCGGATCGCCTCCGGCACTTCGCGCGCCTTGCCGTGGCCGAAGCCGACGCGGCCCTTCTGGTCGCCGACAACGACGAGCGCGGCAAAACCAAAGCGACGGCCGCCCTTGACCACCTTGGCGACGCGGTTGATGTGGACGAGCTTGTCCACCATACCGTCGTCGCGCTCTTCGCGCTCGCGGCCGCGGCCGCCTTCCCTACGTTCCTGTGCCATATCCTGTTCCTTGTTCTTTTCCGGAAGCACGGTTGCTGATGATATCCGGCGCCTCTGCGGGTCACCGGGGGCGAAAATTAGAAGCTCAAGCCACCTTCGCGGGCAGCCTCGGCCAGCGCCTTGACGCGGCCGTGATAGATGTACGGGCCACGGTCGAAGACGACTTCCTTGACGCCGGCCTTCGAGGCGCGTTCGGCGATCAGCTTGCCGACGGCGGCGGCAGCCGCGGTGTCGGCGCCGGTCTTGAGCGAGCCCTTGAGGTCCTTCTCAAGCGTCGAGGCGGCAGCCAGCGTGTGGCCGTTGGCGTCGTCGATAACCTGCACGTAGATGTTCTTCGAGGTGCGATGCACCGACAGGCGCGGACGTTCGCCCGCGACTTTCTTGATCTGGCGGCGCACGCGCTGCGCGCGGCGCTGGGTGGATTCTTTCGAGCCCATGATGTCGGTTCCTTGCCTTCAGTAAACGGGGGCAACCCTGTGCGGTAGGCCGATGCCTCCCGCGGCCGCGCCCCGCGGCGTTGCGGTTTTACTTCTTCTTGCCTTCCTTGCGGACGATCTTCTCGCCGGCATAGCGCACGCCTTTGCCCTTGTAGGGCTCGGGGCCGCGATATTCGCGGATCTCGGCCGCGACCTGGCCGACCTGCTGCTTGTCGATGCCGGAGACCGTGATCTCGGTCGGCTTCGGCACGGTGATCGTGATGCCGGCCGGCGTCTCGTAGACGACGTCATGGCTGAAGCCGAGCGCCAGCTGCAGGTTCTTGCCCTGCAAGGCGGCACGATAGCCGACGCCGGTGATCTCGAGCTTCTTCTCAAAACCGTCCTTGACGCCCTGCAGGATGTTGACGATCTGCGTGCGCGACATGCCCCATTTGGAGCGGGCGGTCTTGGTCTGGTCGCGCGGCTCGACAGCGATCTCGCTGCCTTCCATCTTGACCAGAACCTCGTCGTTGACCACGAACTTCAGCTCGCCCTTGGGGCCCTTCGCCGTCACGGTCTGGCCGTTGACGGTAGCGCTCACGCCCTGCGGCAGCGAAACGGGTTTTTTTCCGATACGAGACATTTTGTTGTCCTCGTCACTTCTTTCGTTTCAGGTTCCAGTTTCCGGGCACGATCCCGAAAACCGAAGCCCACTTTTCGCTAATCAGCCCGATCAGAAGATCTGGCAGAGGATTTCCCCGCCGACATTCTGCTCGCGCGCTTCGTGGTCGGCCATCACGCCCTTCGGTGTCGAAAGGATGGCGATGCCGAGGCCATTGGCGACCTGCGGGATCGACTTGGCCGAAACATAGACGCGACGGCCGGGCTTCGAGACGCGCTCGATTTCGCGCACGACCGGCGCGCCGTCGAAATACTTCAGCTCGATCTCGATTTCCGACTTGCCGTTGTCGAAGTCGGTCTGGCTGTAGTCGCGGATGTAGCCTTCCGACTTCAGCACGTCGAGAACGCGGGTGCGCAGACGCGAGGCCGGCGTCGAGACGCTCGACTTCTTGCGGCCATAGGCGTTGCGGATGCGGGTCAGCATATCGCCGAGAGGATCGCTCAATGACATCTCAATGTCCTCCTTACCAGCTCGACTTGACCAGGCCCGGGATCTGGCCGTTATTGCCGAGATCACGAAGCGCGATGCGCGATACTTTGAGCTTGCGATAGTAGGCGCGCGGACGCCCCGTTACTTCGCAGCGGTTGCGGATACGGATCTTGGCCGAGTTGCGCGGCAGCGCCGAAAGCTTCAGCTGAGCGCGGAAACGCTCCTCCATCGGCTTCGACTGATCCATGATGATCGCCTTGAGGGCAGCGCGCTTGGGGCCGTACTGGTCGGCAAGCTTGCGGCGCCTGTTGTTCTTCTCGACTGAGCTGGTCTTTGCCATTTCAGATTTTTCCTTTTTCGCTGCCGTTACTGGCGGAAGGGGAAGTTGAAGGCCTTGAGCAGAGCTCTCGCCTCGTCGTCCGTCTTCGCCGTCGTACAAACGATGACGTCCATGCCCCAGACCTGATCAACCTTGTCGTAGTTGATCTCCGGGAACACGATGTGTTCCTTGATGCCCATGGCGTAGTTGCCACGGCCGTCAAAGCTCTTCGGGTTCAGCCCACGAAAGTCGCGAACGCGCGGCAGCGCAATGTTCACGAGGCGGTCGAGGAACTCGTACATGCGTTCCTTGCGCAGTGTGACCTTGGCGCCGATCGGCATGTTCTCGCGCACCTTGAAGCCGGCGATCGAGTTGCGGGCACGGGTGACGACGGCCTTCTGGCCGGCGATCATGGCGAGGTCTTCGGCCGCGACCGAAGGCTTCTTCGAATCGGCTGTCGCCTCACCGACACCCATGTTCAGCACTATCTTGTCGAGGCGCGGAACCTGCATGTCGTTGTCGTAGCCGAACTGCTCCTGCAACGCCTTGCGGATGGTCTCGTTGTAGACCTTCTTGAGGCGCGGCTCGTTCTTGGCGGTCGCCTGTTTGCTTGCAGCCTTAGCCATTGATGACTTCTCCCGAACGCTTGGCGACGCGCACCTTCTTGCCGTCCTTCTGGGTGGTGAAGCCGACGCGGGTCGGCTTGCCGTCCTTGGGGTCGGCCAGCGCGATATTCGACAGGTGGATCGGCGCTTCCTTGGTGATGATCCCGCCCTCTTGGGCCTGGGTCTGCTTCTGGTGACGGCGAATGAGGTTCACGCCGCGCACCAGCGCGGTGTCTTCCTTCGGCTGCACCGACAGGACTTCGCCCGAACGGCCCTTGTCCTTGCCGGCAAGCACGACGACCTTGTCGCCTTTTCTGATCTTTTGCATTGGTCCGGCTCCTTACAGCACTTCAGGCGCGAGCGAGATGATCTTCATGTGGTTCTTGGCGCGAAGCTCGCGCGGAACCGGCCCGAAGATACGCGTGCCGATCGGCTCTTTCTTGTTGTCGACGAGAACGGCCGCGTTCTTGTCGAAACGGATCACGCTGCCGTCGGGGCGGCGGATGTCCTTGGCCGTGCGAACCACGACCGCCTTCATCACATCGCCCTTCTTCACGCGGCCGCGCGGAATGGCTTCCTTGATCGACACCACGATGATGTCGCCGACGGAAGCGTATTTCCGCTTCGAGCCGCCCAGCACCTTGATGCACATGACACGACGGGCGCCGGAATTATCCGCGACGTCGAGGTTTGTTTGCATCTGAATCATGACTGGCCGCCTTCTTCTTTTCTAACGGGACGGGCTCTTCACCCTCCCCCGGTCTGTCCAAAATTCGTTTCGTTACGCCTGGTCCGAGGCGACGACGATCCAGCGCTTGTCCTTGGAAATCGGCTTCGATTCCTGGATGAACACCTGGTCGCCGACCTTGTGGGCGTTGTTCTCGTCGTGCGCCTTGTACTTCTTGGTCATGCGCACGGTCTTCTTCATCACGGGATGCGTGAAGCGCCGTTCGACCTTGACGACGACCGTCTTCTCGTTTTTGTCGCTGACGACGGTGCCCTGCAGAATGCGCTTTGGCATGGTCTTAACCCTTCTTGGCCGCGGCTTTTTGCGCGGCAATGGTCTTGATGCGCGCGATGTCCCTGCGGACCTGCTTCACGCGCGCGGTCTTCTCGAGCTGGCCGGTGGCCTTCTGGAAGCGCAGGTTAAACTGCTCCTTCTTCAGGTTGGCCAAATCGTCGGTCAGCTGATCCTGGGTCTTGGTCCGGATGTCTTCGGCTTTCATGATCGGCCCGTCCTTATTCTGCGATGCGCTGTACGAAGCGCGTCTTGACCGAGAGCTTGGCGGCGCCGAGACGCAGCGCCTCGCGCGCGGTCTCCTCGCTGACGCCGTCGATCTCGAACATGATGCGGCCAGGCTTGACGCGCGCCGCCCAATAGTCGACGGCGCCCTTGCCCTTACCCATGCGCACTTCGGTCGGCTTCGAGGTGACCGGCAGATCCGGGAACACCCGGATCCAGACGCGGCCGGCGCGCTTCATCTCGCGGGTGATCGCGCGGCGGGCCGCCTCGATCTCGCGCGCGGTGACGCGGTTCGGCTCAAGCGCCTTCAGCCCGAAACCGCCGAAATCCAGATTGGTGCCGCCCTTGGCGGCACCGTGGATACGGCCCTTGAACTGCTTGCGGAACTTTGTGCGCTTTGGCTGCAGCATCGTTCTAACTCCAAATTCTCAAATGTCTCAGGCGTTCTCGCGACGGCGACCGCGCTCGCGCTCGCCGGACGGACCGCCATGATCGCCTTCGGTGGCGCGGCGCTCGGAAGCCATCGGGTCGTGCTCGAGGATCTCGCCCTTGAACACCCAGACCTTGACGCCGCAGATGCCGTAAGCCGTGTTCGCCTCGGCCGTGCCGTAGTCGACATCGGCGCGCAGCGTGTGCAGCGGCACGCGGCCTTCGCGATACCACTCCATGCGCGCGATCTCGGCGCCGCCGAGACGGCCGGCGCAGTTGATGCGGATGCCTTCGGCGCCGAGACGCATGGCCGACTGCACGGCGCGCTTCATGGCGCGGCGGAACGCGATGCGGCGCTCGAGCTGCTGGGCGATCGACTGCGCGATCAGCGTGGCGTCGATCTCCGGCTTGCGCACCTCGACGATGTTCAAGTGCGTCTCGGACTTCGTCATCTCCATCAGCTTCTTGCGAAGCTTCTCGATGTCGGCGCCCTTCTTGCCGATGATCAGGCCCGGACGCGCCGCATGGATGGTGACGCGGCACTTCTTGTGCGGACGCTCGATCACGACCTTGGAGATCGCAGCCTGCTTGAGTTCCTTCTCAAGATATTTGCGGATCTTGATGTCCTCGTGCAGCAGCTGGCCGTACTCGCCGGTGTTCGCGAACCAGCGCGAATCCCAGGTGCGGTTGATGCCGAGACGCAGCCCGATCGGATTGACTTTCTGGCCCATTATGCGGCCTCCCCTGTTTCCTCGACTTCACGAACGACGATCGTGAGGTGCGAGAACGGCTTCTCGATACGGCTGGCGCGACCACGGCCACGAGCGTGGAACCGCTTCATGACGATCGACTTGCCGACATAGGCTTCCGAAACGATCAGCGCGTCGACGTCGAGGTCGTGGTTGTTTTCCGCGTTGGCGATCGCCGATTCCAGCGTCTTCTTGACCGTGCCGGAAATCCGCTTGGCCGAGAATTCGAGGTCGGAAAGCGCTGTCGCGACCTTCTTGCCGCGGATCAGCGCGGCAACCAGGTTCAGCTTCTGCGGGCTGATGCGGATGGTGCGCAGAACGGCGCGCGCCTCGTTGTCAGCAAGCCTGCGCGGAGCTTTGGCCTTGCCCATGATTATTTCCTCTTCGCCTTCTTATCCGCGCCGTGACCGTAATAGGTCCGGGTCGGAGCGAATTCACCGAACTTGTGGCCGACCATGTCCTCGTTCACCGAGACGGGAACATGCTTCTGGCCGTTATAGACACCGAAGGTGAAGCCGACGAACTGCGGCAGGATGGTGGAGCGACGGCTCCACATCTTGATCACCTCATTGCGACCGCCTTCACGAACCTTGTCCACCTTCTTGAGAAGGTAGCCGTCAATGAAGGGGCCTTTCCAAATCGAACGAGTCACTTGGCGTTACCTCTTCTTAGCTCTTGCGCTGATGGCGCGAGCGCAGGATGAACTTGTCGGTCGCCTTGTTGGACCGCGTCTTCTTGCCCTTGGTCGGCTTGCCCCAGGGCGAAACCGGATGACGGCCGCCCGAGGTGCGGCCTTCGCCGCCGCCATGCGGATGGTCGACCGGGTTCATGGCCACGCCGCGATTGTGCGGACGCTTGCCGCGCCACACGGTGCGGCCGGCCTTGCCGTCGTTGATGTTGCCGTGGTCGGGGTTCGACACGGCGCCGACGGTGGCCATGCAGGAACCGTGCACGACGCGCTGCTCGCCCGAATTGAGGCGCAGGATCGCCATGCCCTGGTCGCGGCCGACGAGCTGGGCGTAACCGCCCGCCGAACGGGCGACCTGGCCGCCCTTGCCCGGCTTCAGCTCGATGTTGTGGACGATGGTGCCGACCGGCATCGAGGCCAGCGGCATCGCATTGCCCGGCTTCACGTCGACCGATTCGCCGGCCACGATCTTGTCGCCGGCGGCAAGGCGCTGCGGGGCCAGGATGTAGGACAGCTCGCCGTCGTCATACTTGATCAGCGCGATGAAGGCGGTGCGGTTCGGATCGTATTCGATACGCTCCACCGTGCCGACGACGTCGAACTTGCGGCGCTTGAAGTCGATGATGCGGTAGGTGCGCTTGTGACCGCCGCCGATGAAGCGGGCCGTGATGCGGCCGTAATTGTTGCGGCCGCCCGACTTGGTCAGGCCTTCGGTCAGGCCCTTGACGGGCTTGCCCTTGTAGAGGCCCGAGCGGTCGACGATGACCAGCTGGCGGGTGCTCGGCGTTACCGGGTTGAATTTCTTGAGTGCCATTGTCCTGTCCTCGCGGCCTTGCTCAGAGACCCGTCGCGACGTCGATCGACTGGCCGTCGGCCAGCGTCACAACCGCCTTCTTGACGTCGCCCTGGCGGCCGATGGTGCCGCGGAAGCGCTTGATCTTGCCCTTGCGGACAAGCGTGTTCACGGCCGTGACCTTGACCCCGAACAGGGCTTCGACGGCGGCCTTGATCTCCGGCTTCGACGCCTTTTTGGCGACGTTGAAGACGACCTGGTTCTGCTCGGAAGCCATGGTCGACTTTTCAGTGATCGCCGGCGAGACGATCACGTCGTAGTGACGAAGGTCGGTCATTTGAAGCGCTCCTCGAGAGCCTCGACGGCGGCCTTCGAAAGGACCAGCGTGCCGCGGCGCAGAATGTCGTAGACGTTGATGCCCTGGATGGGCAGCACGTCGATGTTCGGGATGTTGGTCGCCGCCAGCTTGAAGTTCTGGTCGAGCTCGGCTCCGCCGATCACCAGGGCGTTGGTCAGCCCAAGCGTCTCGAGGTTCGCCACCAGCGTCTTGGTCTTGGCCTCGGCGAGCTTCAGCTCGTCGATGACGATGATCGAAGCGCTCTTGGCCTTGGCCGAGAGAGCATGCTTCAGGCCCAGCGCGCGGACCTTCTTCGGCAGCTCGTGCTCATGGCTGCGTACGACCGGGCCGTGCGCCTTGCCGCCGCCGCGGAACTGCGGGGCGCGAGCAGAATGGTGACGGGCGCGGCCCGTACCCTTCTGCTTGTACATCTTGGCGCCGGTGCGCGCGATCTCGGCGCGGCCCTTGGCCTTATGCGTGCCCTGCTGCTTCTTGGCCAGCTGCCAACGCACGACGCGCTGCAGGATGTCGTCGCGCGGGTCAAGGCCGAAAATCGCCTCGGAAAGCTCGACCTTGCCGGCGTCCTTGCCGCCGAGCGTTGTGATCTTGAGGTCCATTATTCAGCTCCCTCAGTGGCCGGGGCGTCGTTCTTGGCGACAGCGGCAGCGCGGATTGCGGCAGGCTTCGGCGCGTTGGCGGGCAGCGCGACCTTGGCAGCGTCGCGAACCAGGATCCAGGCGCCCTTGACGCCTGGAACGGCGCCGCGGATCAGGATCAGGCCGCGGTCGGCATCGGTCGAGACTACCTCAACATTCTGCGTGGTGACGCGGGTGTCGCCCATGTGGCCGGCCATTTTCTTGCCCTTGAACACCTTGCCGGGGTCTTGGCGCTGGCCGGTCGAGCCGTGCGTGCGGTGCGAGACCGAGTTGCCGTGCGTGGCGCGGCCGCCACCCATGTGGTGCCGCTTGATCACGCCCTGGAAACCCTTGCCGGTCGAGGTGCCCGTCACGTCGACCTTCTGGCCGGCGACGAAATGCTCCACGGTGATCTCGGCGCCGACATCGATCATGTTGTCGGCGGAGACGCGGAACTCGGCGACCTTGGCCTTCGGCTCGACGGAAGCGGCGGCGAAATGGCCGCGCATCGCCTTCGACGTGTTCTTCACCTTGGCAAGGCCAACGCCGAGCTGGACGGCGGTGTAGCCGTTCTTCTCCTGCGTGCGCTGGGCCACGACCTGGCAGTTCTCCATCTGGAGAACGGTGACGGGAACATGTTCCCCGGCATCGTTGTAGATGCGGGTCATTCCCACCTTCTTTGCAATCACACCTGAACGCATCGGTTCAATTCCTTTAGAGTTACCTGTCAGGGCTGTCGCCCCTCCACGCCTCTTGATCCTTTAGAGTTCCCTGTCGGGGCTAGCGCCCCTCCACGCCTCTTGTTCCTTAGAGCTTGATCTCGACGTCGACACCGGCGGCCAGATCGAGCTTCATCAGAGCATCGACCGTCTGCGGGGTCGGATCGACGATGTCGAGCAGCCGCTTGTGGGTGCGCATCTCGAACTGCTCGCGGCTCTTCTTGTCGACGTGCGGCGACCGGTTGACCGTGAACTTTTCGATCCGCGTCGGCAGCGGAATGGGGCCGCGGACGTTGGCCCCGGTGCGCTTGGCGGTCGACACGATTTCGCGGGTCGAGGCGTCGAGCACCCGGTGGTCAAACGCCTTAAGGCGGATGCGGATATTCTGTCCGTTCATGCGTCAATTCCTTGTTCTGGCGCGGCGCGGGCAGCTCCCGCGCCCGCGACAGATCCGTTTCAGTCCAATTATTCCTTGATGGTGACGACGATGCCGGCACCGACGGTGCGGCCGCCTTCACGGATGGCGAAGCGCAGCTTCTCTTCCATGGCGATCGGCACGATCAATTCGACATCGACGGTGATGTTGTCGCCGGGCATCACCATCTCGGTGCCGGCCGGCAGCGTCACGATGCCGGTCACGTCCGTGGTGCGGAAGTAGAACTGCGGACGGTAGTTGGTGAAGAACGGCGTGTGACGGCCGCCCTCGTCCTTGGTCAGGATGTAGGCTTCGGCCACGAACTTCTTGTGCGGCTTGACCGTGCCCGGCTTGGCCAGAACCTGGCCGCGCTCGACGCCCTCGCGGTCGATGCCGCGCAAGAGCGCGCCGATGTTGTCGCCGGCCTGGCCCTGGTCGAGCAGCTTGCGGAACATTTCCACGCCCGTGCAGGTCGTCTTGGCCGTCGGACGGATGCCGACGATCTCCAGCTCCTCGCCGACCTTGACCACGCCGCGCTCGACGCGGCCGGTCACCACCGTGCCGCGGCCCGAGATCGAGAACACGTCCTCGATCGGCATCAGGAACGGCTTGTCCAGCGGACGCACCGGCGTCGGGATATAGGCGTCGACCTGCGCCATCAGCTCGCGGATGGCGTCCTCGCCGATGGTCTTGTTGGTGTCTTCCAGAGCCGCAAGCGCCGAGCCCTTGACGATCGGAATGTCGTCGCCGGGAAACTCGTTCTTGGTCAGAAGCTCGCGAACCTCGAGCTCGACCAGCTCGAGCAGCTCGGCATCGTCGACCTGGTCGACCTTGTTCAGGAACACCACGATCGACGGCACGCCGACCTGGCGGGCCAACAGGATGTGCTCGCGCGTCTGCGGCATCGGGCCGTCGGCGGCCGAAACCACCAGGATGGCGCCGTCCATCTGCGCGGCACCGGTGATCATGTTCTTGACATAGTCGGCATGGCCGGGGCAGTCGACATGGGCATAGTGGCGGTTGGTCGTCTCATACTCGACATGCGCCGTCGAGATGGTGATGCCGCGCGCCTTCTCTTCGGGCGCCGCGTCGATCTGGTCATAGCGCTTGTATTCGCCAAAATACTTCGTGATCGCCGCCGTCAGCGACGTCTTGCCATGATCGACATGCCCGATCGTGCCAATGTTCACATGCGGCTTGGTGCGCTCGAATTTACCTTTTGCCACTGTCGTTCTCCGTCTTACTCTACCCGCTCGGGGAAATTGATATTCGCTCTATCCGTGCCGGAAACGCGCAAGAATTGCGGTTCCGGTGGCACAGGCATTCTCACGCGTACTTTTTCTGGACTTCCTGGGCCACCGCCGTAGGGACCGGTTCGTAGTGATCGAACTGCATCGTGTACTGGGCGCGGCCCTGCGACATCGAACGCAGATTGTCGACGTACTTGAACATGTTGGCGAGCGGCACCATGGCGTTGACGACCACGGCAACGCCGCGCGTCTCCTGACCCTGGATCTGGCCGCGGCGGCCGTTGAGGTCGCCGATGACGCCGCCGACATAATCTTCCGGCGTCACAACCTCGACCTTCATGATCGGCTCAAGCAGCTGCACGCCGAGCTTCGGCGCCGCTTCCTTGAAGCACGCACGCGAGGCGATTTCGAACGCCAGCACCGAGGAGTCGACGTCGTGGAAGGCGCCGTCGATCAGCGTCGCCTTGACGCCGATCATCGGGAAGCCGGCGAACGGACCGGAGCCCATGACGCTCTGGATGCCCTTCTCGACGCCGGGGATGTATTCCTTCGGCACCGCGCCGCCGACGATCTTCGACTCGAACGCAAACTCCTCGCCCTCGGCATTCGGCTCGAACACGATTTTGACGCGGGCGAACTGGCCGGTACCGCCGGTCTGCTTCTTGTGCGTGTAATCCTGCTCGTGCCTGCGGGTGATGGTCTCGCGATAGGCGACCTGCGGCGCGCCGACATTGGCCTCGACCTTGAACTCGCGACGCATGCGGTCGACGATGATGTCGAGATGCAGTTCGCCCATGCCGGCGATGATGGTCTGGCCGCTTTCCTCGTCGGTCTTGACGCGGAAAGACGGATCCTCGGCGGCCAGGCGATGCAGCGCCAGGCCCATCTTCTCCTGGTCGTTCTTGGTCTTCGGCTCGATGGCGATCTGGATGACCGGATCGGGGAATTCCATGCGCTCAAGGATGACCGGGTGCAGCGGATCGCACAGCGTATCGCCGGTGGTCGTGTCCTTCAGGCCGGCCAGCGCCACGATGTCGCCGGCAAAGGCTTCCTCGATGTCGGCGCGCGAGTTCGCATGCATCTGCAGCATGCGGCCGATGCGCTCCTTCTTGCCCTTCACGGTGTTGTCGAGCGAGACGCCCTTGGCGAGCTTGCCCGAATAGATGCGGGCAAAGGTCAGCGAACCGACGAACGGGTCGTTCATGATCTTGAACGCCAGCATCGACAGCGGCTCGTTGTCATCGGCATGACGCTCGATCTCGGCATCCGTCTTGGCGTCGACGCCCTTGATGGCGGGCACGTCGATCGGCGACGGCAGGTATTCGACAACGGCGTCGAGCAGCGGCTGCACGCCCTTGTTCTTGAAGGCCGAGCCGCAGAACATCGGAAAGAACTTGACCGCGATGGTGCCCTTGCGGATCAGCGCGCGGATCTCGTCGTTCGACGGCATCTTGCCTTCGAGGTAATTCTCGAGCGCGGTCTCGTCCATCTCGACGGCGGCCTCGATCATCTTCTCGCGGTATTCGTCGGCGCGGGCCTTGAGGTCGGCCGGGATCTCGACGACGTCCCAGGCGGCGCCCAGCGTCTCGTCGCGCCAGACCAGCGCGTTCATCTCGACGAGGTCGACGACACCCTTGAACTCGGTCTCGGCGCCGATCGGCAGCTGCATGACGACGGCCTGCGCGCCGAGGCGCGAGCCGATCATCTCGACCGAGCGGTAAAAGTCGGCGCCGATCTTGTCCATCTTGTTGCAGAAGATCATGCGCGGCACGTGGTATTTGTCGGCCTGGCGCCACACGGTCTCGGTCTGCGGCTCGACGCCGGCATTGGCATCGAGCAGCGCGATGGCGCCGTCGAGCACGCGCAGCGAACGCTCGACCTCGATGGTGAAGTCGACGTGTCCGGGGGTGTCGATGATGTTGAAGCGGCGCATCTTGCCGTCACGGCCCTTCCAGAAGGTCGTGGTCGCGGCCGACGTGATGGTGATGCCGCGCTCCTGCTCCTGCTCCATCCAGTCCATGGTCGCGGCGCCATCGTGCACTTCGCCGATCTTGTGCGACTTGCCCGTGTAATAGAGGACGCGCTCGGTGGTCGTCGTCTTGCCGGCGTCGATGTGCGCCATGATACCGAAATTGCGGTAGTCTTCGATTTTGTATTCGCGGGCCATGGGAAGGTGCCTCTCAGTCTCGTTCGCGCTTTACCAGCGGTAGTGCGCGAAGGCGCGGTTGGCTTCTGCCATCTTGTGGGTGTCTTCACGCTTCTTGACGGCCGTGCCGCGGTTGTTGGCCGCGTCCATCAGCTCGCCCGAGAGGCGGTCGACCATGGTGGTCTCGTTGCGGTTGCGGGCGGCGGCGATCAGCCAGCGGATGGCCAGCGCCTGGCGGCGCTCGGGGCGCACGTCGACCGGAACCTGGTAGGTGGCGCCGCCGACGCGGCGCGAGCGCACTTCCACATGCGGCGCGACATTGTCGAGCGCCTGATGGAAGACGGTGACCGGCTCCTGCTTGGTCTTGGCCTGGACCTGGTCCAGCGCGCCGTAGACGATCGTCTCGGCAACCGACTTCTTGCCGTCATACATGACGGCGTTCATGAACTTGGTGACGATCAGGTCGCCGAACTTGGGGTCCGGGTTGATCTCACGCTTTTCTGCACTGTGACGACGGGACATGGGAAACCCTTACTTCGGACGCTTGGCGCCGTATTTCGAACGACGCTGCTTGCGGTTCTTCACACCCTGCGTGTCGAGCACGCCGCGGATGATGTGATAGCGGACACCGGGCAGATCCTTGACGCGGCCGCCGCGGATCATGACCACCGAGTGTTCCTGAAGGTTATGGCCTTCGCCGGGGATATAGCCGATGACTTCGAAACCATTGGTCAGGCGGATCTTGGCCACCTTGCGCAGCGCCGAGTTCGGCTTCTTCGGCGTCGTGGTGTAGACGCGCGTGCAGACGCCCCGCTTCTGCGGGTTCTGCTGCATGGCCGGGACCTTGTTGCGCTTCACCGGCGCCAGGCGCGGCTTGCGGATCAGCTGGTTGACGGTAGGCATTAAATCCTCTTGTCTCTCAATTCCGTGTCTGCCCTGTCAGGGCCGCTCAAAGCGTCATTTCCATACGCAAATTCGGGCAACACACCGCGCCTCGCGGTCCTGCCCGAACAAATTGCAGAGGAAGCGGAAGCCGCTTCATGCGCGCCGGAAATGTCTTTTCGCTCGTAAAACGAACCCTGTTTGAGGCAAACTCCAAAGCGTGTCGCTTCGGACAGGAGAGCCTCACATCGGTTCTGACTGGGCGGCTTCTACTCGCAAGCCTCTAGGCCGTCAACCCCGGAACGCCAAATATTACGCCCGTTCCGAGGCTTGGCAGCCATGCGAAAAGCGCATGTAATTTTCTTGCGTCTTTTTTCAAGAGCGAAGAAGAAAGTGACCGGCTTTCGGCTGTCATGCGCGCGTCCTTCATGCCAAAAGGCAGCATGAACCGGAGAAATCCGCCCGCACGCCCTAATCTGAGCAGAAAAGGGAATCAGCCCGTGAACGACAATGAAGAACGCCCGGTCACCATCATCACCGGCCGGGTGTGGAAGAGGAAGGGCGGCAAGGCGGAAGGCGTGCATGTGATGCTGGTTGCACCCGATGATGATTCCGCCGTGCGCCGCGCCCTCGAATCGCTTGCCGCCGAAGGCTTTGCCGAAGCCGAGCTCGACCAGATCGGCGACATGGACGGCGTCCCTGACGAGGAGCCGCATCTGTCGGCCTATCAGGGCGCGCTCGAAGGCGAGGTCTCGATCGTCACCTTCGACGAACCGGCCTGACCGCTGCGGGCGACGCGCCGTCCTGCTTCGCCCGCATAGAAACGTCCCTCTTTCATTCCGGAGCTTCCATGACCAGCAACCCCATCAGGCTCGGCATCGTCGGCGTGGGCAAGATCGTGCGCGACCAGCATCTGCCGGCTGTCGCGAAGGACGGCAACTACCAGCTTGCCGCCGCCGCCAGCCGTCACGGCAAGGTCGACGGCATTGCGAACTATCCGACCATCGAGGCAATGCTGGGCGCCGAGCCAGGCCTGGAAGCGGTCTCGCTGTGCATGCCGCCGCAATTCCGCTACGATGCCGCCCGCGTCGCACTCGAAGCCAAGAAGCATGTTTTCCTGGAGAAGCCTCCGGGCGCCACCGTCAGCGAGGTCGAGGACCTGAAAACGATTGCGGCGAGAAACGGCGTTTCGCTCTTCGCCAGCTGGCATTCGCGCTATGCCCCGGCGGTCGAGGCCACGCGCGCCTTCCTGGCATCGGCCAAAATCACCTCGGCCGCGATCAACTGGAAAGAGGACGTGCGCCGCTGGCATCCGAACCAGGAATGGATCTGGGCGCCCGGCGGCTTCGGCGTGTTCGATCCCGGCATCAATGCGCTGTCGATCGCCACCCACATCCTGCCGCCGATGTTCATCATCTCGGCCGTGCTCGATTTTCCGGAGAACCGGGCGGCACCTGTCGCGGCTCAAATTGCCTTCCGCACCTCGAACGGGCTGCCGGTGACGATGGAACTCGACTGGCTGCAGACCGGTCCGCAAAGCTGGGACATCCTGGCCGAGACCGACAAGGGCCGGATGGAGCTTTCGGGCGGCGGCGCCAAGCTCGCCGTCGACGGCAAGGTCGTCCATGAAGAGCCGGAAGCGGAATATCCGATGCTTTACAAGCGCTTCGCCGAGATCGTGCGGGCCGGCGTCTCCGACGTCGACCTGGCACCTCTCCAGCACGTCGCCGATGCCTTCATGCTCGGCAAGCGCAATGTGGTGGAAGCCTTCTTCGATTAACGGGTCCGGCGAAAGCCTCAGTCGACGATCGCAATGGCAAAGCCGTCGTAGCCCTTGGCGCCGACGGTCTGGATGGCTGTGCCGTTGAGCCGCTTGTCTCTGCCAATGAAGGAAAACGCCGCACGCGCGCCTTCGACATTGGCGTCGCTGCCGTCTTCATTGAGGACGGCACCGTCGCGGATGACGTTGTCGCAGACGATGACCGTTCCCGGCCGTGACAGCCGCATCGCCCAGGACAGATAGTTCGGGTTGTTGGGCTTGTCGGCGTCGATGAAAATCAGGTCGAACGGACCGGCATTTTCGCTCTCCAGCGCCGCGAGCGACTGAAGCGCGGGGCCGAGACGCAGATCGATTTTGCCCGAGACCCCTGCCCGCTCGAAATTCGAGCGCGCGACTTTCGCATGATGCGGCTCGAGCTCCAGGGTGACGATCTTGCCGTCGGCGGGCAATCCCCGCGCCATCCAGATGGTCGAATAGCCGCCGAGCGTGCCGATCTCGAGCACCTTCTTCGCACCGCTGATGCGCACCAGCAGCGACAGCAGCTTGCCTTGCGCGGCGGAGACGTCGATTGCCGGCAGGCCCTGGTCGCGGTTGGCCACAAGCGCCGCGTCGAGCACGGGATCTGCAGCGAAGAGCGAGGAAACGATGTAGTCGTCGACAGCTGTCCAGGTCTTCTTGCTCATGCTTCTTCCTCGCGCGCGTTTCGCTGAAACAGCGAAACGCTCTGCCTCTTTGTCTTGACGCAATTCCGGACGGAAAACCGCTTCACACTTTTCCTGGAATTGCTCAGTGGGACCTAATGCGAAAAGGGGCCGCGCAGGCCCCTTTCCTTCTTTCCTTCCCGTCCCGCGCTTACTGCGCGGCGTTGACCATGTCGGTCAGCATCGGCTCGGCGACCTCGGCACCGGAGGCCTTGCGGCGCTCGTCGATGATCAGCTCGTCGCGCGAGGTGGCGATGCGCCGGATCTGGCTCATCGTGCCGCCGGTGCCGGCCGGGATCAGCCGGCCGACGATGACGTTTTCCTTCAGGCCCTGCAGCATGTCGGTCTTGCCGGCAACCGCGGCTTCCGTCAGTACCCTAGTCGTCTCCTGGAAGGAGGCGGCCGAGATGAAGGACGGCGTTTGCAGCGAAGCCTTGGTGATGCCGAGCAGCACCGGCTGGCCTTCGGCCGGCTTCTTGCCGTCCTCGATCAGGCGGTCGTTGACCTCTTCCAGCTCGATCACGTCGACGTGGTCGCCCGGAATGTAGGTCGAGTCGCCCTGCGTGGTGATCTCGACCTTCTGCAGCATCTGGCGAACGATCACCTCGATGTGCTTGTCGTTGATCGACACGCCCTGCAGGCGGTAGACCTCCTGGATCTCGTTGACGAGGTAGGACGCAAGCGCCTCCACGCCCTTGATCGCCAGGATGTCATGCGGCGCCGGGTTGCCGTCGAGGATGTAGTCGCCCTTCTCGATGACGTCGCCGTCCTGGAGATGGAACGGCTTGCCCTTCGGGATCAGGTACTCGACCGGCTCCAGCGTCGAGTCATGCGGCTCGATGATGATGCGGCGCTTGTTCTTGTAGTCGCGGCCGAAGCGGATCGTGCCATCGATCTCGGCGATGATGGCGTGGTCCTTCGGACGGCGAGCCTCGAACAGTTCGGCAACACGCGGCAGACCGCCGGTGATGTCCTTGGTCTTGGCGCTTTCCATCGGGATACGCGCCAGCACGTCGCCCGGACGGACATGCGCACCCGGCTCGACCGAGAGGATGGCCTCGACCGAGAGCAGGAAGCGCGCATCGCCGCCCTTCGACAGCTTGCCCACCTTGCCCTTGACATCCTGCACGACGATCGCCGGCTTCAGGTCGCTGCCGCGCGGCGTCGAACGCCAGTCGATGACCTCACGCTTGGTGATGCCGGTCGACTCGTCGGCCGTTTCCTGAACGGAAATGCCGTCGACCAGGTCCTCGAACGCCACCTTACCCTCGATTTCGGTGAGGATCGGGCGGGTGTAAGGATCCCACTCGGCGATGCGCTGGCCGCGCTTCACCTTGTCGCCATCGTCCACGAAGATGCGCGAGCCATAGGCGACGCGGTGCGTGGCGCGTTCCTTGCCGGCCTCATCGAGGATCAGCACCGCCATGTTGCGGCCCATGACCATCTGCTGGCCGTCGGAGTTGCGCACCACGTTGCGGTTGCGGATCTCGACCTTGCCCTCATAGGAGGCTTCGAGGAACGAGGAATCCACCACCTGCGCCGTGCCGCCCATGTGGAAGGTACGCATGGTGAGCTGGGTGCCCGGCTCGCCGATCGACTGCGCCGCGATAACGCCGACGGCCTCGCCCTGATTGACGGGCGTGCCGCGGGCCAGATCGCGTCCGTAGCAGACCGCGCAGACACCGGTCCTGACCTCGCAGGTCAGCGCCGAGCGGATGCGCACCGACTGCACGCCGGCCTTCTCGATCTGCTCCACGTCGCGCTCGTCCATCAGCGTGCCGGCCTTGATCAGCAGCTCGCCGGTCACCGGATGGTTGATGTCGTCGAGCGAGGTGCGGCCCAGCACGCGCTGACCGACCGAGGCGACGACCTGACCGGCATCGACGATCGGCTGCATGGTGAGGCCCTTGTCGGTGCCGCAATCCAGCGAATTGACGATGCAGTCCTGCGCCACGTCGACAAGGCGGCGGGTGAGGTAGCCCGAGTTCGCCGTCTTCAAGGCGGTGTCGGCCAGACCCTTGCGGGCGCCGTGGGTCGAGTTGAAGTACTCGAGCACAGTGAGGCCTTCCTTGAAGTTCGAGATGATCGGCGTCTCGATGATCTCGCCCGAAGGCTTGGCCATCAGGCCGCGCATGCCGGCGAGCTGGCGCATCTGGGTGGGCGAACCGCGCGCACCCGAATGCGACATCATGTAGATCGAGTTCATCGGCTTCTGACGGCCGTTGTCCTCGAATTCCACCGCCTTGATGCGGGCCATCATCTCGTCGGCGACCTTTTCCGAGCACTTGGCCCAGGCGTCGACGACCTTGTTGTACTTCTCGCCCTGGGTGATCAGGCCGTCATTGTACTGCTGCTCGTATTCCTTGGCCAAAGCCTCGGTGTCGGAGACCAGCTTGGACTTGGTGTCCGGGATCAGCATGTCGTCCTTGCCGAACGAAATGCCGGCGCGGCAGGCATGCGCGAAGCCAAGCGCCATGATGCGATCGCAGAAGATGACCGTCTCCTTCTGACCGCAATGGCGGTAGACGGTGTCGATCATCTTGGAGATGTTCTTCTTGGTCATCTCCTGGTTGGCGGTCTCATACGGCACGTTGACGTTCTTCGGCAGCAGCTCGCCGATGATCATGCGGCCAGGCGTAGTGTCGTAGATCTTCGACACCATCTTGCCTTCGGCATCGACGGTGCGGAAACGGCCCTTGATCTTGGCGTGCAGCGTGACGGCCTTGGTCTCCAGCGCGTGCTGGAGCTCGCCCATGTCGGCAAACACCATGCCCTCGCCCGGCTCGTTCTGGTTGACGATCGAGAGATAGTAGAGACCGAGAACCATATCCTGCGACGGCACGATGATCGGCGCGCCGGAAGCCGGGTGCAGGATGTTGTTGGTCGACATCATCAGCACGCGGGCTTCGAGCTGCGCTTCGAGCGACAGCGGCACGTGGACCGCCATCTGGTCGCCGTCGAAGTCTGCATTGAAGGCCGTGCAGACCAGCGGATGCAGCTGGATCGCCTTGCCTTCGATCAGGATCGGCTCGAACGCCTGGATGCCCAAACGGTGCAGCGTCGGCGCGCGGTTCAAGAGCACCGGATGCTCGCGGATGACCTCGTCGAGGATATCCCAGACCTCCGGACGCTCCTTCTCGACCAGCTTCTTGGCCTGCTTGACGGTCGAGGAGAACCCCTTGGCGTCGAGGCGGGCGTAGATGAACGGCTTGAAGAGTTCCAGCGCCATCTTCTTCGGCAGGCCGCACTGGTGCAGCTTGAGCTCCGGGCCGGTCACGATGACCGAGCGGCCGGAATAGTCGACGCGCTTGCCGAGCAGGTTCTGGCGGAACCGGCCCTGCTTGCCCTTCAGCATATCGGACAGCGACTTCAGCGGACGCTTGTTGGCGCCGGTGATGACACGGCCGCGGCGGCCGTTGTCGAACAGAGCGTCGACGGCCTCCTGCAGCATGCGCTTTTCATTGCGCACGATGATGCCCGGCGCCCGCAGCTCGATCAGCCGCTTCAGACGGTTGTTGCGGTTGATGACGCGGCGATAGAGGTCGTTGAGATCGGACGTGGCGAAGCGTCCACCATCAAGGGGAACCAGCGGGCGCAGGTCCGGCGGGATCACTGGGACCACCTTCATGATCATCCATTCCGGACGGTTGCCGGACTCCATGAAGTTCTCGACGACCTTGAGCCGCTTCAACAGCTTCTTCTGCTTGAGCTCGGAGGTGGTCGAAGCCAGCTCCGAACGCAGGTCGCCGGCGATCTTCTCCAGGTCCATGCCGGCCAGAAGGTCATGAATGGCCTCGGCGCCGATCATGGCGGTGAAGGAGTCCTCGCCATACTCATCGACGGCGATCATGTACTCTTCCTCGCTGAGCAGCTGGTGCTCCTTCAGCGCGGTGAGGCCGGGCTCGGTCACGATGTAGTTCTCGAAGTAAAGCACCCGCTCGATGTCCTTCAAGGTCATGTCGAGCAGCGTGCCGATGCGCGAGGGCAGCGACTTCAGGAACCAGATATGGGCGACGGGCGCGGCGAGCTCGATATGGCCCATGCGCTCGCGCCGGACGCGCGACAGCGTGACTTCGACACCGCATTTCTCGCAGATGACGCCCTTGTACTTCATGCGCTTGTACTTGCCGCACAGGCACTCATAGTCCTTGATCGGACCAAAAATGCGCGCGCAGAACAGACCGTCACGCTCCGGCTTGAAGGTGCGGTAGTTGATGGTCTCCGGCTTCTTGATCTCGCCGAACGACCAGGACAGAATCTTCTCAGGGCTGGCAAGCGAGATCCGGATGGAATCGAACACCTGCGCAGGCGCCTGCGGGTTGAAGAGATTCATGACCTCTTGGTTCATGCCGTTCTCCTTTTCGGGGTCCTCGAAAACCCCTTGCATCGAACGCGGGCCGAATGCCCGCAGACTGGCCTGACGGCCGAAAACTGCTGCATCCGGTCGCGAAAGCCTTCTTCCGCGACCGGATGTCTTGATTACTCGGCCGCGCCCCTATTCAGCAGCATCTGGCAGCCGGACAGGGGTTTCGTCGAGCTTGGTGTTCTCCAATTCGACATTGAGGCCGAGAGACCGCATTTCCTTGACGAGAACGTTGAAGCTCTCGGGGATGCCGGCCTCGAAGGTGTCGTCGCCTCTGACGATCGCTTCGTAGACCTTGGTGCGGCCGGCGACGTCGTCCGACTTCACCGTCAGCATCTCCTGCAGCGTGTAGGCGGCGCCGTAGGCTTCCAGCGCCCAGACCTCCATCTCGCCGAAGCGCTGGCCACCGAACTGCGCCTTGCCGCCCAGCGGCTGCTGGGTGACGAGCGAGTACGGACCGATCGAACGCGCGTGGATCTTGTCGTCCACCAGGTGATGGAGCTTCAGCATATATATGTAGCCCATCGTCACTTTGCGATCGAACGGCTCGCCGGTGCGGCCGTCATAGAGCTGCGACTGACCGCTGGTGTGCAAGCCGGCCTGCTGCAGCATGGTGTTGATGTCGGCCTCGTGCGCGCCGTCGAACACCGGGGTCGCGATCGAGACGCCGCGGCGCATCTGCTCGCTGAGGCGAACGATGCTCTCGTCGTCATACTCGCGGACCGGCTCGTTGCGGTCGTTGGCCGGCATGAAGCTTTCCAGCGTCTTGCGCAGCGGCTTGATGTCGCCGCCCGCTTTGTACGCGTCGATCAACTCGCCGACCTTCCTGCCCATCCCGGCGCAGGCCCAGCCCAGATGCGTTTCCAGGATCTGGCCGACATTCATGCGGCTCGGCACACCCAGCGGGTTGAGCACGATATCGGCATGCGTGCCGTCCTCGAGGAAAGGCATGTCCTCGACCGGAACGATGCGCGACACGACACCCTTGTTGCCGTGCCGGCCGGCCATCTTGTCGCCCGGCTGCATCTTGCGCTTCACCGCCACGAAGACCTTGACCATCTTCATGACGCCCGGAGGCATCTCGTCGCCGCGCTGCACCTTCTCGACCTTGTCCATGAAGCGCTGCTCGAGCGCCTTCTTGGAATCGTCGTACTGGCCGCGCAGGGCTTCCAGCTCGCTCTGGAGCTTTTCGTTCTCCACCGCGAACTGCCACCACTGCGAGCGCGGATACTCGTCGAGCGTGTCCTTCGACAGCTTCGAGCCCTTCTTGAAGCCCTTCGGTCCGGCGATCGCCTCCTTGCCGACGAGCACGTCGGAAAGGCGGGCGTAGACGTTGCGGTCGAGGATCGCCTGCTCGTCGTCACGGTCCTTGGCCAAGCGCTCGATTTCCTCGCGCTCGATCGCCATGGCGCGCTCGTCCTTCTCGACGCCGTGGCGGTTGAAGACGCGCACTTCGACGACCGTGCCGAAGGTGCCCGGAGGCATTCGCATGGAGGTGTCGCGGACGTCGGAGGCCTTCTCGCCGAAGATGGCGCGGAGCAACTTCTCCTCCGGCGTCATCGGGCTTTCGCCCTTCGGCGTGATCTTGCCGACCAGGATGTCGCCTGGCTGCACTTCCGCACCGATATAGACGATGCCGGCCTCGTCGAGGTTCTTCAGCGCTTCTTCCGAGACGTTGGGAATGTCGCGCGTGATTTCCTCCGGTCCGAGCTTGGTGTCACGGGCCATGACCTCGAACTCCTCGATGTGGATCGAGGTGAAGACGTCGTCGGCCACGATGCGCTCGGAGAGCAGGATCGAGTCCTCGTAGTTGTAGCCGTTCCACGGCATGAACGCGACCAGCACGTTGCGGCCGAGCGCCAGATCGCCGAGCTCGGTCGACGGACCGTCGGCGATAATGTCGCCCTTGTTCAGCCGGTCGCCCACGCGCACCAGCGGACGCTGGTTGATGCAGGTGTTCTGGTTCGAACGCTGGAACTTCATCAGCCGGTAGATGTCGACGCCGGACTTGCCCGGATCGAGATCCTCGGTGGCGCGGATGACGATACGGGTGGCGTCCACCTGGTCGACCACGCCGCCGCGGCGGGCGCCGATGGCGGCGCCTGAGTCACGGGCGACGATCGGCTCCATGCCGGTGCCGACGAACGGCGCCTCGGCGCGCACCAGCGGCACGGCCTGACGCTGCATGTTCGAGCCCATCAGCGCGCGGTTGGCGTCGTCGTTCTCGAGGAACGGGATCAACGCTGCCGCCACCGACACCATCTGCTTGGGCGAGACGTCCATCAGGTCGACGTTCTCACGCGGCGCCATCATCACCTCGCCGGCATTGCGGCAGATGACGAATTCGTCGACGAAGCCGCCATTCTTGTCGAGCTCGGCATTGGCCTGCGCGACATGGTGCTTGGCCTCTTCCATCGCCGACAGATAGACGACCTCGTTGGTCAGCTTGCCGTTGACGATCTTGCGGTACGGGCTCTCGATGAAGCCGTATTTGTTGACGCGCGCGAACGTGGCGAGCGAGTTGATCAGGCCGATATTCGGGCCTTCCGGCGTCTCGATCGGGCAGATGCGGCCGTAATGCGTCGGGTGCACGTCGCGCACCTCGAAACCAGCGCGCTCGCGGGTCAGACCGCCCGGTCCAAGCGCCGACAGGCGGCGCTTGTGGGTGATCTCCGACAGCGGGTTGGTCTGGTCCATGAACTGCGACAGCTGCGAGGAACCGAAGAACTCGCGCACGGCGGCGGCCGCCGGCTTGGCGTTGATCAGGTCCTGCGGCATGACCGTGTCGATCTCGATCGAGGACATGCGTTCCTTGATCGCGCGCTCCATGCGCAGCAGGCCGACGCGGTACTGGTTCTCCATCAGCTCGCCGACCGAGCGCACGCGGCGGTTGCCGAGATTGTCGATGTCGTCGATCTCGCCCTTGCCGTCGCGGAGTTCAACCAGCGTCTTGACCACGGCCAGGATGTCCTCCTTGCGCAGCACGCGCACGGTGTCCTCGGCCTTGAGCTCGAGGCGCATGTTCATCTTGACGCGGCCGACGGCCGACAGATCATAGCGCTCGCTGTCGAAGAACAGCGAGTTGAACATGGCTTCGGCGGTCTCGAGCGTCGGCGGCTCACCCGGACGCATGACGCGGTAGATGTCGAACAGCGCGTCCTGGCGGCTCTCGTTCTTGTCGACGGCGAGCGTGTTGCGGATGTAGGCGCCGACATTGACGTGGTCGATGTCGAGGATCTGGATCTCGTCCTCGCCGGTGCCGAGCAGCACCTTCAAGGTCTTGTCGTCGATCTCGTCGCCGGCCTCGAGGAAGATCTCGCCGGTGGCGTAGTTGACGATGTCCTCGGCCAGATAATTGCCGAGCAGATCCTCGTCGGTCGCCTTGATGGCCTTCAGACCCTTTTCGCCGAGCTGGCGGGCCTGGCGGGCGGTGATCTTCTTGCCGGCCTCGACAACGACCTCGCCGGTGTCGGCATCGACGAGGTCGCCGACGGCCTTCAGGCCGCGGAAACGCTCGACGTTGAACGGAATGCGCCAGTGGTCGCCGGCGCGCTTGTAGGTGATCTTGTTGTAGAAGGTCGACAGGATCTCCTCGCCGTCCATGCCGAGCGCCATCAACAGCGACGTCACCGGAATCTTGCGGCGGCGGTCGATGCGGGCGTGCACGACGTCCTTGGAATCGAACTCGATGTCGAGCCACGAGCCGCGATAGGGGATGACGCGCGCGGCGAACAAAAGCTTGCCCGACGAGTGCGACTTGCCCTTGTCATGGTCGAAGAAGACGCCCGGCGACCGGTGCATCTGCGAGACGATGACGCGCTCGGTGCCGTTGACGATGAAGGTGCCGTTCGACGTCATGAGCGGCATGTCGCCCATGTAGACGTCCTGCTCCTTGATGTCCTTGATCGACTTGGCGCCGGTATCCTCGTCGATATCGAACACGATCAGGCGCAGCGTCACCTTGAGCGGCGCGGCATAGGTCAGGTCGCGCTGACGGCATTCGTCAACGTCGAATTTCGGTCCTTCGAACTCGTACTTCACGAATTCCAGCATCGAGGAGCCGGAAAAATCGGAGATCGGGAAGACCGACTTGAAAACGGCCTGCAGTCCTTCGTCGGGACGGCCGCCCTTGGGCTCGTCCACCATCAGGAACTGGTCATAGGATGCCTTTTGAACCTCGATCAGGTTCGGCATCTCCGCAACTTCCGGGATCTTTCCGAAGAACTTGCGTACGCGTCTGCGGCCATTGAAGGTCTGGGTATGGGCCATCGTCGCTCCTTAGCTCTAAACTCGGGACGAACCTCGCCGCGGTTCGTCTTGCACACAAATGGGCGCCTCGGCGGCTGCCCTTGTCGGTTTTTCCAACCGGCCTTTCCAATTGCTTGGCGGCGGCCGGTTAAAACGGGAGAAAACCCGTTTCCTGAAGGCCGCTGGCGGCCCTCAGGAAAGAGGTTTTCAAACATCTCGCGTGACGCAGCCTCCCCGGGTCGCCCAAGGGAGTGGCGGACGGCGCGAGGCCGCCCGCCGCTTCTTACGTTTACTTCAGGTCGACCTTGGCGCCGGCTGCTTCCAGCTGGGCCTTGAACTTGTCGGCGTCGGCCTTGGAAACGCCTTCCTTGACCGGCTTCGGAGCCGCTTCGACCAGATCCTTGGCTTCCTTGAGGCCAAGACCGGTGATGGCGCGGACTTCCTTGATGACGTTGATCTTCTGAGCGCCAGCCTCGGTGAGGACGACGTCGAATTCCGTCTTTTCCTCGACCGGAGCAGCGGCAGCGGCAGCGCCACCGCCAGCAGCGGCAACCGCCACCGGAGCAGCAGCCGAAACGCCCCACTTTTCTTCCAGAAGCTTCGACAGCTCGGCCGCCTCGAGGACGGTCAGCTTCGAAAGGTCGTCTACGATCTTTGCGAGATCAGCCATTGTTGTATTCCTTCATAAGGTTCGAACGTGTGTTTGTGATAGCGAGGAACGGCCTCATGCCGCCTCGTCCTTCCGGGCGTAAGCGCCGATGACACGCGCGACCGAAGCCGCGGGCGCATTGACGATCTGGGCGATCCGGGTTGCCGGCGTGGCGATCATGCCAACCAGCCTGGCGCGCAGCTCGTCGAGCGACGGCATCGTGGCGAGTGCCTTGACACCGTCGGCGTTGAGCGAGGTCGAGCCCATTGCGCCGCCGAGAATGATCAGCTTGTCATTCCCCTTGGCGAATTCGGACGCGATCTTCGGCGCCGCAATCGGATCCTCCGAATAAGCGACCAGCGTCTGTCCCTTGAACAGATCGATGATCGATGCGGAGTCCGTGCCCTGAAGAGCGATTTTGGCGAGACGGTTCTTCGCGACTTTGACGGTGCCACCGGCAGCGCGCATTTTCGACCGAAGGTCGTTCATTTGCGCGACGGTGATACCGGCGTAGTGGGCCACGACCACTGAACCCGCGTTCGAGAACGCATCGTTCAGGCCCGTGACGAGTTCGCGTTTTTCCGCTCTGTCCACTGCCTATCTCCAGTTGACCCCTGCCCCATTCACGGAACAGGCGTCGGGTTGCCTTTTGCCGGCCGGGCCATCCAATACGGATCTCCCGAACGACGCTCGAGGATCCTGCCCCCTTTCGCCACACCGACGGCCAAGCCGGCGATGCGCTGACAAAAGGCAAACACGGTTCGAACCTTTCATTGGAGCACTTGCTCCTTTGTCGGGTCTTCACCCGTCTCATGCAGGCCCACATGAATTAAGGCCCCCCTCTTGAACCAAGAATCGGGCCGCCTGCAATCTCGGACAGGATGTCCGGAAGCCTTCCGGCCTCCGGGTTACCGGGCCGCCGACGGATCGGCGGCCCGGAATTCATTTCACGACGCGGCGAGCGTCGCGATATCAAGCTTTAGGCCGGGGCCCATCGTCGAGGTGACCGACACCTTCTTGACGTAGTTGCCCTTGGCGCCGGCGGGCTTGGCCCTGTTCACCGCATCGGTGAAGGCCCGCACATTTTCTTCCAGCGCCTTGACGTCGAACGAGACCTTGCCGACGCCGGCCTGGACGATGCCGGCCTTCTCGACGCGGAACTCGACGGCGCCGCCCTTCGAAGCCTTGACGGCGGCCGCGACATCGGTGGTCACGGTGCCGACCTTCGGGTTCGGCATCATGCCGCGCGGGCCGAGCACCTTACCGAGACGACCGACCAGCGGCATCATGTCCGGCGTGGCGATGCAGCGGTCGAAGTCGATCGTGCCCTTCTGGACGATCTCGACCAGATCCTCGGCGCCGACGATGTCGGCGCCGGCGGCCCTGGCTTCATCGGCCTTGTCGCCGCGTGCGAACACGGCAACGCGCACCGAGCGGCCGGTACCGTTCGGCAGATTGACGACGCCGCGGACCATCTGGTCGGCGTGGCGCGGGTCGACGCCGAGATTCATCGCGATCTCGACCGTCTCGTCGAACTTCACCGAAGACCGCTCCTTGAGCAGCTTCAGGGCTTCACCAAGGGCATAGGCTTTGTTCGGGTCGATGCCCTCGCGGGTCTTTACCACGCGCTTTGCAATCTTTGCCATGATCTTAGCCCACCACTTCCAGGCCCATCGAGCGGGCGGAACCCTCGACCATGCGCATGGCCGCTTCGACATCGTTTGCGTTCAGGTCCTTCATCTTCTGCTCGGCGATCGCGCGCACCTTGTCGCGACTGATCGTGCCGGCCTTGACCTTGCCCGGCTCCTTGGAGCCCGACTTCAGGTTGGCGGCCTTCTTCAGGAAATAGCTCACCGGCGGCGTCTTCATGACGAAGGTGAACGACTTGTCCTGGTAGTAGGTGATGACGACCGGGATCGGCGACCCCTTCTCCATTTCCTGGGTCTGCGCGTTGAACGCCTTGCAGAACTCCATGATGTTAATGCCGCGCTGACCAAGCGCCGGGCCGATCGGGGGCGACGGCGTAGCCGAGCCCGCGGCAACCTGGAGCTTAAGCTGGCCTGCAACTTTCTTAGCCATCTCTATTCCTGCCTTTTCTCATGCCGGCCCCAAAGGGAATACCGGCGGTTGCAGTCTGGTGGTGCGGTTCCGGCGGCCGGCTAAGCCGCTTTCGCCTCCCACCCGTTCATGGCCGCACGACTTTTCGCGCCGCCTTCCCTGCCGCCGAACCGGAACAGGGATTTCGGATCAGCCCTTTTCGACCTGTCCGAATTCCAGATCGACGGGCACCGCGCGCCCGAAGATCGAAACTTCCACCTTGAGGCGGGCCCGCTCCTCGTCCACTTCCTGGACGAAGCCGTTGAAGGATGCGAACGGACCGTCCGAAACGCGGATCGCCTCGCCGATCTCGAAGGTGACCGAGGGCTTCGGCCGCTCGACGCCTTCCTGGACCTGGTTCAGGATGCGCTGCGCCTCCGCCTCGGTGATCGGCACCGGCTTGGAGTCGCCCAGGAACCCCGTGACCTTCGGCGTGTTCTTGACCAGCGAGAACACGGCATCCGTCAGATTGGCCTTCAACAGCACATAGCCCGGGAAGAACTTGCGCTCGGCATCGACCTTGCGGCCGCGGCGGATCTCGACGACCTTCTCGGTCGGCACGACGATCTGCTCGATATCGGCGGACAGGCCCTTCTGCTTGGCCTTGTTCTCGATGTCCTCGGCGACCTTCTTCTCGAAGTTCGAATAGGCGTGGACGATGTACCACCGCGCAGTCATTTCAAGCCGTCTCCGTAATCGCCGAACTTAGCGGCCGAGGTCCAAAATCCACTCGATCGCATAGCCCATGGCTATGTCGGCAGTGAAGAAGAAGATCATCGCGATAACCGCGAATACCAGGACCATCACCGTCGAGATCATAGTTTCGCGCCGCGATGGCCATGTCACCTTGGCCGTCTCCGCGCGGACCTGCTGGAGAAAGGTGAAAGGATTTGTGGTTTTCGAAGCCATTTGCCGCTCTGTCTTCAAGACCCGTTGGCCGGGTCTCCTGGATGATCCCGCTGGCCGGGACGTGCCGCCTGGGTTTGCTGCCGGCGCCGAATCGGCGCTAATCATTTCGCCCATGCAAATCAGACGCGTAAAGCCGGCTTCCCAGCTCCACGCGTCGCGTGTCTGTTCAGACTACATAAAACCGATTCTTGATCCACGCAAGTGGCAAGTGTCCGCTTTATGGCCAAGCGCCGCATCGGAACCATCCAGTCGTTCCGTCCCGGCTATGAGGGCCTTATGCCCCATGTCGGCTCATATGGCAAGCCACCCCGCGGATTTCAATGCCGGCACCGCAGTCAAGAAAATCGCCATTTTTGAGAAATGGCACGGGCAGCAGGGCTCGAACCTACGACCTGCGGTTTTGGAGACCGCCGCTCTACCAACTGAGCTATGCCCGTGCATGCGCGTTTCGGCGCAAGGCGCTTCCTAAAAGCTTCCGGGCGCTCTGTAAAGAGCGGTCTGAAGCCGTTTCATAGCCTTTTGCCGGAATTCCTCATTGTAACGCCAGGCGTCTGCGGCCCGCCCGAAACGGCTTACGGCTTCACTTGCCGGCGGGCGGCTTGTACGGGCCTCCCGGCAAGCCCCAGCCCCAGGCCGGCATCGGTTCGGTCTCAGGATCGCAGGTCTCGCCAAGCGTGGAATTCATCTTCGCCAGCCGCGATCCCCATTCGACATAGCCCATGAAGGCGGAGCGGAACTCGGGGTCGTCCGGCAGGCCGACCTCGTCGGCCGCGTCGGCGAGAAGATTGATCCAGCGCCGGCGCTGCTCCTCGGTCAGGTGCTTGCCGAGATGATGCATCACCATCTCGCGGTGGCCGCCAAATTTTTCGCTGTAAGTCTTCGGCCCGCCAAAGACCTCGCCGATGAAGGCCGCGACATGGGCCGGGTGGTCCGGCGACATATGCCTGAACACCGGGCCGACGACCGGATCCAGGGCCACCTTGTCGTAGAAGGTCTGCGTCAGCCGGTTGAGCCGCTCGATGCCGCCGACCCATTCGAACAAAGTCGGGATATGCTCGCTCATCGCCGATCCTCGCCTCTCGATGGTCGCCAAGATAAAGGCAAGCCCCTGCCCGGCTCAACCTGCCCCCATGGCCAGTGCGGACACGGGACTCTGATCTAAGTATCCGAAACCGCTGCACACTTTCGGCAGACATGCTTTATAGCTTGGCTGGCGCTTCGGCCTGGGCGTTGGCGGCCGGCAGAACCCGGCAATTGTCCGGCCTCGGTGTCGACTTGCAGATGGTAGCGCCGGTCAGCGCATCCACCGATTGCGGCCCCGTCGTCAGACCGAACTTCAGCAATTCGTTCTGACTGAGTTCCCTGTGCTTCGCATACTGCGCCGACTGCATCGCCACGAGCAGTCCCGAGCTGATCGCCATTTCGTCGAGATACGCTCTGACCTTTTCTTCCATACCCATGGCGTGCACGAGGAAATGCGAATTGGCACCGACGAAGCGCCTGGCGCCGCCGGCGATCATAACCGCGCAGGCCGCATCGCACTCGGCGCCGGCATCGACGGTAAGGCCGGCATGAAGCCCGTCCTTTGCAGCGCACCCCGCGGTGTCGGGATCGCAGTCGAGAAAGTCCGTTCGGCCGACCGCGACATCCAGCTTACGCTCACGGATCAGGCGGCCCGCGGCGAGCGCGCCGAGCACGTCGCCTCCCGGCGAGCTGATCACCACCGGCAGCTTGCGCTCACCGATGCCGTCGAGCAACTGACGCAGACTGTCGGGCGTGCCACCGGTAATTGTGCCCTCGGCCGAAATCCATTCCGGACAGTCGGGATTGCAAAGCGGGTTGCTGCCGCGAACGAGCACGAAGCGCATCTCCGGCTCACCCTTCGGCCATGCCGGCACCGCCGAGGCCTCGGGAAGAACAGGCTTGGCCTCGGCTATCGGCACCCCGGCCGGCCTGGCATTCTTTTCTGCCGGAATTTCACGGCAATTCACCGGCACGGGATTCAGCCGGCAAATTTTCCCCTCGGCCATGAGATCGAGGGAATCGAGGCTGGTGACCAGCTTTGTCTCCAGCATATCGTCGGGCTCGATCTGCCGGATATCGCTGGCGGGCGTTGCCTTCATCATTTCCAGCACGCCCTGCTCGATGCCCATCTCCCTGAGATAGGCCGAGAGCCGCTTCTCGACCGCCTTGCTCATCTCATAGGTCTTGTAGCTGCCGGCATCCTTGCGGCTGACGATCCTGGTGCTGACGACCTTCTTCTTGCCGTTCACAATTCTGTAGAGAGTCCGGTAGAGCAGTCTTTCGCGCCGATAGGTGGTGGTTATCTGGTGGACGCCGAGAAAGGCCCACTCGCCGACGACGCGATGGACGCCGCCGGCGAACATCAATGGGCAAGCCGAATTGCACATGGCGCCGCTGTCATAGGCGACGCCCAAATACGGCGCGGTCTTGCTGTCATTGTTCCGGCAGTTCTTCATCTCCGGCGAGCAGCCTGAAAACTCGGTTATGCCGACGGCGATATCGAGCTTGGCCTTGCGGATCATGCGGCCGAGCTGAAGTGCGGCGTCGACATTGCCGCCCGGAGAATTGACGACGATCGGCAATTGCCGGCCGCCGAGTGTCTTCAGCATGCGCTTGAGCAGCGCCGGCGTACCCGCCTCGATCGTGCCTTCCGCCGATATCCATTCCGGGCAGTTGGGCTCGCAGCCCGGCGCGCTGCTGCGCACCATAACGAAGCGCATCGTCGGGCCGTAGTCCGGCGCAGTTTCCCTGGCCATGGCAGCGAAGGCCGCCAGTCCCATGGCAAGGGTCAGCGCCAGGCGAACCAACCCGCGCCACCACCGAATGCTGTCTGAACGGCGTTCCGGAACCACTCTGCCAAACCCCACGGTGCAACCCATACTAATTGCCGCAATGGTGCTTGCAACAGCTTTGAAACCGACCGCGCAATACTTTTCCCGCCGGGCGCCAGAAACAAAAAAGGGCGGCCCGAAGACCGCCCTTTCTTTTCGAACCGGCTGCAGCCGGATCAATTATTCCTTGATGGTGACGACGATGCCGGCACCGACGGTGCGGCCGCCTTCACGGATGGCGAAGCGCAGCTTCTCTTCCATGGCGATCGGCACGATCAATTCGACATCGACGGTGATGTTGTCGCCGGGCATCACCATCTCGGTGCCGGCCGGCAGCGTCACGATGCCGGTCACGTCCGTGGTGCGGAAGTAGAACTGCGGACGGTAGTTGGTGAAGAACGGCGTGTGACGGCCGCCCTCGTCCTTGGTCAGGATGTAGGCTTCGGCCACGAACTTCTTGTGCGGCTTGACCGTGCCCGGCTTGGCCAGAACCTGGCCGCGCTCGACGCCCTCGCGGTCGATCGATGCGCGCAAGAGCGCGCCGATGTTGTCGCCGGCCTGGCCCTGGTCGAGCAGCTTGCGGAACATTTCCACGCCCGTGCAGGTCGTCTTGGCCGTCGGACGGATGCCGACGATCTCCAGCTCCTCGCCGACCTTGACCACGCCGCGCTCGACGCGGCCGGTCACCACCGTGCCGCGGCCCGAAATCGAGAACACGTCCTCGATCGGCATCAGGAACGGCTTGTCCAGCGGACGAACCGGCGTCGGGATATAGGCGTCGACCTGCGCCATCAGCTCGCGGATGGCGTCCTCGCCGATGGTCTTGTTGGAATCTTCCAGCGCAGCCAGCGCCGAGCCCTTGACGATCGGAATGTCGTCGCCGGGGAACTCGTTCTTGGTCAGAAGCTCGCGAACCTCGAGCTCGACCAGCTCGAGCAGCTCGGCATCGTCGACCTGGTCGACCTTGTTCAGGAACACCACGATCGACGGCACGCCGACCTGGCGGGCCAACAGGATGTGCTCGCGCGTCTGCGGCATCGGGCCGTCGGCGGCCGACACCACCAGGATGGCGCCGTCCATCTGCGCGGCACCGGTGATCATGTTCTTGACATAGTCGGCATGGCCGGGGCAGTCGACATGGGCATAGTGGCGGTTGGTCGTCTCATACTCGACGTGCGCCGTCGAAATGGTGATGCCGCGCGCCTTCTCTTCGGGCGCCGCGTCGATCTGGTCATAGCGCTTGTATTCGCCAAAATACTTCGTGATCGCCGCCGTCAGCGACGTCTTGCCATGATCGACATGCCCGATCGTGCCAATGTTCACATGCGGCTTGGTGCGCTCGAATTTACCTTTTGCCATAGTCTCTTTCCTTGGGCGGCCTTGACCTTCAGTTCAGTCGAATGCGGGGCGATTAGCGACAACGGCTGGAAAACACAAGTGCCTTGTGGCTGAGCGTTCTCTCAGTCGACCCGAACCAATGATCCGATTTCAGGAGATATGGACCGGATATAGGATTTGTCGACATGGATTCAAATGGGCGCGGCCCGCACACGGCGGCGGCCTGCAGTCGACTCATCAACAGCTTCGTGGGGATGTGAACTCCATGGCCATGGCTGGCCCATTGCCGCCGGAACACGGCTCTGATTTGTTCGGCAAATGCAGTTCATTCCGGCAAATATCCGTGGCCCGCTGTTCATGATCGTCTCGACGGGCTCCTATCTCGTCAACGACACCATGATGAAGCTCGCGACCAGCGGGCTGCCGCCCTACGAGGTGCTGTTCCTGCGCGGCGCGGCCGCGACGCTGTGGGGCATGCCGCTGCTGTTCATGCTGGGCTATGGCAGGCAGATCCCGCTGCTGTTGGAACGCAAGGTGCTGCGCCGCAATCTGCTCGAGCTGGCGGCGATCCTCTGCTACGTCGTGGCTTTAGCCAACATGCAGATCGCCGATTCGACCGCGCTAGGGCAAATCACGCCGCTGCTCATGCTGGTCGGTTCCTCGATCCTGTTCGGCGAGCGCATCGGGGCGGCCCGCATGGCGCTGATCGGCCTCGGCTTCATCGGCGCGGTCATGGTGGCACAGCCGACGATGCAGGGCATCTCGGTCTATGCCCTGCTGGCGCTCGGCAATGCGGCGCTTGCTGCGGGGCGCGATCTCGCCGGGCGCAAGGTCGGCGCCGACGTGCCGGGAATGATCGTCGCCATCTCCGCCGTCCTGGTGGTGCTGGTCGGCGCCGGCATCGCGCATCTCATCTCCGAACACTGGGTGATGCCGGGAGGCTACCACCTTTTGCTGCTCGCCGGCGCCGGCCTGTTCCTGATCTTCGGCCACTTCTTCATCTTCATGGCCTACCGCGTCGGCCCGACGAGCGCGGTAGCGCCGTTCTATTACTGCTTCACCGTCTGGGCGGTCATTTCCGGCCTGCTGGTGTTCGGGCAATTCCCCAATGCGCTTGCCGTCTGCGGCATCCTGCTGGTGGTCGGCAGCGGCCTCGCCGTCGTCTCGCTCGATGAAAGAAGGCGCCGGCTGACCGTGGTGGCCTGAGGCCATCAGCTTAGCAGCTGAGGCCTAATACCCTACCCGCTTTTCCAGCGGGCGTCTGGCCAGGAAATGCATGATGTTGCGAAACGTCCGTGGATAGAGGACGCGACCGTCACGGCGTGCGGTCGGATCGCCGTAGATGTGCAGCGAGGACGTTTCGGCGGGGTCGCCGTCGGGAATGCCACCCCATTTCGCCGGGACGTAATAGTCGATCAGGAAACCATAGTCGTAGCGGCAGAAGCGCATCGCTTTCGCCAGCGCGGCCGGCGACAGATCCGACGGGCTGACCTTCGATCTGGCGGCCTGCAGCCGGGGCACGGTGACTTTCCGGCCGCTGACGGAGGACAGGAATGCCTCAACCCCGTCCAGCTCTTCGAACTTGAAGACGTGCTCGAACAGGAAGAGGCTGGAACCGACAAAACAGCGCGGTGACGAGACGTGGAACTGAATGTCGCCTGAGCATGCGCAGTATTTTTCGATGTTGAGGATAAAGGTATCGAGATCCGGATTGGTCGGCAAACCGAAGCTCTTGAGCATTTCGGTGTTTGGAAATCGTGTCGTCAGCACGTCTGTGTCCAATATCCGGCTCGAATAAGCCGAGAGAAGCCGCTCCAGCGGGTCGCGAACGATCGTGAACTTGCCGCCGCGTCCGTCGTAGACAGGTGCGAATGGGTCGACCCAGTTCGTGGCCAGATGGCTGTGGACCTCATTTTCCGGATTGGCGAGAGGAGGTTGCCTGCCGCTTAGCGCCATCAGCACGTATTTGACGCTGCTGCTGCCGCTTTTCGGGATCGGGTAATAGGTGATTGGGACGCCTTGCGCCTGGATTGCCATTGCCGATCCGACCTTCGTGCCGGCCCAACGCCATTACGTCCGGCGGTCGCGCGGGCGACCGGCCCAGAGCTTGATATTCCGCAGCCGAAGAGCTGCGAGTTTAGTCTGATGCCTCTACAGCGTCCGCTTGCCGCTGATCTGGTGATAGGCCCAGAGCACGACGACCGACCCGATGACGGCGACGATCAGGCTCCAGATGTTGAGGCCGGTCACGCCCGCTGCGCCGAAAGCGCTGAAGATCAGTCCGCCGACGATGGCGCCGACGATGCCGAGCACGATATCCATGATCATGCCCTGGCCGGTCTTGTTGACGATCTTGCTGCCGATGAAGCCGGCGATCACGCCGAGAATGATCCAGCTGATGATACCCATTTTTTCCTCTCCATTCCCCTGCCGCTCCAATCATTTTCACATGATTGTCAAAAGCTCAAGACAGCTTGAATTTCCGCCCGATTGCGCCATTGTGGCGCGCGGGGACGGACTTGGTTGACATGGAGATCCACAATGGGACTGTTTGACAACGCCGTTCCTGGCGGCAACATCACCAAACCGCTGATGATCGCGCTCGGCGCGCTGCTGGTCGGCAAGATGCTGAGCGGCAGGGGCGATGACCAGCCGGCCGAAGCGCAGGCACCGGTTCCGACCCCGGCGGGAACCGAAACTTCCGCCGATGGCGGCCTGCTCGGCGGACTGGGCGGCCTGCTCAACAAGCTCAGAGACGCCGGCCACGGCAATGTCGCCGATTCCTGGGTCGGCACCGGCCAGAACCAGCCGATCAACGCCAACGACCTTGGCTCGGCAATCGGCCCGCAGGTCATCCGTGAGATCGCGCAGCGGACGGGCATGGACGAACAGGAACTGCTGAAGCAGCTCTCCACGGCGCTGCCCGGCATCGTCGACAAGCTGACGCCGAACGGCCAAATCCCACAGCACCACCAGGTCGCCTCGGCTTTCAACAGCTAAGCGTTAGCAGCGCGGTCAGACTTCGACAGATTTGCTGCGCGCAATATCGCGCAGCAAATCTGCGTGAACAGCTTGTATGGATGGAAATCTGGAGCGGGTAGCGGGAATCGAACCCGCATATTCAGCTTGGAAGGCTGCTGCTCTACCACTGAGCTATACCCGCGCCTTTCAGTTGCGTATCGGATTCACCCGAAAACTGCCAGGCACTTTTCATTCCGAAGCTTTGCGTTTCAGGGCTTCCGGGCCGGCAGTGGTGGAGAGGGTTGGATTCGAACCAACGTAGGCTAAGCCAACGGATTTACAGTCCGTCCCCTTTAACCACTCGGGCACCTCTCCAGTCTGCCGCCGGAGCCATGCAACGAGGCATTTCTGCCGATCCGGACCCGAGTTTGTCATCTCCGAAATCAGCGAAGCGCCTTATGGCGGCAAGGCCGGTGGGTGTCAACCGGCGCAGCCAGGGTTTTTCGGCGATGTGCGGCATTCGTCGCCACGGCCCATATCCTTAGCCGAGCGACACCGCTATAGAAGCCGGCCATGAGCGACAAGAAAAGCGACAAGCCGGGCACACCCAAAGACACCCATTACGCCAAGCTGCGGCGTGCGCATCGCGACCAGAAGGCCGGCGGCGCGCCGGCATTCCGGCCGCGCCAGCCGGTGCCGGCAGGCGATGCCGCCGCCGACGGGCTGGTGCGGCTTTACGGCCTGCATACGGTGCGGGCGGCACTCGACAATCCGCGCCGTAAGATCAGAAAAATGCTGGTGACCCGCAACGCCGCGGAACGGCTTTCGATCGGCGATCTTGCCGCCTTGCCTTTCAAGGCGGAACTGGTCGAGCCGAAGGACATCGATAAGGTCACGGGATCGGACGCCGTGCATCAGGGCGTGCTGATCGAGGCCGAGCCGCTGAAGCCCAAGCGCCTCGACGCGCTTGGCGACACCAGCCTGGTGCTGGTGCTCGACCAGGTCACCGATCCCCACAATGTCGGCGCCATCCTGCGCTCGGCGGTCGCCTTCGGCGCCGGCGCGCTGATCACCACCGCTCGCCACAGCCCGCAGGAATCCGGCGTGCTGGCGAAATCGGCTTCCGGCGCGCTGGAGCATATCGACCAGATCGAGGTGAAGAATCTTGCCGACGCGCTCAGCCAGCTGCATGAGGCCGGCTTCCAGACCATCGGGCTCGACTCGGACGGGCCGGCGGAACTGGAGAAGAGTTTTGCCGGCGACAAGATCGCGCTGGTGCTCGGGGCCGAAGGCAAGGGCCTGCGCCAGAAGACGCGCGAGACGGTGACGACGCTGGCACGGCTCGACATGCCCGGCGCGATCCGCTCGCTCAACGTGTCGAACGCGGCGGCGGTGAGCCTTTATGCGGCGAGGAAATTCCTAGTGAGTAGTGAGTAGTGAGTAGTGAGTAGTGAGTAGTGAGTAGACTCGAGCACGAATTCCCTACTAACTACTCACTAATTTCTACTCGCTTCTAGCCCACTTCGTGGGCTGCCATCCGCTCCAGCGCCCTGACCAGCGCCGAGTGATCCTCCTTGGCGCCGCCATTGGCTGCGCAGGAATTGAACAGCTGTTGCGTGGTCGAGGTGTTGGGCAGTGCGACACCAAGCGACTTCGCTCCCTCCAGCGCCAGGTTGAGGTCCTTCTGGTGCAGTTCGATGCGGAAGCCCGGCGTGAAGGTGCGCTTGACCATGCGCTCGCCATGCACTTCGAGGATGCGCGAGGCTGCGAGCCCGCCCATCAGGGCCTGGCGCACCTTGGCCGGATCGGCCCCGGCTTTGGAAGCAAAGACAAGCGCCTCGGCGACGGCCTCGATGGTCAGCGCGACGACGATCTGGTTGGCGACCTTGGTGGTCTGGCCGACGCCGTTCGGGCCAACCAGCGTGATGTTCTTGCCCATCTTCTCGAACACCGGCCTGGCGCGCTCGAATGGCTTGTCCTCGCCGCCGACCATGATGGTCAGCGACGCCGCCTTGGCACCGACCTCGCCGCCCGACACCGGCGCATCGAGATAGTCGCAGCCGAGCTCGTTGATTTTTTTGGCGAAATCCCTGGTGGCGATCGGCGAGATCGAGCTCATGTCGATGACGAGCTTGCCCTTCGACAAGCCTGAGGCGACGCCGTTGTCGCCGAAGAGAACGTCGGCCACTTGCGGCGTATCGGGAACCATCAGGATGACGATGTCGGCGGCTTTCGCCACGGCGCTGTGGCCGGAAACGGTTTTCAGCCCCTTGCCGACGAGCTCGGCCGGCGGCTTCGAGCGGTGGTCGCTGGCGATGACCGTATAGCCGGCGTCGAGCAGATGCCCCGTCATCGGCGCGCCCATGATGCCGAGGCCGATGAAGCCGATGGTTTCCATTTAAATCTCCATCTTGTTGTTAAGCCGCGATCCTTCGCGCCCCCCTCTGGCCTGCCGGCCATCTCCCCCACAAGTGGGGAGATCAGCAGCTTCAGCGCGTCGCTTGCTCCTGCAAACGCTGCAGATTGGCGAAAGCAGGGGCGACGTCCGATCTCCCCCCTTGTGGGGGAGATGGCCGGCAGGCCAGAGGGGGGCGCGAAGGATCGCGAGTTCTGCAATATTCCTGCTGCTAAGCCGCTGCACTTCCCTTACCAGCCAACTCCCTGAACCACCCCAGCCCTGCCTCCGTACCCGCCTTCGGCTTGTATTCGGCGCCGATCCAGCCGGAATAACCGATCCGGTCGATATGCTCGTAGAGGAAGGGATAGTTGATCTCGCCCGTCCCCGGCTCGTGACGGCCGGGATTGTCCGCAAGCTGGATATGCGCGATGCGGCCGAGGTTAGTCTCGATGGTGCGGGCGAGATCCCCCTCCATGATCTGCATGTGGTAGATATCGTATTGCAGGAACAGGTTCTTCGAGCCGATGCGGTCGATCAGCGCCAGCGCCTGGTCCGTGTAATTGAGGAAGAAGCCCGGAATGTCGCGAGTGTTGATCGGCTCGATCAACAGTTTTATGCCGGCCTGCTCCAGCTTCTCGGCGGCGAAGGCGAGGTTCTCGGCAAAGACGTTTTCCAGGACGGCGCGATCGGCGCCCTGCGGCGCGATGCCGGCCAAGCAATTGACCTGCTCGCAGCCCAGCGCATGGGCGTAAGTGATCGCCTTGGCGATGCCTTGCCGGAATTCCGGCACGCGATCGGGCAGTATGGCAATGCCGCGCTCGCCCTTGCCCCAGTCGCCGGCCGGCAGGTTGAACAGCACCTGGCTGAGTCCGTTCTTTTTGAGCCGCGCGGCCACGACATCCGGCGCATGGTCGTAAGGGCCGATATATTCGACGCCCTTGAAGCCGGCGCGGCCCGCCGCATCGAAGCGGTCGAGAAACTCGTGCTCGCCGAAGAGCATCGAAAGATTGGCTGAAAAGCGCGGCATTCTTTTTCTCCTAATCGAGCATCACAATCGCTGTCGGCGCGTCCTCATGGCTTTCGGCAAGCTCCTCGAATTCGGTGACCTTGTCGATTTCCGTGCCCATGGAAATGTTGGTGACGCGCTCCAGGATGAATTCGAGCACCACCGGAACCTGGTACTCCTTCATCAGGCGCTCAGCCTCCTTGAAGGCACCTGCGAACTCTTCGGGCTTGCGCACGCGGACCGCCTTGCAGCCCATCGCCTCGGCGACCGCGACGTGGTCGACGCCGTAGCCGGCCTCGGGATCGTTCGCCCGATTGACGTTTTCGAAGGCGAGGCTGACTTCGTAATCCATCGAAAAACCGCGCTGCGCCTGGCGGATCAGGCCGAGATAAGCGTTGTTCACGACGACATGGATGTAGGGCAGCCTGTATTGCGCGCCGACCGCCAGCTCCTCGATCATGAACTGGAAATCGTAGTCGCCGGAAAGCGCGACGATGCTGCGCTCGGGGTCGGCGGCGCGCACGCCAAGCGCTGCCGGCAGCGTCCAGCCAAGCGGGCCGGCCTGGCCGCAATTGATCCAGTTGCGCGGCTTGTAGACATGCAGGAACTGTGCGCCGGCGATCTGCGACAGGCCGATCGTGGTGACATAGGTGGTGTCGCGGCCGAACGCCCTGTTCATCTCCTCATAGACGCGCTGCGGCTTCAGCGGCACCTGCTCGAAATGCGTCTTGCGCTTCATGGTCTTCTTGCGGCTCTGGCATTCCTTCGCCCAGCCCGACCAGTCACGCAGCCTGCCGGCCGTGCGCCATTCGGTGGCGACGTCGAGCAGCATCTTCAGCGCTGCGCCCGCATCCGAGACGACGCCGAGGTCCGGCGCGAAGACGCGGCCGATCTGGGTGGGCTCGATATCGACATGGATGAATTTCTTGCCCCTGGTGTAGACGTCGACCGAACCGGTGTGACGGTTGGCCCAGCGGTTGCCGATGCCGAAGACGAAATCGGCCGCCAGCATCGTCGCATTGCCGTAGCGATGCGAGGTCTGCAGCCCGCACATGCCGGCCATCAGCCGGTGGTCGTCGGGGATCGCGCCCCAGCCCATCAGCGTCGGGATAACAGGCACGCCGGTGATCTCGGCGAACTCGATCAGCAGATCGGAGGCATCGGAATTGATGATGCCGCCGCCGGCGACGATCAGCGGTTTTTCCGCTTCGTTCAGCATCGCCAGCGCCTTCTCGGCCTGGGCGCGCGTCATCGCCGGCTTGAAGGGAAGAAGCGGCTCATAGGCGTCGATATCGAACTCGATCTCGGCCAGCTGCACGTCGACCGGCAGGTCGACCAGCACCGGACCGGGCCGCGACGAGCGCATCAGATGAAACGCCTTCTGCAGCGCCATCGGCACCAGGTAAGGCTCCATGACGGTGACCGCCCATTTGGCGACGGGCGCTGCGATCGCGGCGATGTCGACGGCCTGGAAGTCCTCCTTGTTGAGCCGCGCCCGCGGCGCCTGGCCGGTGATGCAGAGGATCGGAATGGAATCGGCCGCCGCCGAATAGAGACCGGTGACCATGTCGGTGCCGGCCGGGCCGGAGGTGCCGATGCAGAGCCCGATATTGCCTGCCCTGGCCCGCGTGTAACCTTCGGCCATATGCGAGGCGCCCTCGACATGGCGGGCCAGCACATGGCGGATGGTTCCCCTCGCCTTCAGCGCCGAATAAAGCGGGTTGATCGCCGCGCCCGGCACGCCGAAGGCGCACGAAATGCCTTCCTTTTCGAGAACGAGAACCGCAGCATCGACAGCACGCATCCTGGCCATGTCCAGCCTCCACTTCATTGGTTGGCTTGGACAATGCCAGCACTCCAGCCATTTTTCAATTTTTTCAGAATATTTTTCCATTTCCAAGAAACGCGTTTTGTGAATTGATTTTAAATAGCTTTTCGTTTTTCAGAAATCTACCTGGCAAAATCGATGGAAAACTTTTTCATTGCGCGTCGGGCGAAATCCGCCAGAATGCGGCCATGGAAACCAGCGAAAAACGCCAGCGCGGCCGGCCGCGCTCCTTCAACGGCCCATCGGAAACTGCTTCGGTGCAGTCGCTCGACCGGGCGCTGCGCATCCTGGCGATCGTCGCCGAGGCCAGCGGCCTGTCGCTGAGCGAAGTAGCGGAGCGCAGCGGCCTTGCCGCATCCACCGCCTACCGCATGCTGACGACGCTGGAAAACCACGGCATGGTCGAATTCGATACGACCGACCAGTTGTGGTCGATCGGCGTGGAGACCTATCGCATGGGTTCCGCCTTCCTGCGCCGCCGCAAGCTGGTCGACCGCGCCCGCATCGTCATGCAGGAACTGATGGAAAAGACCGGCGAGACGGCCAATCTGGGTGTCGCCGAGGACGACTGCATCGTCTTCGTCAACCAGGTCGAGACGCATCAGGCGATCCGCGCCTTCTTCCGGCCGGGCACGCGCAGCTCCTTCCACGCTTCCGGCATCGGCAAGGCGGTGCTGGCCCATCTCGAACCGGAACGGGTCGCGGCGATCCTGCGCAAGGCGGGCCTGCAGCGCTACACCGACAAGACGCTCTCCGACATCTCGGCGCTCGCCCATGACCTGGCGACGATCAAGCATCGCGGCTGGTCGGTCGACGACGAGGAGCGGCATCCCGGCATGCGCTGCGTGGCCGCCGCCATCTTCAATGAGTTCGGCGAGCCTATCGGCGGCGTTTCGGTGTCGGGACCGACGGTTCGCGTCACGCCGGAGCGCCTGGCCGAGATCGGACCGCTGGTGCGCGACGCGGCGGCGGAAGTGACCAAGATGATCGGCGGCGCGAAAGCCTACTAATTAAGACGCGCCTGGCAATGCGCTCTTTGCCGATATGTCGAAGAAATCGAGCAGGATGGCCAGACCGACGCCACAGGCCGCCAAGATGAGGCCGGCGATGAATATCCGACAGGCGCGGTCATGAATGCTTCGCTTCAGGGATTTGACGTCGAGCAGAATGGCAAGCGCCCGCATCTGCAGCGCGATACCGACCAGGATCGGCAGGACGGCAATCAGATGATAGGTCTGCCATGGGATCGGGTTGGCAGCCCAATGGGTGATGAATCCTAGCGAGAACGCCAGCAGGATGCCGACGATGGTGATGGTGCCGTTGCGGAAAACCGGTTCGACCCGTTCTTCCTTAGGATCCTGATTGTCCAAGCGACCCTCCCCTCGATTGCCGTCGAGGTCAGATTAAACGCTCCGAAAATCCCTGTATACCGCTGGTCGCCTTGCGAGGACCGGCTACCGAAGCAGCGTTTGAGTTCACCGTGCAGACAGCAAAAAAGGAGCCCTCGCGAGCCCCTCTTTTTGCTGGCACGACCTGCTCTCAGAGGCGGCAATAGTGAGGATAGCCGTCGTAGCCGATATAGGTGTCCGAGCTCGGTTCATAGCTGGGGTACCGGGCGAGGCAGCGGCGGACGTGCCAGGAACCGCCGTACTCATCCACGTAGACCGGCTCTGGCTGCGGTTGGGAGAGCAGGCTGCCGAGAACGAAGCCGCCGACGCCGGCAGCGATGCCGATACCGATTTCGCGGTTGTGGTGATGGCTGTGGGCGGCCGAAGGCTGGACGGTGCCGGCCAGGGTGCTGGCGGCGACGGTGGTGGCGATGAGGCCGGAAACGAGTGTGCGCTTGAACATGACGATCTCCTTGGTTGGTTGACCGAGGCGATCCATCCGCCTCTTGATCGTCTGTCGTCGCGGCGAGGAAAAAGGTTCGAGGATTTTTTTAGTGAATTAGCGAGTAGTGAGTGGTGAGTGGTGAAATCCGGGACTGAAGCCCTACTCGCTACCGACTATTCACTACTCACTCTCTTCACCCCATCCCCGTGATATGGCGCAGCCAGAACGCAAGCGCGATGAAGCCGATGATGGTGGCGACGCCGGTCCAGTCGATATTGGCCTTCTTCAGATCGCTGACGAGCTTCACCAGCAGAAGCCAACTCACCACAACAATCGGCAGGATGATGACGAATCTGATCATGCGACACCCGTTCGATGCGATTGCACCTGGACAGAATGTAGGAAGCCGATTGACGGTTTTCAGCATGCCGGTCCCGGCACGGGTCCATTAGCAACGGAGTTTTGTCTTTACTGACGCACCAAATATGCTACCGGAGCGCCGTGCCCTTGTAGCTCAGCTGGTAGAGCAGCGGTTTTGTAAACCGAAGGTCGCGGGTTCGATCCCTGCCGGGGGCACCACCCTTCGCTCTTTGAGCTTCGGGTGGCAGGCCACCCGGAGCTTGTTGGACGAGGGAGCGTCCTCCGAAGCCTTGGCGAAGGACGACACCAGAATTGAACCGACATGCGAAGAGTTGAACCCGGCTGATGCCGCTAAGGGGAAGTCGCGATCTGCGCGGCGGCTACAGCTTCGCCGAAGGTGTTTTTCACCCTGATCGACTTGTGGATGTAGGCGACCCAAATCCCGGTCAGAACAAACGACACAATGGGTGCGACCAGCGCATCTCCCGCAACAACTTGGCTGATTGGAGCACCTAGAATCGTAGAGGTCCAAACAGCGTCGAGTACGAATACAAGGGGGATCGCGATCCATTGGTACAGGAACAGCTGCTTGAACCGGGGGCTCCGCCTCAGCATTGCAACAAGAACAACCACCTGCAGCGCTGTAAACGCCAATAACAATCCTATTTCACCGTAGACTGCCAATGGGCCGTTCGGCAGCGGCATGAGCTGCTTGTAACCGTCGCTCGACGAGACCAGGTCTGCCAACGTACGGAACAGCGACAAGGTCTGACCGATTGCCAGCAACAACAACCAGCCACCAAATCCCACGAGCTCCCCTGGGTTCTGTGACGGCCTGGCAGCTGATCGAACGGCAAAGAAAGCAGGCACGCCAATCAGCAGCAGCAGAATTGCCCAATGCCAGACAGGAAACTGCATCAACCCTTCCCCCTTTATGCGCTCTTAGGTTGTATCTGATTTCCAGTTTCGACTCAAGGGGGAAACGGCAGGTGCTGTCACCTGCCGCGGAGCGGTTTAGAGTCAGGCGTGAATTGGCCTCAAAGCGCCCTTTGCGGGCAAGGCATTGCGGTGGCATCGCCGCAGCGGGAGGCGGCCGGCTGGGGGCGCTGGCTCATCTCCTCCGAATGGCGCACCAGTTCGGCGAACATGAGGGCGAAACTGCCCATCATCACAACGACTATGATCAGACGCGTTACCGGCAATAGACAGGTCTCTCGACTGGCCAGCCCCCGCCAACCCATCCACTGCGGGCTAACATGACCGATGCGGCTTTACGAGTGTTTAAGCTCCGCCTTAACCATTCCCGCCATCACATTCATTGCGCGCCTGTCACGAAGCGCGAGCGGCTGGCAAACTGCTGCCGCGCCTCGCCACCCTTTGCAGAGGCGGGCGGCGCATGCTACGCCGTCGCGGGCGCGGCCCATGCCAGGCGGCCGCGATTGCCGTCCGGGATCCATGAGCAAAACCGCCAGCCGTTTCGCCTTCGTCTCTTCCGACACCGACGACGCCCGCGCGGCGCTGGAAAGCCTGTCGTCGCGCTATGGGCAGACGCCGATCGCCGACGCCGAGATCGTCATCGCGCTCGGCGGCGACGGCTTTCTGCTGCAGACCCTGCGCGACACGATGAGCACGGGAAAGCGTGTCTACGGCATGAACCGCGGCACCATCGGTTTCCTGATGAATGAATATCGCGCAGGCGGCCTCGAGGAGCGCATTTCGAGGGCCGTGTCCGAGACGATCCGCCCACTGGAAATGCAGGCGGTGACCTACGAAGGCGAAACGGTTTGCGCGCTGGCGATCAATGAAGTGGCGCTTTGGCGCCAGTCCTACCAGACGGCGAAAATCCGCATTACCGTCGACGAGCAGGTGCGGCTGGAGGAGTTGAACTGCGACGGCGTCATGATCGCGACGCCTGCCGGCTCCACCGCCTACAATCTGTCGGCGCACGGGCCGATCCTGCCGCTCGACGCACCGCTTCTGGCGCTGACCCCGGTCAGCCCATTCCGGCCGCGCCGCTGGCGCGGCGCGCTGCTTTCCAACAAGGCGACCGTGCGCTTCGACATACTGGAAGCGGAAAAGCGCCCGGTCAACGCGGCCGCCGACCACACCGAGGTCAAGGCGGTGGCTTCTGTCATCGTGCGGGAATCGCCGACCGCGACAGCGACGCTGCTGTTCGACCCCAACCATTCGTGGAACGAACGCATTCTCGCAGAACAATTCCGCTATTGAGCCGGCGCAAAGACACCGGTTCGATTAAACAACCCGGTTAAGGTTACGTCTTCACAATCGTCGCATTTCCGGCCGTTTCTGTTGACAAATCGCGGACTTGCCCCTAACTGCAGGACTGATCTTGCAGGCGCGCGGCGCTTGCCGCGCCGGATGCCGTCGCGCTTTCCCAAACCAGCCAAAGACATCAAACACTTGTCCTCAGACACCACGACCGCTCACGAAGCGTTGACATTCACGGACCTCGGCCTGTCGCCAAAGGTCCTCTCCGCAGTCACCGACGCCGGCTACACCAAGCCGACCCCGATCCAGGCCGGCGCCATTCCGCACGCGCTGCTCGGCAAGGACGTGCTGGGCATCGCCCAGACCGGAACCGGCAAGACCGCCTCCTTCGTTCTGCCGATGCTGACGCGATTGGAAAAGGGGCGAGCCCGGGCGCGCATGCCGCGCACGCTGATCCTCGAGCCGACGCGCGAGCTCGCCGCGCAGGTCGAGGAGAACTTCATCAAATACGGCAAGAACCACAAGCTCAACATCGCGCTCCTGATCGGCGGCGTTTCGTTCGAGGAACAGGACAAGAAGCTGGAGCGCGGCGCCGACGTGCTGATCGCGACGCCAGGCCGCCTGCTCGACCACCGCGAGCGGGGCAAGCTGCTCCTCAACGGCGTCGAGATCCTCGTCATAGACGAAGCCGACCGCATGCTCGACATGGGTTTCATCCCCGACATCGAGCGCATCTGCGAGATGATCCCGTTCACCAGACAGACGCTGTTCTTCTCGGCGACCATGCCGCCGGAGATCACCAAGCTCACCGAAAAATTCCTGCACGCGCCGGTGCGGGTCGAGGTTTCGAAGGCGGCGTCGGCGGCCACCAACATCATCCAGAGGCTGGTGAAGTCCGGTTCCAAGCCTTGGGACAAGCGCGAAACGCTGCGCAACCTGATCAAGGCCGAGGATGCGGAGCTGAAGAACGCCATCATCTTCTGCAACCGCAAGATCGAGGTGTCGGAACTGTTCCGCTCGCTGCTGAAATATGATTTCGACGCCGGCGCGCTGCATGGCGACATGGACCAGCGGGCGCGCATGCAGATGCTAGCCAATTTCCGCGATGGCAAGCTGCGTTATCTGGTGGCATCCGATGTCGCGGCGCGCGGCCTCGACATCCCCGATGTCAGCCACGTCTTCAACTATGACGTGCCGATCCATGCCGAGGATTACGTTCACCGCATCGGCCGCACCGGCCGCGCCGGGCGTTCCGGTAAATCCTTCACCATCGCGACCCGTTCGGACACCAAATACATCGATGCGATCGAAAGGCTGATCGGCACCAAGATCGAGTGGCATGACGGCGACCTGTCGACGGTGACCGAAAGCGCCGGCGAGGAAGCGCCGCGCCGTGGCCGCGGCGCCCCGCGCCGCGCCGGCCGCAAGGACGAGGACCGCAAGGTCAAGAAGGACCGTCGCGCCAAGCCTGTCGAGGACGAGGCAGCCGAGCACGACGAGCAGCCGATCGCCGAGATTGCCGACATTGCCGAGCGCCGCGCGCGCAAGGATGCGATCCGCTCCGAAAACGATCGCAAGGGTTCCGCCGACCGCAACGAGCAGCGTGGCGAGGCGCGTGCGCCGCGCGACCAGAATCGCCCGGCCCGCCACCGCCGTGAGGAAGATGACGGCACCGTCGGCTTCGGCGACGACGTGCCGGCCTTCATGCGGATAGTCGCCAAGGTCTGAGCTGTTTCGCGGGCAAGCCGACTTACCGGCTTGCCCTCTCGATAAGCCAGCTTTCCGTTACATCGGCCCCGGCATCATCTTGGTCGGTTTCTCCAGCATGGGAAACTCGGCCTTGCTGCATTTCACGTTCGAGTTCGTCGGGCTGAACATGCCGTTGGGGTTGTCTTTGAACAGCCATGCATGAAGGTCATAGTGGACGAACTCCCTCGGAATGAGCGGATAGTGCCCCTCCATGGGCCCCATGAATTTCTGGCCAAAGAGCACGGGAACTTCCTTGGTGTCCGGCGTCAGCGGCACCAGCCATTCCGCGGCTACCAGCTTCAAGCCTTTCTTGGTCGGCTCATAGATCAAGACGTTGGGTTTCATCGGGTCGAGCTTCTGGCCGACGCTGGGCACGTTGACGAAATGGATGCCCATGGCGCCCTTCGGATAGTTCATCGTGCCCGGTAATTTTTCACCGCTGTAGTAGACGCAGCCGACGGTCGACAGATAGAGGTCGCGGACGGCGGCGGTGTAGTCCTCGTATTTGGCGAGCGACTTTTTCAAGGCATCGATGTCGGCCTTGTTGGCGTCCTCGGCCTGGGCCGCGGCGGCGCTTAACCAAGCGCCAATGAGACCTGCCAAAACGAAGACGCCGCAGCGCCCAAGGCGAGCTGTTCCTGTCATGCATTCCTCCCAGATTTTATGATCTGGCCGTGCAAGACCGAGGCGAGATGCTGATTGCGCGGCCGTTTATTGCGCCCCATCCCCTCTGGAACAGCATCGATGCTAGTCCTTTCCGCGGTTGCGGAAAAGCAGTTCGTTAGGACGAGCTAATTCTTCCGGCTGGCGGCATGGAGTTGAGAAACGCCGGCATCCGCTCAATCGGGATAGGGGGAAGCCTCGCGGCTCCTCCCCTCCCACACCACCCTGCGTACGGGTCCGTACAGGGCGGTTCGATTGGTTATGCGGTCTTGGCGGGTTCGATGGAAGCGAGGCCGATGCTTGCGAGGAAAGCATTTGGCAGGGCAATGGCGAGCGCGGGACTGTTGCTGATGCGCCAGGGACCGTGCGCACTGCCGGCGGTTTGTGCCGCCAGCTCGCGCCCGACACCCCGGCGCCGCAGCTCCGCGAAGCGGGTGCGCCCGCGCGTCCACTGTTTCCATGCGATGGATCGCAGCCTTCGCCTGATCCACCGGTCGAGGTCGCGCAGCACCGACGGGGTTTCGCAAAAGCCGAAGTAGCCGCGCCATCCTTTCAGATAGGTCGACAGCTCCTTGGCTATCAGCACGAGGCTTGCGCCCCGCGTCCGCATCGTCAGCACCCGCACGCGCTCCTTGAACCGGGCGACCGCCTCAGGCGCGATCCGACGCCTTGGCGTCTTCTCGTCCGTGAAGCTGAAGCCGAGGAACTTGCGCCGGTGCGACGGGGCGACCGCGCTCTTGTGCGTGTTGACCTTCAGCTTCAGACGCCTGTCGAGGAAGCGTTCGACGCTGGCCATCACCCGTTCACCCGCCCGCACACTGCGCACATAGATGTTGCAGTCGTCGGCGTAGCGCACGAAGCAATGCTTGCGTCGCTCCAGTTCCTTGTCGAGTTCGTCCAGCATCAGATTCGACAGCAGCGGCGAGAGCGGGCCGCCTTGCGGCGTTCCCTCATCGATTGGGCCGACCAGCCCGCCTTCGAGCACTCCCGAGGTCAGAAAGCCCCGGATCAGACGAAGGAGGCGCGGATCGGATACCCGCTTGGCCACCAGCCCCATCAGGATGTCGTGGTTGACCCGGTCGAAGAACTTCTCCAGGTCGATGTCCACCACGATGCGGTGGCCCGACGCGATGAACGCTTGCGCCGCGGCAACCGCCTGATGTGCCGAGCGTGCGGGTCGGAACCCGTAGCTCGACGCGCTGAACCCGTCATCCCATGCGTCCTGCAGCTCCTGCATCACCGCCTGCTGGATAAAGCGGTCGAGCACTGTCGGGATGCCGAGCGGACGGGTGCCGCCGGACGCCTTCGGGATTTCGACGCGCCGCACCGGTTGCGGCTTGTAGGAGCCTTCGAGCAATTGGGCACGAAGTTCGGGCCAGTGGTCTTTCAGATGCAGCGCCAGCCTCGACACTCATGCCGTCGATCCCCGGCGCTCCCTTGTTGCGCCGGACCTGCGCCAGCGCCTTCCTCAGATTGTCGCGCTCGACAATCGCTTCCATGCACGGTCCGGCCATCGCCGCCGGGCTTTCGGAGGCGGCGTTCGCCGCACGGGCTTCGGTCCCTGCCCCAGAGCGGTCGCGGGCTTCACCCGCTCCCATCTCGGAGAAGGCCAGCTCAAGCTGGGTTTTCCGCCGCATGGCCAATGCGAGAACTCCGTCCTACTCGTCCTTCCAACCGTTCGAGCCTTCGCCTCCGGGCAAGCCCGGCGGCTACTATGCCCTCTGCTGACTTCTGCGCCGCGATCGGCACGCCTCACGGCGGGCTCAGTCCGGAATTCCGGACACGGCGCAGATCTCCCGAGGTAAGATCGACCGCCTTCCCCGCACACCCGCCGGATTTACCACCCCGGTCCTTGATGACCATGGACTTCGCGGTCACGTGCCCGCTCGTCCGGCCGGGTAGGCCTCATATCCGGTTCTTGTCCATCGGGTCGCGGGTTTGCTCCACGCTTCCTTCAGACCCCGCCTCACGACGACGCCCTTGCGCTTCGCTAACCCTTCGCCGTCATCAGGCTGGGTAGAGGACTCACACCTCCGAGCTGTCGATCATGCTCGGCACACACGAAAACGGCCCCTTGCCGGGGCCGTTTCGCATTCGGTGGCTGACAGATCAGGTGAGCGGCGAGAGCTGGATCTCGACGCGGCGGTTCTGCTCGCGGCCAGCGGCGGTCGCATTGGATGCGATCGGGCGCGTCTTGCCGAAGCCGGTAACGGCGAAGCGGCGGGAATCGACGCCCTGACCGGAGAGGTAATTGGCGACTGCCAGAGCGCGGCGCTGCGACAGGTCGAAATTGTGCTCGTCGCCGCCGGTCGAGTCGGTGTGGCCGAAGACGTCGACCGTGGTCTGGCGGAACTTCTTCAGCACCAGCGCCACCGAGTTCAGCACCGGATAAAAGCCCGGCTTCACCGCATCCTGGTCGACATTGAAGGTGATGTCGGACGGCATGTTGAGGATGATCTGATCGCCGCTGCGGGTGACGCTGACGCCGGTGCCTTGCAACTGGCGGCGCAGTTCGGCCTCGTTCTGGTCCATGGTCGCGCCGATGGCGCCGCCGGCAAGCGCGCCGATGCCGGCGCCGATCAGCGCGTTGCGGCGGTCGTTGCCGCCGGCGAGCAGGCCGAGGCTGGCGCCTGCCAGGGCGCCCAACCCGGCGCCGGCCGCCGTGTTGGAGATCTTCTGGTCACCGGTATACGGATCGGTGGTGGTGCAGGCGCTCACGAGCACAGCCGTCGCCATGACGACGAGCACGGTTTTCTTCATAAGATTGTCCCTCTCCAAATCACGGCCCTTGCGACCGCGCCAAATCAGCCCTTCCGCATGCCTTGTAGCATGAAATGCGGCGAAAAACGGAACGGCGAAGCCGCCCGCAAAACTTCAGCCGGCTGCCCTTCGCCCCGGCTATCGTGCCGCCGCCTTTCTACCAGAGATTCTTGCCGTCGATGACCACCACCTCGACCTTGTCGAGGTCGAAATCGTCGAACAGCCGCGAGTTCACGCTGACCCTCGGATTGTCGAAGTCCGGTTGGCCGCTCGACCAGTCCGGCGTTTCGGTAAAGGTGCCGCAGCCGCAAATGGCGCAGAACCCGTGTTTGACGGTTTTGGAGCCCCAGCGGTAGAAGGAAACGTTTTCAGCCGGGCTGGTCAGCTTGAATTGCGAAGGAACGTGATAGGCCCATAGCGACCCGCGCTTGGAGCAGAAAGAACACGTGCACTGCGTGACCGTCCGCGGCGCTTCCGAAACCTCGAATGTGGTCGCCTTGCAGTGGCAGCTTCCCTTGATGGTCATGACGTCACCTCTCTCCGTTGTCCGCCGCCCTGGCTGGCGACGGCAGCATAAAGAAGCGGTCCTGACAACCCGTCTGTCAGCAGGCTTGGCAGCCACGCGCTGCCGTGATCAAGGCCTCACACGCCTTGGAGCATCGGCCTGGCCGCGTCAGCTCAAAGGTCTAGTAAGAGGGCGGCGGCACGAACAGGCAGATGGTCTTGCCGGCATCAAGCCCGGCCTGATGCGCGCACCAGTGGTACTCGCCATCGGGTGAATTCTTGACCCGCTTGTCGCTATACGCAACCACCTCGCCCGTGCCTTTTATGACGTAGCCTTCGGGCCGCTCGCCGACCGATGATTGCGGGACTTCCTTGCAATCGTAGTTGGCGCAGCAGGCGAAGGGATAACTCCACCCCTGCGGCTTAGCCGCCGTGGGTAGTGCATCGTGGGCGAAGGCGGGCATGGACAGCAGCGCCCCGGCCGCGAGCAGAGAGAACAGGAGTCGGCCGGCCGGTCGAACGGCTTGAGCCGACCTTAGGGTGGCAGCAGACATCGAAACATTCCTTTCGAGCATCAAGCGGTTTCGCTTGCCCGTTCCCGGAACGTGTCTTCCCAGTGGCCGGATCGTCAGTCGCAGACAAGCCGCGTCCGGCCATAAATGCTTGTTCCCACAACCCGAAGGCTGGGCTGATTCCTTGGCCGGCGCAAGAAGCGATCGTTTGATCGGAATCGCATCCACGCGCCGGCGACTGCGGCAAAAAATCGTGCGCCGGCTTGGTTAACCCACGGATCAAGGCAGGCCGGCGACCGGGGCGCTTAACAACGAAGTTCCGGTCGCAGAGGTTCCGGCCTGTCAGCCGGTGGCATGCTCAACAAATTGTGGCAGATCGTCGGCGATCGTGAACCATGGCGCCTTGGATCCGACAAAAATGTGCGCACTCGGGCGGATGCTCGGGTCGTCTGTCAGCGACCCCATGGCGATATGGACGTAAGCGCCCTGGCGCACCACCGAATAAAGCAGTGAACCGCACTGCCCGCAATGCGCATCATGGCCGCTTGCATCGCCGAAGATCAGCAACTTGCCATCGCCGGCAGTCAGGCGGAACTTGTCGCGCTCGATGCCGGCGAAAGGCTTGAAGGCCGAACCTGTCGTGCGCCGGCAGTTCGAGCAATGGCAGTTCGCGGCATAGGCGAATTCGTCCGCCACCTCGTAGCGAGCGGCGCCGCAAAAACATTTTCCGGAAAGCGTGCGCGTCATCACTCCTCCTCCCGCCACGGCGCTCAGGATATGTCGCGATTCAGGTCAGGCCGGCCTCACCCGAATATCGGGATATCCTAGTCGAGGTCCGCCACCATCTCGCCTGCACCACCTTCAATGCGGTGCGATAGTGAGGCTTCCATGAACTCGTCGAGATCGCCGTCGAGCACGCTCGACGGGCTGGTGCTTTCGACGCCGGTGCGCAGATCCTTCACCAGTTGGTAGGGCTGCAGCACGTAGGAGCGGATCTGGTGCCCCCAGCCGATATCACTCTTCGAGGCCTCGGTGGCATTCGCCACCGCCTCACGCTTCTTCAGCTCTTCCTCGTAAAGGCGCGAGCGCAGCATTTCCCAGGCCTTGGCGCGGTTCTTGTGCTGCGAACGTTCCGCCTGGCAGGCGACCGCGATGCCGGTCGCGAGATGGGTGATGCGGACCGCCGAATCGGTGGTGTTGACATGCTGGCCGCCCGAACCGGAAGAGCGGTAGGTATCGATGCGGACGTCGGATTCCGAAACGTCGATATCGATCGTGTCGTCGATGACCGGATAGACCCAGACGCTGGCAAAGGAAGTGTGGCGGCGCGCATTGCTGTCGTAAGGCGAGATGCGCACCAGGCGGTGGACGCCGGATTCGGTCTTCAGCCAGCCATAGGCGTTGTGGCCCTTGATCAGCAAGGTGGCCGACTTGATGCCGGCCTCCTCGCCGTCGTGGACCTCCAGCACCTCGACCTTGAAGCGTCGGCGCTCGGCCCAGCGCGTATACATGCGCAACAGCATCGAGGCCCAGTCCTGGCTCTCGGTGCCGCCGGCGCCGGCATGGATTTCGAGATAAGTGTCATTGGCGTCGGCCTCGCCCGACAGCAGCGTCTCGACTTGGCGGGCCTTGGCTTCACCCTGCATGGAGCGAAGTGCTGCTTCGGCTTCAGCGACGACGCCTTCGTCGCCCTCTTCCTCGCCAAGCTCGATCAGGCCGATATTATCTTCCAGCGCCTGGGTCAGGCCCTTCACCGCGGCGATGCCTTCCTCGAGGCCCTGGCGTTCCCGCATCAGCTTCTGCGCTTCCAGAGGATCGTTCCACAGACTGGAATCCTCGGCGCGGACGTTCAGGTATTCAAGCCGCTTGATGGCCTGATCCCAGTCAAAGATGCCTCCTCAGCAGGGTTATCGCCTGCCTGATCTCGTCGACAATGTTGAGCGTTTCCGCGCGCATGGCTTCTGGTTCTGTCCTGTTGTTCTTGGTTATTGTTCGGGATAGGCGCGATACATAGGCACGGCACCGCCGCCTGTAAAGCGAAATGGCCGGCTCCATCCAGCCGGCGCATTCGATATCGGGAGATGTCAGTAGAGGCCGCCGCCGCCGTCCTGAATGGCCTGATTGGCCTGCGGGGACAGCCCGCCGCCGGAGCCGTTGGAGCCGTCCGCGCCCATGCCGATCACCCAGTAGCTATCGGCCGGGCCGGTGCCGGGCTTGAAGGCCTCGATGATGGTGTTGGGATCGCCTTCGGCCGCGCGCATGCCGGTCTTGCGGTTGATGGGGATCAGCTTCATGCCGTCGGGAACCTGGAAGTCGACATTGGGCGTGCCGTCCAGCGCCACGCGCGCGAAATCCTTGAAGATCGGCGCCGCCAGGCCGCCGCCCGTGGCGCCATGGCCAAGGCCGCGCGGAGTGTCGTAGCCCATGTAGAGGCCGACGACGAGGTTCGGGGTGAAGCCGATGAACCAGGCATCCTTCTCGTCATTGGTCGTGCCGGTCTTGCCGGCGATGTGGCGGCCGAGCTCGCCGATGGTGGCGCCGGTGCCGCGCTGCACGACGCCTTCCATCATCGAGGTGATCTGATAGGCGGTCATAGGGTCGAGCACCTGCTCGGAATTGTCGACCAGCTCCGGCTCCGGCTGGTTCTTCCATTCGCTGGCGTTGCAGCCTTCGCAACCGCGCTCGTCCTGCTTGAACACGGTCTTGCCGTAACGATCCTGGATGCGGTCGATCAGCGACGGTTTGATCGACTTGCCGCCGTTGGCCATGATCGAATAGGCCGACACCATGCGCATGACCGTCGTCTCGCCGGAGCCCAGCGCCATCGGCAGATAGGGCGCCAGGTGGTCGTAGACGCCGAAGCGTTCGGCATATTCCACGACCAGCTTCATGCCCATGTCGTTGGCGAGCCGCACCGTCATCAGGTTGCGCGATTTTTCGATGCCGGAGCGCAAGGTCGCCGGGCCGGCGACGGTTCCGTCATAGTTCTTCGGCGTCCATGTCGTGTTGCCGCTCTGGATGGTGATGGGGCCGTCCATGATCACCGACGCCGGCGTGTAACCGTTGTCGAGCGCCGCCGAATAGACGATCGGCTTGAACGAGGAGCCGGGCTGGCGCATCGCCTGCGTCGCGCGGTTGAACTCCGACTGCGCGTAGGAGAAGCCGCCGACCATGGCCAGCACGCGGCCGGTATGCGGGTCCATGGCGACCAGGCCGCCTTCGACCTCCGGCACCTGGCGCAGGCTGTAGGCATTGTCGGAGCCGTCGTTCTTCTGCACGAAGACGACGTCGCCGGGCTCCAGCACATCAGCCGGCGACTTTGCCTTGACGGTCTTGCCATTGACCACATGGCGCATGGCAAAGCCCATGTCGTCCTTGCTGACGGTGCCTTCGACGCGTTCCTTGACAATGTCGCCGGAAGCCTGCCGCGCCGGCTGGATACCGATGGTCAGACCATTGGCGGAACTGTCGAGCACGACGGCGAGCGTCCATTCCGGCACGTCCTCCAGCCCCTTGACGTTGCCGAGCGGCACGCCCCAGTCGCCGGAAACGTCGATATGGGTCACCGGCCCGCGATAGCCGCGCAGCGTGTCGTATTTCAGCAAGCCGTTCTGCATCGCCCTGCGGGCAATAAGCTGGATCTTCGGGTCGAGCGTGGTGCGCACCGACAGGCCGCCTTCCAGGAGCGCGCTCTCGCCGTAGCGGGCGATGATCTGGCGACGCACCTCCTCGGTGAAATATTCGCCTGCGAACAGATAGGAGCCGGTGCGGCGCGGCGTCACGCCGAGCGGTTCAGCCTTCGCCTTGGCGCCCTCTTCTGGGGTTACGTAACCGTTCTCGACCATCTGGCCGATGACCCAGTTGCGCCGCTCGATCGCGCGATCGGCGTGCTTGAAGGGATTGTAGTTGGCCGGACCTTTCGGCAGCGATGCCAGATAGGCAGCCTCGGCCACGGTCAATTCGTTCACCGATTTGTCGAAATAAGTAAGTGCGGCGCCGGCAACGCCATAGGCGTTGAAGCCAAAGAAAATCTCGTTGAGATAGAGTTCGAGGATACGATCCTTGGAGTAGGCCTGCTCAATGCGGAACGACAGGATGGCTTCCTTGACCTTGCGTTCCATGGAACGCTCGTTGCTCAGAAGGAAGTTCTTGGCGACCTGCTGGGTGATCGTCGAACCGCCCTGCGTCGGTCCGCCCGAGACATAGGCAATCACGGCCCGGCCGAGGCCCGTTATGTCCACGCCAGGATGGTTGTAGAAATTCTTGTCCTCGGCCGACATGAAGGCTGCCTTGACGCGGTCCGGAATCGCCTGGATCGGCAAGTAAAGACGCCGCTCGCGCGCATATTCGGCCATCAGGGAGCCGTCCGAAGCGTGGATGCGCGTCGTCACCGGCGGTTCGTATTTGGCCAGCACCTCGTAGTCGGGCAGGTCCTTCGCCAGATGGCCGACATAGATCGCCACGCCCGCAGCGACCAGCAGCGCCAGCATCGTGCCGATGCCGAAGAAATAGCCGATGAGACGAATCATGCCCGCTCCAGTCCGAGGTTCGGGATTTTCCTAAACGAAGCCGACTGTCGTGCAAGCTTCCCCGGGGCGGTCCCAATCCGCATCGGAAAACCCATGTCGCGACCATGTGGACAAAATGCGGCAGCGCGATGTTTCAGGAACTCGACGGCAGAATAATAGCGCCGGGTGTTGTCGTCGTGCAACGCCGCTTGTGGTTGTGAGGCCGCTTGCGGTTGTGCGCAGGAGCGGCGCGGTCAGCCGCCTGCCCGGGCCGCAGTCTTTGCCGTGGCAAACAGGGCAACGGCATTGGTTATGCTCTGCGCCGCCTTGCCGCGCCAGTCGGCGTTGAGCAGCTGCGCCTCGTCCTTGGCATTCGAAAGATAGCCGAGCTCGACCAGCACCGAGGGGACATCGGGCGCCTTGAGCACCTTGAAGCCGGCCGAGCGCTGCGGATTGTTGATCAGGCCGACGCTCGTCGACAACTGGCCGACCAGCGTGTGGGCAAAGCTCATCGAGAAGCTGTGCGTCTCGCGGCGGATCAGGTCGATGAGGATGTCGGTGACCTCCTTGTTGTCGTCCTTGATCACCATGCCGGCGAACTGGTCGGACAGGTTTTCGCGATCGGCCAACGCCTGGGCTTCGGGGTCCGACGCCTTGTCGGAGAGCGTATAGACGGTCGCGCCGCGAAGGCCTCTGACATTGATGGTGTCGGCGTGGATCGAGATCAGCAGGTCGGCCTCGTGCTGGCGGGCGATACGCACGCGATCATCGAGCCGCAGGTACTCGTCGCTGTCGCGCGTCATGAACACATCGTATTTGCCGACCGCGGCGAGCCTGTCGCGCAATTCGGCGGCGAAGGCGAGCGTGACGTTCTTTTCGACCGTGCCGGCGGCGCTCTCGGCGCCGCCGTCGACGCCGCCATGACCAGGGTCGATGACGACCGTGAAGCGATGGCCGGGGTTGGAGATCGGCCCGGTGCCGACCCGGCCGCCCTTGTCGGTGGAGACGGTCGAGCCGGTCGTCAGCGCCTGGTTGGCAAGCGCCTGGTCGAATTCGCGCTCGGACGCCGCCGACATGTCGATGGCGATGCGGTAGCCGCTGCCGTCGTCATTCTTGAGCACGTCGAGCTTGTCGATGGCGAAGGGGCCCTTGCCGGTAAGGATCAGCCGCGAGCCGTCGCCCTGGTCGCCGTAGCGCACGGCCTGGACAAGGCCGCGCGGCTTCACGTCCTTGGCGCTGATGGCGAATCGCGTGCGCGGCAGGTCGACGACCAGGCGATTTGGGCTGCGCAGCAGGAACCACTTGATGTCGGGCTCGCGGTCGAAGCTCATCACGATGCGCATCCTGGTGGCGTCGCCCGCCATCTTGTAGCCGGTCGCGCCAAGCAGGGAATCGGCGCGTGAGACGGCCGTCAAGCCAAGCAGCATCGCCAGCAGGAAAAGAGCCCACGCCATAGGCCGCATAGCCCCGGCGGCGCCACGCCCCTTGTCTGCGGTGCCTGCCAGTCCCATCTTTCTTCAGTCGCTCCCCGGTTTGGCGCCGCGCGCCGGGTCTTTTCGTAGGAAATGCCTGTCAGGCCGCCAACTCGATTAACGATTGGTATCCAGAGAAGGTTAACCAAGCCTTTTCATATGGTGAATTGGAACGCTGCCTCCCCTTGCGGAAGCGCTTTTTGCCGGCATCCGAAATCGGGGTTGCCTTCCACCCCGCCAAATCATAAAAGCGACATTGGATCACTGCAATCCTGGAACCGCCTATCTCTGCAGTTTCCTGCTAAAGGTCAGATAAGGCGGCTCCTTTCGCATGCTGCGAAAAGGCTCAGGTGATCGCGACGAATTTCGCAGGCGTGCTCCCGTGGCGGGGGAATCGCTTGCGTGAGGAAAACGGCCGGGTCGACCCGTGCCGGCTCCACGTGAGCAAACAAGCTGGTCCGGCTCAAGTCCGGGCTTTGGTTCAAAAGGTTCTGCTGGGTGCCGATGGCTTCAAGCGCAATCATGGAAAGGTCCGCATCGAACCGCGCCATCGTGGCTGCGGGCGGCACCGCCATTGCGCTGAAGCGGCGGCCGGCGGACATTCAATTATCCGGCATCCACACAAATGGCACGCAGCGGCGGGTTTTGCCCCGCCAGCTGTGGCTTACGGCTGCCGGGGGGAAACGAAATAATGCCCAACAAAATGCTGATAGACGCCTCCCACCCGGAGGAAACACGCGTCGTTGTCGTTCGCGGTAACCGCATCGAAGAATTCGACTTTGAATCCCAGGACAAGAAGCAGCTCAAAGGAAACATCTACCTCGCCCGCGTAACCCGCGTCGAACCTTCCCTCCAGGCAGCCTTTGTCGAATATGGCGGCAACCGTCACGGTTTTCTCGCCTTCAGTGAAATTCACCCCGACTATTACCAGATCCCGGTCGCCGACCGTCAGGCTCTGCTGCGCGCCGAAGCGCAGGAGGCCGAGGACGAAGACGCCGAAGAGAGCGACGGCGACGAGCAGCAGGCCCGCGACCGCGGCCGTCGCAGCCGCCGGCGCGGCGGCAAGAGCCGCGACCGCGGCGAGCATAAGCGCGACGCTGAAGCCGCCGGCTCTGAAGAAAGCGGTGAAGGCGCAGAGGAAACAGTCGCCGCAACCGGCGAAACCGGCCTTGAAGCCGGCGAAGCGGGCGGCGATGCAGACAATGCCACAACTGAGACCGCCGAGGTAAATACTGAGGTCGCCGAAGCGGCGCCCGAGGCGGCTAACGACCACGAGAGCGCTGCCGCCAGCAATGACAGTCCCGAGAGCGGCAATGACGAGCCTTCCGAAGGCGGCCCGACCTCGATCGCCGCAAGCATCGAAGCCGATGTGATTTCCGAAGCGGTGCCGCAGGCCGAGACGACCGGCGAAGCCATCTCCAGCGACAATGACCGCGGCATGCTGGAAGAGGTGCAGTCCTCGCATCCGGACGAGCACGAGATCGAATCGGTGGGCGCCGAGGACGCGCTGGAAGAGGTGCGCAACCGCCGCAAGCCGGTGCGCCGCCAGTACAAGATCCAGGAAGTCATCAAGCGCCGCCAGATCCTTTTGGTGCAGGTCGTCAAGGAAGAGCGCGGCAACAAGGGTGCCGCACTCACCACCTATCTCTCGCTCGCCGGCCGCTATTCGGTCTTGATGCCCAATACCGCGCGTGGCGGCGGCATCTCGCGCAAGATCACCAACGCACAGGACCGCAAGCGGCTGAAGGAAGTCGTCGCCGATCTTGAAGTGCCGCAAGGCATGGGCGTCATCCTGCGCACCGCCGGCGAAAGCCGCACCAAGGCGGAGATCAAGCGTGACTACGAATATCTGATGCGGCTTTGGGAGAACGTCCGCAATCTGACGCTGCAATCCTCGGCCCCTGCCCTGGTCTATGAGGAAGGCAGCCTGATCAAGCGCTCGGTGCGCGACCTCTACAACAAGGATATCGACGAGATCCTGGTCTCCGGCGAGGACGGCTATCGCGAGGCCAAGGACTTCATGCGCATGCTGATGCCGAGCCACGCCAAGGTGGTTCAGCCCTTCCGCGACACCACGCCGATCTTCGTGCGCAACGGCATCGAGGCACAACTCGACCGCATGCTGCAGCCGCAGGTGACGCTGAAGAGCGGCGGCTACATCATCATCAACCAGACCGAAGCGCTGGTTTCGATCGACGTCAACTCCGGCCGCTCCACCAAGGAGCATTCGATCGAGGACACCGCGCTCCACACCAACCTGGAAGCCGCCGAGGAAGTCGCCCGGCAATTGAGGCTGCGCGACCTTGCCGGCCTGATCGTCATCGACTTCATCGACATGGAGGAGAACCGCAACAACCGCTCCGTCGAGAAGCGGCTGAAGGATCACCTCAAGAACGACCGCGCGCGCATCCAGGTCGGCCGCATCTCGCATTTCGGCCTGATGGAGATGTCGCGCCAGCGTATCCGCGCCAGCGTGCTGGAATCGACCATGAAGCCCTGCCCGCATTGCGGCGGCACCGGTCATGTGCGTTCCGACTCCTCGGTGGCGCTGATGGTGGTGCGGGCGATCGAGGAATTCCTGCTCAAGGATTCGCGCAGCCACATCACCGTGTGCACGCCGGCGGCGACTGCGCTTTATGTGCTCAACCACAAGCGCTCCACGTTGGTGGAGCTTGAGGCCCGCTTCGGCCTGACCATCACGATCGAGGCGGACGACACGGTCGGCGCGCAGCATTACGCGATCTTCCGCGGTGCGCTGGCCGAAAAGCCGGAAGGCTTTGTCGAGATGCGGAGCCTGCCGGCCTATGTCGAGCCGGAAGAGCCCGAGGACGAGACCGTAGTCGAGGAAGAGGACGAGGTGTCGGTCGAGGCCGAGCAGCCGCGGCATCCGCAGCAGCAGGGGCAGCCGCAGCAAAGGTCGGAGGACGGCGAAGGCCGCCGGCGCCGCAAGCGCCGCAGGCGGCGCGGCGGCAAGGATCGCGACCGCGACCATGAAGCCCACGCCGACGCCATTTCGGCACCCGCCGCGGCGGAAGCGACCGCGCCGGCGGGCGAAGCAAGCGCCGAGGTCAAGGCTGGCGCGCCTGCCGGCGCCGAAGCAGAAGACGGTCAGGGCAAGAAGCGCCGGCGCGGCAAGCGCGGCGGCAAGCGCAATCGCCATGAGGGTGAAGGTTCGGTCGAAGCCGTTGCCGGAGAGACCGCCGACGGCTTTGAAGACGAGGCCGCGGAGGGCGGACCTGCTGAAAGCCAGCCGGCCCCGGTGATCGCGGAGGAGCAGGCCGCCCCGGCGGCCGCCAATGACGATGCTCCCGAGGCAGACAAGCCGAAGAAGCGCCGCGCATCAAGAGCGAAGAAGGCAGTCGCGGAAACGGTCGCCGAGACTGCGGGCGAAGCGGTGTCGGAACCCGTAGCGGAGCCCACTGCAACAGTTGCGGTGCCGGAGCCCGAAGCTGCGGCCGCCGCCGCCGAGCCGGAACAACCCATCCATCCGACGCGGCGCAAGCCTACCCCGATCGACGCGCCCGTCGTTCCGGTGGTCTCGTCGAATGTCTCCGACGAAGCCAAGGCCGAGGAGAAGCCGAAGCGCGCCGGCTGGTGGCAGCGGAAGGGCTTTTTCTAGACTTTTCAGATTATTAGGCTTTATTAGCAATCCCGCGCCTTCCGGAAGGACGGCGCGGGATTCTCGTTTTGCCGCTAAAGCGTGTCGCGTGAAAAACGATTCACGCGACCTGCTTTGGTCTTTAATTTGAGCATGTCTTTATCCCGAAACCGCTGCACACTTTCGGGAGACATGCTTTAAGGCGCGAAGATCGACCAGTTCATCATCCTGGCGAGCTTCTCCAGCGCGATCGAGCCGAGCTTGGAGTTGCCGTTCTCGTTGAGGCCGGGCGACCATACGGCCAGCGAGGCCACGCCGGGCACGACGCCCAATATGCCGCCGCCGACGCCACTTTTGCCGGGAATGCCGACGCGGAAAGCGAAATCGCCGGAACCGTCATAGTGGCCGCAGGTCAGCATCAACGCGCCGATGCGGCGCGCCCGTTCGGCCGAGACGACCGAATGTCCGGTCGCCGGGTTCCTGCCGCCATTGGCGAGAAAGCGGCCGGCCATTGCCAGCTGCCGACAGCTCATGGCGATGGCGCAGTGATGGAAATAGACACCTAGCGCCAGCTCCGGCTCGTGATGGAGATTGCCGAAGGATTTCATGTAGTTGGCCAAAGCGAAATTGCGGTAGCCGGTGGCCCGCTCGGAGGCCGCGACCTCACGGTCGACGATGATCGTATCGTCGTCTGCGAGGAACTGGATGAAACGCAGGATTTCGCCGATCGCCTCGCGCGGCTGATGGCCGGCAAGCAGGATGTCGGAAACGATGATGGCGCCGGCATTGATGAACGGATTGCGTGGAATGCCGTTCTCGTGCTCCAGCTGGACGATCGAGTTGAACGGATTGCCCGACGGCTCGCGGCCGACACGCTTCCACAGCGCGTCGCCGACATGCCCAAGCGCCAGCGTCAGCGTGAACACTTTCGAGACGCTCTGGATCGAAAACGGCTGGTCGGCATCGCCGGCGACGATGACGCGGCCATCTTTGGTGACGGCGGCGATGCCGAACTTCTTCGGATCGACCTTGCTGAGCTGCGGGATGTAGGTGGCGACATCGCCGCGATCGGTCCGCTCCGCCATTTCGGCGGCGACCTCGGCAAGCGCCTGTTCGAGTTCCGGCATGGCGTCTATTTCAGCCAGCGTTCGATGCGCGCGATCGCCTCGACCATGTCGTCATGGCTGCCGGCATAGGAAAAGCGCATGGTGCGATGGCCCTGCAGCGGATCGAAATCGCGGCCGGGCGTTGCCGCCACATGCGCTTCGGCAAGCATTTTTCGCGCGAAGGCCATGCTGTCATTGGTGTGGCGTGTGACATCGCAGAAGGCATAGAAGGCGCCGTCCATCGGCGACGCCAGCGGAAAGCCTAGGTCAGGCAGGCGCTTCATCAGCAGGTCACGGTTCCAGGCATAGCGCGCCTTCACGGCCTCCAGCTCCTGTGTGGCCTTGAACGCCTCGATCGCGGCGAGCTGCGACAGTTCCGGCGGCGAGATGTAGAGGCTCTGGGCAATGCGCTCGACCGGCCGCACCAGCTCTTCCGGCAGCACCATCCAGCCGATGCGCCAGCCGGTCATGCAGTAGTATTTCGAGAAGGAATTGATCACCGTCACGCCAGTGCCATGTGCCAGCGCCGTGACGTCCGGCGCGGCATAGGCCAGCCGGTGATATATTTCGTCCGAGATCGCCGCGATGCCTAACTCCTCCGCTGTTTTGACCAGCGCCGAAAGCTCGTCGGCGGGGATGACAGCGCCGGTCGGGTTGGCGGGGCTGGCGAACAGCACCCCCTTCAGCGGCTTTTCGCGATGCGCATCTTTGAGGTGTTCGGCATGCAGATAAGCATCGCCGCCGAGCTCGATCTCGACGATCTCGATGCCGAGCGCGGCCATGATGTTGCGGTAGGCCGGATAGCCGGGCGCGGCGATGGCGACACGGTCGCCCGGGTCGAACATGGCGAGAAATGCCAGATTGAAGGCGGCGGACGAGCCGGTGGTGACGGCGATGCGGGCCGGCGCGACATCGATCCCGTAATGCTCGCCATAATGCTCGGCGATCGCCTTGCGCAGCTCGGTCAGGCCGAGCGCGTCGGTATAGCCGATGCGTCCATGCTTCAGGGCGGCGGCGGCAGCTTGCCTGACCCCGGCCGGCGCCGGGTCGGACGGCTGGCCGACCGCCATCGACACCACGGGAACGCCGGTGGCCTTCAGCCGGTTGGCTTCGGCCAATATGTCCATGGCGTGGAACGGCTCGACCTCGCCGCGGCGTGAAAGCGAAACGACCATTTGAACTCTCGTCATGCCTGCCTTTTGCCTGCGCCGCACAAATGCCCGATTGATGTGGGGATCACAAGCGCGCACGAAGTTATTGATGCCGACTTTCCATCCTTCGCCGGCTCGTCTACCAGTGGACTGTCATGTTGAGCCGACCCGACCGATGATCGTCAGATCGACCCCAGTGCGAACCGGCCGCGGATTCGCCACGCTGCTACTTGCCGCCGCTATGGCGGTCACAAGTTCGGTCAGCGCCTTCGCGCAAGGCGTGCCGGTGGTGCGCGACGCCGAGATCGAGGCACTGGTGCGCGACTATGCCCGCCCTATCTTCAAGGCGGCGGGGCTCGCCAATGACGGCATCGATATCGTGTTGGTCAACGATCAGAGTTTCAATGCCTTCGTCGCCGGTCGCCGCATGTTCATCAACACCGGCGCCCTGGTGCAGGCGGAAACGCCTAATGAGATCATCGGCGTCATGGCCCATGAGGCTGGCCATATCGCCGGCGGCCACCAGCAGAAGCTGCGCGATCAGCTCGAGCGCGCCAAGACAATGGCCATCATCGCCACGCTGCTTGGCGCCGGCGCAATGGTTGCCGGCGCCACCACCAAAAGCAGCGGCCTTGCCGGCGCCGGCATGGGCGTCGCCGCCGGCGGCGGCGAGATGGCGCAGCGCAGCATCCTCGCTTACCAGCGCACTGAGGAGATCACCGCCGACCGCTCGGCGATCACTTATCTCAACGCCACCGGCCAGTCCGGCATGGGCATGCTAAAGACCTTTGCCCGCTTCCAGAGTGCCTTGTCGCTGTCGGGCACCCAGCTCGACCCATACCGGATCAGCCACCCGATGCCGCAGGAGCGCATCGCCAACCTCGAAGTGCTGGTCAAGCAGAGCCCTTACGTCAACGCGGTCGACCCGCCGGCGCTGCAGCAGCGGCACGACATGATGCGCATCAAGATCGCCGCCTATACCCAGGGCCAGGCGGCGGTGGCGCGACTGATGCGCAAGAACCCGGGCAGCCTTGCCTCGCGCTATGGCGACGCGCAGGTGACCTATCTATACGGCAATCCGGCTGCCGCGCTGGTCAAGACCGCGGCGCTGATCAAGGAGCAGCCGAAAAACCCTTATTTCCAGGAACTGCGCGGCGATATCCTGATGAAGGCCAACAAGCCGAAGGATGCGGCGGAGGCCTATGCCAAGGCGGTCAGCCTCGACCCGGCACGGTCGGGACTGCTGCCGGTCTCGCTCGGCCAGGCGCTGATGGCGATGGGCACGCCGGATTCGCTGAAGAAGGCGGTGGTCCAGCTCAATAACGGAATCGGGCGCGACAAGGAAAATGCCGATGCCTATCGCTATCTGGCGCAGGCCTATGGCGAACTGGGCGACATCCCGGCCGCCGACCTCGCCACGGCTGAAGAACATTATTATTCAGGCGACTACAAGAACGCGAAAATCTTCGCCATGCGGGCTCAACAGAAGTTGAAGCGCGGCGAACCTGACTGGCTTCGCGCGCAGGATATCATAAACTACACGCCATCGAACAAGCTCAAATGAACCTCCCGGCCGCACGCGGCGACTAGAGCGGACCGGGACAGGCAGAAGGATCGGATCTATGAACAAGGCAATCCTGCTCGGCAGCGCGGGCGTGGCGGTGGCGCTCGGCATGCTGGCTTTCGGCTTCGTGGCGGGAAGTCCACAGGCGGCGAAGGCCGATACGGCGCAAGTCGTCCAGGTCGCCTCGGCGGACACCAAGATCGACCGCAAGGAAGTCGAAGGCATCATCCGCGACTATCTGCTGAAGAACCCCGAGGTTCTGCTCGAGGTCCAGGATGCGCTCGAGGCCAAGCAGAAGGAAGAGCAGCGGCTCGCCAATCTCGGCGTCATCAAGAAAGCCAAGGACGAGATTTTCAATTCCACCTTCGATGGCGTCGTCGGCAATCCGAACGGCAAGGTAACCATCGTCGAGTTCTACGACTACAATTGCGGCTTCTGCAAACGCGCCATCGAAGACATGAAGGCGCTGACCAAGGCCGATCCGGACCTGCGCTTCGTGCTCAAGGAATTCCCGATCCTCAGCCCGGAATCCCAAAAGGCCAGCATCGTCTCGATGGCGTTCCATCTGATGATGCCGCAGAAGTATGGCGAATTCCACACCGCGCTGCTCGGCGGCCAGGGCCGCGCCAACGAAGCGACCGCCATGAAGGTCGCGCTGTCGCTTGGCGCCGACGAGGCGAAGCTGCGCGAGAAGATGAAGGACCCCAGCATCAACGAGGCCCTTTCCCGGACCTACGACCTTGCCACCAAGCTGTCGATCACCGGCACGCCGTCTTATGTGGTCGGCAACGAGGTTATCTTCGGCGCGCTCGGACAGCAGGTTCTCGCCGAAAAGATCGAGCAGGCCAAGGCCGCCGCGCTCTAAGCGCAGGCAGGTAGCGCCAACAGGCGGTTTTCCGCCTGTTGTGGACAGCAAAAGAACGCACTTGCGCTCTTTTCGCAGGCGACTATGCCCATTATAGAGGCCCAGTGCGCTGGCTTGGGGCCGGCGCCAGACAAGGTCGGCATTCTTGAAAACGGTTTTCGTCCTCAACGGTCCCAATCTCAATGCGCTCGGCAAGCGCGAGCCGGGGATTTATGGCGGCAAGACGCTGGCCGCGATCGCCGAGGATTGCAAGGCGGCGGGCGCCGCGCTCGGACTGGAGATCGATTTCCGCCAGTCCAATCATGAGGGCGACCTCGTCGACTGGATCCAGGAAGCCGGCGACAAGGCCGCAGGCATCGTCATCAATCCCGGCGCCTACAGCCACACCTCGATTGCCATTCACGACGCCATCCGCGCCATCGCGCCGCTGCCCGTCCTAGAAGTCCATCTTTCCAACATCCACGCGCGGGAGCCTTTCCGCCACGTCTCCATGGTTGCGCCGGTCGCTGTCGGCATGATCTGCGGGTTCGGGCCGCTTGGCTACACGCTCGCGCTGCAGGCACTGGCGGCACGACTGTGACCGGCTCCCAAACAGAAGGCTCGAAAATGGCGATAAAGAAGAACGGTGTTGACCAGCAGTTGATCCGCGATCTGGCGGGCATACTGAACGACACCAATCTCACCGAGATCGAGGTCGAGCTCGGCGACCTGAAGGTTAGGGTGTCGCGCCAGTCGCAGGCCATCCATGCGGTTGCCGCGCCGCTGCCTGCAATCTCAGCGGCGGCAGCGCCGGCCCAGCCGGCCGGAGCGGTAACCGCGCCTGCGGATCCGGCCAAGAACGCAGTCCCCTCGCCGATGGTCGGCACCGCCTATCTGGCGCCTTCGCCCGACGCCAAGGCTTTCATCGAGGTCGGGCAGAAGGTCAAGGAAGGCCAGACGCTGCTCATCATCGAAGCGATGAAGACGATGAACCAGATCCCCTCGCCGCGCGCCGGCACGGTGACGGCGATCCTGATCGAGGACGCCCAGCCGGTCGAATACGGCATGCCGCTCGTGGTCATCGAGTAGAGCAGCGGGCAGATGTTCCAAAAGATCCTCATCGCCAATCGCGGCGAAATCGCCCTCAGGGTGCTGCGCGCCTGTAAGGAGCTCGGCATCCAGACAGTGGTGGTGCATTCGACGGCGGATGCCGACGCCATGCATGTGCGGCTGGCCGACGAGAGCGTCTGCATCGGCCCGCCGCCGTCGCGCGACAGTTACCTCAACATCCACCAGATCGTCGCCGCCTGCGAGATCACCGGCGCCGACGCGGTGCATCCGGGCTATGGCTTCCTGTCGGAAAACGCGAAATTCGCCGACATCCTCGCCGCCCACAACATCACCTTTATCGGCCCGTCGGGCGACCACATCCGTGTCATGGGCGACAAGATCGAGGCCAAGCGCACGGCAAAGCGCCTCGGCATCCCGGTCGTGCCGGGTTCCGACGGGGCGATCAACGACGACAGGGAAGCGAAGCGCGTCGCCGCCGAAATCGGCTACCCCGTGATCATCAAGGCTTCCGCCGGCGGCGGCGGCCGCGGCATGAAGGTGGCGCGCACCGAAGCCGACCTCGAAGTGGCGCTGCAGACGGCCAAGTCGGAAGCGGGCGCTGCATTCGGCGACGACGCCGTCTATATCGAGAAATACCTGGAAAAGCCGCGCCATATCGAGGTGCAGGTGTTCGGCGACGGCGCCGGTCGCGGCGTGCATTTCGGCGAGCGCGACTGTTCGCTGCAGCGCCGCCACCAGAAGGTCTGGGAAGAAGCCAATTCTCCCGCACTCAATGCGGAGGAGCGGGCGCGCATCGGCGGCATCTGCGCCAGCGCCATTGCCGATCTCGGCTACTCCGGCGCCGGCACGATCGAATTCCTCTATGAGAACGGCGAGTTCTACTTCATCGAGATGAACACCCGCCTGCAGGTCGAGCATCCGGTGACCGAGGCGATCACCGGCATCGACCTCGTGCACGAGCAGATCCGCGTCGCCTCGGGCGGCGGGCTTTCGGTCAGGCAGGAAGACATCAAGTTCACCGGCCACGCCATCGAGTGCCGCATCAACGCCGAGGACCCGCGCACCTTCACGCCGTCGCCCGGCACGATCACGCATTTCCATACGCCGGGCGGCCTCGGCATCCGCGTCGATTCCGGCGTCTATTCCGGCTACAAGATCCCGCCTTACTATGACAGTCTGATCGGCAAGCTGATCGTGCATGGTCGCAACCGTGTCGAATGCATGATGCGGCTGCGTCGCGCGCTTGACGAGTTCGTCGTCGACGGCATCAAGACGACGCTGCCGCTGTTTCGCGACCTCGTCGGCAATCCGGACATCGCCAATGGCGACTACGACATCCACTGGCTGGAAAAATATCTGGCCGAGGAGGATCACGCCTGAACTTGCAGCTATAATGCCGCGATGACACGCCCCTATGCGCCCGGCTATCGCATCCCGACCGACCTGCTGCTGAAAGCCTACGCGTCGGGCGTCTTCCCGATGGCCGAGAGCGCGACCGATCCGGAAGTGTTCTGGGTGCGGCCGGAAACGCGCGGGATTATCCCGCTCGGCGGATTTCACACGCCGCGCAGCCTCAAGAAGACGATCCGCAAACACCCGTTCGACATCCGCTTCGATTTCGACTTCGAAGCGACGATCGACGGCTGCGCCGAAAAGCGCGAGGAGCGCCGCTCGACCTGGATCAACGCGCCGATCCGCGAAGCCTATGTCGAGCTCTACCGGCTCGGCCACTGCCATTCGGTGGAGGCGTGGCGCGAAGAGCGGCTGGTCGGTGGTCTTTACGGGGTTTCGCTCGGCCGTGTGTTCTTCGGCGAAAGCATGTTCGCGCGCGAAACCGATGCCTCGAAAACCTGTCTCTATTATCTGGTCGAGCGGTTGAAGGCGCGCGGCTTCGCGCTGCTTGACACGCAGTTCACCACCGAGCACCTGAAGCGCTTCGGAGCCGTCGACGTGCCGCGTGGCCAATACGAGAAGATGCTGGCCGCAGCGCTGAAGGGCGAGGCCAGTTTTTATCCCTGACGGATCAGGTCTCAGCCGCCAGCCGACGTTTCGATCGGCGTCTGCGCATGAAACATCATCTTCCAGCCGTTGACGCGGTGGACGTAGCCGGTGCTGACCAGAGCGGCGTAGGGCTCGCCGTTTTCGCGGGTCGCGTGGGCCTCGTAGGTCAGCATGACGATGTCGCTGCCCGGCTCGACCATGCCTTTCAGCCTGATGTCGAGATCGCGCCAGCGATTGGGCTTGCTGGCGGTCTGGGCCAATTCGGCATTGGTCATAGCCTGCGCCATCTGTGGAAAGGCGACGAGGCATTCCGTATCGGCATTGGCCTCGTAGAAGGCGGAGTCTCCAGTCCAGAAGCCTTTCTCGAGATCGAGAAGCTCCTCCTTGTTGGCGGTAATCGGCTTGGTTTTGGCCATGGCGGAATCCTCCTTGGCTCTGGCTGCCTACCAAACGGGTAGCGCGAAGCAGGGGTTCCTAAAGCAAGTCTCCCGAAGTGTGCAGCGGTTCGGACAAGACATGCTTAAAATCAAAGAACTAAACCATGTCGCGTGAATCCTTTTTCACGCGACATGGTTTAGTTCAGTTTGCGGTGGTGTCCGCGTCATCGGGCGCGGCGGCGTTCGGCTCGGGCGCAGCCTCGGCCGGCTGGGGCGTCGTAGCTCTGGGCTTGGCGGTGTTCGACTTGCCCGTATCGGCCTTGGCGGCGGTCGGCGGCGGCACGTCCGACTTCTGCTTGCAGCCCTTCAGCCAGACGTCATAGACGGCGTGCTCGACGGCGTTGAGGCCGGGGCTTTCGGCAAACATCCAGCCGGTGAAGATGCGGCGTATCTTGCGGTCGAGCGTGATCTCGTCGACCTCGACGAAGGAATCGGTCTTAGGCCGCTCGGTTTCGGGGCGCGAATAACAGACGCGTGGCGTCACCTGCAGAGCGCCGAACTGCACCGTCTCGTCGATATAGACATCGAAGGTGATGATACGGCCGGTGATCTTGTCGATGCCGGCGAATTCAGCCACCGGATTGGTGATGCGATCCGAAACCGCCGGCGCCGCCGGCGCTTGCGCGGCGGCGAATGCCGCGCCGCACGCGCCCAGGATAGAACCCGCCGCGATCAGTCCTGTCGAAAGTCGGCCGAAGAGCCTCATATGAAGATACCGGTGGTTGCGCCCGGGTGATTCTCAGTCGCCCAAGGCTAATCAGCGCTGCGATGTCAGCAAGCAGCTAAACGTCAATTGTGGCGACAAAGGACCGAACGGCCGTCCTGACGGCAGTTTAGGAACCGGGCGTCCAGGCGTCGTAGTCGCCGGTCACCTGCGGGCGGTGCTGGTTGGTCAGGATCGAGCCCTGCGGGCGATAAGCACCCGGCGTTCCGGTCATATTCGCCAAATGCGGCTTCTGCCATTCACGCGGCTTGTAGCTCTCGCTGGAGGGAGCGGTATCTACGCGGTGATGGATCCAGCCATGCCAGCCCGGCGGAATCTTCGAGGCTTCGGAATAGTCGCGGTAGATGACCCAGCGGCGCGTGCGGCCTTCCGAATCGACGCCGCCCTCGTAATAGACGTTGCCGGCCTCGTCCTCGCCGACCTTCTTGCCGAAACGCCAGGTGTGGAAGCGCGTGCCCAGCGTCTGGCTGTTCCACCAGGTGAAAAACTGCAGCAGGAAAGTTTTCATCCAAATCCTCGCGGGCGCTACGCTCCCTGCTTATGGCTTCAGGCCACCGCGAAGGCAAGGGTTTTGCCGCGCCGCGGCGTAAATGCCGCGTGCATTAAATCGATACACGCATAAGGGTGCCGCCAGCCTGACTTGCCAAGCTCGGCTTCGCTTTCTAAAGCTCGCTCACCCGACAACGGGAGTCCGGCCTTTGCCGGTCGAGGAGGTGACGATTGACGCCGTCCGCCGATAACCGGATCAGCGCTGAAGACATTCGCCGCCGCAAGGGCGGGATGCCGATCGTTTGCCTCACCGCCTATACCTACCCGATAGCCCGCATGCTCGATCCGCATGTCGACCTTCTGCTGGTCGGCGACAGCGTCGCCATGGTGCTGCATGGCCACGAGACCACCCTCGGCGCCTCGCTGGACATGATGATCGCGCATGGACAAGCGGTCACGCGCGGCTCGGCCAGGGCCTGTGTGGTGATCGACATGCCGGCGGGCAGCTATGAGACCTCCGCCGAACAAGCTGTGGCCGCGGCGCGGCGGATCGTCGGCGAAACCGGCTGCCAGGCGGTTAAACTCGAAGGCGGCGTCGACATGGCCGCACAGGTGGCTGCGATTGTCGCCGAGGGCATTCCGGTCATGGGCCATATCGGCCTGCAGCCGCAATCGGTGGAGAAGGACGGCGGCTACAAGATCAAGGGCCGGACCAAGGAAAACATCGCGGCGCTGTTTCGGGACGCCGAGGCGGTCGAGAAGGCCGGCGCCTTTTCGGTCGTCATCGAGGGCACGGTCGAGGCGATCGCGTCGGAGCTTACCCGCCATGTCGCCATCCCGACCATCGGCATCGGCGCCAGCGGCGATTGCGACGGTCAGATCCTGGTCATCGACGACATGATCGGCATGACCGTCGACAGGGTGCCGAAATTCGTCAAGCAATACGCTGACTTGCGCGGCGTCATCGCGGATGCAGCCGCCCGTTACGCCGCCGAGGTGCGCAGCCGCGCATTTCCCGGCCCTGACCATGTCTTTCCGGCAACACGCAAGGACAAGGCATGACCGAACCGATCGTCGTCGACAGCGTCGCGGCGCTTCGCGCTCAGGTCCGGGATTGGCGGCAAGCTGGGTTCAGGATCGGCATGGTGCCGACCATGGGCGCCCTGCATGATGGCCACATCTCCCTGGTCAGGGCCGCGCTCGAACGGGCCGAGCGCTGCATCGTCTCGATCTTCGTCAATCCGAAGCAGTTCGCGCCGACCGAGGATCTGGACAAATATCCGCGCCAGCTGGCCAGCGATCTCGACCGGCTGAGGGAAGCCGGCGCGCATCTCGCTTACACGCCGGGTGTGGGACAAATGTACTCCGCCGGCTTCGCCACCAAAATCTCGGTCGGTGGCCCCGCCTCCGGCCTCGAAACGGATTTTCGGCCGAGCTTCTTCGACGGCGTCGCCACGGTGGTGGCCAAGCTTTTCCTGCAGGCAGTACCTGACTGTGCGGTGTTCGGCGAGAAGGACTATCAGCAACTCTGCGTCGTCCGGCAGCTGTGCCGCGATCTCGACCTGCCTGTCGAGATCGTCGGCGCGCCGACAGTCCGCGACCCGCACGGTCTCGCCATGTCATCGCGCAACGCCTATCTCGGCGAGGCCGAGCTGGCCATTGCGCGCAAGCTCAACGTCATCTTGCGCCGGACCGCGTCGGCGATGGCGACCGGCGCGGATGAAGCCGGCGCCACCGGTGAGGCCGCACGAGCGCTCGTCTCAGCGGGCTTTGAAAAGGTCGACTACGTCGCTGCGCGGGAGAGCGTGAACCTCGGTCCCTGGCGGCGCGACCGCGACGGCCGCCTGCTCGCGGCCGCATGGCTCGGCACGACCAGGCTGATCGACAATGTGGAGATATCCTCTACCTGACGCTTACGCTCCGGCCTATTCCTCCGACGGCATGTGCAGATACATCGACTGGATGCCGACACGGCCCGGACCGGTGAAACGGTTGACGACGAAGTTCATGTTGGCGCCGAAGAAACCGCTGGAGAGGCGGTCGACCCTGGTCTCCATCCTGACCGACGCATCCTTGAACAGCCAACCGCCCGGCTCGATGTCGATAGTCTCGCCGGCGGCAAGCACTTTCTCGAAGACGTTGCCGTAGCCATGCAGCCAAACGATGCCGTCGCCGGTTTCGCCGCGGAAGCGGTCGATGAAGAAGCCGCTCTGGCCGAACAGCATCGTCGCCAGGCCGCGCACCCGCTCGAAAGTGTAGTCGACGCTGGCGGTCGCGGCCAGGAACTGGTGCTCGCGCACCTGGATCTCCTCGCCGCGTCGCAGGTGGATCGGCACGATATGGCCGGGCCCGTCGCGGCTGAAGGCAATGATGCCCGGCCCCGATGCTTCGGTGACGAAGATCTGCATGCCGGCGATCATCCGCTTCAGCGCACCCTTCAGCGATTTCAGGCCGATGGTGATCGTGGTGTTCTTCCAGAGCAGGATGTGGTGCTCGAAATAGACCGGCATCCCGGTCACGTCGACCGACAGCACCGGCACCAGTTCGCCGGCGACGTGATAGGTCACGCCACCAAAAGTCTCATCCGACACCTCGGTCGGCATCAGTTCCGGCAAGCTCGGCATGGCAATCCCCCCAAACGAGCGGCGCACCCTGCCCCATTGCGGGTGCGGACGCTGGTGGGAGCAGCCTTGATCGCGCGGCTGGACGCGATCAAGTCAAAACCGCGCGATAACGCAGTCGTTACGCGCCGGCTTGTGCGTCGGCCCTATTGATCGGCGATGCCGAGCTTGGCCTTGACGAGGTCGTTGACGGCTTGCGGGTTGGCCTTGCCGCCGGTCGCCTTCATCACCTGGCCGACGAACCAGCCGGCCATGGTCGGCTTGGCGCGCGCCTGCTCGACCTTGTCCGGATTGGCGGCGATAACCTCGTCGACGGCCTTCTCGATGGCGCCGGTGTCGGTGACCTGCTTCAGGCCGCGGCTTTCGACCAGCTGGCGCGGATCGCCGCCTTCGTTCCAGACGATCTCGAACAGGTCCTTGGCGATCTTGCCGGAGATGGTGCCCTCCTTGATCAGGTCGATGACGGCGCCGAGTTGATCGGGCGAAACCGGAGCACTTTCAATGTCCTTGCCGGCCTTGTTGAGGTGCCCGAGCAAATCGTTGATGACCCAATTGGCGGCAAGCTTGCCGTCGCGGCCCGCCGCCACTTTCTCGAAATAATCGGCGATCGGCTTTTCCGACACCAGCACCGAGGCGTCGTAGGTCGAAAGACCGAGCGAAGCGATCAGCCGCGCCTTCTTGTCGTCGGGCAGCTCCGGCAGATCCTGTGCCAAGGCCTCGACGTAAGCCTGGTCGAATTCCAGCGGCAGCAGGTCGGGGTCGGGGAAATAACGGTAATCGTGCGCCTCTTCCTTGGAGCGCATCGAGCGCGTCTCGCCCTTGTTGGGGTCGAACAGGCGTGTCTCCTGGGTGATGGTGCCGCCGTCCTCCAGGATGGCGATCTGGCGGCGCGCCTCGTAATCGATGGCCTGGCCGATGAAGCGGATTGAGTTCATGTTCTTGATCTCGCAGCGCGTGCCGAATTCGCCGCCGGGACGGCGCACCGAGACGTTGACGTCGGCGCGCAGCGACCCTTCGTCCATGTTGCCGTCGCAGGTGCCGAGATAGCGCATGATGGAGCGCAACTTGGTCACATAAGCCTTGGCCTCGTCGCCGGAGCGCAGATCGGGCTTGGAGACGATCTCCATCAGCGCCACGCCTGAGCGATTGAGGTCGACATAGGACATGGTCGCATGCTGGTCGTGCATCGACTTGCCGGCATCCTGCTCCAGATGCAGGCGCTCGATACCGACCTCGATGTCCTCGAACTCGCCCTGCCGGTCGGGACCGACCGAGACGATCACCTTGCCCTCGCCGATGATCGGCTGCTTGAACTGCGAGATCTGGTAGCCCTGCGGCAGATCGGGATAAAAATAGTTCTTCCGGTCGAAGACCGACTTGTGGTTGATCGCGGCCTTCAGCCCGAGCCCGGTGCGGATCGCCTGCCTGACGCATTCCTCGTTGATGACTGGCAGCATGCCGGGCATCGCCGCATCGACCAGGCTGACATTGGCGTTGGGCGCGGCGCCGAAAGACGTCGAGGCGCCGGAGAACAGCTTCGCCTCCGATATCACCTGCGCATGTACTTCGAGCCCTATGATGACCTCCCAGTCGCCGGTGGCGCCGGGGATCAGGCGTTTTGCGTCGGGCGTGCGGGTATCGATGATGCTCATGACGGCCTACAGGTTCGCGAAACGTGAATTTCACGTCGAAAGTGAAAGTCACTCGCTAGTGCAAACCGTCCTGCGAGACAAGCGCAAAGCCGCGCGCCGGCCCCACTCCTGCCGCCTCAGGCGGTGGCGATATAGGCCCTGATCTCCTCGGCCTCGCGCTCGACATCCTCGATGCGGCGCTTGACCACGTCGCCGATCGAGACGATGCCGTCGAGCAGCCCGTCCTTTTCCACCGGCAGATGGCGGAAGCGGCCCTTGGTCATGATCTCCATCACCTCGTTGACGGTGTGGTTCTCGTTGCAGATCTTGACCTTCGGCGTCATCGCCGAACGCACCGCGATATCGAGCGCGGCCGCACCTTCCCTGGCGAGCACCCGGACAATGTCGCGCTCCGAAAGGATGCCGACGATCTTGCGGTCGCCATTGGTGATGACAAGCGCGCCGATCCTGTGCTCGGCCAGCATTCGGATGGCTTCGCTCAGCTTTTCATTGGGCCCGAGCGTGAACACGTCATGGCCCTTACTTTCGAGAATTGCCTTAACTGTCATGGCGTCCTCCTCCTCAGCCTTGCTTGCCGGCTCAGCCCTGACCGGCTTTCCAGCCCCAGCGCCCTTCGGAAGACGCTGGGTGCCTAGCCAACATCGTGCGCCGCGATTGGTTGCATTTCAAGTGTAGCCGAAGGCTAGAGTGGTTCATCGTCTCACGGAGACGACGGCCCACCCTACCGGTTAGTTTTGACGCAATTCCGGACGGAAAACCGCTGCGCACCTTTCCTGGAATTGCTTTAGGCGGCCGGCAGCGGACTGTCGAAAAAGCGCAGGCCGAAAAAGCCGGCGATCAAGCCGCCGATATGGGCCTCCCAGGCGATCTGGCCATTGATCCCCGGCGCGAAGCCGATGAGGCCGGTGGCGAGATTGGCCACCATCACAAAGCCAAGAAAGACCATGACGCCGCGCGAGCGCAGCACAACCGCGATCGGCAAGAGGTCGCCGGCGAAAGCCGCCTTGCCTGGCGAACGATCGATGCGAAATCCATAGCGCGCCGCCGCGCCCATCATGCCCGAGATCGCGCCCGAGGCGCCGACCAGCGGCATCTCGCCGAATGGGTGCAGCACCCAAAACAGCATGACGGCCGCCAACCCGGTCGCAGCGAAAAACAGCGCGAAGCCGAGCGCGCCGAGACGATTGGCGAGCGGCGAGCCGAAGGCGGCAAGCCAGACCATGTTGATGGCAATGTGGGCAAAGCCGCCATGCATGAATGCGTAGGTGAAAGGACGCGTGAACAGGAACCAGTCGAAGCCGTATTGCCCGGTGTAGAGCACCGGAATGAAGGCTCCATCGTAGAGCAGCGTCGTCTGTTGCGTTTCGTTCAGCACATATTGCTGCAGCAAATAGACGATCACGCAAATGCCGATCATCGCCAGCACCACGGGCGGCAGGTTGAACACCGGTTCGCGACGCGGCTCCGGCGCCTCTTCATCTGGCTGCGGTTCGGGTTCGGACTGACTTACAGGTTCACTCATGCGCCCTTGGTTCGCTGGAAATTCGAATTCGGCGAGCATGTAGATCACGGCCCAATCGAATCACAACGGCGAATCGCTGCAGTCCCGAATCGGCAGGAGGCGAATCAAAAGGGGGCGAATCAAAAAGAAAGCCGTCCAGGGTTTCCCCTGAACGGCTGGTCGAGCCCCACGCTCCCCATAAAACTCTTGACCGAAATGCTGCCGATCGTCGCGAAAACGACCGTTTTGGAGTGGCTTTGGTGTGCCACGAGCCTCACCGACACGCAACGTAAACCACTTGTTAACCTTAACGGCCCCGACCCGTGAACAAACGTTAACGATGCTGGCACGCATCCTGCTCCGCACCGCATGAAGGTCATCGGAGGGCGCCCTGTCTGTTCGCCGATGGGACAGAAAAAAGACAGATTGCGCGGAGCGGAATGCAAATGAATCAGAACGGATCGATCACGCTGTTCCAATATTGGAACCGGCTGCGTGATGGCCGCCCTGCTCCGAAACGTTCGGACGTGGAGCCGGCGGACATCAAAACACTTCTGGCCGACACGTTCATCCTGGAGCGTGACACGCGCGGCGAAGCGGTGTTCCGGCTCGCCGGCACCAGGCTCTGCGCCTATTACGGCCGTGAGCTCAAAGGGTTCTCCTTTTCCTCGCTCTGGCGCGAGAAGGACCAGCGGCTGATGTCGCGGCTCGTTCATGGCGTTTTCGAGCAGAAATCGCTGCTGCTCCTGACCTTTGAAGGATTCAGCCGCAATGGCCGCTCCAACAAGTTCGAACTGCTCGCGCTGCCGCTCGACGGCGGCGTCGAGAACCCGCGCTGTCTCGGCATCGTCAGCGCCGCCGAGAGGCCTTTCTGGCTCGGCGCGGACCCGCTCGCCGACGCGCTGATCGATTCGATCCGGGTCATCGACCCCGACCAGGAGCCGGCGTCTTTGAAAAATCGGCCCGCGATCGACGTGCCTTCGCTCGTTCCGACGGAATTCGGTCCTCCCGAGACCATCGCGGCGCTCGGCCGCGTGCGCCGCATTCGCCATCTCGTCGTCTTCGATGGCGGGCGCGAAAAATAAGCCGATCACAAAGGCTTAAACTCGATTTTTGAGCCTTCGCCAGGGCTGCGGCCGCAGCCGCTCGCGGCCGGCTTTTCCCCTTTGTTAACCTGCTTTGCTGTAGTTTTCCGTTGAAGTTCCTCGCATCGTCGCGTGGAATGCCAACGGGGTGTAGGCAGTCATGAGGTCAGCGGCGGTAGAACATGCGCCGTCCCGTGCCGAGCGGCGCAATTTTCAGCGCGTCCGGGTGAAGATCTACGGGCGCTTCATGCTGGAGGACCGTACCGAGCATCCGTGCCAGGTGATCGACATGTCGCCGGGCAATGTTGCCCTGCGCACCGACCGCGTCGGCATGCCGGGCGAAAAAGTCATTGCCTATATCGATCATATCGGTCGTGTCGAAGGCATCGTGACGCGCACCTCGCCGGACGGTTTCGCCATGACCGTGATTGCGTCGGACCGCAAGAAGGACAAGCTCGCCGCGCAGCTGACCTGGCTTGCCAACAAGCATGAGCTGGATCTGCCGGAAGACCGCCGCCATGAGCGCGTGGCGCCGCGCAATCCGATGAGCGTCCTGCATCTCACCGACGGACGCCAGTATCAGTGCCGCATCATCGACCTGTCGCTCTCTGGCGCCGCGGTCGAGATCGACGTGAAGCCGGCGATCGGCATCCAGGTGATGCTGGGAACGATGCGCGGCCAGGTGGTGCGTCATTTCGAGGACGGCGTCGCCATCGAGTTCGCCGTCATCCAGCGGCCGGAAACGCTGGATTCGGAATTCAACGCGCCGCGATCATGACGCGGCATTTCCGGCGCGAACCGAACCGGCCACCAGCGGCCGGTTTTTTGTTGCCTGGTGGAGCTTCGCATCCAGACACCAGGATGCCCGACACCCCGCGGTGCGGACGTTAATAAGTCTTAACAAACACAAATCGAAATAATTCGATTTTTACGTTTATTCTATTGGCGTTTTACTCAATATCTACTTCGGGTTTTTGCGTCAAATAAATCCCATCGTGGCACAGTCTTCTCAAACGGGGAGACTAACCACAATGAAATTGACGAGGGGCAAGCTGTTGCTCATGGCAATGGCGATGCAGCTTTCCGCCTGGGGCACGGCAAGCGCGGGGCCGGTATTCATGCACACCGGCGGACGCACCACCCAGCCGGTCGGCCATTATGAGTTCTGCCAGCGTATTCCAGTCGAATGCAACGAACGCACGCCGAAGGGCGCGCCGGTCGATCTGACCCGCAAGCTGTGGGCGTCGATCGTCAGCATCAACAATTCGGTCAACACCCGCGTCAAACCGCGCACCGACATGGAAATCTATGGTGTCGAGGAATACTGGGCCTATCCCGACAAGGGCGTTGGCGACTGCGAGGACTACGCGCTGGAGAAGCGCCGCGAGCTGATGGCTGCGGGCGTACCCGCCGGCGACCTTTTGATGACGGTGGTGCGCCAGCCGAACGGCGATGGTCACGCGGTGCTGACGGTGCGCACCAGCCTCGGCGAATTCATCCTCGACAATCTCGAAACGAAGGTGCTGGCCTGGAACGACACGGTCTACACCTACCTCAAGCGTCAATCGACCGAGAATTCGGGCGTCTGGGTTTCGATCAACGACGGCCGCGAAGACGCCGTCGCCAGCGTCCACTAGGACGCCAATGCGTGTCGCCCAAAAATGCGCAGCGGTTTTGGGATAACGACATGCATAGAGCGGTCAAGCACGTCGCATTGAAGCGGCGTGCCTAGAGAGAAAGCCCGGTCGAGTCCCCACCCTCCCCGTCCCCAACGACCGGGTTTTAGGAGCCGGCCCCGTCCCCGGGCCGGCTCCGCCTTTTCACCAGGCTGCTGACCCACCACGGCCCTTTATGCGAATGCCCGATGGGAGCAATATGGCGCGATATCCGCTTTTCGGATCGGCGCCATGCTGTTGGAAATCCCTGAAGACCGCTGCGAGCGGCACAGGCTGTTCAAGGCGATCGACGACGCCTTCAAGGCCGGTGACTTCGAGGCGCTGGGCGCGGCTCTGGGCGGCTCGGCGCGCTGGTTCGACGAGAAGATGCCGTTCGAGCTCGGCCTTGGGCATCCGCTGGAATATGCCGTCTACTGGAGCCCTGCAGCCTTCATCGTCGCCTTGCTCGATGCCGGCTCGAACCCGAATTACGAAGATCACGCCGGTTTTCCGTCGCTCATCGCGGCGCTGTCCACCGAACGGCCCGACCGGCTGGAAATTATCCGGCTCCTGCTCGAGCATGGCGCGGACCCGAACATGCGAGGCGTGAACGACTGGACGCCTCTGCACTATTCCGTATCCCTGCGCGACGCCGAGGCGATCCGCCTTCTATTGGCATCAGGTGCGGATCCATCGCTCAAGACCCGCATCGACGACTACGAGACGGCACTGGAGGGTGCGGACGAGGCTGGCTTCGAAGCCGGTGCCTCGCTTCTGCGCGATGCCGTATCCAGGCGCGGCTCAAATTGACGGCAGGCGCGAACCCATGGACGTGAACCTGGCCGCCGACCTCAAGCCTTCTTCAGCCCGGCCTTGAAGCGCTTGCCGTTGGCGACGTAGTGCGCGGCCGAGGCGCGCAGTCTCTCGATCGCCGCCTCGTCCAGCGCCCGGATGACCTTGGCCGGCGAGCCGACGATCAGCGAATTGTCCGGAAAGGTCTTGTTCTCCGTCACCAAAGCGCCGGCGCCGACCAGCGAATTGCTGCCGATCCTGGCGCCGTTGAGCACGATCGCGCCCATGCCGATCAGGCTGTTATCGCCGATCGTGCAACCATGCAGCAACGCGCGGTGGCCGATCGTGCAGCCTTGCCCGATGGTGAGTGGAAAGCCGGGATCGGTGTGCATGACCGTATGTTCCTGCACATTGGAGTCGGCGCCGATGACGACCGGCTCGGTGTCGCCCCTGACGACGACGCCGAACCAGAAGCCGGCGTTGCGGCCAATCGTGATGTTGCCGATCAGCGCGGCGTCCGGCGCGATCCAGTTCGTATCGGCATCATCGAACTCAGGCGCCTTCCCATCGATCGCATAGATCGGCATTTTTCGTCTCCGATTCGTCTCACCCGGCGAATTCGAAAGACCCTAAGTTCTCGGTCGCCCAAGATGCAATGGCGATCAGCACGACACCGAGCGCCAGCGCCCAGGCGACAGCCGTGCAGCCGCACGACAAAAGCGCCATCGTGCCGATGCGGCCCTCTCGGCGGGCGGCCAAGGCCTCGTTGGTGAGCATAAACGGCCCGGCGCAGGCCGTTGCCGCAAGCGAACGCAGGATATGGACTGGCGACACATAGGGTTCGGCAAAGGCCAGGCGCCGGCCGGACAAAAGTTCCATGGCCGATCCTGCCAATCCACAAGCCGTGAGACCAACCGCGAAAGCGTAAAGAACAAGCACAACGGGATCCATGTTTACCAACCGTTTACCATGAAAACGCACAGTCGTGCCAATGCGCTGCAAGAGCCATACCGCGCGGGGCTGTGCCGCCGAAGGACAGGTGGGCGGATGGGGGAAGAGCGAATGAGAGACGCAACGGCTGCCGAGAGCCCGGACTTCGAGCTCGTCGATTCGACCCTGATGAAGCGGGTCTTCTACATCTTCGCGGCGCTCGCCTTGCTTTCGGTGGCGATCAGCGTCGGCGGCAAATGGCTTGGCCGGTCGATCGCCATGGCCGGCTATACAGATGACGAGAAGCTGCACGAAGTGGTCATCGGCAACAACGTCATCACCGTGCCGGCCAACTTCATCCGCTTCGACCAGGCCCGGCGCGATGGCACCGCCTCACGCCTCGATCTCTACCTGCGCTATCCCGAAATGGACGGCTACAGCGCGGCCGCGCGCGACGACTTCAATCACGCCACAACAAAGAAGATCATCTTCCTGTCGTTCGAGCCGCGGATGATGTCGCGCGACATGAGCGGCCGTTTCGCGCCGATCTACAGCGCCCTGATCGCCAAGCCGGGGACGTCCGGCCCGGCGGGCACGACGCTCTACGGTTTCGCCGAGAAATCAGGCTATCTCAACGAGGTGCTGGCGGTCGCCGAGCGGCCGGGCAAGGACCCCTTCGTCGCCCGCTGCCTGAGCGGGCCGAGCGCGGAGGAATCGCTGGCGCCCTGCGAGCGCGACATCCAGGTCGGCGACGATCTCAGCCTCACCTACCGTTTTCCGCGAGAGCTGCTGGGGAATTGGCAGGCGCTTGATGCCGCGATCGCTACGAAGGTGGCGGGCATTCTAAAGGCCGGACATTAAGGCGCCAACGAACCAACTTGCCGGCAAGCTACCTAGGCGACTTCCGCCCGCAGCCAGCGCTTCAAGCCATCGATATCGCCATCGCCCATGGCTTTGGCAACGCGCCGCCCGACAGCCGCGCCGAATTTATAGCCATGGCCCGAGCAGGCCGAGACGACCAGGCACTTGCCTTTCTCATAGGCCAGGAATTTTTCATCCGCGGTGAAGGTGTAGGCGCAGGTGACGACCTCGGTCACCTTATACTCGGTGATGCGGGCGATCGGCGGCGAGAACAGATTGCGGATCACCTCGCCCTCGCCCGGCACCGGCTTGCGGTTCCAGTCGGCGTCGCTGGTCGGCACCTTGTGCAGGCCGGAGCCGAACTTCATGCCGGCGCCGCGGGTGAGCGGGATCATGTAGCCGTCGGTCGTACCACCGACATCGAGAATGACGGGCGCTGCCTCCCAGGCGGCTTTGAGATCCGCCGGCGGCTCGACATAGGCGAGCGCGGTGCGAAAGGTTTTCAGCTCGCCACCGAGTTCCGGAAACAGTTTCAGCACCCAGGCACCGGCAGCGACGATGATGCGGTCGGCCTGCATGGTCTCGCCGCTTTCGAGTACGATGCGGCCGGCTTCCGCGTCGATTTCGACGACCTTGCTGTTCTCGTAAACATTAGCTCCGTGTTCGCGCAGCCATTTTGCCAGGCCGGCAGCGATTTTTCGGCAATGCAGCGCGCCGCCTTCGGTCGAGAAATAAGCGTAGCGGAACGTGCCGGCTTCGAGGAACGGCCAGCGTTCCACCGCAGCCTCGGGTTCATAAAGGTCGAACGGATAATTCCCCTCTTCCAGCCCTTCGCGGTATTCCTCGGCCTCGTCTCCGGGCTCGCGCGAAATGCAGAGGAAACCGCGCGGATCGAGATGATTTTCACCGAGATCGGCCCATAGCTCGTCCCAGGCCTCGTACGCTTCGCTGATCAGCCGGCCGTAGCCGGTGCCGGCGCGGTAGGCGCGGCGGATGATGCGGTGATGGTCGCCGGACGCTGCGAGCGGATTGGGGATCGGTCCCTGTTCGACGATCGAGACGCTATGCCCGGCCTTGACCAGCGACCAGGCGGTCGAAAGCCCGGCAATGCCCGCCCCAACCACGATCACATTCATGACGAATACCTTTCCCAGCCGTCCTACTGGCTCAATTGTTCGACGCAGGCGGCCAACATACGGTCTGGCAGCGGGCAGGCAAGGCGCGCTAATCATCTGGCATGACCGATTTGATGCCTGCGTATCTCGCCTTTGATCCAGTGGGCCGCCGCCTGCGGCTCGACCCGCATGAGCCGGCCTTCGTGCAGAATCCGTACGAGGTCTATGCCTTCATGCATGGCGCGGCGAACGCCTTCTTCTGGGAGGATTACGGTTTTTGGTGTTTTGGCGGCTTCGACGACGTCAACCGCCTGCTGCGCGACCGCCGTTTCGGCCGCCAGAATCCGGCCGGCATTCCCGACAGCCGCGGCCTCAGTGACGACCGCTCGCACCTTGCCGCCTTCGATGCAATTGAAGCCAATTCCATGCTGGAGCTGGAGCCGCCGGTGCACACGAGACTGCGGACGCTGGTCAACCGCGCCTTCGTCTCGCGCCAGGTCGAGCGCCTCAGACCGCGCGTCGAGGCGCTCGCCAACGAGCTGATCGACCGCTTCGAGCCGGGCGGCGTCGACCTTCTGCCTGCCTTCGCCTCGCCCTTGCCGATCACCATCATCGCCGAGATGCTGGGCGTGCCGATCGAGATGGGACCGCAGCTGCTCGACTGGTCGCACCGAATGGTCGCCATGTACATGCATGGCCGCACGCGCGAGACCGAGGAAACCGCCAACCGCGCCGCGCGCGACTTTTCCGATTTCCTGCGCGGCTACGTCGCCGAGCGGCGCAAGCAGCCCGGCGACGATCTCCTGTCGCTGCTCATCGAGGCCCGGGATAACGGACAAAAGCTCTCCGAGGACGAGCTGGTGTCCTCGGCCATCCTGCTGCTCAACGCCGGCCATGAGGCGACGGTGCACCAGACCGGCAATGCGGTGCGTTCGATCCTGGCGCAAGGCGGCGATCCACGCCGCTTCTTCGAAACACCGGAAGCGAATATCGCGACGGTCGAGGAATGCCTGCGCTACGACGCGCCGCTGCATATGTTCCTGCGCTATGCCTATGAGGACATCGAAGTGGTGCCGGGGATCGTGCTCAAGTCAGGCGAGGTGATCGCGCTGCTGCTTGGCATGGCCAATCACGACCCGCTGACATTCGCCGCGCCGAAGACATTCAACCCGGCGCGCACGGACCAGAAGAACGTCTCCTTCGGCGCCGGCATCCATTTCTGCATCGGCGCGCCGCTGGCCAGGCTTGAACTGCAGGTGTCGCTGAAGACGCTGTTCGACCGGTTGCCGAAGTTGCGCCTCGCCGAGGAGCCGCGCTTTCGCGATGCGTATCATTTCCATGGACTGGAAGCACTGACGGTTGCGTTTTGAGCGAGGCCTCCCAACTTCGTCATTCTTGGGCGTAGCGACGCGAAGCGGAGCGAAGACCCGAGGATCCATTCCGTGACCTTGACCGAAGGATGCAACGGCGCAGAAATTCTGGACCGTTGCAACGCCTCAAGGTCACGGCATGGATCCTCGGGTCTGCGCTGCGTCGCTCCGCTCTTGCTCCGCCCGTGGATGACGACGCGATGGGCGTTTAGGCCAATCTCCAAGGCGACAGTGCGCGGCAGAAGCGAGGCTCTATTCACAGCCGGATCACATATTCCTTCCGCGTCGTCTCCAGCACTTCCCAGCTGCCCTTGAAACCGGGCCTGAGCACGAAGCTGTCGCCGGTGCGCACAATGCGCGTCTCGCCGCCGTCCTCGGTGATCACCGAAACACCGGACAGGATGCGGCAGAACTCCCATTCGTCATAGACGATGCGCCATTTGCCGGGCGTCGCTTCCCAGATGCCGGCATAGAGGCCGCCGTCGCGCTCCTCGATATTCCAAGTGCGGAATTTCGGATCGCCGGAAATCAGCCGATCCGGGGCCGGCGCGCCGGCCTCCGGTTTGACGCCTTCGACATCGATGGCGAGAAAAGCGGACATCAGGAATCAGACCTTCTCGAGCGCCTGTTCGAGATCGGCGACGATGTCGTTGACGTCCTCGATGCCGATCGACAGCCGCACCGTGTCCGGCCCGGCGCCGGCCTTGATCTTCTGCTCGTCGGAAAGCTGGCGATGCGTGGTCGAGGCCGGATGGATGACCAGCGACTTGGTGTCGCCGACATTGGCGAGATGCGAGAACAGTTCCAGCGCCTCGACGAACTTGATGCCGGCCTCGTAGCCACCCTTGAGGCCGAAGGTGAACACAGCGCCCGCTCCTTGCGGCGAGTATTTCTTCTGCAAGGCATTGTTCTTGTCGGAGGGCAGGCCGGGATAGTTCACCCAGGCGACCTTGGGATGATTGGAGAGCCAGCCGGCGACGGTCACCGCGTTGTCGCAATGGCGCTGCATGCGCAGCGGCAGGGTTTCGAGGCCGGTCAGGATCAGGAAGGCGTTGAAGGGCGAAATCGCCGGGCCGATATCGCGCAGGCCGAGCACGCGCGCGGCGATGGCGAAGGCGAAATTGCCGAAGGTCTCGTGCAAAATGATGCCGCCATATTCCGGGCGCGGTTCCGACAGCATCGGGTATTTGCCCGACTTCGACCAGTCGAAAGTGCCGCCGTCGACGATGGCGCCGCCGATCGAATTGCCGTGGCCGCCGATGAACTTGGTCAGCGAATGCACCACGATGTCGGCGCCGTGCTCGATCGGCCGCACCAGATAGGGCGAGGCCAGCGTGTTGTCGACGACCAGCGGCAGGCCGTGCCTGCGGGCGATGTCGCCGATCTTCTCGATATCGACGAAGATGCCGCCGGGATTGGCCAGGCTCTCGATGAAAATCGCCTTGGTCCTGTCGTCGATCTGGCTCTCGAAGGTCGAGGGGTCATTGGTATCGGCCCAGCGAACCTCCCAGCCGAAGTTCTTGAAAGCATGGCCGAACTGGTTGATCGAACCGCCATAGAGCTTGGTGGCGGATACGAAATTGTCGCCCGGCTGCATCAGGTTGTGGAAGACGAGCACCTGCGCGGCGTGGCCGGAGGCGACGGCAAGGGCAGCGGTGCCGCCCTCGAGCGCGGCCAGACGCTCCTCGAGCACCGCCTGGGTCGGGTTCATGATGCGGGTGTATATGTTGCCGAAGGCTTTCAGCCCGAACAGGGAGGCGGCATGGTCGGCGTCATCGAAGACATAGGAGGTGGTCTGGTAGATCGGCGTAGCGCGCGCGCCGGTCGCCGGATCGGGCTTGGCGCCGGCATGAACGGCGAGCGTGTTGAAACCGGGTGCGCGGGTCATCGAAACCTCCCTCTCCTGAACCTGTTGAAAATCGCCGGGCATTCTTGGCGAAGCGCGGTCGTGAATGCAAAGAAGAAAATACCTTTCGACGGGCGATCTGCGATGAACGCGCGGGAAATGCGGTTGCGTCCCGGAATAACTTTGCGCCTTGGCGCCTCGTCTATTTCTGCCGCACGCCGAAGCTCTGGAAGCCTTGCCGCATCAGTGGCTTCTTCGACGACAGAACGCCGGAATTGACGCCGGTCCAGCCGATCTCGCCCGAGAGCTTGCCGTATTCGATTTTAGGGCAGCGGTTCATCACCACCTTGACGCCGGCGGCCTCGGCGCGGCCAGCGGCCTCGTCATGCCGCACACCAAGCTGCATCCAGACGACCTTCGGCAGCGGATCAAGCTTCAGCACCTGGTCGATAATGCCCGACACCGCCGAGGAACCACGAAAAATATCGACCATGTCGACCGGCTGCGGCAGGTCGGCAAGGCTGGCATAGACCGTGCGGCCGAGGATCTGCTTGCCGGCGTGGCCCGGGTTGATCGGAAACACCGAAAAGCCTTTCGACAACAGATATTTCAGCACGAAGTAGCTCGGCCGGACGTCGTTGGGCGACGCGCCGACCATGGCCACGGTCTTCACCGAATTGAGGATGCCGGCGATGTAGGCGTTGTCGTAGGTGTCGTGATTCATGGTTCGTCCTCATACAGCGCTTGGGCGAGAAAGGCAGCCGGGTCGCTGCAGAAGTCGCGCATCATGCGAAAATGATCGGTATCCTGAAAATCGACCTGATCGAGACCGAAGCGGCTGATACGGAAGAGCCGCGCATTCGGGCAGGCCATCAGCAGGGGTGAATGCGTGGCCATGATCACTTGTGCCATGCCAGACTGGTCCATCCGCCCGAGCAGCTTGAGCAGTTCGATCTGGCGCGTCGGCGAAAGCGCGCTTTCGGGCTCGTCGAGGATGTAGATGCCTTGCCGGCGGCAGCGTTCTTCGAAGAAGCGGATGAATCCTTCGCCGTGCGACCAGGATAGGAAATCGGTCGGCGCCGCACCCGCATCCAGGGCAGACCGGTCAAGATAGCGGGCGACGGAGTAGAAGGATTCCGCGCGAAAGAACCAGCCGGCGGTGACCTTCGGCAGCCAGTGGGCGCGGAGCGTGACGCCCAGTGAGGCACCACTCTTGTCGATGGCGCGCGAGTGGTCGACCGGCATGTAGCCTTTGCCGCCGCCAGCCTCGTCATAGCCGGCCAGCGCGCCGATCGCCTCCAGCAGCGTCGATTTGCCGGTGCCGTTCTCGCCGACGATGATGGTGATCGGCGTGGTGAATTCGAGCTGAAATTCCTGGTGGCGGAAGATCGGCAGGCTCCAGGGATATTTTTCCCAGTCGGCCACCCGCGACGGCTCAAGCAGAATGCGCTTGAGATAGGGCGCCTTCAGCCGCGGCAGTTGCTTGCGGGCTGCCACGTCGAACCTTCAACAATGGAAAACTGCGGCTCCATTGCGGGACAGCTATTCGTCAAACCATTGCGGCTTGCGCTTGCCGACGAAGGCGCCGATGCCTTCCTCGGCGTCGCGCGCCAGCATGTTTTCCACCATCGCGCGGCCGGTATAGGCGTAGGCATCTGTGAGCCCCATCTCGGCCTGCGCGTAAAAGGCTTCCTTGCCGGTCTTGACGACCAAAGATGATTTCGATGCAATGGTTTGCGCGTATTTGTTGACAACCTGATTCAAATATTCGCGCGGCACGATGCGGTTGACCAGGCCGAACTCCTTGGCGGTCGCCGCGTCGATGGTCTCGCCGGTCAAAAGCATTTCCATCGCATGCTTGCGCGAGACGTTGCGCGACAGCGCCACCATCGGCGTCGAGCAGAACAGGCCGATATTGACGCCCGGCGTGCAGAACGTCGCCTCATGCGAGGCGATGGCGAGGTCGCAGCTTGCCACCAGCTGCAGGCCGGCAGCCGTTGCCAGACCGTCGACCTCGGCGATCACCGGCTTCGGATGCCGGACGATCGCCTGCATCAGCCGGGCACAAGCGGCAAAGGTCTCCTCGAAGAAAGCGCGGCCGCGGTCGGCATCGGCACGGCGCGCCGTCATTTCCTTAAGATCGTGGCCGGCGCAAAACACCTTTCCGGACGCCGCCAGGATGATGACGCGCACGGATCTGTCGGATTTCGCACGGTCGAATTCGGCCTGCAGCGCCGCCATCGTCGCCAGTGAGAGCGCGTTGGCCGGCGGGCTGGAGAGCGTCAGGCGAAGCACGCTTTTGTCCTGACTGGCAAGGACGGGGCCGTCGGCAATGGTCGGCTTGATGGCGACGATTTCAGCCATTTTTTCAACCTTTCGATCAATCTCGCGGCCCATAGAGCAAAAGAACTAGCATGCTCAATTGAAGAACAGCCGCGAGACGTGTTTTCTCCATCGCAACTTTTGGTCCAGGCGCCCTGCCTTTCGCCTCATATAGGAAACCGCGTATGCCAGCCCAAAGCAATCTGAAGCCGGTGTTGACCGCGGCGGAAGTCAACGCGCTGATGGAAAGCGTCTATCCGCAGCTCAACGACCAGTTCACCTTCTACGAGGCGCTGGAGGTGTTTCCGGGCGGCTGCACGGTGAGGCTCAACGCGGAGCAACGACATCTGCGGCCGGGCGGCACGGTCTCGGGCCCTTCGCTGTTCACGCTGGCCGATATCGGCGGCTATGCCTGCGTGCTCTCGCATGCCGGTCCCGATGCGCTTTCGGTGACCACCAATCTCACCATCAACTTCATGCGCAAGGCCGGGGCGGGGCCGATCGACGGCCATTGCCGCATCCTGAAGCTGGGAAAGAGCCTGATGGTGTTCGATATCGACATCGTCGCCGGTGCCGATCATCAGACTGTGGCGCATGCCACCGGCACCTATTCGATCCCACCGAAGCGAGTCGATACGCTGCGCTAGATTTTCTGGTTAGATGTGTATATATATGCGCATAGGTGGCATATGCTAGAGCGTGACAGTCGAAAGATCGTGAAGCGCTTGAAGGATGACGGCTTCGAGCTGGTTTCGGTGCGCGGTTCACATCACAAGTTCCGCAAAGGCGAAATCACATTGATCGTCCCGCATCCGGAAAAGGATCTGCCGACCGGCACAGCTCGTGCGATCGCCAAGCAAGCAGGCTGGATAAGGGCAGGATGAAACGTTCCGGAGGCTGAGATGAAGAATTATTTTGCATTGGTCGACAAGGACGCCGATAGCGCGTTCGGCATCCGCTTTCCCGATATTCCCGGCTGTTTTTCGGCTGCCGACGACGCGAAGGACATCGTGCCGAACGCGACCGAGGCACTGCAACTGTGGGCAGAGGACATGCCTCTTCCCGAACCGTCCAGCCACGAAGCGGTTATTGCGCTTCCCGACATACGCCGTGCGCTGGCTGACGGCAGCTATCTGGTCTCCGTGCCACTCATCGACAATGACAGCGCCGTCGTCCGGGCGAACGTGACGTTCGAGCGCGGCGTTCTGCGTGCGATCGATGCCGCCGCGCGCGAACGCGGCATTACCAGATCGGCGTTCCTTTCCAGCGCGGCCCGCAAGGAGATCGAAGCAAAGCACTAAGCGTGGCACCGCCGAGATGCAAATCCGTCGCAGCAATGCGGTAAAATAATACCGTCTGTTCAAGTCATTGTTTTTGCGTTGTTTTTCTAGCCAACCGAGTTTTCCGTCGCCTTGACGCGTCGGGCACCCTCACCTATAAGACCTCTCGAAGCAGCGGCCCGCAAAGGCCGCCGTTTTGTTATTGGCGGCGGGCAACGCGCCCATCACCAATCCAAGCAACAAAAAACGCCTTCTTCTGTCTTCGTGGATGGGGAAGGTCAACCGAGAGCAGGAAACCATGTCAACCTTTTCGCAGAAGCCTGCGGATGTGGTGAAGAGGTGGGTGCTGATCGACGCCGAAGGTCTCGTCGTCGGCCGTCTCGCCACTGTCATCGCCAACCATCTGCGCGGCAAGCACAAGCCCACCTTCACCCCGCACGTCGACGACGGCGACAACGTCATCGTCATCAACGCCGACAAGGTGGTGTTCACCGGCAAGAAATTCACCGACAAGGTCTACTACTGGCACACCGGCCATCCCGGCGGCGTCAAGGAGCGCACCGCGCGCCAGCTGCTCGAGGGCCGCTTTCCCGAGCGCGTCGTCGAGAAGGCCGTCGAGCGTATGATCCCGCGTGGCCCGCTCGGCCGCCGCCAGATGAAGAATCTCCGCGTCTACGCAGGCGCCGAGCATCCGCACACAGCCCAGCAGCCCGTCGCGCTCGACGTCGCCAAGCTGAACGCCAAGAACAAGAGGGCTTCGTAATGGCTGAGCTTTCCTCGCTCGCAGAACTCGGGACTGTCACCGCCGCCGCGCAGCCGGCCGCGCCTGTCCACGTCCAGAAGCTCGACAAGTCGGGCCGCGCCTATGCCACCGGCAAGCGCAAGAACGCCATCGCGCGCGTCTGGGTGAAGCCGGGCTCCGGCAAGATCGTCGTCAACGACAAGGAATTCGCGAGCTATTTCGCGCGTCCGGTGCTGCAGATGATCCTCAACCAGCCGATCGTCGCGGCTAACCGCGCCGGCCAGTACGACATCGTCGCCACCGTCATCGGCGGCGGCCTGTCGGGCCAGGCGGGCGCGGTGCGTCACGGCATCTCCAAGGCGCTGACCTACTACGAGCCGGGCCTGCGCTCGGTGCTCAAGAAGGGCGGCTTCCTGACCCGCGACAGCCGCGTCGTCGAGCGCAAGAAGTACGGCAAGGCGAAGGCCCGCCGGTCTTTCCAGTTTTCCAAGCGCTAAAGGCTGCGAAGTCCAAGCTTTCGGAAGGCCGCCTCCGGGCGGCCTTTCTTGTTTCAGTCACCAGTGCCCGGCCGGCGTTTTTATGTAGTCGATGAAGGCGCGCAGCGGCGCCGGCACCAGCCGCCGGCCGGGATAATAGAGAAACGGCCCCGAGAAGCTTTGCCACCACGGCTCGAGCACAGGTTCCAGGACGCCTTTGTCGAAATACGGGCGTACCCAGTCCTCGAAGAGCCAAAGAATGCCGACGCCGGCGATCGCCGCATCGACAGCGAGATCGACGCCGCCGCCGATGCTGACGACCAATGGCCCCGTGGGATCGACCCGCACAACCTCGCCGTCGCGCTCGAACTCCCAAGGCGTCATAACCCCGCTCGGAAAGCGACCGCGCACGCAGGCATGGCCAAGCAGGTCGCGCGGGTGCTGCGGCCGACCGTGCCGATCGAGATAGGCTGGCGCGGCCGAGGTGGTGAAGCGCTGCGTGCGCGGCCCGATCGGCACCGCGATCATGTCCTGCTCCAGCCGCTCGTCATACCGGATTCCAGCGTCGCAGCCAGCCACCAGCAGATCGATAAAGTTCTCCTCGGCAATCACCTCCAGGCGAATGGCGGGATAGGCCGCGAGAAATCCAGGAACGATTTTGGGCAGCACCAGACGCGAGGCGCTTATCGGCACGTTGAGACGCAAGGTTCCGGCGGGCCGGTCGCGAAAGCCGTTCACCACATCGAGCGCGGCTTCGACTTCACCCAGCGCGGGGCCAAGACGCGCCAGCAGGCTGGCGCCTGCCTCGGTCAGGGCGACACTGCGCGTGGTACGATTGAAGAGCCGCACACCGAGTCGCGTTTCCAGACGGCGGACGGCTTCGCTGAGCACTGAGGCGCTGCCGGCCGTGGCGCGGGCCGCTTCGCGAAAGCCGCCAGCGCGCGCCACGGCCATGAACGCCTGGAGATCGTTGAGGTCAGCCGCCATTGTTCTTAGTTCCGCACAGGTCGTGCTGATTATGCCTGATTATCAGGACAGCAGCCATCCCCTATCTCCGTCGCCGACAGCGAAGGAGAGCAACAATGTCCAGCGTCAACAAATTCGGCACTTTCAAACTCGGCGATCGCCAGGTGCGGCGGCTTGGTTATGGCGCCATGCAACTTGCGGGGCCCGGCGTGTTCGGCCCGCCGAAGGACCATGATGCGGCGATCGCTGTGCTGCGCGAAGCGGTCGCCAACGGCATCAACCACATCGACACCAGCGACTATTATGGCCCGCATGTCACCAACCGGCTGATCCGCGAGGCACTGGCGCCCTATTCGGACGACCTCGTCATCGTCACCAAGATCGGCGCCCGCCGCGGCAGCGACGCGTCCTGGCTGCCGGCCCATTCCCCTGAAGAACTCACGCAAGCCGTGCACGACAATCTCCGCAATCTCGGGCTCGACGTCATGGAGGTGGTCAACCTGCGCATCATGTTCGACACCCACGGTCCTGCTGAAGGCTCGATCGAAGCACCGCTGACCGCGCTCGCCGAACTGCAGCGCCAAGGCCTGGTGCGCCATATCGGGCTGAGCAACGTCACCGCCAAGCAGATCGCCGAAGGCCGCAGCATTTGCGAGATCGTTTGTGTGCAGAACCAGTACAATCTGGCCCACAGGGGCGACGATGCGCTGATCGATGAGTTGGGCCGTGAAGGCATCGCCTATGTGCCGTTCTTCCCGCTCGGCGGCTTCAGCCCGTTGCAGTCCTCGACGTTGTCGGGTGTTGCCTCGCAGCTGGGTGCGACGCCGATGCAGGTGGCGCTGGCCTGGCTGCTGCAACGTTCGCCCAATATCCTGCTCATCCCGGGGACTTCATCGGTCGAGCATTTGCGGGAGAATCTGGCGGCCGCCGACCTGGAGCTGTCGGCTGAGGTGTTGAGCGAGTTGGATGGCATCGCGAAGGCGGCGTGAGCGCCGGCTAATCTCCCCCCTCGAGGGGGAGATGGCCGCAAAGCGGCCAGAGGGGGTCAGTTCGACCGGGCTCGACCTGCTGCTAAGATGAGGTTGGCGCTCCACGCGCGGCGACCCCTCTGTCGCCTTTGGCGACATCTCCCCCTCAAGGGGGGAGATGTCCAGCCGCGCTTCAATTAATACTCGCCGTGTGCGCCGGCTCGGCCGGGCGCGGCTCGCTGGTATAAGGCACCCGAAACCCGTTCGCCGCCAGCCAGTCGATCGCCGCCTTCGGCTCGTCGGTCTGGATGATGGTGGCGCCGCGGTCGGCCCAGAAGCCCCAGGCCTCGCGCGGCAGGCTGGCTGCCACCGCCAACTCGTCGCCGCGGCCGCCGGCGAGGAAGCCTCCAGGCTTGTTGACGATGGCGTAGGTGTCGGCCCACAGGTGCCAGTCGCCGCGCACGGCAGAGGCCCGCATGCGGGTGCTGAACAGCGGCCCGCCGGTGGTGGTCAAAGTCTCTGCGCCGTTGCGCCAGTTGATCAGCTCGATGGCATGAGGCGCAAATGCCTTGTCGACCTCGCCGGCAAAGGCGGCGTCATGCACGGCATCGTCGGCGAGGATCGGCATGAACTGGAAGCCGCCGCCGGCCTGCGCGAGGGCCGCCTTCGCGGCCTCGATTCGTTGCTGGTTCCAGAGGTTTTCCTTGACGATCACCTGATCAACCATGCCGAGCTCGCGGGCAACCGCGATCATGCCGGGCAGGTCCGTAACCTCCAGCTTGTTGTCGAGATTGATCAGGATCCGGTCCTTGGTCGCCGTCAGCATCTCGCGCAGTGTCGACACGGTCTCATTGGTGACGGCACCGGTGCCTTCGACGACCAGCCGGCATTGCTTGAGCTCGGCCAGCGTGTAGTGATCCACCTCGCCCTTGCAGGTGGTGGTGCGGTCGAGCCAGCTGTCATGCATGACGACAAAGACGCCGTCCTTCGAGCGCCTGATGTCGACCTCGACGATCTCGGCGCCGATCGCGATCGAGCCTTCGACGGCGGCAAGCGAATTTTCGGCATAGAGCGTCTTGCCGGCCTGCATGCTGCCGGCGCGGTGCGCGGCGACCATGACATGATCGCGCCACTGGTTAGCGTGTTCGAAACGGTCGAGGATTTGGCCGGCATGTGTTTTGCCGGCTAAGGTCTGGCCGGTACTGGCCGTCAAAGCAGCGGTGAACAGAAGGCTCGGCCAGATCGTTCGCATCAGGGAATCGCTCCGTTCCGGGTTGCAACCGGTTAGGCGATGCCCATGACAGGCCGGTGAACGAAGCCGGCTAGCTGTTTTGGCGGCTTGACGCCTCAGATGCGCTTTGAAAGGTGACGGAACCAGGCCAGCGCCGGCATTTCGACGAAGCGCCAGGTGAACCAGGAGGCGATGACGACGGCGACGAGCATCGCAACCAGAGCCGCAAAGCCGATCCATGCCGAGCCGGCGCCGAAGCCGGTTGCCGGCTCACCGCGCAGCACAAGATCGCCGATGATGCCTAGACCGAGCTTGCGCTCGAGAATGCCGCCGACATTGATCATGCGGCCCTGGACGAAGATGTGGACCATGTAGATCGAATAGGAAAGCGATCCCAGCATCAGCATCGGGCGGCTGCGCAGCAGCGCGCTGACCAAGCCGCCCTCATGGGCGAACAGATAGAGCGCCAGCGCGAAGACGACAGGCGCGGCGATGCCGGTATCGTTCGTTCCGGCGACTGAGACGAAGAGGACAATCACGAGGATCATGGCGAGCTCGGCCAGTGTCCAGGCAACACGCCCTGCCCCGCCGCTAAGCGCCTGTCGCGCCGTTGCAATGGAATCGTGCTGAAACCAGGCAAGCAGTGCGCCTAGCGAGAAGCCGTAAAGGCAGCGGATGAAGCCGAAATCGAAGGACACGTCCATATGACGGGTCGAGAAGGCAAGCAGGAAGAAAGGCGCCGTGGCGGCGCCAGCGGCAAACCATATCCAGGCCTGCCGGCCGGTCGCAAAGACAACGCCGGCAAACAGCAGATAGGCGAAGAACTCGGCCGAAATGCTCCAGCTAGGCGCGTTCCAGCTCAGATGATCCTCGACTCCCATGCCTTGCAGCAGCAAGAGGTTAGCCACCAGGCTTTTCAGATCGAAGCCGGCGGTGAAGGGCGCAGCACCGGTCCCGTGCAGCTGCGGCACCACCTGCCGCAGTGCCTCGAAAGCGGCGAAGGCGGCAAGCATCAGCACATGCAGCGGGTAAATGCGGCCGAAGCGGACCAGCGCGAAGCGGGCGAGGTCGTCGGGCTCGCTGAGCCGGCTGCCGTAGGAGCTGGCAATGACGAAGCCGGACAGGACGAAGAAGAAGTCGACGAAGAGATACGAGCCGCCGACAAAGGCGCTCTGCGAAATCATCGACGTGGTCGGGAAATGAAACAGCGCCACCAGCAGCGCGCAGATGCCGCGCCAGGAATCGAGCACCAGGAAGCGCTCGCCCGCCATCGTGCCGGCACGGGTCGCCGCAGGCGCAGGCGCGAGGTTGAGCAAGGCTGCTTCAGTCATAATGATACAGATCCTGTGTTGCCATGGCACCGCCCAGGCGCCATTGCGTCTCGGCAAGCTGCGACTCGCATGTTGTGTGCCGGTTCTGTAGTTGTGGCTGCCCGATGAAAACCGAGGATCCGTAATGGCGAACAAAGAGATCGACCACGCCTTCACCGCCCGCGCCAAGACGGGCGCGTCGTTCGAGCCGACCTATGCCGGCGCGCTGTCGTTCATGCGGCGCAAATACACCAAGGACGTCAAGGGTGCGGACGCAGTGGTGTGGGGCATTCCCTTCGACGCCGCCGTCACCAACCGGCCCGGCGCCCGCTTCGGGCCGCAGGCGATCCGCCGCGCCTCGGCGATCCTCGACAACGACCCGCAATACCCGTTCTCGCGCGATCTGTTCGACCAGCTTTCGGTGGTCGACTACGGCGATTGCCTGCTCGACAGCGGCAACCACCAGAAGACGCCCGGCACGATTGAGCGCGAGGCGGCCAAGATCCTGAGATCAGGCGCTTTCCTTTTGTCGCTCGGTGGCGACCATTTCGTCACGTGGCCGCTGCTCAAGGCGCATGCGGCGATCCATGGACCGCTGGCGCTGGTGCAGTTCGATGCGCATCAGGATACCTGGCCGGATGACGGCAAGCGCATCGACCATGGCTCCTTCGTCGCCCGCGCGGTGAATGAAGGGATCATCGATCCCGACCGCTCGATCCAGATCGGCATCCGTACGCACGCGCCCGACACCTTCGGCATCAAGATCCTCTACGGCCACGAGGTCGAGGAAATGCGCGCCTCCGACATCGCCTATGCCGTCGTCGAGCGCACTGCCGGCAGGAAGACCTATCTCACCTTCGACATCGACTGCCTGGACCCGGCCTTCGCGCCCGGCACCGGCACGCCGGTGGCCGGCGGCCCCTCCTCCGCCAAGATCCTGTCGACGCTGCGCCAACTCGGCCAGGTCGACATTGTCGGCGCCGATATCGTCGAGGTTGCGCCGGCCTATGATCATGCCGATATAACGGCGATCGCCGGATCGATCATCGCCATGCACTATCTCGGCCTGCTGGCCGAACGAAAGGCAAGGCTCGAGGAACTGAACAACAGCAATCATGTCGTGCTCAATCATGCTCACGGCATGTAGTGTTGGAATCGCAAGGAATTTGACCAGGCCATGAAACCGAAAATCTTCATCGACGGCGAGCACGGCACGACCGGCCTGCAGATCAGGGCGCTGCTGGCGGAACGCGGCGATCTGGAGATCATCTCGATCCCGAGCGAACGCCGCAAGGAGACCGCCGCCAGAGCCGAGTTTTTGAACGCCGCCGATGTCGCGATCCTCTGCCTGCCGGACGCCGCCGCCAAGGAAAGCGTCTCGCTGATCGAGAACGACACGACCAAGGTGATCGATGCCTCGACCGCGCATCGCGTGGCCGAGGGCTGGGAGTATGGCTTCGCCGAGATGGACAAGGCGCAGGCGAAGAAGATCGCCGGCGCGAAACGCGTCGCCAATCCCGGCTGCTGGCCACAGGGGCCGATTGCCACGCTGAGGCCGCTGGTCGCCGCCGGCCTGCTGCCCGCCGATTTCCCGGTCACCGTCAATGGCATTTCCGGCTATTCCGGCGGCGGGCGGCCGATGATCGAGGACTATGTCGCCAAAGGCGAGGATGCGTCCGAATTCCTGCCCTATGGGCTGACGCTGCAACACAAGCATGTGCCGGAGCTCAGGACCTATGCGAAGCTGTCGCACGATCCGATCATGCAGCCGGCGGTCGGCAATTTCGCGCAAGGCATGATCACCGTGGTGCCGCTGCAACTCGGCGGCCTCGACCGCGTGCCGACGGGCGAGGAGCTGCATGCCGCGATAGCCGATCATTTCGCGTCGATAGACGGCGGCGTGGTCGAGGTCGCGCCATACACGCATATGGAGCGCATGCCGGAGATCGATCCGGAAGTTTATAACGGCACCAACCGGATGAAGCTCTATGTGTTCGCCAATGACGACAGGGCGCAGGCGCTGCTCTTGGCCGTCTACGACAATCTCGGCAAGGGCGCTTCGGGCGCTGCGGTGCAGAACATGGACCTGATGCTCGGCCTCAAGCCCTGATTATTCCAGGCTCAACTTCCGAGCTTGACCTCGGTCGGCAGCGGATAGGCGCCCTTGGTGCCGCGCCAGTGCGCAGCGGCGAAACCCAGCACGACCAGCGCAAAACCCTGGTGCGTCAGCGCCATGTGCAGCGGCACCTGCATCAGCAGCGTGCCGATGCCGATCGAGGCCTGCACCACGACCAGCAGGAATAACAACGTCGCGCGGCGGGCATGCGTGGTGCCCGGCTGGCGCCGCCAGGTGGCGACCATGTGCCAGAGCGCCGCGGCAAAGACCGTGTAGGCGCCGAGGCGATGGACGAACTGCACGGTCTTCGGATTCTCGAAGAAATTGCGCCAGGCGGGTTCCAGCAGCAGCAAATCACCGGGGATGATCTTGCCGTCCATCAACGGCCAGGTGTTGTAGCTGAGGCCCGCATCGAGCCCGGCGACCAGTCCGCCAAGATAAATCTGGATCAGCGCCAAAAGCACGATGAAGCCGGCGAGCCGCTGCGTCGAGCGATCAGCGGCGGGCTCAGAGTGCGGCGCAAGACCCCGCGCGACCACCATGGTAGCGGTGAAGATCAGCGCGGCCAGCGTCAGGTGCGTCGCCAGCCGGTACTGGCTGACCGAGACACGGTCGACAAGGCCGGAAGCCACCATCCACCAGCCGATGGCGCCCTGCAGCCCGCCGAGAAGGAGGATACCGACGAGCTTTGGCCCGAGGCCGTGTTCGATGCGGCGCGTCGCCCAAAAAAACAGCAGCGGCAAGGCGAAGACGACGCCGACGCTGCGCGCCAGGAGACGGTGCGCCCACTCCCACCAAAAGATCGACTTGAACGCCTCGACGCTCATGCCCTTGTTGAGCTCGGCATATTGCGGGATCTGCTGGTAGCGCTGGAACTCTTCCTGCCATTCGGCTTCGTTGAGCGGCGGGATGACGCCATGGATCGGCTGCCATTCGGTGATCGACAGGCCGGACTCGGTGAGTCTTGTGGCGCCGCCGACCAGCACCAGCGCAAACAGCACGAGCAACACGACATAGAGCCAGCCGCGCACCAGCGCGCGATTGTTGAGGTCACGGTCCCGGGCGGCGTAAGGGGCCGCGGCGGTGATGGCAGCCATGGGCATGTCCCGGCGGTTGAAAATCGCCGGATTGGTGGACCATGACCGCCCGGCTGGCAAGACCGGACAGCGCGGCACGCCGTCGCGCCGTGCTGCGCCGGTTGCGTGTTTCTTCTGTTCGGCCTAAGCGATAGCCATCAACGGAACCGCGACATGCCCATTCGCCTGAAAAAGCTGATCGGGACCATCCTGCTGGTGGCGCTGGTGATCATCTATGCGCTGATCGCCTCTGCCATCGCAGTCACAAGGCTTGCCGAATACGGTCCCACGGTGCATCTCCTGTTCTTCCTGTTCAGCGGCCTGCTCTGGGTGCTGCCGGCGATGGGCATCATCAAATGGCTGATCCTGGAGCCGCGCCCGAAGGCCTGATGCGCTTCAGATCGTAACCACCATCTTGCCGGCATTGGCGAGCGGCGTGGTGACACCCGACAGCATCGTGCGGATGTGAGCGACCCTCTGGTAGCGGCCGTTGACGGAGATGCGCGGCAACGCGTGCAGGAAGCCGGCATGCTCGGCTCTCAGCACGCCATGCCTTGTCGTCACCGCCGATATATAGCCGGCATCGCGGGCAAACCCCACCTCGCGGCAGCCGACGGCGCTGGCGTAGCCATAGGGATAGGCGAGATGACGCGGCTCCCCGCCGAGCTTATCCTTGAGGATACGCCGGACGTCGCCGATCTCGCGGCGTGCATCGGATTCCGACAGCCGCTTCAGATTGCGGTGATTGACGGTATGCCCGCCGATGGTCACCAGCGGATGGGCGGCCATTGTGCGGAGCTCATCCCAGTTCATCAACGTGCTCGTGCGGCCTGAGCCGAACTTGTAGCCGTTCATGCGCGCCAGTTCGCGCAACGCGGCGCCCTGCTCATCCTCCGGCACTTCCAATGTCAGCCAGGCATTCAACCTTGCAATGGCCTGGATCTTTCGGCCAGGCGTTGAGCAATCGATGACCGCCGATCCACTCGCCGTCTTCAGCGTCACATGCGAGCCGGTGTCGACGATATCCTCGACCACGTCCCACCAGAGGTCTGCTGCCCCGTCGATCAGGCCAGGCGCGACATAGATGGTGATCGGCGCACCATGCTTCTCCAACACCGGCAGCGCTTCCGTCATGTTGTCGCGATAGGCGTCGTCGGCAGTGATCGTCGCAAACTGGCCGCCCTTGCCGCTGAGCTTGATGCGCTCGATCGCTTCATCAAGGGAAACAAAGGTATAGCCTCTTCCCTTCATGTCGGCGATCAACCTGTCGAGAAAAGCGGGGGCGATGTTCAGGTGGCGGTTGACGCTGTTGGGTTTCTCAGGCGTCGCGGTCACGCGATGCAGCATCAAAATGGCGCCGATGCCGCCGACAAACGGCTTCGCCAGCGGAGCAAGACCGGTGTAACGGGCAAGGTTCAGCGCCAGTTTCCGGATTGCCTCGCCCCCGTCGATCATTCCTTCACCTTTTGCGCCTAGGCTTATTCAAGCACGACATTCGCCTATGCGAACCCCAGGTTGCAACCAATACGTCTTAAGGATTGAGGGATGGTTGACGCCATCGCGTCATTTGACGGCAATCGCGTCGCGGCCAACGAAGCTCCACCCCGCGCGCCCGTCTCAAAACAAGGCGGCCTGACGGCGGCGGTGAGCGGCAGCGCAGGCCTTGCCGACTACGCGCAATTCTGCGCTTCGGCGTTGTTTGCTCCGGCGCAGAGCGCGATCTGGGTGCGCAGCTGGTCGACCGAGACCAGCGCCGACATTGTCGTCGCCACGCTAAGCGCCGAAGGTGTCCCGATGCTTTCGCTGGCCCTGGAAGTCACCAGCCTCGGCCCATTCCGCGTTGCCCATTTCGCCGGCGGGCGCCACGCCAACGGCAATTTCGCGGCCGCCAGCCCGCACTTGCTGCCAAACATCGATGGCCCGGCGATCCGCTCGCTGTTCACGGCCATCCGCAAGGCGCGGCCGGACATCGACCTCGTGGCGCTGGAACGGCTGCTGCCCGATCTCGACGGTATTGCCAACCCGCTCGCCGCGCTCGCTAATTTTCCGAGCCCCAACCTTGCGCTCGCGGTCGGTCTCAGCGGCGGCTTCGACGCGCTGCTGGCCCGCGCCAGCGGCAAACGCAAGCGCAAGAAGCACCGCTCGCAGACGCGCAAGTTCGAGGCGGTCGGTAGCTTCCGCCGTGTCGAGGCTCGCTCGCGCGAAGAAGTCGACAGGCTGCTCGACGCCTTCTTCGACATGAAGGAAGCGCGGTTCCGCAAGATGGGCATCGCCAATGTGTTCGGCGACGCCCAAGTGCGCGCTTTCTTCCGGGCCTTGTTTGCGGATGCTCTTGCCGAGGAAAAGCCGTCCTTCCTGCTGCATGGACTGGAGGTGGCGGGGAAGCTGCGCGCCATCACAGGCTCCAGCCGCTCGGGCAAGCGGCTGATTTGCGAGTTCGGGGCGATCGCCGAGGACGATCTGGCCTTCACCAGTCCCGGCGACTTCCTGTTCTTCGACAACATCCAGGAAGCCTGCGAGAAGGGCTTCGACATTTATGATTTCTCGGTTGGCGACGAACCTTACAAACGGCTGTGGTGCGACATCGAAACCCGGCATTTCGAGGTGCTGGCGCCGCTGACGCTGAAAGGCCGCGCGTTGGCGATGGCGCTGAGACAGGGCGCGCGGGCCAAGGCGTTCATCAAGAACAACCCGACGGTGTGGCAGCTGACAAAGATGCTGCGCCGCAAGGCCGCCGGACAGGCAGCGCCAACTGCTGCCGAGGATGACAGTTAGCCTGGAAAGGCTGGTCGGCATATCGCACAATCGCCGTTGAGCTCCAAGTTGATACGGGCAAGCGGGTCGAGGTTGAGACCTTTGAAGGGTCTTGGACGGAACCTATCGCCGGCCACGCGGTTTTCGCACTCAGAAGGAGGAACCGGCCATGGCTAAGTGCGACCAGTGCGGCAATGACTACGACAAGGCATTCCAAGTGAGCCTGGACGGGCAAACCTACACGTTTGACAGCTTCGAGTGTGCGGTCCAGAAGCTTGCGCCGACGTGCCCTCATTGCAGTGTACGGATCATGGGGCATGGCGTCGAGCAGGGCGATATCATCTATTGCTGCGCGCATTGCGCCGGGCAGGAAGGGGCCAACGCGCTGACTGACCGCGCACCTTGACATCCGCGGTCCTCTTTGCCCCTCCTCTGGAGGCCATGCGGGAGCGCTTTCCAGCCTTATGCAGCCGAGCGGCGTCCGGGCAGCGGCGTTCCCGGCGGTTCGTGGCCGACAGGGGTCACCAGCGTCAGATCCGGGTAGCCGTTCTCGATCAGCTTGACCGCGGCCTGCGTCACCTCGTCATCGGCTTCCAGCATTGACAGGAAGACCTCGGTGCCCTCGCCGACCAGGCGGCTGATGCCTTGCGCGTCGGCGGGGCCGCATTCGACCACGACCAGATCATAGGCGGTGGTCAGCGACTGCATGATGATCGGCAGCCGGTCGGCGGCGCGCATTGCCCGGACAGGATCGGCGGTGCCAACTGGAACGACGTGGGCATCCGAATAAAGATCGGGATGGATGACATCGCTGAACTGCGCTTCGGAGGCCAGCAGATTGGTGATGCCGGGGAAAAGCCCGCTGTCCAGCATCGGCCGCGAGGCGGCGCCCGAGGCGGTGAGATCGAGCAGCAGGACGCGCAGGCCGGCGTCGGAGACCTCGCGCGCCACCAGCACGGCGGTAGCGGCAGCCTCGTCGCCTTCCGGCGACACGAAGATGGCGCGCGCCGCTCCCGAAGCGATCAGCTTCTCCGCCGCCTTGTCGACATCGATCTCACCGAGTTTGGACTGCACCGGTTTTGGCGGTTCCGCCACCGCTTCCGCCTCCGTGGTGACGACCTCGTCATCACCGACGTCGGAAGGAACCGTGTCATCCGCGGGTTCGACCGCCACCGGTTCGGCGCGCGCCACCGGTTCGGTGCGAACTACCGGCTCGGTGCGTGCCACCGGCATCGCCACCTGTTCGATATGGTCGAAGCGCGCGCCTGTTGCGGGGCGCATGGCGCGGCCGGAGAACAATTCCCCCAGCAACGTAGCGATCGCCATCAATAGCAACGACGCGACCGCCGCTGCACCTGTGATTGGTCCGATCTTCGGGAAATAAGGCTCCGTCGGCGCTCGGGCCTCAGACATGATCCGGGCGTCGACCGGCAAATATTGGCGAATGTTGCGCGAAGAGGCCTCACGGTAGTTCGCCATATAGGTTTCAAGCTGCTGGCGCTGAACGGCCGCGTCGCGCTGCAGCGCATCGAGCTGGACCTGCTGTTCGCCGGCGCGCGATGATGCGGCCTTCAACTGGTTGACGTCGGAAACCAGCTGAGCTTCACGCGCCTTTGCCGAATCGGCCTGCGCCGTCAGCCCTCTGATGATCTTCTGGGCTTCGTTGCGAATCTGACCATCGAGATCGGCAAGCTGCGACTTCAGCGCCCGGATGCGCGGATGGTTGTCGAGCAAGGTCGTCGAAAGATCGGCAATGTTGGTCTTGAGCTCGACCTGGCGTTCGCGCAGGCGCTGGATCAATTCGGAGGACAGCACCTCCGGCACGCTGTCGAGCGAGCCGCCATTCTGCAGCGCCTTGCGCACGCTCTCCGCACTTCCCTCGGCTGCAGCGCGACTGGCGCGCACCCGCGACAATTCAGTCGACAGTTCGGAGAGCTGCTGGGTAGCCAGCACCGCATTGTTGCCGCCCATCAAAAGGTCTGACTGGGCGCGGTATGCAGCAACCTTGGCTTCGGCCTGCTTCACCCGATCCTGCAATTCGGCGATTTCCGGCCCAAGGAACTCCGTGGCGGCGGAATTCGATAGCTTTTTGGCGTTGCCCTTGGAGGCCATGTAGGCCTTCGCAATTTCGTTCGAGATCGCCGCCGCCAGGTTGGGGTCCTCCGAAGAGAATTCGATTGCGATGGCGCGAGACTTTTCGACACCGTACACGTTGAGCTTGTCGTGCATTGCTTTCAGGACACGATCTTCCAGGGGAATATCGATCGGATCGCTCTTCAGCCCGACAAGAATGAGGACTCGACTCAGAGGCGACGCCTTCAGCGTTTCGTCGAATTCCGGCTTTTCTTCGAGATTGAGCGTCTTTGCTACCTGCTTGAGGATGTCAGGCGACGAAATGATCTGGACCTCGGTGGCTACCGCTTCCTCGCCCGGTATCGACTTGTCGTCATTGGTCGAGCCCGCCGGCCGCGTGAAAACCGATTCGCCTGGCCCGATCTCAAGCTTGGCCACGGCCTTATACTGCGGCGTCGCGAACCAGGCGAAGGCAAAGGCAAGGCCGGTGACGACAAGCGTGACGAAGAGAATGCGCAGCCAGTTCCTCGCCAGACTGGCAAAGAGCTGTCTCAGATCGACATCGACATCTGCGGCCGCGGCCTGAACGGACATTCTCATCCTGCTCCGGAACTATGAGTCGAGGATGGACCGTAAACAACTATGGTAACTCAGCCGTTAAGATCAGCGCTGACGCCTATTAGAAGTTACTCAGAGAATATCCGGCGAACATAATAAAAGGATTATGCTTTTGCCGGTCGCCGCCGTTTCGCTCGGCCGTCCTTTACCGGCCATTAACCCTAACAGGATGATAACAGGCGCACTTTCCTGGGGTTGACCGCGACAGCCGCGGCAAGAGCGATGAAGGTACGTGACCGGACATGAAAAGCACTGCTTCTCTCTTTCGCGCTTTGCTGGCCGTCTCGCTGCTCACCGGCTGCTCCAGCTACCGCCCGGCACCCGCCGCCTTCCATGAAGTGCTCGACCAGCCCTACCGGCTCGGCGCCGGCGACCGCGTCCGCGTCACCGTGTTCGAGCAGGACGGGCTGACCAACACTTACAGCGTCGACCAGTCCGGCTACCTGTCCTTCCCGCTTGTCGGCACCGTGCCGGCGCGCGGCCACACCGCCCAGCAGCTGGAGAAGGAAATCGCCGACAAACTGCGCCAGGGTTATCTGCGCGATCCGGACGTTTCGGTCGAGATCGACCGCTACCGGCCGATCTTCGTCATGGGCGAAGTGGGTGCGGCCGGCCAGTATTCCTATGTGCCGGGCCTCACCGTGCAGAAGGCGGTGGCGATCGCCGGCGGCTTCACACCGCGCGCCAATCAGGAAAGCGTCGACATCACCCGCGACATCAACGGCAAGGTGATGACCGGCAGGGTGCAGACGTCGGACCCACTCCTGCCCGGCGACACCGTCTACGTCCGCGAACGCCTGTTCTGAAAACCAGCGTGGCGGCTCACCTCCGCATCGTCCACTGCTTCCGCTCACCGGTCGGAGGAATCTTCCGGCACGTGCGCGACCTGACCGAGGCGCAGCTTGCTGCCGGCCATTCGGTCGGCATCGTCTGCGATTCGACCACCGGCGGCGACTATGAGGAGCGCCTGTTCGAGGCAATGAAAGGCAGCCTCGCGCTCGGCATCCATCGCACGCCTATGCAGCGTCATATCGGCCCGGGCGACCTCGCAGCCGCCTGGCGCACCTACCGAATCATCAAGGAATTGCGGCCGGACGTGCTGCACGGGCACGGCGCCAAGGGTGGCGCCTATGCCCGTCTGTTCGGCTCGATGTTGCGGGTATCAAGGTCTCGCGTAGCCCGCCTTTATTCGCCGCATGGCGGCTCCCTCCATTATGACGAAACGACGGCAACCGGGAAGCTGTTCTTCGCGCTGGAGCGCTTCATGGCGCGCTTCACCGATTGCCTGCTGTTTGTCTCCGACTATGAGCGGCGGACCTATCGCCGGAAGGTCGGCGAGCCGCCTATCCCCAACACGCTGGTCTATAACGGCCTGCGCGCCGCCGAATTCGAACCGGTGGCAAGCGCGCCCGACGCGGCCGACTTTCTCTACATCGGCATGATGCGCGATCTCAAAGGTCCGGACATCTTCATCGACGCGCTGGCGCTGGCCGGCACGGAGATCGGCCGTCCGTTGAGCGCGGTGATGGTCGGCGACGGCGACGACCTGCCCCGCTATCATGCGCAGGTGGAACGGCTCGGGCTTGCCGGCCGTGTCCGTTTCCAGCCGCCGATGCCCGCAAGGCAGGCTTTTGCGCTTTCCCAATTGGTCGTGGTTCCGTCCCGCGCCGAGGCGATGCCCTACATCGTGCTGGAGACGCTGGCCGCCGGCCGACCGATGATCGCCACCGCGGTCGGCGGTATCCCCGAGATCTTCGGCGAAGCCTCCCCTGCCCTGATCCGGCCGGATGCCGGCCTGCTGGCGGACAAGATGCAGATAGCGCTCAACGATCTCGACGCCTACCGCGGACTGATGCCGCAGCTTGGCGAACTCAAGGCCCGATTCGGCGCCGACGTCATGGCGGCCGACATCGAGAAGGCCTATTTCGCGGCGCTGAGCAAATAGCCCCGAACTGCAACGGCTTCAAAACCACTGGTTGTTTCAAGGCTTTCTTAGCTCTCTTTTGCTATTGGATGGCGCGAAGCTCGCGGACAATCCCATGAACGAGATCGATCCCGTGCGCCGCTTTTCCATGGATGCGGTGCGCAAATTCGACACACCCGCCGAAAGCGAAAAGCCCGGCGGCATCAACGACGTCGCCCGCCAGGTCGCCTCGCAATACCGGCGCGATACGATGTCGCCGATCATGGTCAGCGGCGTGCTGCGCATGGTCGAGTTCGCCGTGCTGTTCCTGTCTGGGCTATGCCTCTATTTCTACTATCTCGGCTTCTTCAACTATCTTGCCTGGCAATATCCGCTGACGATCGCCGCCGCCTCGTTCCTGACGGTGGTGCTGCTCGATGTCACCGACAGCTACCAGGTCTCCACCTTGATGCGGCCGATCGCCAATTTCGGCCGCGTGCTGCTGGTCTGGGCGGGCACCTTCGCGTTGATGGCGCTCACCGCCTTTGCCATGAAGATGTCGCAAGACTATTCGCGCCTTTTGTTCGGCACATGGTTCGTGGTCGGGTTCGTGCTGATCTTCGGCCTCAGGCTGGTGATGTCGAGGCTCATCCGGCGCTGGGCGCGCGACGGCCGCATGGAGCGCCGCGCCGTCATCGTCGGCGGCGGCAAGTCGGCGGAGGGGCTGATCCGCTCGGTCGAGAAGCAGCCCTACAACGACATCCGCATCTGCGGCATCTTCGACGACCGCGGCGACAAGCGCTCGCCGCCGATCGTCGCCGGCTACCCGAAGCTCGGCACCATCTCCGAACTGATCGAATTCGCCCGCATCGCGCGCATCGACATGCTGATCGTGTCGCTGCCGCTGACCGCCGAATCGCGCGTGCTGCAACTGTTGAAGAAACTCTGGGTGCTGCCGGTCGACATCCGTCTTTCGGCGCATTCGAATGCGCTGCAGTTCCGGCCCCGCGCCTATTCCTACATCGGCTCGGTGCCGATGCTCGATATTTTCGACAAGCCGATCAACGACTGGGATTCGGTCGCCAAGCGCGCCTTCGACATCCTCTTCTCGCTCGTTGGCATCGTCCTCTTCTCCCCGGTGATGCTCGCCACCGCTCTTGCCATCAAGCTCGACAGCAAAGGTCCGGTGCTGTTCAAGCAGAAGCGCCACGGCTTCAACAACGAGGTGATCGAGGTCTACAAGTTCCGCTCGATGTACACCGACAGGTCCGACCCCACCGCCAAGCAGACGGTGACCAAGAACGATCCGCGCGTCACCCGCGTCGGCCGCTTCATCCGCAAGACCTCGATCGACGAGCTGCCGCAGTTCTTCAATTCGCTGTTCGGGTCGCTGTCGCTGGTCGGGCCGCGCCCGCATGCGATCGCCGCCCAGTCGCACAATCTGCTCTACAACGAGGTGGTCGACGGCTATTTCGCCCGCCACAAGGTCAAGCCCGGCGTCACCGGCTGGGCGCAGATCAACGGCTGGCGCGGCGAGATGGACACCAATGAAAAGATCCGCATGCGCACCGAATACGACCTCTATTACATCGAGAACTGGTCGATGCTGTTCGACCTGCGCATCCTGTTCCTGACGCCGGTCCGCCTGCTCAACACGGAAAATGCCTATTGAGCGCCGTCACCCATGACCTGCCGGCTTCCGCGATCAACGAGTTGCCGCCTTCGGCGGTCAACCAGTTGCCGCCTTCGGCGGTCAACGCCAAGCTGATCGCGCTGATTTCATCCGCCGCAATCGCCGTCGGCATCCTGCTTTCCGGCTTCGTCATCAGCGAACCCGCGCCTTACGAGCTCTACATGGCAGGGCTGATTGCCGTCTGGTCGCTGTTCGGCCTGAGAATCTCGCGCGCGATCGTGCCGCTGCTGGTGCTTTTGGTGGCGATGAATATCGGCGGCATGATCGCGATGACACAGATGGCCGATCTCGCCAACACGCCGCTTTATCTCGCGGTGTCGCTGTTTCTCGCCTTCAGCGCGATCTTCTTCGCCTCGGTGACGTCGGTCCAGCCTGGCCTCTACCGGCTGATCTTCATCGCCTATGTGGTGTCGGCGGTCGCCACCTCGCTGCTCGGCATCGCCGGTTATTTCCATGCCTTTCCCGGCGCCGAGATGTTCACCAAATACGACCGCGCCGCCGGCGCGTTCCAGGATCCGAACGTGTTCGGGCCGTTCCTGGTGCTGCCCGGAACCTATCTGCTCTATCTGCTCCTCACCGGCCCGGTGTCGCGCATGCCGCTGCTTGCCGTGCCGCTGCTCGTCATCGCCGCCGGCATCTTCTTCTCCTTCTCGCGCGGCGCCTGGGGCATGTTCGCGGTGTCGGCGGTACTGCTCACCGCCTGTCTGTTCCTGCAGAGCGCCAGCGGCATGTTCCGGCTGCGGCTGGTGGTGATGACGATCGCGGCGGTGGCGCTGCTGGTCATCGCCATTCTCGTCATCCTGCAACTGCCCGGCGTGTCGGACATGTTCACCCAGCGCGCCCATCTCGAGCAGAGTTACGACACCGCGCGGCTCGGCCGCTTCGCCCGCTACACGATCGGCTTCCAGCTGGCGCTGGAGCATCCGTTCGGCATCGGCCCGCTGGTGTTCGGCACGATCTATGGCGAGGACACGCACGATATCTGGCTGAAGGCGCTGATGGATTACGGCTGGCTGGGCTTCGTCTCGTTCCTGACGCTGACGCTGTGGACGATTTGCGCCGGCTTCCGTATCCTTTTGCGCAACCGCCCCTGGCAGCCTTATCTGCTTTGCGCCTATGTCGCCTATCTCGGCAATATCGGGCTTGGCACCTTCATCGACATCGACCACTGGCGCCATCTCTATCTGCTGCTCGGGCTGATCTGGGGCGCCATCGCGCTGGAATATGCCCATCAGCGGCAATTGCGGCTGGCGCGGCGACCTATGCCGCTAGCGGCTATTTCATCAGCAGGCTAGCCGCCGAATTCGGTTGACCGGCACGGGGTTATCACGATACATCGCGACCCGGTCCGGAGTGTAGCGCAGCCCGGTAGCGCACTTGACTGGGGGTCAAGGGGTCGTCGGTTCGAATCCGGCCACTCCGACCAACAAAAACAAATGGTTAGCCGCATCCCCCAAGCCGGCTGTCTGGTGAAACGCTCCGAAGCATCATCTTCCCGACACATGCTGCGCGCGTCCATGCTGCGATTCGGACAGATCCATGTAGAGCCTTAACAAGTTTGTTAATGGAGCTCAGAGTATAGCGTTTGTCCTTGGGCGGCGCCGTGGCTCTGCAGACGGCGGGCCGATACGTCCATGGCCGGGGGCACTCTCTATGGAACCGAAGCCTTCTCCCGCTGCGTCAAACCTGGCGCCATTGACCAGCTTGCGTTTTTTCGCCGCCGTCTATGTGCTTGCCTATCACTCCGTGGACAAGACCGGGGCGTCGCTTCTGGTCATCAATTTCCTGGAGAATGGCTATCTGGGTGTATCGTTTTTCTTCATCCTGTCCGGGTTTATCCTCACCCACTCCTACTTCGGCAAAATGTCTGGCCGGGATGACGTCCAGCGCTTTGCCATTGCGAGATTTGCGAGAATCTACCCAGTCTACCTGCTCGCTCTTCTTGTGGTTCTGCCACGGGTAACCCTGCCATTCGACTACCCGCTGATGGCGCTGGCGACGCTTGGCCTCATTCAGTCCTGGGGCTCACCATCGCTGGCGAACGGGTTTTTCTGGAATCCTCCAGGCTGGACACTTTCGGTCGAATTCTTTTTTTATCTTGTATTCCCGCTGCTGCTGCCGCTTTTTTCAAAGCTGACGATCGCCACCCTGTGGTTCGGCCTGGCCGTTGCGGTGCTGATCTTCGCCGTCATGTGCCTGCCGGGTCTTGGACCGACGGGTTATCTTGCGTTTGACTGGATGCAGGTAATTCCTCTCCCACTTCTGCGGCTGCCTGAATTTGTGACCGGCATTATCTGCGCTCTGCTGTTTCGGGCCGGCTCGCTCAACCGCTTTCGCGGCGACTTGGCTGCCGTTCTGGCGGGCGGGTTTACGATGGCCGCTCTGGTCACAACAAGCACCGAGACAACAGGGTCGCTGGCGGGGATAGGCTTTGTGGCGATGATAGCAACGTGTGCCGTGAACGACGGCATGGTTCGGCGGGTGCTTTCGTTCAAGCCGCTCGTCCTGCTGGGCAGTGCAAGCTATGCCCTGTACATTCTCCAGATTCCGGTCCGAAGATGGATTCCGGTGATTTTTTCCGGGGATTGGGATTGGATCGGACGCCTAATGTATCAGCCTCTGCTGATTATTATTTCGATTGTCGTCTTCATGCTGGTGGAGGAGCCCGCCCGCAAGCTTCTCCGCGGCGCAACACTGAGGCAGGCAGCGCCTTCGGTCGCCTAACGCCGGGACCGGATCGGCGGCGGACGATACGCTTCGCGCGCACGCGCGGCGCTACCGCACCACAGCGCGACATGCATCTTGACTCGCGAGAATGACGATAGGATTGTCCGGTCTGCTCCGTTCCGATGGTGTCTGCATGTCCGCTTCGAGACGTGTCATTTCGGTTCTAACACTGGCGCTTACCTTACCGATGTTTGCAGAGCGCGCCTGTGCAGAAATCAAGATATGCAATAACTTTTCGCAAACGGTCTACTTTTCGATCGGTTATACTCAACCTGGATATGACTCGTTCATGTCTCGGGGATGGCTTATATTACCACCAAATGGTGGGTGCGACGAGTTCGACAGCGCACTCCACTTGTCTGTGTTTTGGTACTATGCGGAAACCAACGCCTATTACGTCCGCAAGCACGTGACAAATACCAATACATGGGGGTCGGTGCATCCCGACAAGCAGCTATGGGTCGCCCGAAACTCTTTCAATATCATCGACAACCCGAGCATGGGTCGCCCTTCCGACCCAGGCGCCAGATTGGTTGGTTTTGCCAAGTCACTCGAAGCGACCGATTCAGAATTGAATGAGACGCTGACGATCGAGGCGGATGGCATCAACGTCACGCAGACCATCAGCTCTTCCACAAGCCCGTAGCCTTCTACGGACCAGCAGGGCAAATCATGGCGCAGGAGGGAGCGGCGAAGCCGCTTCAAATCGCCGCCATTTGTCTGATCTCGCGCTGGCGACAGCCTGAGACTCACTCCGATTTATCCTGTCAGTCGCGATCGTTGTGCCGCGAGCGGGCAGCAACAATTACTGGCACACATCGATCCATTCGGCGCCGACCAGTTCGGCCATGTGTTGCGGCGCGATGCGCACCGCGGCGTTGGTGGCGCCGGCGGCGGGAACGACCTCGCCGAAGGCGCGTAGCGATTGATCGCAATAGACCGGCAACGGCGCCGGCAGGCCGAACGGGCAGACGCCGCCCGGCGGATGGCTGGTTGCCGCCAGCACCTGCTCGGCGTCGAGCATGCGCGGCTTGCCGCCCAATGTGTCCTTGAACTTGCGGTTGTCCAACCTGGCAGTGCCGCTGGTCACGACCAGCATGGTCTCATCGCCGACGCGCAGGCAGATGGTCTTGGCGATCTGCGCCGGCAGCACGCCATGCGCTTCCGCTGCCAGCGCCACCGTCGCCGAACTTGCTTCGGTGACGATAACCTCGACATCCGGCGCATACTCGGCAAAGAAGGCGCGAACCGATTCCAAGCTCATGGCAAAAACCTCGTCAGTGGCCAAGCCGGCGCCTGGCGAATCGCGTGGCCGGGATTGGCACATGGCACGGCAGCTGTTGGCAAGAGCTGGTGGCAGCGCCTCCGGAGGCGCAAAAAAGCCCGCCGGGCGATGCCATGGCGGGCTTTTCATGCGGAGGCGCTGGCAGTCTTATTGCTGCGTTGGCCGATTCTCGGCGGGCACCCTGATCAATTCCTCTTCCGGCACCTGCAGTGCGGAAGCGATGCGCCGGAGCTTTGCCGGATCGGCATCCTTGCCGTCCTCGATATCGACGATTTCGCCGACGGCGAGGCCGCAGGTCAATGAAAGCTCTTCGATTGTATATCCCCTCGTTTCGCGCAGGGCCTTGAGGGCGCTGTAGCCGGGCGCGGCAATGATGTCGTTTGAAACCCGGTTTGCGGTGTTGGGCATGGCAACTCCTTGAGATGAAACAAGTCTGAGATGAAATGTGGCGTTGCCTGAGACGGGCGGGAGAATGCTCGTTAACAGGTGATTTGCCAAGAGTGCCGAAGCGGCCGTCACGCCATCGTGAACCGGTGTTCCCGACAGGAGGCCGAGGCCGCAGAGCCACCGAAATGTAAGGTGGCGCGACGCGCAATCAAGTTCTTTTGAAGCGCCGAGGGCCGGACCCGCCGGCATTTTGCCTGCTCCAATTCGTTAAGTCTCTGTCACTGGTCGACGGCGGGCGGCGTCAAACCCTTTTGGAAGGATCGGATGCCATGAACCTGAAGCTATTCGCGATCGTGCTCGGCACGATTTCAAGTCTTGCGAGCGCCGCGCAAGCGGACATTGTGCAATTGCGCGGCACGGTGGTCGACCGCGCCGGAACGTCGCTGACGGTGAAAGCCCGCGACGGCAAGACCGATACGGTCACTCTTGCTCCCGACTGGATGATCTCCGGCGTCGCCAAAGCATCGGCCGCCGATATCAAGCAGGGCGATTTCCTCGGCATCGCATCGGTATCCAAGGGCGACGGCGGCAGCGGTGCGCTGGAAGTCGTGATCTTCCCCGCGGCCTTGAAGGGAACGGGAGAAGGCGACCGTGCCTGGGATCTGCAACCGAACAGCCGAATGACGAACGGCACCGTTGCCGACGTGACCGAGGTCAGCGGCCGGACGGTGACGCTCACCTACAGCAACGGCCAGAAGAAAGAGATCGCCATCCCGCAGTCGACGCCGATCGTGAAATTCGCGACCGCCAAGCCGGCGGATCTCAAGCCGGGCACGGCGGTCTTCGTCAGCGCCGAGCGCGGCAGCGGCGGCAAGCTCGTTTCGCGCCGGGTGGTGGTCGGCAATCATGGCGTCGCTCCGCCGATGTGAGGCGAAGAGGGCGGCCGTCGACGGATTGGCCGCCATTTCCATTTCACATGTCGGTATTAATCAGCGCCGGCTGAGCAGAAGGCCGGCAAGCAGCCCGACCACGACCAGTCCGACGGCGGCTGCAGTAGCGGGATGGTCGCGCGCCGTCCGCTCGAGCGCCCTGCCCCTGCGCCTTATCTCAGGCAGCGCCTCGTGGAGGCGCTCGCTAAACTGGGAATAGTAGTCGGAGGCCGCCTCGCGGCCGTCCTCGTAGGCGTCGCCCCGCTTCGCCATGGCTTTCCTGAGGTCGTTCAGCTGCCGCGAGAGCACGGCGACCTGCTTTTCCAGATCGAGGTCCGAGAGGGTCGAAAACGAGGCCATGCCGAGCATCCTTCTCTTGCAGAGAATGCCTAACGCATGGACCCGGACGCAGTTCCGGCGTCCAGGGGTGGCTGTTCAATTCCGCGTGGCGACGGACAGCCGGGGATTTAACGCACCTGGTCGAGCAGCCGCTTGCACTCCAGGAGGTCAAAGAGCGCTTCCTGCAGCAAAGCCCGGTTATCGCGCGACAATTTCGAGGAGTCCGGCTGTACGGGACCCTCATCGTCGCTCTTGCCGAGGCCGAAGAAGCGGCGGCTGGGCTTCACCCTGGGCTGGCCGACAAGCGCATCGTCGTCGCCGCGCGGCTGGGCTGCCGCGGTGAGCGGCACTTCGTCGGCCTGTCGGCGCTGGGCGATCGCCTCGACCGCCGCCATGTCGCCATTGCCGATAGCGACCAGGAAATGGTTGCCGTTCTCGCGCAGCAGCTTCTGCACGCCCTTGATCGTGTAGCCTTGGTCGTAGAGCATGTGCCGGATGCCCTTGATCAGCTCGACATCCTGCGGCCGGTAATAACGGCGGCCGCCGCCGCGCTTCATCGGCTTGATCTGGTTGAAGCGCGTTTCCCAGAAACGCAGCACATGCTGCGGCAGATCGAGATCTTCCGCGACTTCGCTGATGGTGCGGAAAGCATCGGGGCTCTTGTCCATGGGCGGATCCTCACGCTGGACGGCAATGCGGCGTCTATGCCGAATCGCACCTTATTTCAGCGATTTATGAAACGATATTCAAGCCCGGCGTCAAAGCGGGCGGGCTGTTTTCAACCGCATTCACGCCCAGACTACTTGCCGCCCTTGGCCTTGCTGTTCTGGTGCGAACGCAGGATGCGGTTCTTCAGCACATTCGACGATTTGAAGGTCATCACCCGGCGCGGCAGGATCGGCACTTCCTCGCCGGTCTTGGGATTGCGGCCGATGCGCTCATTCTTGGAACGGACATGGAAGGTGGCAAAAGAAGACAGCTTCACCGTCTCGCCGCGAACGATGGCTTCGCAAATTTCGTCCAGAACGGCTTCGACGAGCTCGGCCGATTCAGTTCGCGACAAGCCAACCTTGCGGTAAACGGCTTCGGCAAGGTCGGCACGCGTCAGTGTCTTTCCCCCCATGCGACCGTCCCATCAGCTCAAAAAACGTAAATCGATACAGGTAAAGGCGGAGCGTAAGTAATTGATCCGGCAAGGTCAAGGACCGAACCCGTCCGTTCGGAACTTACCAGCGGACCAGCACCGCGCCCCAGGTGAAACCCCCACCCATCGCCTCGAGCAGCACAAGGTCGCCCTTCTTGATGCGGCCATCGTTGACGGCCACCGAGAGGGCGAGCGGCACGGAGGCAGCCGAGGTGTTACCGTGTAAATCGACGGTGACCACTACCTTATGTTCGGCAATCCCGAGCTTCTTGGCCGAAGCGTCAATAATTCGTTTATTGGCCTGATGCGGCACGAACCAGTCGAGGTCCGCGGCGGTGATGCCGGCGGCGGAGAAGGTCGCCTCGATGACATCGGTGATCATGCCGACGGCATGCTTGAACACTTCGCGGCCTTCCATCCTGAGATGTCCGACGGTTCCGGTGGTCGAGGGGCCGCCATCGACAAAGAGCTTGTCCTTGTGGACGCCGTCGGAGCGCAGGCTTGCCGCCAGCACGCCGCGATCGGCAATGGTGCCTATCCCCTCTTGGGCTTCCAGAACGACCGCGCCGGCGCCGTCGCCGAAGAGCACGCAGGTCGAGCGATCGCTCCAATCGAGGATGCGCGAGAAGGTCTCCGAGCCGATCACCAGCACCCGCCTGGCCAGCCCGCCGCGGATATAGAGGTCGGCGGTGGCAACCGCATAGACGAAGCCGGAGCAAACCGCCTGCATGTCGAAGGCGAAGCCGTGATGCATGCCGAGCCGGTTCTGGATCTCGACGGCAGTCGCCGGGAAGGTGTTGTTGGGCGTCGACGTCGCCAGCACGATCAGGTCGATGTCGGCGGGCGTCAGGCCGGCGCTGTCGAGCGCGGCGCGCGCCGCGGCTTCGCCCAGCGATGCCGTCGTCTCGTCATCGGCCGCGACATGGCGCTGGCGGATGCCGGTGCGCTGGACGATCCACTCGTCGGAGGTCTCGACCATGCCTTCGAAGTCGGCATTCTTCATGATGCGGCGGGGCAGCGCGGCACCGTTGCCGCGCACGACTGATCTGATCAAGGTTCGTTCCTATTCCTCGGCGTCGACAGCGACGCCGGATTTCCTGTTTGCCTGGGCATTCGGATTGCGCGCATGGAACAGATCGAGATCGGCCTCGATGCGGTCAAGCAGATTGTTGCGCACCATGTCGTAGCCGAGCTCGATCGCTGCCGCGAAGCCGTCTGAATCGGCGCCGCCGTGGCTCTTCACGACGATGCCGTTCAGGCCCAGGAAGACGCCGCCATTGGAGCGGCCGACATCCATCTTCTCGCGCAGCCGGTCGAAAGCGCCCTTGGCGAAGACATAACCGATCCTGGCCATCAGCGTGCGGCTCATGGCGGCACGCAGGTAGCCGGCGATCTGCCTTGCCGTGCCCTCGGCGGTCTTGAGCGCGATGTTGCCGGCAAAGCCCTCGGTGACGACCACGTCGACCGTGCCCTTGCCGATGTCGTCCCCCTCGACGAAACCGCGATAGTTCATCGAGGCCATGTTGGCCTCGCGCAGCATGCGGCCGGCTTCCTTTACCTCTTCCTGGCCCTTGATCTCTTCGACGCCGACATTGAGCAGGCCGACGCTCGGCCGCTCGATGCCGAACACCGAGCGCGCCATGCCGGTCCCCAGGATAGCGAAATCGATGAGCTGATGGGCGTCCGCGCCAATGGTGGCGCCGACATCGAGCACCACGCTTTCGCCGCGCGACGTCGGCCACAGGGCCGCGATCGCCGGGCGGTCGATGGTGGCCATGGTGCGCAGGCAGAATTTCGACATCGCCATCAGCGCACCGGTGTTACCGGCCGAGATGCAGGCCTGCGCGGCGCCGGACTTGACCGCCTCGACCGCCTTCCACATCGACGACTTCCAGCGGCCGTGGCGCAGCGCCTGGCTCGGCTTGTCGTCCATCCTGACCGCGATCTCGCAATGGATGAATTCGCTCACTTCGGCGAGCTTCGGGAATTTGGCGAGCTCGGGACGCACGGCGTCCTCGCGGCCATAGATGACGAAGCGGATGTCAGGGCGGCGGATGGCGACAGTCATCAGCGCCGGGATGACCACGCTCGGTCCGTGATCGCCGCCCATGGCATCGATGGAAATCCTGATCACTCGGTGTTTTTCTCACGGTTTATCGGGCTGCGATGGACGCTTGCCGGGGGCACGGGGGCTCGCAAAGGTTCGGCGAAAATAGCGGTTTTGGGCTGGCGCACAACCAACTTTTCCAAAATCCAGGCGGCCTTCAGGATTTTCCAAGCAGCGAACGCAGCTTTTTCTGGAATTCGCTTTCCTCCGGCTGGTCGTCATCGGCGACATCGACGGAGGCTCCGGGCTTGCGCGGATAGGGGTCGATCGCCAGGCCGAAAAACTGCTCGGCCAGCGCCCCGATATCGATGGTGTCGCCGGAAAAGGTTTCGGGGCTGTCCGGCCCGTCCGCTTCGAGGATGATCTCGCCACCGCCCTCGAAACCTTCGCGCCCAAGCTTCGACTGTTCCGGCAGAAACAGCGCCTCCACCGGCTCGTCGATATGGGCTTCGACCGGGTCGAGTGTAACGATGCAGGCCTGCGTGATGTCGGCTTCGACGCGGCCGCTGACCTTGACGCCGTTGCGCTTCCAGGGCGCTACCATGAGTTCGGCGCGGTAGCTCTCGACCGAGAGCAGATCGTGCTCTGCGGCAAGGGCGGCGCGCTGCCGCTCGTCAGCCTCGACCACAATCGGCAAACCCTTCTGCGGCAGGCGGGCGACATTGGCGACGAATGACACCGGGCTCCGCGGTTCGGCGTGTTGCATGCTCGCCTCCTTCATCCTGCTCCGGCGGCAGGAAACGCCACCGTGCCGGCCACGATCGATTCGGTCGGTTGCGCGGCAAGCTGCCGGGACGCCCCGGAAACGTAGCCGGCAAGCGACGCCGCCTCGGACCAGGCGGCGGAATCGGGCCTGATATTGCGGGCAAGGGCCGCGGCAAGGGCGGCGCGGTCATCCGCTCTCAAGGCGTCGTCATAGGCGGCGGTACGGCCATAGAACATCTTTGCCAGCTTCTTCATGCGTTTCGGCACGCCGACATCGCTGATGCCCAGCTCTCGCAGCGAATGGTCGACATCGAGGAAGAACTCGTCGATCAGCACCTGCGCCACCTCGGCCGCCGCATCGTCTTCGTCGCGTAGCCGATGCTGGAACAGGAACATGTGCAGCGACAGCATCTCGAAGCGGCCAAGCGGCGTATCCGGAACATTCCAGTCGGAATAAAACACAGTTTGCCGCGCCGCCGCCACGATTTGTGCGTAGAGCGCCTCGGTAATAGCGCGGTTGGCATGGCGTTCGCGGCCAAAAAAGCGCTGGAACATTGAGGGCGGTCTCCCGGGGACCTTGTGTTTGAATTGGCCTTGTTGCATCGGCATGCAAGCTGGTTTACCGGTTTTGCGGGCCAGCGCAAGTTGCGGGGATGTGATGGAGAATTGTTGTTGGGTGCGCTGAAATTCAAGTCGGTTTTTGCGCCGGTGCCCATGGGCATGGCGTCGCTGCTGCTGGCGGTATCAGCGCTTTCGGCCTGCAATTCGTCCAAGATGCTGGGTGATCTCAGCCCAAGCGAGACGCTGACGCAGGGCTATGTCATCGACCAGCAGGCGGTCGATTCGGTGCCAGTCGGCTCCAGCCGCGAACAGGTGCTGCTGGCACTGGGCACGCCGTCGACGACGGCGACCTTCGACAACGAGGCCTTCTATTACATTTCGCAGACGCGCAAGCGCTATGTCGCCTTCGACAAGCCGCACCTGGTCGACCAGAAGGTGCTGGCGGTCTATTTCGGCGCCGACGGGCGCGTCACCCAGATCGCCAATTACGGCCTGAAGGACGGCAAGGTCTTCGACTTCATCTCGAGGACGACTCCGACCGGCGGCAAGGACCAGAACTTCCTCAGCCAGATCATCAACGGCGCCTCCAAGCTGGCGCCAGGCATCCCGGGCGGCGGCGGCACGCCTTGAGGCTGCCTCCCCGCCCGGCCCTTTTTATCCTTTTGCTTCGCTGAAGCAGCAACGCCTCAGGCAGCCAAGGCCCGCCGGATCGCTCCGGCGGGTCTTTTGTTTCGATACACATCCCCGTCATCCACGTAACTGCTCGAAGGCAGTGGGTCAGCTATCCATTGTCAGTGACCGAAAAGCCTAGCCCGAATATCTCACCAAAAGAAGTGCATCGGCCCCGAGAATCTGAGAAACTGCTTTTGCAACAAAGAGTTATCAGATTCAGGAACGGGGTCCGATGCAGACACACTGTACTTCCGAGCAGCTTGAATTTGAAGGCTTCGACGGCCACAAAGTTGTGGCTGGTTTCGACGGCGGAGCCATTACCTCAGACGCGGGCGCCTTGCTTCTGCGTCACGTTGATCGGGCCATCGGGCTGTTCGACCGGGTGGCCTCGTGCTTCGTCGATTACCGCGATCCGGATCTCACGGTTCACAGCGTCCGCACGTTGGTCGGGCAACGCATCGCAGCGATCGCGCTGGGATACGAGGACATCGACGACCACGACACGCTTCGCCACGACCCGGTGCTCGCACTTGTGTCGGAACGCTTGACGCCGAAGCGAGACGATTGTGCGGTGCTTGCTGGCAAGTCGACGCTCAACCGGCTGGAGCATGGCCGGGTCGGGGAGCCGACGCGCTATCACAAGATCAGCTACGACAGGCTAGCGTTGGAGGCCTTGTTCGTGGACCTGTTCCTAAAAGCCCACGACAAGCCGCCGGCCGAGATCGTGCTCGATCTCGACGCCACCGATGATCCGCTGCACGGCCGGCAGGAAGGCAGGTTCTTTCACGGCTACTACAACTGCTACTGCTACCTGCCGCTCTACATCTTCTGCGGCCGGCACCTTTTGGCGGCAAAGCTCAGGCGTTCCAACATCGATGCCAGCAAAGGAGCGGTCGAGGAGGTTGAGCGGATCGTGACCCAGATCCGCAAAACCTGGCCCAGGGTCCACATCATCCTGCGCGCTGATTCCGGCTTTGCGCGCGAGGAACTGATGGCCTGGTGCGAGATCAATCGCGTCGACTACGTCTTCGGCCTCGCCCGCAATGAACGGCTGGAAACCAAGATCGCCCCGACCTTGAAGGAAGCCTGCCTGGCATCTCGGGCAAGCGGGCAGGCCGCCCGGGTCTTCCGCGACTTCAGGTGGTCGACAAAAGACAGCTGGTCGCGCCGCAGGCGGGTCGTGGCCAAGGCCGAATGGACGACGCAGGGCGCCAATCCGCGCTTCATCGTGACGTCACTCAAGCCGGGGCGCTGGGCGGCACGGGTGCTTTACGAGGAGCTCTACTGCGCCCGCGGCGACATGGAGAACCGGATCAAGGAGTGCCAGCTCGACCTCTACGCTGATCGCACCAGTGCCAACACCATGCGCGCCAATCAGCTGCGGCTGTGGTTCGCCTCGTTTGCGTATGTCCTGATCTGCGCCTTGCGTCGCCTCGGTCTTGCCCATACCCGGCTCGCCAACGCCAGTTGCGGCACGATCAGATTGAAACTGCTGAAGATCGGCGCGCAGGTGCGCGTCTCGGTTCGTCGCATCAAGGTGGCGATGGCCTCAGCGTGTCCCTATGCCGAGGAGTTCGCCCTGGCTCACGCCCGAATACGTGCCGCGGCTCTGTAATGCCGCCGGACCTGAACCCTTCTCACAAACAATAGAGGACACATTGCTGAAGACCTGACCGTCGCCACACCGCGGCGCTGATCGCCGCCGTCCTCGAACTCCACAGCCATGCCAATGGCCGCGCCGCCTCAAAGCGCAGCCCGGCGATAGATTCGGTGAGAGAAGCGGGCTAGCCGCCGCCGCTTTTGCAGGAGTTCCCAATGCGGATGACCGGGCACGGGTCCGCGCGCTCTGCCGCACGTCCGAAGGGGTCGCGCCAAAATGTCTGCGGAATGCATGATTGAAGGTCGACAGATCGCCAAAGCCGGCGTCGAAGGCAATCGAACCGATGGTGAGATGGTCGCAGCGAGGATCGAGCAGCCGCCGGTGGGCCAGCGAAAGCCGGCGGCCGAGCACGAATTGCGACAGCGACGTGCCCTCGCCTTCGAACAGCTTGCGGATATAGCGCGGGCTGACTTGGTGCCTTTTGGCCAAAGCCTCCGAGCCGACATCGTCGTTGGCCAGGTTTTTCTCAATGTCGGCTTTGACCGCTTTCAGACGTCCCGCACGCGGGCCACGTCCGGCGACAGTTTCTTCCGCATCGCGCGCCGCACCCATGGCAATGGCGACCAGATCATGAACATAGGTGAGGTCCGCTTCAGACAAGCTCGTGTCACCTGCCACCAGATCCAGGCAGGTCCTCAGCAAATGGAACGTATCGCGCGCCTGCTGCCCAACAGCTTCATCGAGGCGGCATCTATCCCTGCCATGGACAATCGCAGGGCGGAGGATTGAACAGACGAATCATCGCCCAGCACCTCAAGCTGCGCGACCATGCGACGGAGCAGGTCGATATAGGTCGACCGGTCGCCGCCCAGGCGTGAGAGCTCAGTGGCAAATCGGACAGGTCCGAATTTGGCAGCACGGTTTCTCATGATGCTGTCCCGCTGCGATTGTCGTCTATTCATTTTCGATCTTGCAGAGGCGCGTTTGCGTAAACGGCGTCTCATTCCGACCGGCGGCAATCGGGGGCAGTTGATGAATACATTTCTTGTCGTTTGCAGACAAAAGACAAATTGTCGGGCTATGGATGAGGTCTGCTCAGCTATCTGACCCGCCTGCACGTTTGAGGACCGCCTGAATGAGACGTCTGCCACAACTGGAATCGCTTCGCGTCTTCGAAGCCATCGCCCGGCTGGGCAGCTTCAAACGCGCCGGCGAGGAGTTGAACGTCACTGCCAGCGCCATCAGCCATCGCATCGCCGATCTCGAGGCCGATCTCGGCATATCCCTGTTCATCAGGCATGTGCGCCGCGTGGAACTGACCATGGAAGGCGAGAGACTGGCGGCTGGCGTTCGGCGCGCGCTGTTGGAGATCGAGGCCACAGTGGCCGGCGTCACCCGGCATGAACGCACGCGCCTCCGGGTCGCGGCGACACCGTCGCATGCTGTCCGCTGGCTGGCGCCGCGGCTCGGTCGCTTTCGCGAGAAAAATCCGAAGACCGAAATCGATATCGTTGCCGACCTGGCGCTCGTCGACCTGTCGCAGCGGACGATCGACGTCGCCCTGCGGTTCGGCGGCGGCCTCTATTCGGGGGTGGAGACGGAATGGCTGATGGCAGACACGATCTTTCCCGTGGCCAGCCCCGGCTATCTTGCCGCCCATCCTCCGGTCACCGATCCGCACGACGTGCTGAGGCTGTCCCGCATTCTCGACATAACGGCTGAAAACGATGGCAGCGGCGCCAATTGGCGGCAATGGTTCGAGGCGAACAAGCTGCCGCTGGACACGATCGGCGACGGCATGAACCTGAACGGCGCCTTGCTGTCGCTCGAGGCCGCGGCAAGCGGACTTGGTGTTGCCATCGCGCGGAAATCGCTGGTCGAAAACGAATTGCGAACCGGCCGTCTCGTGCGGCTGCTGACGATGGACGTGCCTACCAACTGGGATCACTATGCGCTGGTGTTGCCGACGCTGTCTGCGTGGGGGCCTGCCAGGTCGTTCATCGATTGGTTGAAGACGGAATCAAGCGCAAGCAGCGGGGTCTGACCTCTGAGCGCCCTCAAATAAAACCCGCAGGGATAGCTCCCCGCGGGTTGTTGTTTTCGGAACAAACGCTGCGCTGCCTCAGCCGTGCGCGAGCACGGCAAGCAGCAGCAACGCGACGATGTTGGTAATCTTGATTGCCGGGTTGACGGCCGGACCGGCGGTGTCCTTGTAGGGATCGCCGACAGTGTCGCCGGTGACCGAGGCCTTATGCGCCTCGGAGCCCTTCATGTGCTTGACGCCGCCCTTGTCGGTAAAACCGTCCTCGAACGACTTCTTGGCGTTGTCCCAGGCGCCGCCGCCAGAGGTCATCGAGATGGCGACGAACAGGCCGTTGACGATGACGCCGAGCAACGAGGCGCCAAGCGCGGCAAAGGCGGAAGCCCTGGAGCCGGAGATTAGCATGACGCCGAAATAGACGACGAGCGGCGCCAGCACCGGCAGCAGCGAGGGGATGATCATTTCCCGGATCGCCGCCCTGGTCAGAATGTCGACAGCGCGCGCATAGTTCGGCTTCGAGGTGCCGGCCATGATGCCCGGATTCTCGCGGAACTGCTTGCGCACTTCCTCGACGATGGAACCGGCCGCACGGCCGACGGCGGTCATGGCAATGCCGCCGAACAGATACGGGATCAGGCCGCCGAAGATCAGGCCGGCGACGACGTAAGGGTTGGAGAGGTCGAAGGAGACATCGCCCATGCCCTGGAAGTAGGGGTATTTGTCGCCGTTGGCGGCGAAGAACTTCAGATCGTTCGAATAGGCGGCGAACAGCACCAGCGCGCCGAGGCCGGCCGAGCCGATGGCATAGCCCTTGGTCACCGCCTTGGTGGTGTTGCCGACGGCGTCGAGCGCGTCAGTCGAGTGGCGCACTTCCTTGGGCAGGCCGGCCATCTCGGCAATGCCGCCGGCGTTGTCGGTGACCGGACCGAAGGCGTCGAGCGCGACAATCATGCCGGCGAGGCCGAGCATGGTGGTGACGGCGATCGCCGTGCCGAAGAGGCCGCCAAGCTGATACGTGGCAATGATGCCGCCGACGATGACGAGAGCTGGCAGCGCCGTCGATTCCAGCGACACGGCAAGGCCCTGGATGACATTGGTGCCGTGGCCGGTGACCGAGGCCTGGGCGATCGAATTGACCGGACGCTTGTTGGTGCCAGTGTAGTATTCGGTGATCACCACGATGAGACCGGTCACAGCCAAGCCGATCAGGCCGCAGATGAACAGGTTCTTGCCGGTAATGGTCATGCCGGCGACGGTGCCGACTTCGCCCCAGCCGAGGCATACCGAGGTGGCGATGGCGAGGCCGACGACCGACAGCAGGCCGGTGACGATCAGGCCCTTGTACAGCGCGCCCATGATCGAGCCGTTGGAGCCGAGCTTGACGAAGAAGGTGCCGACGATCGAAGTCAGGATGCAGGCGCCGCAGATGGCCAGCGGATAGAGCATCGCAGCACCAAGCACTGCCGTGCCGCCGAAGAAGATGGAGGCGAGAACCATGGTGGCGACGACGGTCACCGCATAGGTCTCGAAAAGGTCGGCGGCCATGCCGGCGCAGTCGCCGACATTGTCGCCGACGTTGTCGGCGATGGTGGCCGGATTGCGCGGATCGTCTTCCGGGATGCCGGCCTCGACCTTGCCGACGAGATCGCCGCCGACGTCGGCGCCCTTGGTGAAGATGCCGCCGCCGAGACGGGCGAAGATCGAGATCAGCGAGGCGCCGAAGCCGAGCGAGACCAGCGCGTCGATGACGGTGCGGTCATTGGGCTGAAGGCCCATGGGGCTGGTCAGGATGAGGTAGTAGATGGATACGCCGAGCAGCGCCAGGCCAGCCACGAGCATGCCGGTGATGGCGCCCGACTTGAAGGCGATGTCGAGGCCGGCGGCGAGGCTGTTGGAAGCGGCCTGCGCGGTACGCACATTGGCGCGCACCGAGACGTGCATGCCGATGAAGCCGGCGGCGCCCGAGAGCACGGCGCCGATCAGGAAGCCGATCGCCGAGGTGATGGACAGCAGCCACCAGGCAAGAATGAGCACGACGATGCCGACGATGGCGATGGTCGTGTACTGGCGCGCCAGATAGGCCTGGGCGCCTTCGCGGATGGCGGCGGAGATTTCCTGCATGCGCTGATTGCCCTGATCGGACGCAAGGACCGAACGTGTCGCCCAGATGGCGTACAGGACTGAAAGCAGGCCGCAGGCGATGACGGCGTAAAGAATGGTCATTGCCGAATTTTCCTCGATTGGTGGCCCGAAAGAACCCCTCCCCGGGCCGTTGAGACGGGAGGCGGATACCGCAAAAAGCGGATTCCGCCTCTTCGCTGCGGTGTATGCGAAACAGGGCTCGGAACGTCAAGATATTGTTCGGTTTTTGCCCGGCTTTCGCCAGAAAGGCGTATGTGCCAGCGTGGCGGTCGGAGTCGCCGTTCGATTAGATCGATTGAAATGACGCGACGGAACAATCACTGCTACTCCGCCTCCCGCCCCATCCGGCGCGCGGCATAGCGTTCGATCGCCGACAGGGCGTCATAGATCAGCACGGCAAGCGCGGCAACGATCAGGCCGCCCTGCAGGACGAAGGCTAAGTTGTTCGAGATCAGGCCGGCGATGATCACTTCGCCCAGCGTCTTGGCCGCCACCGTCGAGCCGATGGTGGCAGTGGCCAGACTGATCACCACCGAGAGCCGGATGCCGCCGAGGATCACCGGGGCGCTCAGCGGCAGTTCGACCTTCACCAGCCTTTGCCAGCCGGTCATGCCGGCGCCGCGCGCCGCCTCCATGACGTTGCCCGGTAACGTCGTCAGGCCGGTCAGCGCGTTTTCGAAGATCGGCAGCAGACCATAGAGGAAGAGCGCGATCAGCGTCGGCTTCTCGCCGAAGCCGACGGCAGGCACGGCCAGCGCCAGTACCGCGACCGGCGGAAAGGTCTGGCCGATGTTGACCAGGCTGCGCGACAGCGGCAGGAATTCCGCACCGGCAGGCCGGGTGACGAGGATGGCTAGCGCCACCGCGACGATTGTTGCGGCCACAGTGGCGATCAGCACGGTCCGCAGGTGCTGCAGTGTCAGGACAAGCAGGCTGCCCTGGTTGTAGATTACCGGCGCGCCGTTCTCGGTCAGCGGCCTGAGCAGCGGCTCGAACCAGCCGGGGCTGGTGATGAAGACCACCAGCAGCACCAGAAGGGCAAGCCTCAGCAGCGCGGGCAGCCAGGCCTTCATGCCGGCCTCGCGGCGCGCTTCACCAGCCCTTCCACGGTGACGCGGCCGAGCGGCTTGCCGTCGCCATCCTTCACCGGTAGCGCCGGGCGGCCCTGCCACAAGAGCTGTGCCAGCGCATCGCGCTGGCTGGCGTCACCGGGGATCGCCTCGCCTTCTGCGCCGCCCGGCTCGGCGGCGTCGCGCACGCGGCCGAGCGACAACAGCCGGAACGGCCGCTCGCTGGCGCCGACAAGTGTCTCGACAAAACCGCTCGCCGGCCTTGCCAGGATCTCGGCCGGCTTTGCGTATTGGATCATCTTGCCGGCGTCCATGACGGCGATCTTGTCGCCCATATGCACCGCCTCCTCCATGTCGTGGGTGACCAGGATGATGGTGGTGCCGAAGCGTTTTTGGATCGCCAGCAGATCTTCCTGAGCCTTGGTGCGGATGATCGGGTCGAGCGCGCCGAACGGCTCGTCCATCAGAAGCACGTTCGGCTCGGCGGCGAGCGCGCGGGCGACGCCGACGCGCTGCTGCTGGCCGCCGGAAAGCTCGTGCGGATAGCGCGGACCGTAGGCCTGCGGATCCAACTGGTAGAGCGTCATCAACTCGTCGACGCGCGCCTTGATGCGATCCTTGTCCCAGCCGAGCAGCAAAGGCACGGTGGCGATATTTTGCGCCACGGTGCGGTGCGGAAACAGGCCATGGCCCTGGATGGCGTAGCCGATGCGGCGGCGCAGTTGGTAGCCTGGCAGCGAGCGATTGTCGGCGCCGTCGAGCTTGATGACGCCCGCGGTCGGCTCGACCAGTCGGTTGATCATCCTGAGCAGCGTCGTCTTGCCGGAGCCGGACGTGCCGACGATGACGGCGATGGTGCGCGGCTCGACCGTCATCGAGACGTTGTCGACCACCGTCGTTTCGTCATAGCGCTTGGTGATGCCTTCGATCTCGATCATGCCGTTTCAATCCTGCGCTTGGTGGCGCTCATCTCGATCACCGCGTCGAGGATAATGCCCGCGGCGAAGGCCAGCGCCACGGTTGGCACGGCGCCGAGCAGCACGAGGTCCATCGCCGTCTGGCCGACGCCCTGGAAGACGAACACGCCGAAGCCGCCGCCGCCGATCAGCGCCGCGATGGTGGCCAGTCCGATGTTCTGCACCAGCACGATGCGGATGCCGGTGAGGATCACCGGAAAGGCGAGCGGGAACTCGACATCGAACAGGCGCTGGCGGTCGGTCATGCCCATGCCGCGCGCGGCGTCGTTGGCCGCGCGCGGCACGCCAGCAAGCCCGACGACGGTGTTCGCCACCACCGGCAGCAGCGAATAAAGAAACAGCGCGACGAAAGCGGGCGCCGTGCCGATGCCCCTGATGCCGAGCGCCGCCGCGCCCGGCACATGCGTCGCCACCCAGCCGAGCGGCACGATCAGCAGGCCGAACAGCGCGATCGACGGGATGGTCTGGATGATGTTGAGCACATTGAGGACGCTATCCCGCAGCCGCTCGACGCGATGGCAGACAATGCCGAGCGGCAGGCCGACGACCACCGCCGCGGCCAGCGAACCAAGCGCCAGTGTGATGTGCTTGGAGCCTTCGGTCCAGAAACTGTCGGCGCGGTTGGAATATTCCTTGAGTATGGAGAGGCTGTCCCAGCTTCCGGAGACAAGCAGCCCGCCGATGGCGATCGCGGCAATGAGAAGAACGCCGACACGCGCCGGTGGCGACAGATTGAGCCGGCTCAGCACATCGGCCAGTAGCAGGGTGAAGGCAAAAATCAGCAGCCAGAAACCGGAGGCCGGCGCGATGCGGGCGAAGGTGTTGCCGGCGGGGGTGAGAAAATTGCCGCACACTCCGATCAGGATGGCGAGTGCGGCAAGCGCAATCACGCTGGCGGCGAGCCTCAGGATCAGCGGGGTCTTCAGCAGCGCAACGATGCCACCGGCAATGACGATTGCAAGCAGCAGCGGGCCAAGGGCGGAAGGCAATGCTTCAACGATCGAGCGCGCCGTCCCCGGCACGATGCGATTGGCGCGAAAAGTGGCGAACGGCGCCGCGAACGCGGCATAGCCAACGATCGCGGCGATGACCACGCCGAGCTTGTCGAAGCGGATCATGACGGGGGTTTGCGCATCGCGCTTTCAACGCAGGCCGGCTACTTCAAAAACCCGTTCTTCTTCAAAAAGTCCTCGGCAACTCCCTTCGCCGGCTCGCCGCCGATCTGGACGCGGCCGTTCAGCTCCTGCAGCGTGACGAGATCGAGCTTGGCGAAGACCGGCTTAAGCAGCGTCTCGATCTCCGGGTGTTCCTTCAACACCTTCTCGCGGATGATCGGCGCCGGCTGGTAGACGGGCTGCACGGCCTTGTCGTCCTTGAGCACCACAAGACCGGACGGCTGGATGCCGCCGTCGGTGCCGTAGACCATGGCGGCGTTGGCGCCATTGGTCTGGTTGGCGGCCGCGGCGATGGTCGCTGCGGTATCGCCGCCGGAGAGCGTGATCAGCTGGTCAGGCTTCAGCGTGAAGCCGTAAGTGGTCTGGAAGGCCGGCAGCGCCGCCGCCGAATTGACGAACTCGGCCGAGGCGGCGAGCACGATCTTGCCGCCGCCCGAGACGTATTTGCCGAAGTCCGACAAGCTGGCGAGCTTGTTTTCGTCCGCCACTTCCTTGCGCAGCGCGATCGCCCAGGTGTTGTTGGCCGGCGACGGCGACAGCCAGACGATCTTGTTGGCGTCGTAATCGAGCTTCTTGGCCGTCTCATAGGCCTTGGCGGCGTCCTTCCATACCGGATCGTCGGCCTTCTGGAAGAAGAAGGCGGCATTGCCGGTGTATTCAGGATAGATGTCGATCTCGCCGGCGGTGATCGCCTTGCGCACCACCGGGGTGGCGCCAAGCTGGATGCGGTCGGTGGTCTTGATGTTGTTGGCGTTGAGCACTAGCGCGATGATGTTGCCGAGCACACCACCCTCGGTGTCGATCTTCGAGGAGACCACCACCTGGGCATTGGCTGAAGCTGCGGTCATGCCAAGCGCGATCGCTGCTACGGCGAGCTTTCCAATTGAAAACATTATGGAAAATCCCTTGCTGTGAACCGATGGGTCGGAGGCGGCATATGAGCATGGCTTTAACGCGCCGTCGGGGTACACGGTTTCATAACTAGCAGCACACACGCAATAAATTTGTTCCCGGCGCGAATGGCGTGCCGCGCCAAATCCCGACAGCGTAATGTCAGCTGGCGCCGCGCAAGCCTGGCAGCTTCAAGGCGCTGAGCGCCAGAAAGCAGAGCACAACAACCGGGAACACGATCCAATTCAGCATGGTCCAGCCCCAGGCGTTGTAGATTGCGCCCGACATCAGCGAGGCGAAGGCGACGGAGCCGAACAGGACGAAGTCGTGAAAACCCTGCACCTTTCCCTTTTCGGATGGGTGGTAGCTGGCGGCGACCATCGAAGTGGCGCCGATGAAGCTGAAATTCCAGCCGAGGCCGAGCAGGATCAGCGCCGCCCAGAACTGCCACAGCGCAAGGCCGGAAAGCGCCACAACCGCACAGCCGATGAGCAGAACCAGCCCGGTGGCGACGATGCGCTCGGCACCGAAGCGATGAATCAGCGCGCCGGTGAAGAAGCTCGGCGCGAACATCGCCATAACATGCCAGGAAATGCCCAGCGTGGCGTTGTCGGTGGACAGGCCGCAGCCGACCATAGCGAGCGGCGCGCCGGTCATGACGAAGCTCATCAGCGCATAGCTGCCGACGGCGCAGAACAGCGCCGCGACGAAGCGCGGCTGCGTGACGATCTCGGCCAATGGCCGCGCATCGCTTTCGGCGGTTTGCGCAACACTGGCCGTGCGTGCGGAAATATGCAGGAAAGAGAGGACGATGGCGCCGACGGCGGCCAGGGGAAGTATCGAGACGAAGGATCCGGCAAACATCACTGGCGCCAGCAATTCGCGGGTGTAGATGACGATCTGCGGTCCGAGCACGGCAGTGACGATGCCGCCCGCCAGCACGAAGGAGATGGCGCGCGCCTTGAATTCCGGCGGCGCATTGTCGGCGGCGGCGAAGCGGAACTGCTGGACGAAGGCGCCGCCGACGCCGATCACCAGCAGGCCGAAGGCAAACAGCCAGAAACTGGCCTGATAAAGCGCCAGCGTCGCGACAAGGCCGCCAAGCGCGGTGATGACGGTGCCGGTCATGAAGCCGCCGCGATGGCCGAGCCGTCGGATGATGGCGGCGGCCGGCAAGGCGCCGAGCGCGACGCCGACATTGAAGCCGGTGACCGGCGCGGTCGCCAGCGATTTGTCGGGTCCGAGCAGATATTGGCCGGCAAGCGCGCCGAGCGAAATGGCAATGGGGGCGGCGGAGCCGACGATAGCCTGCGCGGCGGCGAGCAATACTGCCGTGCGGCGCGCTTCCCGGCCGGGTTTGGCGGCAACGGCTACGGCGGTCACGAGACGTCCTTGCCGCGTCCCTCGCCGCGCACCCGGCGGGAGACGCGATCGAGAACGGCATTGACGAGCTTCGGCTCGTCTTCCTCGTAAAACGCCTTGGCGATGTCGACATATTCGGAGACGATGACGGCCACTGGCACGTCCTCGCGCTTCATCAACTCGTAGACGCCGGCGCGCAGGATGGCGCGCAGCGTGGAATCCAGCCGCGACAGCGGCCAGTCGTCGGTCAGCGCCTGGCGGATGACCGGATCGATGGTCTTCTGGTTCTCGACGACGCCGGTGAGGATGGCCCGAAACCATTGCGCGTCGGCCTCGCGATAGAGAGCGCCATCGACTTCCTTGCCGAGGCGGAAAGTCTCGTATTCAGCGGTTGTCTCAAAGACACCGCTGCCGGCGACATCCATCTGGTAGAGCGCCTGGACCGCGGCAAGACGGGCGGCGCCGCGCTTGTTGGCGTGGCGCACCGCACCGGTCGAGGCGGGTTCATTCACGATTCAGCTCCAAATTTTTCTTTCAGCGCGATCATGGTCAGCGCCGCGCGCGCGGCAAAGCCGCCCTTGTCGCCTTCGGTGCGCCGGGCGCGCGTCCAAGCCTGCGCATCGTTCTCGGTGGTCAGGATGCCGTTGCCGATGGCGATCGCTTCCTGCACCGAAAGGTCCATCAGCGCGCGACTCGATTCGTTGGCGACGATATCGAAATGGTAGGTGTCGCCGCGGATGATGGTGCCAAGCGCGACGAAGCCGTCATAGGCAGTGCCGCCCTCGGCAGCGCCGTCCAGCGCGAAGCAGATCACGGCCGGGATCTCGAGAGAACCTGGAACGGTGACGACGTCATAGGTGGCGCCGGCTTCGTCCAGGGCGCTCGTCGCGCCTTGCAGAAGCGCGTCGGCGAGGCCGTCGTGGAAGCGCGCCTCGACAATGAGCAGATGCGCCTTCGCCTTCGGACGAATGAAGGCCTTGCCGTGTTGGGATGTGCCAGCCATGAAAGTCTCCGGGGGGTTGCCGGTGACTTAGGCCGAAGCCGGGGTGATCGCAAGCGGAAGATTGGCGAAGGTGGGCCGTCCTATCGATCCTCTCGGGTATGCCACAGACGCAGCACCAAAATTGTGCTGTTCCGGATTTCGTACCGAATTTCGTAATTGCCTACCAGGATGCGACGCACCTCGCGTGGCTCGTACTGTTCAAGTCTCTCACCGATGCGTGGATATTCCACTAGCCGTTTCGGCGCGGCGGCGAGTGACTGCACCACACGAGCAGCGGCCTGACTATTCACCGGAGCAAGAAAATCATGAAGCCTGACCAGATCGGACAATGCCTTTCTGGTCCAATTCAACTCCATCACCTCGGCACCGGCACCGGCTTTTCAGTCCCAAGGCTGTCGGCCCAGGCCTGGACCGCTTGGTGGTCTATGATCCTGCCAGCATCCACCTCAGCCAGTGCTTCAAGCGTAAGCTTGTGACGCTCCTCCTCCAGATCGACCCAAGCGGAAAGAGCCTGTTTGACAATCCAGCCGCGCGGGCGCTCCAGACGCGCGGCAAGTTGGTCCACTTTCTCAGCAAGTGGCAAAGGAACGTGAGCGGTGATGACCTTAGTATCCATACAACCTCACAATCGAACTTAATCATAGCGATTGAAACTGATTAAGTCGAGGAAAGGCTTTGGCGTTTGCCTCAAAGCCCTTCTTTTGCCGCCTCTGCCAGTCGCGCCGCATAACGGGCCATGGTGTCGATCTCGATGTTGACCCGGTCGCCGATCCGGCGCTCGCCCCAGGTGGTGACGGTCAGCGAGTGATGAATCAGAAGCACGTCGAAGCGGGTGCCTTCGACCCTGTTGACGGTGAGCGAGGTGCCGTCGAGCGCGACCGAACCCTTCGGCGCGATGAATTTAGCCAGATGGCGCGGTGCTTCCACCGTGAAGCGGATGGCGTCGCCTTCATCCTTGCGCTCGACGATCTCGGCCATGCCGTCGACATGGCCGGAAACGATGTGACCGCCGAGCTCGTCGCCGATCTTCAGTGCCCGTTCAAGATTGATCCTGGTGCCGGATTTCCAGGTCGAGGCGGTGGTCAGCCTCAACGCCTCTTCCCAGGCCTCGACCTCGAACCAGCGGGCGTTCGAGCCATGCTCGGGGAGCGCGGTGACGGTGAGGCAGACGCCGCCGCAGGAAATCGAGGCGCCGATCCCGATGGTCTCGGGATCGTAGGCGGTGTCGATGCGCAGGCCGACGCCTTCGCTCAAGGGCTTCACCGAGGCGACGGTGCCCACGTCCGTGACAATTCCCGTGAACATCAGAAATCCCTCACCCACTCGGCGTAGCTGTCCTCGCCAAAGCACATCTCGCGCAATTTGCGGAACCCTGCCGGGATATGGTCGGCGTCGACGGGCGACGCAATGCCGCCCTCGCCGATCGCCTCCGGCCCCTGGAACAGGACGATGCGGTCGACCAGACCTTCGGTCAGAAAAGCCTTCGCCACCTTGGCGCCGCCCTCGACCAGCACGCTCGCCATGCCGAGCGCGGCCAGGTCCTCCAGCAGTTCCGGCAGGGCCACTTCGCCTGAATAGGTTTCCGTGCCGATGAAACGCACGCCGGCGCGTTCGAGGGCTGCACGCCGCTGCGGATCGGCTTCGAGGCAGGCAGCGACATAGAGCGGCACGCGGTCTGCGCCGGACACCAGCTTCGACGTCTCCGGCAGCCGGATCTGGCGGTCGAGGATGATGCGCGCCGGCGAGCGGTTCTCCAATCCCGGCAGTCGCACAGTGAGCGCCGGATCGTCTTCCAGCGCCGTGCCGATGCCGACTATGATGGCGTCGGATTCGGCCCGCATCAGGTAGACTTCGCGCCGCGCGACATCGCCGGTGATCGCGACCTGGCCCGCACCTTCCATGCCGATCTTGCCGTCGCTGGAAAGTGCAAGTTTCAGCGTCACTTCTGGTCGTTTCTTGAGAGATCGAATCAGGTATCCGGCCATCTGCTCGGAAGCCTCTGCGGTCAGCACTTTCTCCGCCACCTCGACACCGGCGGCGCGCAGGATTGCGTAGCCTTTGCCGGAGACGCGCGGGTCGGGGTCGCTGGCCGCACCGACGACACGCGCGATGCCGGCATTGGCCAGCGCGTTGGCGCAAGGCGGCGTGCGGCCATGATGCGCGCAGGGCTCCAGCGTGACATAGGCGGTGGCGCCGCGCGCGAGCTCGCCGGCCTCGGCCAATGCCTCGGTTTCGGCATGCGGCCGGCCGCCGATGGCGGTTACGCCGGTGCCGACGATCATCGGACCGGCGCCGTCGTCGCGCACGACGATCGTGCCGACGGACGGGTTGGTCGAGGTCCGGCCGGCATTGCGGCGCGACAGCCGAAGCGCCGCAGCCATGAAACGGCGGTCAAGGGCCGCTTGATCGGCCTCGCTCAGGTGAGATCCCGCCATGCTCAGCCGGCTTCCTCTTCGGTCTTTTCCTCGTCCCCCTTCAACTCGCCGAGCAATTCGTGAAAATCCTTGGCTTCGCGGAAATTGCGATAGACCGAGGCGAAGCGGACATAGGCGACGTCGTCGAGCGATTTCAGCGCTTCCATCACCAGCCGGCCGATCTCGCCCGAGGCCACTTCCGTCTCGCCGGAGCTTTCGAGCTGGCGCACGATGCCGGTCACCGCACGGTCGATGCGCTCGGGATCGACATTGCGCTTGCGCACCGCGATCTCGACGGACCGCAGCAACTTGTCGCGATCGAAAGGCACTTTTCGCCCGGATTTCTTGACCACGACCAGGTCGCGCAACTGCACGCGCTCGAAGGTGGTGAAGCGGCCGCCGCAATCGGGGCAGACACGCCGCCTGCGGATCGCCGCGCCATCCTCGGCGGGACGCGAATCCTTCACCTGTGTATCTTCGGACTGGCAATAGGGGCAGCGCATGGATGGCCTTCGGCTCACGATTCTCGGGTGGCGGAAAGGCTTAGTGCCTTTTGCCGCAATGGCAATGCATCAAGCTTTCGTGCCCCAGAGATAGCGAGGCGGGATGAAGATTGCCAGCGCCGCCGCCAATGTCCGCCGGATTGCTGTGTTCATCCTTTGCTGGGCATCAGGGCGCGACGTCCTTGGTCGGAAAGCCGCAGGACGTACCGAGGTTTTTATAGGCCTTGGTGAAGCCGTCCATCGGGATGCTGGCCACCGCCTGTTTGCCAAAAACGACGTCGAGCGAGGTTACCTTGCGCATGGCGCGTAACAGGGCAAGACTGATCTTGGCCTGGTTGTCGACCATCCAGCCGGGACGGCCGTTGACGGCATCGGTGGAATGGACCGTGGCGGAAACCTTGACACCTGGGTCGCCGAAGGTCGCGGCGATCGTCTTGCCTGTCGGCAGATCCTTGTTGTCGATGGTGATCATGATGGCGGGATAGGCGTCGGGCGGCAGCGCGTCGCCGGTCGAGATCGACAGCGTCAGCGTGCCCGCATTGCCGATGCCGTCGACGAATGCCGTCGAGGCCGCACAGGTCTTGTGGGAGTCCTGGCCGGTGTCGAGCGTGTCGATAATCGTGGTCCAGCGGCCGAAGGTGTTGGTGGCTGGCATATCCGTGCTCGGCTGCGTCTGCTCCTGGGCAAATGCGCCGGAGGCTGCGAAAGCGGGCAACGAACCCAACAGGGCCAAGGCGGCAAGGCGGAAAGTGCGCATCATCAAGTCTCCAGCAAGCTGCGCCGCCCGATCGAGGAGCGGCGCATGGCAGAGAATAAAGATGACGCGTAGCGGCTGGTCAACCGAGATAGGGATAGAGCGGGAAGCGATCGGTCAGCGCCGTGACCTTGGCCTTGACAGCAGCCTCTACCGCCGCGTTGCCTTCATCGGAATTGGCCACCTTCAGCCCGTCCAGCACCTCGGCGATCAGCTTGCCGATCTCGCGGAACTCGGCCTGGCCGAAGCCGCGCGTGGTGCCGGCCGGCGTGCCGAGACGCACGCCCGAGGTGACGAAGGGCTTTTCCGGATCGAAGGGGATGCCGTTTTTGTTGCAGGTGATGTTGGCGCGGCCAAGGGCGGCCTCGGCGCGCTTGCCGGTGGCGTTCTTGGGGCGCAGGTCGACCAGCATCAGATGGTTGTCGGTGCCGCCGGAGACGATGTCGAGGCCTGTCTCCTGAAGGCTTGAGGCCAGCGCCTTGGCGTTGGCGACGATGCTTTCGGCATAGACCTTGAAGCTCGGCTTCAGCGCCTCACCGAGCGCCACCGCCTTGGCGGCGATGACATGCATCAGCGGGCCGCCCTGCAGGCCTGGGAACACCGCCGAATTCATCTTCTTGGCGATGTCCTCGTCGTTGCACAGGATCATGCCGCCGCGCGGGCCGCGCAGCGACTTGTGCGTCGTGGTCGTCACGACATGGGCGTGCGGCAGCGGCGACGGATGCACGCCACCGGCGACGAGGCCGGCGATATGCGCCATATCGACCATCAGGTAGGCGCCAACGGCGTCGGCGATCTCACGAAAACGCTTCCAGTCCCAGATGCGCGAATAAGCGGTGCCGCCGGCCAGGATCAGCTTGGGCCTGGTCTCATGCGCGGTTCTCTCGATGGCGTCCATGTCGAGCAGGTGGTCGTCCTTGCGCACGCCGTAGGAGACGACCTTGAACCACTTGCCGCTCATGTTGACCGGCGAACCGTGGGTCAAATGGCCACCGGAATTCAAATCGAGGCCCATGAAGGTATCGCCGGGCTGCAGCAGCGCCAGAAACACAGCCTGGTTCATCTGGCTGCCGGAATTCGGCTGGACGTTGGCGAAATTGCAGCCGAACAGTTTTTTGGCGCGCTCGATGGCCAGCTCCTCGGCCACGTCGACGAACTGGCAGCCGCCATAGTAGCGCTTGCCCGGATAGCCCTCGGCATATTTGTTGGTCATGATCGAGCCCTGCGCTTCGAGCACGGCGCGGGAAACGATGTTTTCCGAGGCGATCAGCTCGATCTCATGGCGCTGGCGGCCGAGCTCGTTGCGGATGGCGCCGAAAATTTCCGGATCGGCGTCGGCAAGCGTGGTCTCGAAGAAGGATTCGAATTTGCTGGAGGCTGCCGCTGCGTTTGACATGGCCTGAAATCCTTGAGGTTCGAGGGCTGCTGGAAGTTCGGCGGCCATTAACACAGTTGTTCTAGGCCCGCCACGTTTGCAGCGCGAAATTTGCTGGCCGGTTTGCGGCAAGACAGCGGTCCGAAGGCTATTCTCGCGGCTCGCGGCCCTGCAGCATCGCTTTGAAGAAGGTGATCTCGGTGACTGCTTGCGAGCCACTTGATTGTTGATGTCGCCGCGGCGGAACATTTTCCGCAGCTCGGCGCGCTCGACCTGTTCCAACAAAAAAGGTCGCCCGTCGGCGGCCTTTTTAAAACAATACCAGATAATTAGAGGGCGGACGTGATCTGCAGCTCGCTATTGCCGTCGAGGCCGTAAATGTCGTCGCGGAACTGCACCACGCCAGGCCCCGTCGACCATGCCGACAGATAGAGGAAGTGCACCGGCACGGGGTTGACGACCTGAATGGGCGTATTCTCGCCGGTCTTGATCGCCGCCTCGAAATGCTGACGATCCCAGCCGGGCGTGTCGCGCAGGACCCAGGTGACGAGGTCGCGCACGTTCTGGACGCGCACGCAGCCGGAGGAGTCGAAACGCATCAGCTTGCCGAACAGACTCTGCTGCGGCGTGTCGTGCATATAGACACCATCCGGGCTCGGGAAATTGATCTTGACCGAGGCCATGGCGTTGCCGGCGCCCGGATCCTGGCGGAACCGGTATTTTGCGGCGTCGTCCGTCGACCAGTCGACCGTCATCGGATCGACCTCGCTGCCGTCCGGCGCGAACAGGCGGATATGGCTGTCCTTGAGATAGTTGGGATCCTTCCGCATCAGCGGAATGATATCCTTGCGCACGATCGAGACCGGCGCGTTCCAGTACGGATTGACGATGATCTCGTTGATCTTGGAATTCACGATCGGCGTCTGGCGATCGATCTTGCCGACGATTGCCGTGTGGCGAAGCACGACGCGGTCGTTCTCGACGGCTTCCACCTGCGCTGCCGGAATATCGACCAGCACGTAGCGGCTGCCGAGCGTGCCGGCCTTCTCGCGCAGGCGCTGCAAATTGGTCTGCAGCTGGCCGAGGCGGATCTGCGCCGAGACGTTCATCGCGGCGTAGGTGTATTTGCCCATGGCGCCGTCGGCCGGCAGGCCGTGACGCAGCTGGAAGCGCTTGACCGCCGAGTCGACATAGGAATCGAAGGCCGTCGAGATACCGGCGCTCTGCGAAAGGTCGCCGGCAATCATCAGCCGCTTGCGCAGCGGCACGACGTCGGGATCGTCGACGCCGAGCTGCAATTTCTTGGTCGCCGGAACCTGCTCCCAGCCGCCCTGGCCGACGATGTTCTGATACTGCGTCACCGCCTGCTCGGTGAAGGCGACGGTCTGCAGGCTGAAGATCGGCAGCGTCGAGGCAACCTTGCCGCCCTCGCTGGCGCGGGCGTCGAACTGGTCGTCCCAATTGCCGCGGGTCGAGGATTTCAGGATATCCCCGACCACATCCTGCGCGCTGGCGCGGTTCGCCACCAGAGCGGCAGCGAGCGCGGAGGCTCCGGAAAGGAAGAAACGGCGGCTGGTTCTCATGGACGTTCCAGACATTCTGCGGCGTTCGATCTCGCTCAATTTCGCTCTGCCGGGCGGCTTGCCCACACTCTATGGTTGGCAATCTTAACAATTAGCCAACCATGACCCGCATCACTTGTGCGTAGAGCGCGCAGCGGTGGCCAGGTTCGAGCGTGCGCACGGCCCTCGCCCGCAGCACCACCCGCATTCTCGCTTTCACCGCGATTATGGCGGCAACGTGGCCTTGCCCCGCGATTTGCTTGCTGCGGTGCGATGAAAGAAAAGACCGGTGCTTTTCGGCACCGGTCCTCGACTTTCTACCCCGGCCGTGCTTCTGCGGCACGGCTTGAATGTTCGAGCTTCAGCTGCCCCTTACATCCGGTAAGCGATCGTATCGTTCCAGAAGCGATCCAGCCGCTGGAGCGCGCGGTTCATCTGCTTGAACTCGTCGGTGTTGATGCCACCGACCTGCTCGATCGAGCCGACATGGCGCTCGTAGAGGCCGGCGACGACGTCGGCCACCTCGTTGCCCTTCGGCGTCAGCGAGACGCGCACCGAACGGCGGTCGATGCGCGAGCGCTGGTGGTTGATGAAACCGAGATCGACCAGCTTCTTCAGATTGTAGGACACGTTCGAGCCAAGATAATAGCCGCGCGAGCGCAGCTCGCCGGCGGTCAGCTCGGAATTGCCGATGTTGAACAGCAGCAGCGCCTGGATGGCATTGATGTCGGAACGGCCGTTGCGGTCGAATTCGTCCTTGATCACGTCAAGCAGGCGGCGGTGCAGGCGCTCCACCAGCTGCAGCGATTCCATGTACAGCGAACGGATCGCCTCGCGGCGGTCGTCGGATACGTTGGCGGTTTTCGCCGCCGGACGCGAATTGATCATTGTCTTAGCCTCTCGTTTGTCGCCCGGTGATTTTTTGTTCTTCACCTTGATCGCGACACTATCGAATACTCATAAAATTCGACTTAAACGCCAGAGCTAACAAGAGCTTACCGGCAAGAGGTTTCGAAAGAGGCTTAACGAACGGTCACGCGAGCAAGATTAATTAACCTAAAGGTTTAGGCATTGCCGTTGCGGGGCAACCGTGGCCGCGAGTTCAGGCCCGAAACCAGGCATGGGCAGCCTACTGCCGGAGTTGGCGTTTCTGCAGCCAGATGGTCAACCGGAAGACGACATAGAGCAACGCCACGCAGGCATGCGAGACGACGATCAGCGGCCGGTGACCGAAGAGGTCGGGAAAGCCGGCATACATGGCGATCTCGGTCGCCGCGCAGATGAACCAGATCACCGGTCCCCACGACGCGAGCATCCACAGGCCAGCGGCGGCGAAGGGAAAGAAGACGGCGAGTGTCGCCGCCGCCACCTGCCAATGCACCGGCATCAGGTCGAAGCGCCAGAGCTCGCCCGGATAGATGCCGATCAGCCGGATCCAGTAGAGGATGCCGAACAGCAGGCAGTAGCCGGCAATCACGCGCTGGAACCAGGCGAAGATGACCTCGGTGGTCGAGGGCTGCAGCACCACGCGCCTGGAGGTGACCTCGCTCATAGCTCCAGCTCCCGAGGCCCAAGCGGCGCGAAATAGGCGTCGATGTCGGCGGCGCTCACCTCGCTCAGGCTTGCCGGCCGCCACGCAGGCTTCGAGCCCTTGTCGATGATAGCGGCGCGGATGCCCTCGTAGAAGTCATGGCCGGCCAGCATGCGGTTGAGGATGCGGAACTCCATTCTCATGCATTCGTCCATCGACAGGGCCAGCCCGGCGCTGATCTCGCGCCAGGCGACATTGAGGCTGGTCGGCGAGCGGGTGGTGATCGTCGCCAGCGTCCTGGCGGCGAAGGCGTCGGCGGCGGCCGCCCGGTCCAGGCTGACGATGATGCCCCCAAGCGAGGGTTGCGAAAAATGGCGGGCGATCGCTTCCAGTTGCGGCCGCTCGGTCTCGCGCTTTGCCGGCGAGAAAAAGCCGCGCAGCGTCGTTTCCGCATCGCCCGATGCCGCCAGCCCGTCGAGCAGCCCGGCCAGATCCGCCGCCCTGACGGTATGCGTTGCCAGGCCCGACCACAGCGCATCGCCATAGCGGATGCGATTTCCCGTCAACGCCAAATACATGCCGAAGCTGCCGCCGAGACCGGGCAGCAGGTGGCTGGCGCCGACATCGGGGAAAAAGCCGATGCCGACTTCCGGCATGGCGAACTGCGCGTTCTCGGTCAGCACCCGGTGCGAGCCATGGAAGGAGATGCCGACGCCGCCGCCCATGACGATGCCGTCGATCAGCGCGACATAGGGTTTCTCGAAACGGGCGATACGGGCGTTGAGCCGGTATTCGTCGGCGAAGAAATCGACCGGCGGCCTGCCGGCACGGCCGGCCTCGTAGATGTGCAGGATGTCGCCGCCCGCCGAGAACGCCCTGCCCTCGGCCTTGACGACCACAACCTCAACGCCGGCGTCGCCTTCCCAGGCATCAAGCGCCTTGCCGAGCGCCTTGACCATGGTGTGCGTGACGGCGTTCAGCGCCTGCGGCCGCGTCAGCGTGACGACGCCGGCCTTGCCCAGCCGCTCGAAGCGGATCTCGTCGCCGCCGCCAAAATCCTTCACCAGAGAATCCTCTCTCGGCCCTTACGGGGACTGAAAGTGCTAAAGGCGGCGCATGGATGCGTCAATGCCGGCGGGTCCGCGCCGGTCTGGCGGCCGGCCGCAACCCTGAGCAGCTGGCACAATCGTGTCGCATTGGTCAGTGCCGGGCGTGCGTGGTAAAAGCCGGCCAAACGAGAGTTTTTGGCGATGAACAAATTCACCCCCGCAAAGCCTGCCGGCGCGCGCAGCGTCGACGAGATCACCGGCAGCCGGCGTCTCAGGCGCATGCGCAAGGCCGACTGGTCGCGCCGGCTGGTGCAGGAGAACCGGCTGACGGTCGACGATTTAATCTGGCCGATCTTCGTCATCGACGGCACACAAGTGCGCGAGCCGATCGCCGCCATGCCCGGCGTCTTTCGCCTCTCCATCGACCTCGCGGTGAAGGAGGCCGAGCGCGCGGCAAAGCTCGGCATTCCGGCGATCGCCACGTTTCCCAATGTCGAGCTTTCGCTGCGCGACCAGACCGGCTCGCACATCCTCGACCCGGACAATGTCATCAACCGGGCCACCCGCGCCTTCAAGGACGCGGTGCCGGAGGTCGGCATTATCACCGATGCCGCGCTCGACCCATTCACCAGCCATGGTCATGACGGTATTTTGCGCGACGGCATCATCGTCAATGACGAGACTGTCGAACAGGTGACCGCCGCGGCCGTCATCCAGGCAGCGGCCGGCGCCGACATCATCGCGCCGTCCGACATGATGGACGGCCGCATCGGCGCCATCCGCGACGCGCTCGACGCCAACGGGTTTCAAGACGTGGCGATCATGTCCTACGCGACGAAGTTCGCCTCCGCCTTTTACGGCCCGTATCGCGAGGCGGTGGGCACCGCCGGCCTGCTCAAGGGCGACAAGAAAACCTATTACATCGACCACGCCAATTCCGACGAAGCAGTGCGCGAGGCCGAGCAGGATCTGGCCGAAGGCGCCGACATGCTGATGGTCAAGCCGGGGCTGCCCTATCTCGACATCATCCGCCGGCTGAAGGACGAGTTCCAGATGCCGACCTTCGCCTACCAGGTCTCAGGCGAATATTCGATGATCAAAGCGGCCGCCGCCAATGGCTGGATCGACGGCGAAAAGGCGATGCTGGAATCGCTGACCGCCTTCAAGCGCGCTGGCTGCGACGGCATCCTGACTTATTTCGCGCCGGAAGTGGCGGAGATGCTGAAGGGGTAGGTAGGCGCCATGCGATTTTGGAATTCTGACGGGATCCGTTAGAATAGAACCATGAGCAGGAATGAAGTGATCGAACGGTTGCGGAAGAACGCAGATGCTATCAGAGGCATGGGCGCGACTTCGCTTTATCTGTTTGGGTCGGCTGCGCGCGGCGATGCACGTTCAGACAGCGATCTTGATCTATTCATAGACTATGATCCGGTGCGGCGCTTTTCTCTGATCGACCTCGTCGGCATCAAACAATTTCTCGAAGAGAAGATGTCGGCGGAAATCGACATCACCACACGAGACAGCCTCCATCCGATGTTGAAGGCCGATATCGAACGATCCGCCGTGCGCATATTCTGATGGCACCCCGCCGGGTCAAGCCGATTCTGGCCGAGATCCTCGCCGCCCTGGATGGCATCGCTGCCGCTACCGCCCGCAAGACATTGGAAGACTTTCGCACCGATTGGCTGCTTCGCCATGGCGTCGAGCGCGGCATCGAGATCATTTCCGAAGCCGCCCGGCACATTCCAGACGATCTGACCGGCCTTGCTCCAGAGATTCCCTGGAAACAGATTCGTGGGATAAGGCGACATCCTGCGTCACAAGACCTCCGACGTGATTGTCTGGGCCGTGGTGGTTGACAGTTTGCCGCCATTGCGTCTTGCCGTTGAGCGCATGCTCGATGCAACTGAGCGCCAGTTGCGCAAGTAACCGGTTTTTTCCGCGCCGCCTCGACCGTGTTCCAAAATACCGCTTGCAATACGCAATCAGTCGAGTTACCCATTAACCACTTGCAAATTACAACTGGTTTAGGAGGCAATCGTGTCCAAGCTGCGTGTCAATGCTTTCACCCTGTCGCTCGACGGTTTCGGCGCCGGGCCCCATCAGAGTCTCAACACACCCCTGGGCGTCGGTGGCGAAAATCTGCACAAATGGATGATCAAGACCCGCTCGTTCCATCAGATGATCGGCAAGGATGGCGGGACCACGGATACGGACGAGGCATTCGCGGCGCGCAGCTTCGAGAATGTCGGCGCCTGGATTCTCGGCCGCAACATGTTCGGGCCGATCCGCGGCGAGTGGCCGGATGACAGCTGGAAGGGCTGGTGGGGCAACAACCCGCCCTATCATGTGCCGACCTTTGTGCTGACGCATTACAAGCGCGATCCCATCGTGATGGAAGGCGGCACGACCTTTTATTTCGTCACCGACGGCATCCATTCGGCTCTCGAACAGGCGAAGGCAGCGGCCGGCGGCAAGGATGTGCGGGTTGGCGGCGGCGTTTCGACGGTCAGGCAGTATCTGCAAGAGCAGCTTATCGACGAGATGCATCTGGCGATCTCGCCGCTGCTGCTCGGCTCCGGCGAGCACCTTTTCGCCGGCCTCGACATGCTCAAGCTCGGCTATCAATGCACCGAACAGGTTGCCACGACCGATGCCACGCATGTCATCATCAAGCGCAAATCCTGAGGCCGACGGGAGATCGCCGGAACGCGGATTTGCCGCGTTCCGGCTTTTTGCTCAGCCCTTGGGCAGATAGGAAATCGTCCCGGCCAGGTCGGTGTCGTCGATCAGCTGAAAGCGGCTGTCGCTGCCGGCCTGACGCGCAGCGACGTAGGGCGCGTATTGCGGATCGGTGGTGAAGGATTCCGCCGCCTTTGCCGACGGAAATGTCATCAGGGCAATCAGGCTGGTGTCGAGCGGCTTGCCCTCGAGCGTCTTCACATTGCCGCTGCGCGCCAGATAGCGGCCGCCATGCTTGTGCACCAGATCGTGCACCGAGGCCGCGTAAGCCGGCACCCATTTGTCGTCCTTCACCTTGATGTCGGCAATCACATACACAGTCACGGTCGTAAGTCTCCATTGTTGTTCGGCACCGAAAAGCCCGGTGACGTGACCGCTGCCTCCCACGACAACGCCGGACCGCTCCAGTCACCGATCTGTACCGGGCATGCCGGTACAGCTTCTGTACTGGCTGCAGGGGCGGTTAGCGCCTATGGTTCGGCTCAACGACGGGGGCCAACAGATGACGCAAGCCGGATACAAGCAGTTTTGCCCGCTCTCGATGGCAGCGGAACTCTTATGCACGCGCTGGACGATGGTGCTGCTGCGCGAGCTGGTGGCGGGATCGACGCGCTTCAACGACCTGCGCCGCGGCGTCCCCAAAATGTCGCCGACGCTGCTGTCGCAGCGGCTGAAGGAACTCGAGACCGCCGGCATCGTCGAACGGGCGGAGCTGGCGACTGAGAAGGGCATTTTCGAATACCGGCTCACCGAAGCCGGCAAGGATTTGCGCCCGGTGGTCGAGGCGATGGGGTTCTGGGGTCAAAAATGGGTGGAAGCCAGGCTGTCGCTCAAGAACCTCGATCCGTCGCTCTTGATGTGGGACATGCGCCGCAACCTGAACCCCAGTCCGCTGCCCGATGGACGCACGGTGATACAGTTTTTGTATCACGACCTGCCGGCGTCGAAACGATCGTGGTGGCTGATCGTCGAAAAGCACGGCGAGGTCGACCTTTGCTGGTACGATCCGGGATTCGAGGTCGATCTCTATGTCTCGACCGACCTGTGCACCATGACGTCGATCTGGATGGGGCTGACGACGGTCCACAAGGAGCGCGACAAAGTGGCGCTGACGGGAGACCTCGACATCGCAGCCAAGATGCAGACGTGGCTCGGCCTCAGCCCGTTCGCGGTCATGCCGAAACGGGCTGCCGCATAATCGGCGTCAGTATTTCGCCGGCACGTAGAGCTCGCGCGGCAGCACCTGGCGCTCATATTCCGGATTGAAGACGCGTTCCGGCAGCGTGATCTCCTCATGCGGAACCTCCTCGTAAGGCATCTGCTGCAGCAGGTGGTCGATGCAGTTCAGCCGCGCCCGCTTCTTGTCGTTGCCTTCGACGATGAACCACGGCGCCTCCGGAATGTTGGTGCGGGCAAAAGTCTCTTCCTTGGCCTTGGTGTACTGCTCCCAGCGCACGCGCGACTGCAGGTCCATCGGCGACAGCTTCCACTGCTTCATCGGATCATGGATGCGCATAAGGAAGCGCATCTGCTGCTCCTCGTCGGTGATCGAGAACCAGTATTTCACCAGCGTGACGCCGGAGCGCACCAGCATGCGCTCGAATTCCGGCACGTCATGGAAGAACTCTTCCACCTGATCCGGGGTGGCGAAACCCATCACCCTCTCGACGCCGGAGCGGTTGTACCAGGAGCGGTCGAACAGCACGATCTCGCCGCCGGCCGGCAGATGCGGCACATAGCGCTGGAAATACCATTGCGACTTCTCGCGCTCTGTCGGCGCCGGCAGCGCCACGACGCGGCAGATACGCGGGTTGAGGCGCTGGGTGATGCGCTTGATGACGCCGCCCTTGCCGGCGGAGTCGCGGCCCTCGAAGATCACCACCAGCTTCTTCTTGTGATAGGCGACCCAGGACTGCAGCTTGATCAGTTCCGATTGCAGCCTCAGCAGGTCGCGGAAATATTGCATGCGCTCGATCGAAGGCGGATGCGACTGCTTGTAGATCTTGGCGATCTCCAGCGACAGCGCCGGCTCCGACAGCTCCAGCTCATAGTCCTCGTCGAGCGTGTCGGCGAGTTCCGCTTCCAGCCAGTCCTTGGCCCCGGAATTCGGTTTGGTCTCGTTCATCTCTGATGCTCCGCGTGCCAGCCTGCCTCTGTCGGGAGGACGGTGCGCCGCGGCGACGGGCACCCGTCCTGAGCCGACTTCAATATAGACCGGCGGTGACGGTTTTATTGCAGGAAATCGCTGCCGGCATCGCTGCCGCCCGGCCATGCGATGTGATTGGGCCACGGTTCCGCGGGGGGCGACAAGACGCGGCAATTGTCCTACAAATACTTGTCTCATTCCGACCCCGCCGATGGCGGCGCGTCCCTTCAACGAAATCGCGAGGACCGACATGGAATACCGCACGCTTGGCCGTTCCGGCCTGAAGGTTTCGACACTGACGCTCTGCACCATGACGTTCGGCGGGGCGGGCCCGTTCGCGGCCGTCGGCAATTCCGATCTCTCGGAAGCCAGGCGCATCATCGATACCTGCATCGATGCCGGCATCAACCTCATCGACACCGCCAATGTCTATTCGAACGGCCTGTCGGAAGAGATCATCGGCGAGGCGCTCGGCGGCAAGCGCAAGAACGACGTGCTGATCGCCTCGAAGGCGCGCATGCGGATCGGTACCGGACCCAATGACGAAGGCCTGTCGCGCCATCATCTGATCCGCGAATGCGAGATGAGCCTGAGGCGGCTGAAGACCGACGTCATCGACATCTATTTCCTGCATGAATGGGATGGCCTCACGCCGCTCGAGGAGACGATCGCGGCTCTCGACACTTTGGTCGGCCAGGGCAAGGTGCGCTATGTCGGCTGCTCCAACTATTCCGGCTGGCAGGTGATGAAGGCGCTGGCGATCAGCGACAGCCGCCATCAGCCGCGCTTCGTCACCCAGCAGATCCACTACACGCTGGAGGCGCGCGAGGCCGAATACGAATTGCTGCCGATCTCGGTCGACCAGGGCCTCGGCGTGCTGGTGTGGAGTCCGCTTGCCGGCGGGCTGCTCTCGGGAAAATACCGCCGCGACAGCCCGACCGCGCGCCAGCTCGCCGGCTGGTCGGAACCGCCGATCCGCGACGAGGACCGGCTGTGGCGGATCGTCGATCAACTGGTCGAGATCGGCAGCGCACGGGGTGTGTCCGCAGCGCAGGTGGCATTGGCCTGGCTGCTCGGCCGCCCTGCCGTCAGTTCGCTGGTGATCGGCGCCCGCAACGAAGCCCAGCTCAAGGACAATCTTGCCGCGGCTGCCCTGGCGCTGACCACCGAGGAGCGACAGCAACTTGACGCCGTCAGCCGGCCGCCGGTGCTCTATCCCTACTGGCACCAGCAATTCACGGCCAGGGACCGCTTCGGCCGGGCCGATCTGGTGCTCGACCGCAGCGACATCTGAGAGCCCGCGATAAAACGCCAGATTTCGGGGTCTGGTTTAATCTGGCCGCTGAGCGCGAAATATTTGTAGAGGACGAGCAGCGTCGGCGAAGCGCTCACGGTCGGCCGGCATGTTGAAATGCCGGAATTTGTCGAGCTTCATCAGCACGGCGTTCGCGTTGTCGGCGCGAATTGGCCGGTCCTTGACGATCGAGGGAACGTCCGGGCACCCCCGTGACGTCGCCGAATTCGAGGTCGACAAGCAGGCCGGGATCGAAGTAGCGGGCGAATTCCTTGAGATCGTAATAATACATGCTGGGCGAAAACGGCAGCCGGTTGACGGGTACCGCGGCCGGACTCGGGACGAACGGTTCCTCCAGCTTGTTGTAGTAATTCACCCGGTCGCGGACCGATTTATCGGACAGCCGCGCCTGCTGCAGCCGGCTGGTCAGCCGACTGCGGAAAAAGGCCTGAGGAGCAGCGTCGCGCGCGAAATTGCGCGCATAGTAGAACGCCTTTGCGGCGGTGCGTGAAATCGTGGCCATGCGTTAATTGATTCAGAAACCCAATCAACGGTTCTTTGAACCGTACCCCGGCGCTCCCTACACCATTGTGCCAGCCAACTTGCAAGCCTGGATCGCGCGGGCCGATCGATCCCATGCACGCCGATCGCGTCGCGATGCTTGTTGTGTTTGCCGTCCAATGCACCTAGGCAGGGCCAAGCACAATGAAAGGAAGCGATATGGCGCGAGCACCGAACTACGATCAGGAACGTAAGGAGCGCGATCGGCTGAAGGCGGCGAAGAAGGCCGAGAAGCTGGCGGCCAAGGTCGCAGCCAGGGAGCGTTCGAAACCCGAAGACAAGACCAACGCCGAAGGGGAAACGGCCAAGTAGCCCGGCCGCCTGCCGGCGATCGGCCGGCCCCGAAATAGCGCTGCCAGAACGGTTCGGTGAGACCCTATCCGGGACCGAACCGTGCTAAAGCACGTCGCGTGAAAAAGATTCACGCAACATGCTTTAGGTCTTTGTTGTTAAGCAGTCTTTGTCCCGAAACCGCTGCACACTTTCGGGCTTTAGGCAGGCGCCTTGTCGCTGACGAAGACGTTCCCTTCACGAGCAGCGGCGATGAAGGCGCGCCTGGCAATCATCGCCGGCTTGTCGCCGGCGAGAGCATCGTGGCAGGCCTGCAACGCTTCGCGATGCCTAGGACCGCGCTTGCCGGGCCAGCTGTTGAGCAGATAATCCGACGCCTCGCGAGCCGTACGCAAAAGCTGGTTGGCCCCGCCCGTGGCCGACTTCACGGTCACGGGTACTTCAAACCGATTGTTTTCCATCGCCGCTCTTACGCCATCGGCGCCGGCGAAGCGAGGCCCTAAAACCGCCTTCGCTCACAATCAGGCGGCGACGACCGCAAAGCCCCTGGCGCGCAAGCCGCGACGGTCATCGCGCAGCGAAGCGACCAGCCGGTCGCGGCTGCCGGCGATATGGGCCGAGAGCAATCGCGCAGCGCCGTCGGCGTCGCCGGCCCTGACGGCTGCCAGGATGGCGTGATGCTCGGCCCAGGCGCGGCCAAGCGCCCGCTCGTCGCGCACTTCCAGCCAGCGGGCGCGCGACAGCCTGGTCATCGCATCGCGCACGGCTCTCAGCAGAAACTCGTTGCCCGACAATCTGGCCAGCTCGATGTGGAAATCCATGCCGACGCGATGCCATTCCTCGCGCGGCGTGTCGGCGTCGCAGGAGTCGAGCATCGCCGCAATCACCTCGACGGCGCTGCGGTCCTCGAGCGCCGCGGTCAGCCGGACCGCCGCGACCTCGACCGCCTCGCGGTAGACCGCGATCTGCGCCAATTCGGCAAGGTTGATCGGCGCCACCGTCCAGCCGCGGCCGTCGCGGCCGACCAATCCTTCCGTCTCCAGGCGCAGCAGCGCTGCCCTGACCGGCGTGCGCGAGGCGCCGAAGCGGCTTTCGATCCAGCGTTCGGTCAGCCGCTCGCCCGGGCCGATTTCCAGACCGAGGATCATCTCGCGAAGCTGCCTTTCGACGTTCTGCATCTGCGACATTGTCGTTCCGCTTTTCGGAGCCGCATTGACAGCGGCCGGGTTGGGGGTCCATGACGGATACCGATTTGGTATCCCAAAACGGTATCCGGAACAATCCCGGATGTCCGGGGCAGGCAGGAAATGGCTGAGAGCGGCGCGGAACAGAGCGATTACAACATCCACTGGCGGCGCAACCTCGCCGTCTGCTTCGCCGGCTCGTTCAGCATATTGATTGCCATGACGCTGCTGCTGCCTTTCCTGCCGCTCTACGTCGAACAGCTTGGCGCCGTGGGCCATGCGGCGATCGTGCAGTGGTCGGGCATCGCCTATGGCGCGACCTTCTTTGCCGCGGCGCTGGTGGCGCCGCTGTGGGGCCGGCTCGGCGACCGCTATGGCCGCAAGCTGATGCTGGTGCGCGCCAGCTTCGGCATGGCGATCTGCATGTCGCTGACCGGCATGGTCGGGTCGGTCTGGCAATTGGTGCTGCTGAGACTGCTGATCGGCTTTGCCGGAGGCTATTCCTCGGGATCGACCATCCTTGTCGCCATGCAGACGCCGAAGGATCGCTCGGGCTGGGCGCTCGGCGTGCTGTCGGCGGGCATCACGGCCGGGTCGCTGGTTGGGCCGCTGCTCGGCGGAGCCTTGCCGCCGGCAATCGGCATTCGCGCCACCTTCCTGCTCTCCGGTGGCGCCATCTTTCTTGCCTTCCTGGCGACGACCTTGCTAATCAAGGAAAACCCGCATCCGCCAGCGGCGGAAGCCGCTTCCAATCCAAGGCCGAAAAGCGGCTGGTCGCAGATCCCCGACAAGCGTCCGGTCGTCGCCATGCTGACAACCGGCATGCTGCTCGCCTTCGCCACCATGTCGATCGAGCCGATCATCACCGTCTATGTGCAGCAGTTGATCGAGAACCAGAGCCGGGTGACGATGGTTGCCGGCGTGGTGATGTCGGCGGCTGCGCTCGGCACCATCCTGTCGGCGTCATGGCTTGGCAAACTCGCCGACCGTGTCGGCCACTGGAATGTCGTGGTCGGCGCGCTGGCCGTGTCGGCATTGCTGCTTGTTCCACAAGCTTTCGTCACCGAAGGCTGGCAGTTGATCGGGCTGCGGTTCCTAATGGGCCTGGCGCTTGGCGGCCTGCTGCCCTGTATCACCAGCGTCATCCGCCACAACATCCCGGACGGTGTCGGCGGCAATGTGCTGGGCCTGGCGATCTCGGCGCAATATGTCGGACAGGTGGCGGGGCCGCTGGCCGGCGGCTTCGTCGGCGGGCATTTCGGCATGCGGGCGGTGTTTCTCGGCACCTCGGTACTGATGGCGCTGGGCGCTGCTTACAACTGGATTGTCCAGTCGCGGCGGGCGCGGCATATGCTGCTGGAAACCGGTGAGTCCTGAAAGGGCTGCCGATCACCACAAGCACGGAGCATCCGGATGAGCCTCGCCGAGCAACCGTCGAACGGCGACAGCCGAATCCTCGTGCTGGCCGGCGGGCTCGTCGGCGCGGCGGGCGTGGCACTGTCGGCGGCGGCCGCGCATCGCGGCGGCGCCTTTACCGCCACGGCAGCGAACTTCCTGCTGATGCATGCGCCGGTCTTCGTCGCCGTCGGCCTTGCTGGCGGCAACCGGTGCCTCAGAATTGCAAGCCTGGCGCTGTTCGTCGGCCTGCTGTTGTTTTGCGGCGATCTCATCGCCCGCGATTTCCTCGGATCGCGGCTGTTTCCGCTATCGGCGCCGATCGGCGGCACCTTGCTGATCGCCGGCTGGCTGGCGATCGCAGTCTCGGCGCTGTGGCGCCCCCGCCGCTAGATCGCAGCTTGGAACCGCATGGCAAAGCACGCCTGCACCGACCCTACCTGCGCTCCGGGCGCAGGTCCCGCTTGCGCGTCGCCGGCTCCGCGGCACGCCGCCGTTCCGGCCGCTCGGCCGCCGGCGAGATGCCCCAATAGTTGCGATAAATATCCTGAAACAGTTGACTGATCGGATGCATGACTGCTCTCCTGCCTGAAATTGAATCGATACAATCTATCGACCCGAAAAAGATTCGACACTCAGCCGCGCTTGCGCTCCACGATAAAGCGAAGGTCGCGTTTCCAGGGACTCGCGCTGTCGCGATGCTTCTCACTCGCGGCGCCCGTGCCGATGCTCCAATAGGCGCGGTAGAGGTCCTCGAACAGAAAGTTGACGGGATGCATGGCACCCTCCTCTCGAATTTATCCCAAGCCACCGCTTTGCTTGGATCGATTCAAACATAAACCTCATCCAGCCGGAGTCAAGCAGAAATTTGAATCGATCCAACAAAAATGATAGATGGACCAGGGATCGATCAGCGTCCATGTATTGCAGTGCTCGGAGAACAGACATGGCATCATTCGTTGAAGGCCACTCAAAACCCATCCGGCTGGCCGATATAGCCAAGGCCGCCGGCGTGTCGCATGGCACCGCCTCCAACGTCTTCAGCCGCCCGGAGATCGTGCGCGCCGAAGTGCGCGAGCGCGTCAAGGCGGTGGCGGACGCGATGGGTTATTCCGGTCCGGACCCGAAAGGCCGCCTGCTGCGCGCCGGCAAGGTCAATGCGATCGGCGTCGCCACGACCGAGCCCCTCTCCTACTTCTTCGACGATCCGTTCGCCCGCGTCATGATGGCCGGCATTTCGGAAGCCTGCGACGCCACCGGCGCGGGGATCGCGCTGGTATCGGCCGCCAACCAGGAAAAGCTTGCCTGGAACATCCAGAGCGCGCTCGTCGACGGCTTCATCCTGTTCTGCATCGAGGGCGGCTCGCGCCTTGTCGAGTTGACGCGCGAGCGCAAGCTGCCTTTCGTGGCGCTGGAGCTCGGCTTCGACGACGAGACCGTGTCGGCGATCGGCGTCGACAATGTCGCCGGCGCGCGGCTCGCGGCGCGCCATCTGGCCGAGCTCGGCCATCGCCGCTTCGCCGTGCTGTCGCTGGCCTTCGCCGACGGCCGAACCGGCTTCGCCACGCCGGAGGTGATACGCACTGCCGTCTACACAGGCACGCGCGACCGCCTCGCCGGCTATTTCGAGGAGCTTTCCCGCTTTGGCATCGATACGACGAATATCCCTGTTTACGAGACAGAGAACGAGGAAAAAAGCACCAGGGCCGGCCTCGAAGCGATCTTCGCCGGCTGCGAGCCCCCCACCGCCATCCTGGCAATGTCGGACCGTATGGCCCTGATTGCGATCGAATGGCTGACGGAGCGAGGTCTCGAGGTTCCCGGCGACGTTTCCATCGTCGGCTTCGACGGCGTGCCGGACGGCGCGCTCTGCCGTCCGCCGTTGACCACGATCGCCCAGCCGATCACCGAGATCGGCCGCCGCGCCGCGCGCATGATCCTCGACAATGACGGCGCGGTGCGGCGCGAGACGATGGGCGTCGAGCTTGTCGTCAGGTCCTCGACCGGCCCTGTCCCAAAAGCCTGAATCTCAATAGCCACCGACCCTCGCCGGCACCGGCCGAACACCAAACGAAGCGCGTCCGGGCTCGTCGCGCGCCGGCTTTGCGCGGGCCGGGCCGAGACCCGAGAGCCATTCGAGATAGAGCGCCAGCGCGAACTGCATGGCGATGCCGGCAGCGATCAGCAGACTGTCATAGGCAAAGCCGCCCGGATTGATCAGTTTCAGCACCTGCGCCACCATGGCGATCAGCGTGCCGGCGATGAACACCGGCAGCGAGCGCTTGCCGAGGATCGCCAGCGGATTGTCGGGCCTGGTGCGGAAGAAGTTCGATACGGCCGGCAGGGCAACGATCAGATAGCTGACAGAAAGGATGTGCAGCAGCCGCGGCAACGACAGGAAGGTCTTGTCGAAGCCGCCGATCACCACCGGCAGGTCGAACCACGTTATCTGGCCCCAGAGCGGACTGTGCACCCAGACCAGCGCCGTCAAGACATAGGCGCCGGCTGCACCAACCAGCCAGCGGTTGACCGGAATGGTGCCACCGCGCCTGACATGCAGCATGACGGCAAGGCCGATGTTGAACAGGAACTGCCAGGACAGCGGGTTGAGGAACCAGAGACCGGGCTCGGGATAGTTCGGCGGCGCGATCTGCCAGATCCCGGCAATCAGCCACAGAAGGCCGGATACCGTCAATGCTACAACCGGCCTGTAGCTGACGAACAGCACGAAGACCGGCGCCGCAAGCAGCAGCGCCGCATAGACCGGCAAAATGTTGTTGTAGCCGAGCTGATGGCCGAGCGTGACGATGCCGAGCAGCACTTCCGGCGGATGCTTCAGCAGCGGCTCGATGTTGATCATCTTCAACAGGTCCGGCCGGTGGATGAACGCCGCCGCGGCGCAAAACATCGCTATCACCACCATCGTGGTAACGATGTGGGCGACATAGAGCACGCCGGCGCGCCGCCACATCTTCAACGTCGACAAGAGCCTGCCGCCCGGCTTGAACTTGCTGCCATAGGCGAGCGCCACCGAGATGCCTGAGATCAGCACGAAGGCCTCGGCGGCATCGGAGAAGCCGAGATTCTTGTAGGTCAGGTTTTCGAAGACAGTGCCGGGCACATGGTCGACGAAAATGGTAAGCAAAGCGAGCGCGCGCAGTACATCGATACGCGTATCGCGTTCAGGAACAGGCATGGTCATCGACAAAAGGCCTCAAAGCTGGTCGTTGATTGGGCAATGCGACCCCCGACGCACCGCTTTGATTCCTCCCGTTGGGAGTGTATCGGCGCAGAAACGGACTCAAATACGCCTGGTTCAATCAAATTTCGAGGAGCCTGGAAATACTGCGTTTTGAAGCCGGCAAATCAACAAAACTCTCATAAAATCAAATGGATGTGAGCGTGTTCGAATATAGCGACGAAAACAGTGTTTTGCGCCAAGATCTCAGCTTTGCGTACCGTTTGCTGAAGCCGGCAAATGCGAGCGGCGAATGCTTGATCCTGCTGCACGGATCGGGCGTGGACGAGATGACGATGCTGCCGCTGGCGCAGCAAATCGCGCCGCGCGCGGTGCTGGTCTCGGCGCGTGGCCGCATCCCTCAGGAGGACGGCTTCCGCTGGTTCGAGCGGATCACGCCGACCAGGTTCGGGCAGGCGAGCATCCGCGCCGAGACGGCGGCCTTCGCCGGTTTCGCGGCCGAGGCGGCGAAGCGTCATGGGCTGGACCTCGCGGCCGCCACTTTCCTCGGCTATTCGAACGGCGCCAATCTGGTTTCCAGCCTGATGCTGCTCCACCCGGGCCTCGTGCGCAGCGCGGCGCTGCTCAGGGCAATGCCGGTGCTCGACGATACGCCCGCGACCGATCTCGGCGGAACGCGAGTGCTGATCATCGCCGGCGCCGCCGACCAGATTTACGGGCCCTTGGCGCCGGCCCTGGTGACGCTGCTCAGCCAGCGCGGCGCCGAAATCGATGCGCGCATCGTCGCCTCCGGCCATGAGTTCGGCGATGCCGATGCCGCGATCGTGCGGCAATGGCGCCTGCCGCCCGAGGGATCGGCAACAGTCGCATAACGGTCAAAAAAGTAACGTATTTCACAGCGGTAGCCGCCGATCCCTTTCATTGTCCACAGCGGCGACATATCTCTGTCACAAACCGTCTATCGAGATACTGTTCACTGAGGGGGAGGTCTGCATGGCCGGCGAGAACAGCATCACTTTGCTCGACGACACTTCGCAATTGCCGGTTATCGCGGCCAGTCCGGGCGAGGTCGCCAAGATCGAGGGCGGCATCGACATCCGCGATCGCGCGGCTATTTCGGTTTTCGGCGACCGCGCCCAGCAGTCCGTCAGCGACTATGCCGACAAGATCCTGTCGCAGATCCGCAACCGCGATCTCGGCGACACCGGTCAGCTTCTCACCGACATCATCATGAAGGCCAAGAACCTCGATCCCGCTTCGCTGAAGCAGGAAGGTTTTTTGAGCAACCTGTTCTCTTCGTTCAAGGCGCGGCTCGAACGTTTCAAGGAAAAATACGAGGATGTGGCCGGGCAGATCGACCGCATCGGCCTGGAGCTCGACCGCCACAAGGACACGCTGCGGCGCGATATCGCCGTGCTCGACGACCTGCATGAGCAGACCAAGGACTCGATCCTCAACCTTGACGCCTATGTCCAGGCCGGCAAGAAATTCGTCGACGACTACCGCGCCCATGAACTGCCCAAGCTGAAGGCGGCGGCCTTGGCCAAGAGCGCCGACGCCGCCGGCTCGCTGGAGGCGCAGACGTACCAGGACGCCGTGCAGGCGCTCGACCGGCTGGAAAAGCGCATCTTCTACCTGGTGCAGGCGCGCCAGCTTGGCATCCAGCAGCTGCCGCAAATCCGCATCGTGCAGTCCGGCGACGAGACGCTGATCGAGAACCTGCAGGCGACGTCGGCGCTGACCGTGCCGGCCTGGAAGCAGAAGATGGTCATCCTGCTTGGCCTCACCAACCAGAAGTCGGCGCTCGAACTGCAAAAGACGGTGACGGACGCCACCAACGAGATGATCCGCCAGACCTCGAAGATGATGAAGGACCAGGCGATCTCCATCGAGGAGCAGGCGCAGCGCGGCATCGTCGATGTCGAGACGCTGGCGCAGGCCAATCGCGATCTCATCGACACCGTCCAGGGCGTGCTCAAGGTGCAGGAGCAAGGCCGCCAGAAGCGAGCCGACGCCGAGAAGCAGATGGACCAGATGACCGCCGATCTCAAGAAGGCGCTCACCCAGGGCTGACGGGACCTAAATGCCGAAGACGCTGACGTCCGTTCTCGCGCTGGCGGCCTCGCTGCTGCTGGCGGCCTGCAATTCGAGCAATGTCAAATTCTCGATCGTTTCCGGCTCCGAGAACACGGTGCTCGAGCCGATCGTGCAGGAATTCTGCGCCAAGCAGGGCGCGACCTGCACCATGTCCTACCAGGGATCGCTCGACATCGGGCTCGGCCTGCAGAAGCCCGGCGGACTGGACCAGGATGCGGTTTGGCCGGCCTCGAGCGTCTGGGTCGACCTGTTCGATTCCGGCCGCAAGGTGCGCAATTTGACCTCGATCGCGCAGATGCCGGTCATCCTCGGCGTGCGCAAGTCCAAGGCGGCCGATCTCGGCTGGATCGGCAGGGACGTGTTCATGAAGGACATCCTTGCGGCGGTGAAGGACGGCAAGCTGAAATTCCTGATGACCTCGGCCACGCAGTCCAATTCCGGCGCCAGCGCCTATCTGGCCATGCTGTCCAGCGCGCTCGGCGGCAAGCAGGTGATCGAGCCGGGCGACCTCGACAATCCAACCGTGCACGACACGGTCGGCGCCCTGCTGCAAGGCGTCGAGCGGTCCTCCGGCTCGTCCGGCTGGCTGGCCGACCTCTATGTAGACTCCGCGCGCGGCGGCACGCTCTATGACGCGATGTGGAACTACGAAGCGACGCTGAAGGAGACCAACGACAAGCTGAAGCAATTGGGCGACGAGCCGCTTTATGCGATCTATCCGGCCGATGGCGTGGCGGTCGGCGATTCCCCGCTCGGCTTCATCGACCATGGCCGCGGCCCGGAGGTCGAAAAATTCTTCACCGACCTGCTTGCCTATCTGCAAACGGACGCAGTGCGCAAACGCATCGCCGACAGCGGCCGGCGGTTGCCGCTTGGCGGGGCGGCGATCCAGGCGAGCGCCGAGCCGGACTGGAATTTCGATCCGGGCAAGCTGGTGACGTCGATACGCATGCCGGAGCCGGCGGTGATCCGCACGGCGCTGAACCTCTATCAGGAGGCCCTGCGCAAGCCGTCGCTGACGGCGCTCTGCTTCGATTTTTCGGGTTCGATGGAGAACGAGGGCGAAAGCCAGCTGCAGGCGGCCGCGCAGTTCCTGTTCACGCCGGAAAAGGCGAGCGAGGTGCTGGTGCAGTGGACGCCGTCCGACGACATCTTCGTGCTGCCTTTCGACAGCACGGTGCGCGATATTTTCGAGGCGAAAGGCGATCCGGCGGGCCAGAGCCAACTGCTCGGCGCGGTGGCGCAGCAGCATGCCGGCGGCGGCACCGACATGTATGCCTGCGCCCAGCAGGCATTGCAGAAGATCACCGCGACCGCCGACCTGTCGAAATATCTGCCGGCCATCGTCATCATGACGGACGGCCGCACCGATGGGAGCGCCGAGCCGTTCCTTGCCCAATGGCGCCAGGCGCCGGTGCGGGTGCCTGTGTTCGGCATCACCTTCGGCGACGCCGACAAGAGCCAGCTCGACAGCCTCGCCAAGGCGACCTCGGCGCGGGTCTTCGACGGCGGTGGCGATCTCGCCGGCGCCTTCCGCGCCGCGCGCGGCTATAACTAGGCGGACGATGCGCGGTTTGTTCGGCAATGACTGGAACTGGATCGTGGCGGGCCTCGTCTCGGCCGCGCTGCTGATCGGTCTGAGCACGCTCACCCATTTCCCATTCCTGGTCTCGGCGGTGATTTCAGTGCTGGTCTTTGCCGGTCTGATTTTCGTGCTGGCACCGCGCGCGCTGTTCGAAGGGCTCGATCTCAGCACGCTGAGCGGCAGCCGCGTCGCGTTTGCCCGCGAGCTGCTGGCGCAGGCGCAGCCCGCCGCGGACCGCCTCTCGGCAGCAGCCGGCTCGATCGCCGACAAAGACATGAAGGCCAAGGTGAAGAACCTGTCGGATATCGCCGCCGACGTGATCTCCAAGGTCGAGGCCAAGCCGGAAAGCGCACCTTCGGTGCGCCGCTTCCTCACCTATTACGTGCCGCAGGCGGCCGAAGTGGCGGAAGGCTACGCGACGCTGGCCAACCGGCGGGCGCCAAGCCAAGCGCGGCTTGGCAATGTCGGCGCGGTGATCACCAAGCTGCAGGACGCCTTCGTGCATTATTCCGACAGCCTGGCCGACTCCGAGCTCGGCACGCTCGACGTCGACCTTCGACTCATTCAGGAGTCGCTGAAAGAGGATATCGGTCGCTGATGGCCATTTCACGCCGCGCTTTCGGACTGGGACTGCTGGCCGCTGCCGCGGCAGGCACCGGTGGCTATGTGACGTTGAAGGACCGGCCGGAGTTTCGCGGCTATCTCGGCAACCGGGCGCATCTGTTCGGCTTCATCGGCGGCGAGAAGCAGGCCTTCCTCGCCGATCCGGATGTCGCGCACGCGCTCGGCGGCTACGGGCTGGAGCTCGACGCGCGCGTCGCCGGCTCGGTCGAGATGGTGCGCGAACCGGCCCTGCTGACGCAAAAGCCGCAATTCCTGTGGCCGTCCTCGTCGATCATGGTCGACCTGGCCCGAAAAAGCGGCGTCGCGATCCGCAACGACCAGGTCGTGCTCAATTCGCCGATCGTCGTCTACACCTGGGGGCCGGTGGTCGAGGGCCTGAAGAAGAGCGGACTGGTGACGGTCGCCGCCAAGGGCGGCTACAACCAGCTCGACCTCAAGGCGCTGCTCGACGCCATCCTTGCCGGCAAGAACTGGTCGGATCTCGGCATCGCCGAACTCTATGGCCGCGCCCGCATCGTCTCCACTGACCCCAACCGCTCCAATTCGGGCTTCATGTTCGCCGGCTTGGCGCTCAGCCTGCTGAGCGGCGACGTGGCAACCCAGGAACTGCTTGCCCAGCATGGCGAAAAGGCAAAGGCGCTCTTCCGCAGCATGGGGCTGAAATCGTCCTCGTCCGGCAAACTCTTCGACCAGTATATCGCCGGCGGGCTCGGCGCCGAACCGATGGCGATCGGCTACGAGAACCAGCTGGTGGAATGGGCGCTCGCCGACCCGGCGCGCTGGCAGCGGGTGCAGGCCGGCGCCGGCGCCAAGCCCGAAATCCTCTATCCGCGCCCGACCGTCTATTCGGCGCATCCGCTGATCGTTGTCGATCCGGCCGTCGACCCGCTGCTGGAAGCACTGACCAGCCCGAAGCTGCAGGAACTCGCCTGGTCGAAGCACGGCTTCCGCGGGCCGCTCGGCACGGTGGCCGCCGGCTCGGACACGATCGCCGGCGTGCGGCCGGCCGAGATCGAGGCGGTGCTGCCGATGCCGTCGGCTGACGTGATGCTTTCGCTGCTGTCGCAGCTGGAAGTCTAGATAGCCGACCTGAAGCTCCGGCCTCTACCTCTACCCCTGCCCCATCCTGTTCCAGGCGTCCAACCCGGCGATCTTGTAGGCTTCGGCCAGCGTCGGATAGTTGAAGGTGTTGTTGACGAAGAAGTCGACGGTGCCGCCGAGATTGATCACGGCCTGGCCGATATGGATGAGCTCGGTGGCGCCCTCGCCGACGATATGGGCGCCGAGCAGGCGGCGCGTCTCGATCGAGAACAACAGCTTCAGGAAGCCGGTGTTGACGCCCATGATGTGACCGCGCGAGGTCTCGCGGAAGCGCGCGACGCCGACCTCGTAGGCGACGCCGCTTTCGCGCACCTGCTCCTCCGACTGGCCGACGGTGGAAATTTCCGGCACGGCATAGATGCCATAGGGAAAGGTCTCAGGCGGCGGCGGCAGCGTGACGCCAAAGGCGTGGCAGGCGGCCACCCTGCCCTGCTCCATCGAGGTTGAGGCAAGGCTCGGAAAGCCGATGACGTCGCCGGCGGCATAGATGTGGGGCACGCTGGTCTGGAATGTGTGCGGGTCGACCTTGATGCGCCCTCTCGGGTCGGCCTCGATACCGACCACGTCAAGGCCAAGGCTGCCGACATTGCCGGTGCGGCCGGCGGCATAAAGCACGATCTCGGATCGGATGGTGCGGCCGTCGGCGAGCGTCACCTCGGCATAGTCCGGCTTGGAGGCGATTTCCTTGACGGTGCTGCCCAGGCGGATCGTCATGCCGCGGTCGCGCATCTGATGGATGAAATCGTCGACGATCTCGCGGTCGACGAAATCGAGGATGGTATTGCGCGGTTCGACCAGCGTCACCGGCACGTCGAGCGCCGAAAAGATGGTGGCATATTCGACGCCGATGACGCCGGCGCCGATCACCGTCAGCGTGCGCGGCAGATGGTGGAGCTCCAGCATCTCGTCGCTGTCGAAGACACGCTTCCGGTCGAAGGGCACGTCGGCCGGACGATGCGGCCTGGTGCCGACGGCGATCAGCGCGTTGGCGAAACCGATCTCGCTGTAGTCGCCATTGTCGGCGGTCAGGCTGACCCTGTTGGGGCCGATGAACTTCACGGCCGCGCGTGCGCTCTTGACGGTGTTGCGCATGAACTGGTGCTGCAGCACCTCGACCTCGTGATCGAGCGTCTTGTGCAGGCGCTCGACAAGATCGCCGACCGAAATGTCCTGCTTGACCCGGTAACCGCGCCCATAGAAGCCGCGCTCGCGCCAGCCGGAGAGATTGAGCACCGTTTCGCGCAGCGTTTTCGACGGGATGGTGCCGGTGTGGACCGAGACGCCGCCAAGGCGCCGGCCCCTGTCGACCACCAGCACGGATTTGCCAAGCTTGGCCGATTGCACCGCGGCACGGCGCCCGGAAGGCCCGCTGCCGATGACCAGCATATCGTAGTCCATGTCCCGTCCCCTGGCGTCTTGCTGCGCCGCAGCAAGCTAACGCCATCCACGTCGTGAATTCAACCGGTTCAAACGACACCCGGCACTGCCCGCCGCCGCATGCGCTGATCCGACGATCTTGATTCCGCCACAGGCTTTCACCATTTCAGGAGCGAATGGCCGGCACCCTATCGCGGGCCACGTTACGAGGACATGACATGAACGCGCGCGTGCTTGACGGCGAAATCATCACCACCCGGTTCGAGGATACCCGCGCCTATCGCGGCGTGCGCACCAGGCGTATCCTTGCGTTTATCCTCGACTGCTTCATCGTCGCGTTGCTGACCATTCCGTTCGCCATCCTGGTGTTCTTCCTCGGGCTGCTCACGCTTGGCCTTGGCTGGACGCTGTTTTCCGTGCTGTTGCCGTCGGTTGCGATTCTCTACATCTGGAACACGCTGGGCAGCACCGACCAGGCGACGACCGGCATGAAGATCATGGGCATAAGGTTGGAGAGGCTGGACGGCAGCCGCATCGACGGCCTGACCGCGGTCGTGCATTCGGTGCTGTTCTGGGCCGCCAACGTCATCCTGACGCCGCTGGTGCTGCTCGTGACGCTGTTTTCCGACCGCAAGCGCACGCTGCATGACCTGCTGCTCGGCACCGTGGTCACCCGCAGCGATATCTGATGTTGTCCGCGGCCGCCCTGGTCAAGCCACGGCACCGGCTGTGCCGAAATATGATCGCCGCAGGGCCGCCCGGGCAGCACAATCCTGTTGAATTTTTCGCCGACCGGGCCAAAGGTAGAGCGATTCGCAGGAGCACTCCCAAGTATCGATGACGCAGCATCCGACCCAGTCGCCGCAGTTCTTCCTGACCGCGCCGTCGCCGTGCCCTTATCTCGAGGGCCAGTTCGAGCGCAAGGTGTTCACGCACCTCGTCGGCGACAAGGCTCCCGAGATGAACGACCTGTTGACGCAAGGCGGCTTCCGGCGCTCGCAGAACATCGCCTACCGGCCGGCCTGCGAATCCTGCCGTGCCTGCGTCTCGGTGCGCATCCTGGCGCAGGAATTCACCGCCAGCCGCAACATGCGCCGCGTCATTCAGCGCAATGCCGACCTTATCGGCGCCATGCATGACGCGCAGCCCTCGACCGAGCAGTATTCGCTGTTCCGTGGCTATCTCGACGCCCGCCACCGTCGCGGCGGCATGTCGGACATGACGGTGCTCGACTATGCGATGATGGTCGAGGACACCCATGTCGACACCAAGATCATCGAATACCGGCGCCGTGGCCCGGACACCTTCATCACCGGCAAGGGCCAGGGCGAGCTGATCGCGGTGGCGCTGACCGACAAGATGGCCGACGGGCTGTCGATGGTCTATTCCTACTTCAATCCGGATTTCGAGGACCGCTCGCTCGGCACCTTCATGATCCTCGACCACATCGCCCGCGCCAGGGCCATGGGACTGCCCCATGTCTATCTCGGCTACTGGGTCAACGGCTCGCGCAAGATGAATTATAAGATGCGCTTCATGCCGCAGGAGCATCTCGGCCCGAAAGGCTGGGAACGCTACGACCACGAAGCGGTCACGCGCTGATCCGCTTTTAGACTTTCATCCTTAAACTGTTTCCAAGGCAGGAGATACTTTCGGCCGCCTGGCTGAAGAGTGCCATTGCGCCGTATCACCTGCATTTCATTGCGAAAGTTGCCTTATGTCTTCCCATCACGACCACCAGAAAGGCCTTCTGATCACCGCCGCCGGCGGGCTGATGCTGACCTTCGATATTCCGCTGATCCGGCTTGCCGACGGAGGCGCATGGACGATCATGTTGCTGCGTACCGCCACCACCTTCGTCGCGGCCATGATCATCTGGTCGGTCTGGCGCGCGATGAGCCGGAACGCTCCACAGCTCATCCCCGGCCGGGCGGGACTTGTCGTTGCCATATGCTATGGGCTGACAGGGGTCACCTTCGTCACCGCCGTCTATCACACCTCGACCGCCGACCTGGTGTTCATCCTCGCCTTCAACACCGTGTTCGCGGCATTGCTGTCCTGGGTATTCCTCGGCGAAAGACCCCGGCTGGTGACGATCGCGGCGATGCTGATCATGATTTTCGGTGTGCTGATAATCGTCGGCGGGTCCGTCGGCACCGGCCATCTGTTCGGCGACTTCATGGCGCTGTGCTCGGCTTTCTTCGTCGCCGTGGCCATCACCATTTCGCGCACCACCGACAAGGACATGGGGTTCACCGCGCTAGTCGGCGTGCTTCTGCCGCTCGGGCTGGCGGCCTTCATGGTCACCGGCGAGGGTTTCCACGTGAATGCGCCGTGGTGGATCATCTTCAACGGCGCCGTCGTCATGCCGATCTCGTTCTTCTGCCTTGCCAACGGACCAAAATACATTTCGGGACCGGAAGTGGCGATGTTCTACCTGCTGGAGACGGTGCTGGCGCCGGTCTGGGTCTGGATGATTTTTGCCGAGACGCCGTCGCGCAACAGCCTGATCGGCGGCGCGATCCTGATCGTGACGCTGGTCGCCCATTCGCTGTGGCAACTGCATGAGGGCCGCAAGCGCCGCGCCGACCTCGCGGTGCATCATCCGGCCTGAATTTTCCTCGCCTCGGCCGCCACCTCGAGCTGGGGCGGCTGGTTCTCTTCCTCTGCGGCCGGCGCAAGCTCGTCCATTATCTCCACCTCGCGCAGCCATTCGCGCCAGATGGCGACCAGCAGCGCCATCAGCACCGGGCCGATGAAGAGGCCGAGGAAGCCCATCGTCTTGACGCCGCCGATCAGGCCGAAAAAGGTCGGCAGGAAAGGCAGTTTGATCGGTCCGCCGACCAGCTTCGGACGCAGCGTCTTGTCGACGACGAAAAGCTCGACCGCGCCCCAGACGAACAGGGCAAGGCCGGCAACCGGCGAGCCGCTGGCTGCGAGGTAGATCGACACCAGGGTGAAGGACACCGGCGCGCCGCCGGGGATCAGCGCCATGATGCCGGTGAGCGCGCCGAGCGTCACCGGCGACGGCACGCCGGCCAGCCAGTAGGCGATGCCCAGCACCAGACCCTCGCCGATGGCGATGATGGTCATGCCGGTCACGGTGGACGAGATGGTGGCCGGCACGACGCGCGAGATCCGCTCCCAGCGCGTCGGCAGGATGCGCTCGCCGAGGCGGTCGACCTGCGCCGCGAAGGCCTCGCCGTCACGATAGGCGAAAAACAGCGCGATCATCATGAACAGCAGCGTCAAAAGCAGGCTGAAGGCGCTGCCGCCGGCGGCCAGCGCGCCACGATAGATGGTGCCGATATTTGAGCCGCTGATCAGTTGGATCAATTCGCCGATGCCGCCCGGATGGCCGAGATTGGTCGTCCACTGCTCGTTCAGCCACTCGCCGATCACCGGCATGGTGGCGATCCAGTGCGGCGTCACCGCGCCATGGCGATTGGTCTCGATCGCCCAGGTCACCCATTCGCGCACCTCGTTGATGGCATAGGTGCCGGCGAGCGCGATCGGCACCACCAGGAAGGCAAGGATGAACAGGATGGCCAGCGTCGCGCCGATGGTGCGGTTGCCGCCGACGGCGGTGAGCAGCCGGCGGTAGAGCGGCCAACTGGCGAAGGCGATGACAAGCGCGGCCAGCACCGGGAACAGGAAGCCGTGGAAGAAATAGACGCCGGCGGCGACGATCAGCACCAGAAGCCAGCGCGCCGCCGACAGCGGCGGGATGACGGCGGACCGGAGCGGCGTCGACAGGCCGAAAAGGCGCTGCCCCGGCTTCTGGATCTCAGCTCGCTTCAAGCGCGCGTTTCTCCCTTGTCCAGTAATTTCCGAGACCGCTTATGCACCACCATAGTGCAGCAATCGTGACGATATTGGAAATCTCCCCCCTTGAGGGGGAGATGTCGCCGAAGGCGACAGAGGGGGGTCGGTACGTCCTGACGCGACACCCTTTTTTGTGGCGAATGAAGAGGGTTGGCGCTCTACGCCCGGCGACCCCCTCTGGCCTGCCGGCCATCTCCCCCTCGAGGGGGAAGAACGCTCTCATCCGAATTTCCCGGTCCTCGGGAATCCCTTCGGCACCATGCGGCCGGCGGCGGCCCGCGCTCCGATCCATTCGGTCAGTTCCTCGCGCGACCTGGTGAAGGTGCGGTCGGCCGAATCCTGCCAGGTGAGGCCTGTTTCCAGCGTAAAAGTCTTCAGGTCGAGCACGCCGCCATCCTTGTATTTCTGCAGCCGCACGCCCTTGCCGCGGGCCATCTCCGGGATTTCGGCCAGCGGGAAAATCAGCATCTTGCGGTTGTCGCCGACAATGGCGAGGTGGTCGCCGGTGACCGGGACGCAGCGTTTGGCCTCGTCCGGCGCCTTGACGTTCATCACCTGCTTGCCTTTGCGGGTGTTGGCGACGACTTCTTCCTCGGAAACGATGAAACCGTTGGCGTCGTAGGAGACGAGCAGCAGCTTGCGCCTGGGGTCGTGGACGAAAGCGGTGACGATGTCCTGGTCGTTCTCCATGTCGACGATAATGCGGATCGGCTCGCCATGGCCGCGCCCGCCCGGCAGCCGGTCGGCGCCGATGGTGTAGAACTTGCCGCCGGTGGTGAAGACCAGGATCTTGTCGGTGGTCTGGGCGTGGAAGGCGAGCTTCAGGCTGTCGCCTTCCTTGAAGCCAAGCTGCGAATGATCGGTCAGGTGCCCCTTCATCGCCCGCAGCCAACCCTTTTCCGACACAACGACGGTGACCGGCTCGCGCTCGATCATGGCGTGCGCAATGTCGGTGACGTCATGCTCTGGCGCGTCGGCGAACTGGGTGCGTCGCCTGCCGAGTTCCGTCTCCGCGCCGAACTTGTCGCGGATGCTGGTGACTTCCCATTTGATCGTCGACCACTGCTTGGCGTCGGAGGCCAGCAGCGCCTCAATCTGCTTCTTCTCCTCGGTGAGGCCGTCATACTCCTTGCGGATCTCGATCTCTTCCAGCTTGCGCAGAGCGCGCAGCCGCATGTTGAGAATGGCTTCGGCCTGATTGTCGGTGAGCGCCCAGCGGGCCATCATCACCTGCTTGGGCTCATCCTCCTCGCGGATGATCCTGATCACCTCGTCGATGTTGAGATAGGCGATCAGGTAGCCGGCGAGGATTTCCAACCGTCTCTCGATCTCGCCGAGACGATGCTTCGAACGGCGGATCAGCACGTCGCGGCGATGGTCCAGCCATTCCTTCAACACGCCCTTCAGCGACAGCACGTTGGGGACCTTGCCGCGCGACAGCACGTTCATGTTGAGCGGGAAGCGGCTTTCGAGCTCGGTCAGCTTGAACAGCGATTCCATCAGGATGCCGGGATCGACGGTGCGGCTCTTCGGCACCAGCACGACGCGGATGTCCTCGGCGCTCTCGTCGCGGATGTCTTCGAGCAGCGGCAGTTTTCGCGCGATCAAGAGCTCGGCGATCTTTTCGATCAGCCGCGCCTTCTGCACGCCGTAGGGGATTTCGGTGACGACGATGCTCCAGGTGCCCCTGCCCTGGTCCTCCTGCCCCCATTTGGCGCGCACGCGAAAACCGCCGCGGCCGCTCTCATAGGCTTCGAGGATCGAGGCGCGGCTGTCGACGATGATGCCGCCGGTCGGGAAATCCGGCCCCTGGACGAAATCCATCAGCTTGGCCACCGGCGCGTCCGGATGCTCGATCAGATGGAGCGCCGCGTCGCAAAGCTCGGCAGCATTGTGCGGCGGGATTGAGGTCGCCATACCGACGGCAATGCCGGACGAGCCGTTTGCGAGCAGGTTCGGGAAGGCGCCGGGGAGCACCACCGGCTCCTCGTCCTCCTCATTGTAGGTCGGCCGGTAGTCGACGGCGTCCTCGGTGATGCCGGCGAGCAGCTCGCTCGCCACATCGGTCATGCGCGCTTCGGTGTAGCGCATGGCGGCGGCATTATCGCCGTCGATGTTGCCGAAATTGCCCTGCCCGTCGACCAGCGGGTAGCGCATCGAGAAATCCTGCGCCAGGCGCACCAGCGCGTCATAGATGGACTGGTCGCCATGCGGGTGGAACTTGCCCATCACCTCGCCGACGATGCGGGCGCATTTGGCGAAGCCCTGGTCGGGGTTGAGCCTCAGCAGGCGCATGGCGTGCATGATGCGGCGATGGACCGGCTTCAGCCCGTCGCGCACATCCGGCAGTGCCCGGTGCATGATGGTCGACAGCGCATAGGCGAGATAGCGCTTTTCAAGCGCTTCCTTCAGGTCGACCGGTTCGATGTGGTCGCCGCCGCCATTGTCTTGCGGCGGCAAAAGCCGCTTTCCCATCGGTTTGGACTAGCCGAGCGGATGATTCGCGGCAAGCGCCGGCGTGTAAATCCGCGAATTGCTGCCAGATCCGGCGCACGGGTGTGACGGATTTCACGGAAGCTGCATGGCTGGCGCTCCAACTTGCCGCCAACTGCAACAGGCATCGGCAGCAGGGCGGCGCCGGCCAACATCAATCTGTTACATGCGATCTCTATGTGCCATGCAACGCGCGCCGGCGGAGGAAAGCTGCGGTTTCATGACAAATTCACCGCATTGTGCAAAGCTCGCCGACCCGGTTTGCCTTTCATCGCCATTTCCGACAAATGTGCCGGGAAATGCCTTTTTCCCGTCCCGTTCGTCACGGAATGGTGACGGTGCATGAATTCAAAACACTTTTCAGGACAGGGAACTCGCCATGACGATCCAACGCTCGATGCTCAAGACACTGGCCTTTTCGACATTTCTACTGACGCTGCCGCTCAATGCCGCCTTTGCCGCCGACCCGGCGGTGGCCGAGCGTTTGAAGGCCGCGCTTACCGCTCAAGGTATCGACGTCTCCTGGACGGGTGTGTCAGGCGACGATTCCAACGTTGTGCTGCAGGGCGTATCCGTCAAGCCGGCCGCCGAAAAGGAAGCGCTGCCAATCGGCGACGTGAAGCTTGAAGGCGTCACCGAGGCCAATGGCGGCTATGAAATCGCGACCCTCTCGACCTCCGCCTTCGAGCACAGCAAGGACGGCGTGACGCTGAACCTCAGCCCGTTCATCATCCACGACATGACGGTTCCGGCCGAAGGCAGCACCGACCCGCTCGCCTCGCTGATGATGTACAAGTCGGCCGAGCTCTCGAAAATGACGGTCAAGGTCGGCGACAAGACGGCCTTTTCGATGGATGGGCTCGCCGTGGAGATCACGCCGCCGGCCGACGGCAAGGCGATGGACTTCACCGCCACTACGGAGAAATTCAACGCCGACCTGTCGCTGGTCGACGACCCCAAGTCCAAGGAAGCGATCGAGGCGCTCGGCTATCAGAACATTGCCGGCACCATCGAAATGGCCGGCACCTGGCAGCCCAGCGACGGCAAGATGGAGCTGTCGAAATATGACATCGCCGTCGACAATGCCGGCACGCTCGGCATGACCTTCGCCCTCGGCGGCTACACGGTCGACTTCGTCAAGTCGATGCAAGCGATGCAGAAGACGCTCGCCGCCCAGCCCGAGGGCGCCGACAATTCGGCCCAGAGCATGGCCATGCTCGGCCTGCTGCAGCAGCTGTCCTTCAACGGCGCTTCGGTGCGCTTCGACGACGATTCGCTCACCGGCAAGATCCTCGACTATGTCGGCAAGCAGCAGGGCATGTCGGGCAAGGACGTGGCCAACCAGGCCAAGGCGATCGTGCCGTTCGGCATGGCGCAGCTCAACAACCCGGAGCTGACGGCCGAGGTGTCGGCGGCGGTCAACACCTTCCTCGATGACCCGAAGAGCCTCGAAATTTCGGCCGAGCCGCCGGCTTCGGTGCCGTTCGCGCTGATCATGGCCGGCGCCATGTCCAACCCGCTCGACCTGCCGAAGACGCTCGGCGTCAAGGTCAAGGCGAACGAAGACTGATCACGCGAAACGCTCAAATAAAAGCCCGGCAGCAATGCCGGGCTTTTTATTTGACGATTGTCCTGTGAGATAGATGGCTTAAGCGTCCTTCTTCGTCACCGCGACGCGCAGGGCCAGCTCGCGCAGCTGCTGCGGGGTGGCTTCTGAAGGCGCGCTCATCAGCAGGTCATAGGCCTGCTGGTTCATCGGGAACATGGTGACTTCGCGCAGGTTCCTGGCGCCGACGAGCAGCATCACAATGCGGTCGATGCCGGCCGCCATGCCGCCATGCGGCGGGGCGCCATACTGGAAGGCGCGATAGAGGCCGCCGAACCGCTCCTCGACCGTGGCGCGGTCGAGCCCGACGGTCTCGAACGCCTTGACCATGGTTTCCGGCAAATGGTTGCGGATGCCGCCTGAAGCGATCTCGAAGCCGTTACAGACCATGTCGTACTGGAAGGCCTTGATGCCGAGCAGGTCTTTGCCGCCGAGCGCCTCGATGCCACCCTGCGGCATCGAGAACGGATTGTGGGCGAAATCGATCTTCTTTTCCTCCTCGTTCCATTCGAAGAATGGGAAGTCGACGATCCAGCACAATTCGAAACGGTCGCGGTCGACGAGGTTCAATTCCTCGCCAGCGCGGGTGCGCGCGGCGCCCGCGAAGGTGACGTACTTCTTTGGATCGCCGGCGACGAAGAAGGCGGCGTCGCCATCGGCAACGCCGAGCGCAAGGCGGATCGCCTCGGTGCGCTCCTCGCCGATGTTCTTGGCGATGGGCCCGGCGCCCTCGAGCTTGTCGCCTTCCTTGCGCCAGAAGATGTAGCCGAGCCCCGGCTGGCCCTCGCCTTGCGCCCAGGAGTTCATGCGGTCGCAGAAGGCGCGGCTGCCGCCGGTTCTGGCGGGAATGGCCCACACCTCGGCCTTGGGATCGTTGGCCAGGATGTTGGCGAAGACCTTGAAGCCGGAGCCGCGGAAATGCTCCGAGACAGCCTGCATTTCGATCGGGTTGCGCAGGTCCGGCTTGTCCGTCCCGTAGGTGCGCATGGCCTCGTCATAGGGGATGCGGCGGAAATTCTGCGTCACCGGCTTGCCGCCGGCGAAGGTCTCGAACACGCCGCGGAGGACCGGCTCCATGGTCGACAATACGTCGTCCTGCTCGACGAAGCTCATTTCGAGGTCGAGCTGGTAGAATTCGCCGGGCAGGCGGTCGGCGCGCGGGTCCTCGTCGCGGAAGCAGGGCGCGATCTGGAAATAGCGGTCGAAGCCGGACACCATGATCAGCTGCTTGTACAGCTGCGGCGCCTGCGGCAGCGCGTAGAATTTGCCGGGATGGATGCGCGACGGCACCAGGAAGTCGCGCGCGCCTTCCGGCGAGGACGCGGTGAGGATCGGCGTCGAGAACTCGGTGAAGCCCACCTCGCCCATGCGCCGGCGCATCTCGGCGATGATCCTGGTGCGCGCCACGATGTTCTTGTGCAGCGTCTCGCGGCGCAGGTCGAGGAAGCGGTATTTCAGACGGATGTCTTCGGGGTATTCCGGCTCGCCGAACACCGGCAGCGGCAGCTCCCTGGCCGCCGACAGCACCTCGATCTCGCGCGCGAACACCTCGATCTCACCGGTCGGCAGGTTGGCGTTCGCCGTCTCCGGCAGCCGCGCCTTGACCTCGCCGTCGACGCGGATCACCCATTCGCTGCGCACGGTCTCGGCAATCTTGAAGGCCGGCGAATCCGGGTCGGCGACGATCTGGGTCAGGCCGTAATGGTCGCGCAGGTCGATGAACAGCAAGCCGCCATGGTCGCGCACGCGATGCACCCAGCCCGACAGGCGAACGGAATTGCCGACATCGCTCTTCCTCAACTGGGCACAGGTATGGCTGCGGTAACGATGCATGGTCATGGTGAAGTCCGGAATTTGCGGGCAAATGCCCAGCTTGAAAATTGGCGCGAAAAGCGCATGAGAGGTCTGCTTTGTCAAGGCAAGCGGTCACACAGGCAAACCGCTTCAGCCGATCAGGCGAAGTGGATTTCAGCGCCCTGACGTTCGAAATCGGCAAGGATGGCGGCAGGTGCCGTCCTTTCGACCACCAGATGGCGGATGGCATCGGGCGCCGCGACCCGGTAGGGCGCGGCGGTGGCGAGCTTGTCATCGGTGACGGCGATGACAATGCCGGCGCTGTTTGCGGCCATGGCCCGCTTCACTTCGGCTTCCGCCGAATCGAAAGCGGTGACGCCGCGCGAGATATCCAGACCGCAGGAGCCGAGAAAAAACAGATCGGCGCCGAGCTGCGCGACGGCGGCCAGCGTTTCGCCGCCGACGCAGGTGCCGAGGTCGCGCACATACCTGCCGCCGAGCATGATCAGCTCGACCATAGGATGGTCGCAGAGCGCCTGCGCGACACCCAGCGAATTGGTGGCCACCGTCAGTTCGATGTCGCGCGGGATCGCCCTGGCGATTGCCTCATTGGTCGTGCCGCCGTCGATGAACAGTGTCTGCTTTGCCGCGAGCACCCCCACGGCCGTTTTTGCCAGGCGCATTTTCGCCTCGACCGCATGGCCGCTACGCTGGCCGATCGTCGCCGCGGCAAAGGGCGCCGAAGGCACCGCCCCGCCATAAACGCGGCGCAGCTGCCCTGCTTTGGCCATCTCCCTGAGATCGCGCCGCACCGTGTCTTCAGAAACGCCGAAGCGACTGGCGAGTTCGCCGGCCAGCACTTTGCCTTCCGCCGCAAGCCGGGTGCGGATGAGTTGGTGGCGTTCTTCGGTGAGCATGCACGATCCTATTTCTTTTTGCGCGTTATTGCATGATTTGCACGTTTATGCAAGAAATGAGGAACCAGCGCGTTGGAGCGCCGACCGCTGCCCCTCCTTTCCGAAAGTGCCGCGATGACCTTTGGCTTGAAACTCGCCCCGCAGCACCGCGTCTATGCCGGTTTCGCCATCTATTCCTTCGCCATGGGCAACATTTTCCCGCGCCTGCCCGACATCAAGCACACCATGGCGATCGAAGACGGCACGCTGGGCCTGAGCCTGATCGGGACGCCGATCGGCACCTTGACGGCCCTGACGCTTGCAACCCCGCTCCTGGAACGCGTCGGCTTTCGCCGCGCGCTGCTTTGGCTCGTCCCGCTGCTGGCGTTCGTCTATGCGATCGCGGTGCATGCACCAGGACCGCTTTCCTTGTTCCTGATGCTGCTGCCCGTCGGCCTGATGATCGGCAGCATCGAAATCGTCCTCAACGTCGAGGCCGACCGGACCGAGTTCCTGCTCAAGCGCCGCATCATGAACCGGGCGCACTCTTTCTGGAGCATGGGCTTCTTCGGCGCCGGGCTGTTCGGCGCGGCACTTGCGCATCTCGGCCTGTCGCCGCAACTCCATCTTGCGCTCGTCGTGCCAGTCGTCGCGCTAGCGATGGCGCTGTTTCTTGGCGGTTACGAGCCCGCGCCTGCCCGCTTCGCCGGCACCGGCGAGAAGGCGCCGATGTTCGCGCGGCCGACGCTGCCGATCCTCGTCCTTGTCGCGGTGACGCTTTCGGCGATGCTATTGGAAGGCGCCAGCATCGACTGGTCGGCGATCTATATGCGCACCGTGTTCGAATCAGGTCCCTTCATCGCCGGCTTCACCGTGGCGCTGTTTGCCTTCTCGCAAGCGACGACGCGCTTCTTCGCCGACTCCTTCGTCGATCGCCACTCGCCAAGCGGGGTCGCGCGGGTGCTGCTGGCAGCCATGGCTGTCGGCGTGCTCATCGTCTTCTTCTCGCCGCTGCCGTTCGTCTCGATGCTGGGCTTTGCCCTGTTGGGCATCGGCAGCAGCGCGCTGTTCCCGCTGGCGATCTCGGCCGCGGCGCAGCGGACGGATCGGCCCGCGGCGATCAACGTCGCCGCGCTTTCGCAGATCTCGTTCGTCGCCTTCCTGCTCGGCCCGCCGCTGCTCGGCTTCGTCTCGGACCATTGGGGCATCCGCTCGGCCTACGGCATCGGCATCCCGTTCATCGCACTCAGCCTGCTGACCGCCGGCGCGCTTGGCCGGCTCCGCTCGCCGGAGAATGCCGACGCGGCGCCGAATAAATCGTCCAACATGGTCCGGCGAAAGACGGAAGTGTCCGCCGGCGAGGCGTAACGCCGCCCCGATCCAGCCGATTGCTGCTCTCAATTGCATCGCCAACGGAGCAATGACGTTGCGGCGGCTTGACGAAAGCGCGCGCGGCTGAAATTGAAAGAGACCTAATATGATGCAAAAGCGATTTGATGCCGGTCATCACCAGCCAAAGTGAACTCGAGAACGTTATCGCGGCGTTCGAAAAGTCGGAATTCGTCACGGTCGACACCGAATTCATCCGCGAGACGACCTTCTGGCCGATCCTCTGCCTGATCCAGATGGCCGCACCCGGCGTCACGGCGCTGATCGATCCGCTGTCGCCCGATATCGACCTGAGACCCTTCTTCCGGCTGATGGCCAATGAAACGGTCACCAAGGTCTTCCACGCCGCACGCCAGGACATCGAAATCATCGTTCATCTTGGCGATCTGGTGCCGCATCCGGTGTTCGACACCCAGGTGGCGGCGATGGTGTGCGGCTTCGGCGACAGCATCTCCTACGACCAGCTGGTGCAGCGCATCACCGGTGCGCGCCTCGACAAATCCTCACGCTTCACCGACTGGCGCCATCGGCCGCTCTCCGACAAGCAGCTCGAATATGCGCTTGCCGACGTCACCCATCTGATCGAGGTCTACAAGCATCTCAGCGCCGAGCTGGAGCGCGAGAACCGCGCCCATTGGCTGAACGAAGAGATGGACGTGCTGACTTCGCGCGAGACCTACGATCCGCATCCGGAGGATGCCTGGAAGCGTCTGAAGATGCGCCTGCGCAAGCCGCAGGAGCTGGCGATCGTGCAGACGGTCGCCGCCTGGCGCGAGCGCGAGGCGCGCGAGCGAGACGTGCCGCGCGGCCGCGTGCTCAAGGACGACGCAATCTACGAGATCGCGCAGCAGGCGCCGCGCGATGCGGCGGCACTCGGCCGGCTGCGCACGACGCCCAAAGGCTGGGAGCGGTCGTCGACGGCAACGGCGCTGCTGGGGGCGGTCAATACCGCCCTTGCCTTGCCCAAGGAAGCGATGCCGAAACTGCCAAAGAGTTTTCAGCCGCCGGAGGGCTCGAGCGCGGCGGCGGAACTGCTGAAAGTTCTGCTGCGGATCGTCGCCGAGAAGGAAGGCGTCGCCTCCAAGGTGCTCGCCTCCAGCGACGACATCGACCGCATCGCCGCCGAGGGCGAGACCGCCGACGTGCCGGCCCTGCAAGGCTGGCGACGCGCAGTGTTCGGCGAACAGGCGCTGAAGCTGGTGCGCGGCGAGATCGGCATCAAATTCGACAAGCGCAAAATAGCGGTGTTCGAGCTGTAGACTATTTGTTTTTACGCATTTCCGGGCGGAAAACCGCTACGCACTTTTCCTGGAATTGCTTTAATGCTCAAACCACCCCGAGCAGGTGAAGCGCGAACCAGATCCAGGCCACCAGCAGGATGCCGGCGCCGAGGAAGAAGACGCGGCTGCGGTGCGGCAGGCTGTTGCTGGTGAGATGCACAAGCGCGTGGACATAGCGCGTCAGGACGAATAGCCACATCAGCGCCAGCGTCAGATAGTTGACGCCGTTGGTGACGAACAGCGCCAGGCACAGCACGTGGAACAGGACCGGCAGCTCGAACTGGTTGATCAGATTGTTGGCGACGGTGACGCTGGAGGCGGGTTCCGTCGAGCGCGACTTGTACTGGCCAACCTTGGCCTCGCCGGACTTCACGGCGAAGTAGCGCCGCCGGAACATCACGCCATAGACGAGATAGACCAGAAGCACATGCGCGAGCATCGGCCAGAAAATGGCGGTCTGGTTCATCTTCTGCGCCCCGCCCGGCTCAACGCCGTTGTCGTCCCGCCAGCGCAAAAACGGCGATGACGAAGAACGGGATCGCCAGAAGCGTGAATTTGGCGACTGTCAGCGACGAGGCGAAAGACAGCGAATCGGGATTGGCTGACTGGAAATCCGACAGCAGCCGCGCGATCGCCAAATTCTGCGCATAGTCGGCAACCGTGTAAGGCAGCACCAGCACCAGCGCGGACAGCGCCTGAAATTGCGGCGGCATGGCGCGGAAAGTGCTGAGCCGCCGGCCGAAGGCCAGAATCAGGCTGACCAAGGTCAGCGACAGCAGCGCCGGGAACAAAAGGTCGAAGGTCAGATAGTGCCAGACGATCATGATCTCGCCGCCGCGCCGGCCGAGCGCCGTCAGCCAGGCCATGCCTTCGTCCGGGGTAAAGCCGGTCACCCGCATGTCGAGCGAGGCGAGGCCGCCGCTCAAGCTCTGGAAATAGAAGAATTCCAGCGCCGTCATGGCGAGGAAGACGACGAACGACGCGAAAGACAGGACCACCGCGTGCCGCGACAGGCGCAGCACCGTCATCGTCAAGCCGCGCCAATAAACCTGCCGGTCAGGCTCGGCAGCCCGATCAAAGTCCGCCCGGATAATTCGGGCTTTCGCGGGTGATCGTGACGTCATGGGCGTGGCTTTCACGAAGTCCGGCGTTGGATATGCGCACAAAGGTGGCGCGCTCGCGAAAATCGGCAAGATCGCGGCCGCCGACATAACCCATAGCGGCTTTTAGGCCGCCCGCAAGCTGGTGCAGCACGCCAGCCACAGGTCCTTTATAGGGAACCTGACCTTCGATGCCTTCCGGGACCAATTTGAGGGTATCGCGCACCTCGGCCTGGAAGTAGCGATCGGCCGAGCCGCGCGCCATGGCGCCGACCGAGCCCATGCCGCGATAGGCCTTGAAGGAGCGGCCCTGGTGCAGGTAGACCTCGCCCGGGCTCTCGTCGGTGCCGGCAAGCAGCGAACCGATCATGGCCGCGCCCGCGCCTGCGGCGAGCGCCTTGGCGAGGTCGCCCGAATATTTGATGCCGCCGTCGGCGATGACGCTCACGCCTGCCTTGTCCGCCGTCTCCACCGCCGACATGATCGCCGACAATTGCGGCACGCCGACGCCGGCGACGATGCGCGTGGTACAGATCGAGCCCGGGCCGATGCCGACCTTGACGGCGTCGGCGCCGGCATCGATCAGCGCCTGCGTGCCCTCGGCGGTGGCGACATTGCCGGCCAGGATGCGCACGGAATTGGAGAGCTTCTTCGCCCGGGTCACGGCATCGAGCACGCGCTGCGAGTGGCCGTGGGCGGTGTCGATGACCAGAAGGTCGACGCCGGCGTCGATCAGGCGCTCGGCGCGCTCGAAGCCGTCATCGCCGACGCTGGTGGCGGCGGCGGCGCGCAGCCGCCCTTGCGCATCCTTGGTGGCGTGCGGGTTGAGCTGCGACTTCTCGATGTCCTTGACGGTGATCAGGCCGACACAATTGCCCTGCCTGTCGACCACCACCAGCTTCTCGATACGGTGCTTGTGCAGCAGCCGCTTGGCCTCGTCCTGGTCGACATTCTCCTTGACCGTGATCAGGTTCTCACGGGTCATCAATTCATAGACCTTCTGCGCCGGGTCCGAGGCAAAGCGCACGTCGCGGTTGGTCAGGATGCCGACCAGCCGGCCGACGGTGTGGCCGCCGGTGCCGCCATTTTCGACCACCGGAATACCGGAAATCGAATAGGTGCGCATGAGAGCCAGCGCGTCGGCGAGCGTCGCGTCAGGGCCGATGGTGACCGGGTTCACCACCATGCCGGATTCGAATTTCTTCACCTGCCGCACCTGCTCGGCCTGCTCGGCGGGCGAGAAATTGCGGTGGATGACGCCGATGCCGCCGGCCTGCGCCATGGCGATCGCAAGCCTCGCTTCGGTGACCGTGTCCATCGCCGCCGACAGAATCGGCACGTTGAGATCGATGTCGCCGGCGATGCGGGTGCGGATGTCGGTCTCGCCGGGCATGACCTCGGAATGGCCGGGCTGCAGCAGCACGTCGTCGAAGGTCAGCGCCAGCGCGCCGGTGGACGTTTCGATGATTTTTGCCATGGCCAGCCCTTTGAATGCGGAAAAAGCGCTGGACCGGGAATGGACAGCGCCGACTCGTTCTTCCCTTTCAGGATTGGCGCTGGCTGGTAACACGTCCCGGCGGCAATGAAAAGCCGATCGTTGTGTGGCGCTTCGAGTTGCTATTCCACGGCGACGCGACCGTTCATCGCTCGTCTTGGTAAGCGTCATCGCGGGTCCAGCCTGCCGCGTTGACAATGGGTTGCCGCTCGAGCCGGGACAGCAATGCGGCATGCGCGCGGTTCTTGGGCGCAGCGGAAGGAACGATCCGTGCTACCGCGCGACCTTGGCTCATCACAACATAGCTTTGCCCGTTAAGGACCCCGCGCAGGATGATGGAGAACTTGCGTTTGACGTCAGTAGCCGAAACAGCCTCGTCCATACCGACACCTTTTACGCGTTTAGATGCGTTTCGATATCGCTTCGGTAGCTATAAATGCGCGATCTTATGCTATTGAGAGTTGCACAACCTCACCGGTCGCACAACACGTCACCGGTCAACCGCATCAACACCCCGCCGATAGGGTCTGACTTATGGTGTCGAACAGTTCTGGTTCTGCAAACCTTTTTTCCAACGCTTGTGGCACCGAGTGCGATGTTTGTCGCGAAAGTCGCGGCATTCCTGGCACGTTCGCAGGGCACCGGCCTGCGCCCTGCCTGAGCCCAGCATCTGCCTGCGTCATGTCGCCCTAGGAATGGCGCAGGAAGCACGCGAACTAATCAACGCGGAATCGGAGGCAAGGACGGGGCGATTGTGCTGGCGGGCACAATGGTTCTCATGCATATTTGTTCCTCACCGAGAAACTGGACACATTCTGGTGGATGTGAATAAGAGAACAGCCGCCATCATAGATTTCGTTGGCAAGAACTTTGCCGCCACCTCGGCGGTTGTCTTTGCAATTGGTGTGGTTAGCTCAACGTTATTCCTGTATGGATATCTACATAACTTTGGAAACGAGCTAATCTGGTACATCGAGTACCCGGATCTTTTTAAGTTTTTTCTTATTGCCGTATCCTTCAATCTTGCTTTCATACTTTTCCTAACGCTGCTATTGAACCAATTTATCGGATTTATGCGATACAAGTCGCTATTGGCGAGAGCTGCCAGTATCGTGATATTTTCTGTAATAGCATTGGCTTTATTTGATTTCGCCGTATCATTTCGATCTTCCCCAGATGGAGAATTTATTTCCACCGATTTCAGCGCTTTTTTCGTAATATTTATAACTATTACAGCGATTTTCTATAGAATATACAGATTTGTATCGCTTGGTATCTATGGCGTAAACATTACCATAGATGTTCCTTTGATTGCGTTTTCTTCTCTTCTTGCTGGAAATTTATTTGCCTACTACACTCACAGTACTGCTAAATACCTTGACTCTGTGGTTTTGGAGAAACGAACGATAGACGATGTTCAGATTGTATTTTTTACCTCGCATCACGCCATACTTCTTGCGTCGGATGGCACGACAATTGTAGTCCCGACTGACGAGATTCGCGAAATTCGTCATTTGAGCGCAAGGACGCCAGGTGTGGGGTTGGCTCATCGCCCCGGAAATCCATAGGGCTAACCGCCGCACAGAGCGCCGTCCGCCGCCCGTCGGCGCACGATAGCCAGCAGCGCCGCCCAGGACACTGGGGGAGCCGTAAACGTCGCTGACGAGCATCTAGTCCTCTCGGTCGCGCCCGGCTCTGATTGATTAGCGGAAGCAGGGATCAAGGCCCTGAACTGCCTTCCAATTGCTCGGTGAGCCTGCTGCTGCTACGTGATGGCTGATATGATTTCAATGGGGGGTGCCGTGGCTGACGAGCCCAAGGGAAAGCGATTTTCGCATGTTTACATGAGGCATAGTGACCTGTTGCCCGACAGCGAGAGGTTGAGAAACCGACTAGCGACGCTGTATTCGGACTATGATGTAGAGAGATTGGGGGAGGCGATTGAGCGCGAAATCGGCATACAAATCGGCAGCTACAAGTATGGATTGTATTGGCCGAATATTATGCGATCAATGGCCATCCAAGACGTCCTAGACTCGGTGACACTACGGTTTAATACGATCGCACACTCCCCAAGCAGGGATAAGTTTCTATCCGATGTGAGAAGGGTTTTTGCCGAAGAGCAGATACGTTACCGGATAGATGACCTGGGCGGCGTCCATTTTGCCGTCGATTCTGAATTTGAGCGGATGCGTGTATCGACCATTGCCGTACTCGGAGCGTCTAGATTCCGGTCCGTGCGCGAGCAGTTCGAGTCGGCCTTTCTCGCGCTCGATAAGGTGCCTCCGGATGGAAAAGCTGGAATCAGGGCGGCTTTTTTTGCCACTGAAGGGCTATTTCGATTGATGTTTCCAACGGCACATCAGCTCAGCGTTGCCGAGGTGCAAAAGCACCTAAAGCCATCGGTCGATAAGATATACGAGGGCCAAAAACCGGCCATCTACCTTGCGCATAAGCAACTCGCGTCGTTCATGGATTGGATAGACGGAGCTCATTTCTACCGGCACGAACCTGGCACTGAGGAGCCTGCTCAACCACCGCTGGAACTGGCAGTATATTCGATTTCGCAGGCTGGTGGTCACATCAGGTGGTTAGCGCAACTCGGCAAAAGGGCCGAAGGGTCATCCGGCTCATGAGAGTAGGCGGTTCCGGGCAGCTTGTCCGACGATGCACAGAAAAATGACACCAAGTTGGTTAGAAGCCCGTTTACCGATCATAGTCAATATGGCTAACTGTGAGTCGGATGCAACCACCCCGGATGGCTCGGGGTGGAGCGGTCCCGTAGGGGATCACCATCCAGCGACGCCCGGTGGGCGGGAGTGTGAGAGCTTCGTGGGCGACTCACTCCCCTCCATCGCGCTGGAGATTGAAGTCAATCCGACAAAGTGACTCGGTGACAAGAGTTCCAGCCATGATTATCGCGTGATAGGCGACTTTCTGGGGATAAACCGTCTCTTGACGGACTCTTGACGGGGTGCGGCTCCGCTACTCGTCTCGCAGATGATGCGGCGCTCCCAATCGATTTCTTGAGGCGCCGGAAGCGGACCGTAACAAGCTCTTGCCCGTAGGCATGGAACAGTTCCGCGTGGATGTAATCCGTCTTTTCGCAGACTTGGCCGCGCGCGCTTTCCGTACCTCGTCGATTGTGACATTGCCGATCACCTCGCGGAGTTCGGCCGGCTTGTGGTAACGCTTGATGTTGCGATGCGCGCACGAGATACGCGCGATTTGCCTGTGTTGCGCTCGGCTATTTTCTAGCACCAGTGGTTGCGCCCGCACAAAAGTGACAGCAATTTAATGCGACATGCGGGGCAAGGCGTGATAACGGCCCGTCATGCCGGCTCGCCCCCAAGCTTGGCCTCGAGATTCGCGAAAAACATATCAGGGCGTTCCCTTGAACCGCATCATCCCGCTCATCCTGGCGGTCGCACTTTTCATGGAGAACATGGATTCGACCGTGATCGCGACCTCGCTGCCGGCGATCGCCATCGATATCCACACCAGCCCGATCGCGCTGAAGCTGGCGCTGACATCCTATCTGGTGTCGCTGGCGATCTTCATTCCGATCAGCGGCTGGATGGCCGACCGGTTCGGCGCCAAGAATGTGTTTCGCGCCGCGATCGCCGTCTTCATGGCCGGCTCCCTCGCCTGTGCCTTTTCGAATTCGCTGCCGGCCTTCGTGGTGTCGCGCTTCCTGCAAGGCATGGGCGGCGCCATGATGACGCCGGTCGGGCGCCTGGTGCTGGTGCGCGCCACGCCGAAGAGCGAGCTAGTCGCGGCGATGTCATGGCTGACGGTGCCGGCGCTCGTCGGGCCGCTGGTGGGCCCACCGATCGGCGGTTTCATCACCACGTATTTCACCTGGCACTGGATCTTCCTGATCAACGTGCCGATCGGCCTCATCGGCATCTGGCTCGCCACCCGCTTCCTGCCGCGGACGGACGCTGTCGAGACACCGCCGCTCGATTTCCCGGGCTTCGTGCTGAGCGGGCTTGCCGCGTCGGGCATCGTCTTCGGCCTTTCCGTGGTCAGCCTGCCGGCCTTGCCGCCGATGGCCGGCTTCATCACCGTGGCGGTCGGGCTGATCTCGGGCGCGCTCTATCTGCTGCATGCGCGCCGCGCCGAAAACCCGCTGCTGGCGCTGGATCTGTTCCAAAACCAGGTGTTCCGCGCCTCCGTGCTCGGCGGCTCGCTGTTTCGCATCGGCATCGGCGCGGTGCCGTTCCTGTTGCCGTTGATGTTCCAGATCGGCTTCGGGCTGACGCCCTTCCAGTCCGGCATGATCACCTTCGTCTCGGCGATCGGCGCCATCGGCATGAAATTCGTCACGGCGCGGATCTTCCGCGTCGCCGGCTTCCGCCGGGTGCTGATTGTCGGCTCGCTGGTCGCGGCCGCCTCGATCGCCATCTACGGCTTCTTCACGCCCGAGACGCCCTATGCGCTGATGCTGGCGATACTGCTCGTCGGCGGCTTCATCCGCTCGATGTTCTTCACCGGCGTCAACGCGCTCTCCTATGCCGAGATCACGCCGGCCGACACCAGCAAGGCAACGCCGATCACGGCCGTCTTCCAGCAGCTGTCTATCGCGCTCGGCGTGGCGCTGGCCGGCGGCATCCTGGAAGTATCGACGTCGATCCATGGCGGACCGCTGAGGCTCGCCGATTTCCACATCGCCTTCTTCATCGTCGCGGCGGTGTCGGCGGCGGCATCGCTGACCTTCATGCGGCTGGCGCCGGATGCCGGCAACGCGGTGTCGGGCCATGGCCGGCTGACGCAGCCGAAGACGCTGGAGACGGTGAGCATGGCGGGGAAGTAGTGCCCTTCCCTTCTCTCCTTGCGGGAGAAGGTGGATCGGCGCTCTTGCGCCGAGACGGATGAGGGGTGCGTGACGGAGTGAGACGTTGGGCGTTCCCTGGAACACCCCTCATCCGACCTCGCTTCGCGAGGCCACCTTCTCCCGCAGGGGGAGAAGGAAGAGCGCTAGCCCTTGAAATCCTTCGCCAAAAGATAAAGTTCCACTGATTCATCCCTCGAAGCCGGCGGCTTCACGTGATGGACCGAGCGAAAATTCTGCTTGAGCCGTGTCAGCAGTTCATTCTCGGCGCCGCCCTGAAACGTCTTGGCGAGAAAGTGCCCGCCGGGCTTCAGCACGGACAACGCGAAATCGGCGGCCACTTCGCACAGATGCATGGTGCGCAGATGGTCGGTGCGGCGGTGGCCGGTGGTGGGCGCGGCCATGTCGGACAGCACGACATCCGGCTGGCCGCCGAGCGCCTCGGCAAGCTTTTGCGGCGCCTCCGGGTCGAGGAAATCCATCAGCAGCACCGGCGCGCCGGGCACGGCGTCCATCTCCAGATAGTCGATGCCGACGACATGCGGGTGCTCCGCCGTGGATTTCGTGCGCGCGGCCGCCACCTGGCACCAGCCACCTGGCGCGGCGCCGAGGTCGATCACCTTCATGCCGGGCTTCAACAAATGATGCTTGTCGTCGATCTCGATCAGCTTGTAGGCGGCGCGGGAGCGGTAGCCCTCGGCCTTGGAGCGCTGCACATAGGGGTCATTCATGTGGCGCTGCAGCCAGCGCCGCGAGGATTCCTTCAGCCCGCTCTTTTTCTTGATCCGCGTCTTCAGGACGCGGATGCTGGCCGAGCCCGGCTTTTCCGGCTTCTTCGTCATTAGCGGCCACGCCAGACGCCGTCATCGGCCATCAGCTCGCTCAATATGCCCTCGCGCAGGCCGCGGTCGGCAACGCGCAGCCGCTCGGACGGCCACACGCCGCGGATCGCCTCCAGGATTGCGCAGCCGGCAAGCACGAGATCGGCGCGGTCGGCGCCGATGCACGGATTGGCGACGCGCTGCTGGAAATCCCAGCCGATCAGCTTCTCGACCATGCGGTCGACGCTGTCGCGGTCCATCCACAGCCCGTCGACCCGCCGGCGGTCGTAGCGCTCGAGATCGAGATGGACGCCGGCCAGCGTCGTCACCGTGCCGGAGGTGCCGAGCAGGTGGAAATTGGGGCTGGCGAGCACATGGGCGAGCCGGTCGCGGCCGTCGAAGGCCCGCAGCCGCGCCGCCACGTCCTCGACCATGGCGGCAAAGGTCGCGCGCGTCACCGTGCGGCCGCCGAAACGCTCGGCGAGCGAGACCACGCCGACCGGCAGCGACGTCCACGAGACGATGTGGTTGGCAAGCCGCGACGAGCGGTGGCCGGTGAGGTCGATCAGCGCGATCTCCGACGAGCCGCCGCCGATATCGAACAAGACCACGCCGCGCGTGTCGCGCTCGACCAGCGAGCCGCAGCCGGAGACCGCCAGCCGCGCCTCGGTCTGGCGGTCGATGATCTCCAGCTTGAGGCCGGCCTCGCGCTCGACGCGTTCGAGGAATTCGACGCCGTTCGTCGCGGTACGGCAGGCTTCGGTGGCGATCAGCCTCGCCTTCCTGATCTTGCGGTTGCGCAGCTTGTCGCCACAGATCTTCAGCGCCTCGACGGCGCGGTCCATGGCGGCTTGGCCGAGCCGGCCGCTGGTGGTCAGCCCCTCGCCCAGCCTGACGATGCGCGAAAAAGCATCGATGACGCGGAACTGGCCGTGCCGGGCGGGCACGGCGACCAGCAGCCGGCAATTGTTGGTGCCGAGGTCGAGCGCGGCGAACACCGGCAATTCCTGCAGCGGCGCGCGCGGCGCCGGCCTTGGCTGTGGCGGAGCCGGCACGGGCTCCGGCGGGCGACTGGCCGGCGTTATGGCAGGTGCCGGTGGCTGAGCGAGCCCATTTTCGTCGCGCGCGAAAACCTTGCGGCCGCGCCGGCGCTTGCGGCGCTTGCGCGACTTGCCTTTCTGATGCTCGCCCTGATGGCTTGGGTCGGCATGCCTTGGGTCGGCATGTCTTGGATTGGCATGTCTGGCGGCCGCATGGCGGTCGAAACGCCCTGTGACCCGGCCCGCCGGCTCGGACCGCGAGGCCCCGGACATGCCCACTGCCGGCGCGCCGGCGCCGGGATCGTGGTCTTCCACTTCATTTCCTTCCGGCGCCGCGCGAACCCGTGAAAAGGACGCAGCAGGCACCTCGATTTTGTTTCAAGTTGCGGCCAGACTAGCAGCGCCATGCGCGATCACCAAGAGCGCATGGCCGGAATTTTGCCGGCGCCTTGGCTGCGACGCCACCGCAGTTGAATAGCCGGCTTCAATCAGGCATGTCTGAAACGGGCAGGCATGTCTGAAACGAGGGTTCGACTGGCAGGGCAACACCAAACCGATGGGCATAACCGCATGACGAACTCGCCATGAAATGGAGGCGTTTTTTCTGGCCAGTCATCGGCATCGCAGCGGTCGTCTTCTCGCTGCTTTTGCTCTGGCACGAACTGCGCGGCATCTCGGTCGACGACGTATGGGAAGGTGTCGTCGCCATCCCGCCGCATCGCTGGATCCTGGCGGCGCTGAGCTCGGTCGTCGCCTACGCCTCGCTCGCCGGCTACGACCACATCGCGCTGCTCCATATCGGCAGGCGCGTGTCGTGGCTGTTCGTCACGCTCTGCTCCTTCACCACCTATGCGCTGTCGCATAACATCGGCGGCTCGGTGTTCTCCGGCGCGGTGATCCGCTACCGCGCCTACGGCACCAGGGGGCTCAGCGGCCAGGAGGTCGGCGTGCTGGTGGCGATCTGCTGGTTCACCTTTATCCTGTCCTGTGTCTTCCTAGGCGGCCTCGTGCTGGTGTTCGAACCGCAGATCATCGGCCGCTTTTCGGGCGCGCCGCACCATGGGCTGGCGATCGCGGCCGGCCTTGCCCTGCTGATCCTGGTCGCGGCTTACGTCTTCGGCAGCTGGCTGCATCTGAAGCCGCTCAAGATCGCCGGCTTCCAGCTGCACTATCCGGCGCTGCCGATCGTGGCGCGGCAATTGCTGATCGGCCCGGTCGAGCTGCTGGGCGCCGCGGCGATCATCTTCTTCGCGCTGCCCGCGGCCGGCAATCCCGGCTATTTCGTCGTGCTCGGCGTGTTCATGGTGTCGTTTTCAGTGGGGTTGCTGTCCCACGCGCCGGGCGCGCTCGGCGTGTTCGAGGTCGTCTTCCTCACCGGCCTTTCGGATATGGATCCGGTGGGCGTGCTCGCCGCCCTTCTGGTGTTCCGCCTGTTCTACCTGATCATCCCGCTTTTGCTCGGGCTCTGCGTGGTGCTGTTCTTCGAGCACTCGCAATACAGCCGCGGCGAAGGCTGAGGGTCTGCCCTCATCCCGCCAAAAGATCTGTGGCGAAAGGCTGCGATTGAAACGCAGCGCGGGCTTGACTATTTTCGGGCGGCGGCTACAAGGCAGCGCTCGCGGCGCATAGCCGCCCGCTTCGCACGGCCCTTACCGACCGCGCCTGCTGGGGAATAGGTTAACGGTAGACCCACGGACTCTGACTCCGTTAGTCCTGGTTCGAATCCAGGTTCCCCAGCCAATGATTTCCGCAACATTTTTGGTGCCTTAGATTTTCTTAATGCCTTAGATTTTCGCTGGTTTTTTCAATTCCAGCGATTTCGTGCCGCGATACTTCGCACGCCATGAGCAGTTCTAGGGTCCGCTAACCAAGCCGGTGCCAGTTGCCTCCCATATTTATCAGATATCCAAGCCGTACTTTGGGCATGGATCTCCTCTGATCCTCCGGGATCACGCCGATACCAATCGGAATTTTCCCGAAGGGGGCATGGTGCTTTCCAGCAAGGTGGAAAAGCATCGCCTCCGCGATATCAGTTAAACTGGCAATCCATGCCGACATGAAGGCCGCTAGCCCGCTTCTCTCACCGAATCTATCGCCGGGCTGCGCTTTGAGGCGGCGCGGCCATTGGCATGGCTGTGGAGTTCGAGGACGGCGGCGATCAGCGCCGCGGTGTGGCGACGGTCAGGTCTTCAGCAATGTGTCCTCTATTGTTTGTGAGAAGGGTTCAGGTCCGGCGGCATTACAGAGCCGCGGCACGTATTCGGGCGTGAGCCAGGGCGAACTCCTCGGCATAGGGACACGCTGAGGCCATCGCCACCTTGATGCGACGAACCGAGACGCGCACCTGCGCGCCGATCTTCAGCAGTTTCAATCTGATCGTGCCGCAACTGGCGTTGGCGAGCCGGGTATGGGCAAGACCGAGGCGACGCAAGGCGCAGATCAGGACATACGCAAACGAGGCGAACCACAGCCGCAGCTGATTGGCGCGCATGGTGTTGGCACTGGTGCGATCAGCGTAGAGGTCGAGCTGGCACTCCTTGATCCGGTTCTCCATGTCGCCGCGGGCGCAGTAGAGCTCCTCGTAAAGCACCCGTGCCGCCCAGCGCCCCGGCTTGAGTGACGTCACGATGAAGCGCGGATTGGCGCCCTGCGTCGTCCATTCGGCCTTGGCCACGACCCGCCTGCGGCGCGACCAGCTGTCTTTTGTCGACCACCTGAAGTCGCGGAAGACCCGGGCGGCCTGCCCGCTTGCCCGAGATGCCAGGCAGGCTTCCTTCAAGGTCGGGGCGATCTTGGTTTCCAGCCGTTCATTGCGGGCGAGGCCGAAGACGTAGTCGACGCGATTGATCTCGCACCAGGCCATCAGTTCCTCGCGCGCAAAGCCGGAATCAGCGCGCAGGATGATGTGGACCCTGGGCCAGGTTTTGCGGATCTGGGTCACGATCCGCTCAACCTCCTCGACCGCTCCTTTGCTGGCATCGATGTTGGAACGCCTGAGCTTTGCCGCCAAAAGGTGCCGGCCGCAGAAGATGTAGAGCGGCAGGTAGCAGTAGCAGTTGTAGTAGCCGTGAAAGAACCTGCCTTCCTGCCGGCCGTGCAGCGGATCATCGGTGGCGTCGAGATCGAGCACGATCTCGGCCGGCGGCTTGTCGTGGGCTTTTAGGAACAGGTCCACGAACAAGGCCTCCAACGCTAGCCTGTCGTAGCTGATCTTGTGATAGCGCGTCGGCTCCCCGACCCGGCCATGCTCCAGCCGGTTGAGCGTCGACTTGCCAGCAAGCACCGCACAATCGTCTCGCTTCGGCGTCAAGCGTTCCGACACAAGTGCGAGCACCGGGTCGTGGCGAAGCGTGTCGTGGTCGTCGATGTCCTCGTATCCCAGCGCGATCGCTGCGATGCGTTGCCCGACCAACGTGCGGACGCTGTGAACCGTGAGATCCGGATCGCGGTAATCGACGAAGCACGAGGCCACCCGGTCGAACAGCCCGATGGCCCGATCAACGTGACGCAGAAGCAAGGCGCCCGCGTCTGAGGTAATGGCTCCGCCGTCGAAACCAGCCACAACTTTGTGGCCGTCGAAGCCTTCAAATTCAAGCTGCTCGGAAGTACAGTGTGTCTGCATCGGACCCCGTTCCTGAATCTGATAACTCTTTGTTGCAAAAGCAGTTTCTCAGATTCTCGGGGCCGATGCACTTCTTTTGGTGAGATATTCGGGCTAGATCGGTCTCATCGATGGGTGTCTTCGGGTGGATGACCTGGATCGTGGGCCTTGCGATTGCGCCATCTAAATTGAAATGGAAGTCACGGGCTACAATTCGCTGGTCAGGCTTATGGTGTTCGACGCAATGACGTGTGTTGCGAACCTGATGAGCAAATTCCGCCAGTTGCCGGGCGAAGCTGGCCATAACGTCATTCTCACCAAATTTTGCTGTTAGAGCTTCTGTGAGGCTATCGGGCCACCTTCCCGCTGCCTTCATTTCAGATTCGTAGAAGACAGCTGGGAGGCGATATATCGCCTGAAGTGCGTGCTCCGATTTTTGAATGAAAGTGTTCGATCGGGTTTTGATATTCGGAATGGCCGGCAGCCTTGTGAGGTCTTTCGACGCCGCGATCTCTTCGATCTGCCCTTTCTCCGCCGCTTCCAGTTGAGATAAAATCTCTTCAGCCGCGAGAAGCTCGGTCATGACCTCAGCCGAGATAGAAACGATCCGATCCCTGATTTTGATATCGGGGAAATGCGATTTTGTAAAAAGCTCGCTGGTGGTTAGAAGCGTCCGCGCCACGATATCGGAATCAGCACCGGCGGCGGAGAACAGCTGTTGAGTATTGGGAATGTTGATGTTCGTGCGGTTAGGATCGATCTGGTCGGCGAGCTCGACCCTGTAAATAGCCTTCTGCGTAACCACGAAGGCCGCTTCCGAGGTTGCGATCATACCAAGTACGGCAGTTCCGTCCTCCTTCTGGCCAAACGTCATGGAGAATCCGGACTCTCGCCTTCGGTCGATTGGGCCTTTGGGAGGCTTGCCCACGGTCGCACCGTTGGGGTTAGGAAATCGTGGTTAGGATGGGACCGGCGATGACGTGTACTGACAATAAAGAGCCGATCGCTTAGCGGAACTATAGCAATTTTTCCCAAGACCCAGAACCTGGAATGCTGCAATGCTTGTGGGCGGCATGTTCCAGCGCCTTGTCCCTGCTCGCCTTGGAGAAATCATGACGATGGTAATGTCCTCGTTTCTCACCGCCCTCGCTTCCGAAGCTCCCCCTGCCGAGCGAGCGAAGGACATGAACCTCTACGCGTGGCTGATCGGCAGCTGGGACATGGATACGGTCCGCCACCTCGATGACGGCACAATCGAGAGATGGACCGGAGAATGCCATTTCGGCTGGGTGCTCGAAGGCCGCGCGATACAGGATATCTGGATCAGGCCCAGGCGCCCTGCTCCGTCCATCATGTACGGCACGACCTTGCGCGTCTTCGATCCCGGGATCGGCGGCTGGCACATCATCTGGAGCGATCCGCTCAACCAGGATTATTCGCGCCAGATCGGGCGGGCCGAGGGCAAGGACATCGTCCAGATCGGCGATGACTCGCGCGACCTGCAAGCTCGCTGGCGGTTCACCGAGATCACTGCCGACAGCTTCCACTGGATCGGCGACGAGAGATCGGCCGAGAGCGATCCCTGGCAAATGACCTATGAGCATTTCGCCCGCCGGACAGGTTCCTGAAGCTCCAGCAGCGCTGCTCGCGACGCCTGTCCGCCCCCGATCGCTGCGAGCAGTACATTAGCGTTCAACGATATATTAATAAGTATGACCCAGCCTCTGCGCATCGGGACCAACTCCCGATCGACGACCCGGCGCTACGCCGCGACGTCCGGCCGATGCGGAGCAAAACGCATGAGTGCTGAAACAGCCCTGGCGCAGCTATTGCGCATGATCCACCGTCGCGCGTTGAACTTAGCGGCGCTGCCGGATGATGAAAGAGACCCGCACTACGACAGGATCCGCCGGTCATGTTGCGGAGCGGCCGAGCATATCGGCCAGAGTCCCGACAATGCAGCCATCACGGCAAACAGCATGGTCGAATTCACCCGCGCAATGGTCGGGATCATTGAGACGAGCCAGCGGTAAAGCGGGCGGGGACGATCCATAGAGCGACCGTTCGCCAGCCTTTGGCCGGGCCGATCCCCGCTGCACACTCCGGCGACATGCTTGAGGTTCTATCCATCGATTAGAGGATGCGGCTATCCGAACAATTCTGTATTTTGCCGGCGAACCGGGTTCGCTTGGTGGGGGGCGTAAACCGGAGGGCACATCATGCAGATGATGGCAGTTAAGGACTGGTCTTGCGCCTTGAGCGAGGACATAGGTCGGGTGGTCTTGATGATCAATCCTGCCGAGGGTGAGCCGGTCCTGGCCATGATGACACTCTTCCAGGCCGCAAAAATGGGGCTTGAGCTGCAGTCACCGGAGCTTGTCACACTGTCCGGATCTTCAGCGGCCAGGCGCTGGGGCCGCTCCTAATTAATTAGCGTCGATCTGCCTGTCATCGGGGCCTTCAGCGGCCGAATGCCTGTGCCGCTCAAAAATTGCCAGCTTATCACTATAGGCAAGCCGCACCCGCGCATGGCACCGTTCACACGTGAACGTCGTGATGCTTTTGACCCAGGAGCCTTTTCTGACCATCGGTGCGAGGCATCGCGGGCATTGAAACGCCAGGTCCTTGTCGAGGAGGTCGTCGGATAAAACCATTCCATCTTCTCTGAAGATGAAAGGGTCCTGCAAGACCGGTGCCAGCACTTTCGTCCCGAAATGCGACAGCTCGTCAGGATTGGTACAGGCGTTCCAATTCCTCCTTCCGACACCGATCTATTTGGTCATTAGCGGCGACAGGGCACGGTCGAGATCCCGCGCCCCTTCGAACCAGCGCCGGTCGCCACAAAAATGCCAAGCCTACTCCGCCGCCTCGTACCCCGCGATGCCCTTGATCTCGAGGAAATCCTCCAGCCCGTATTCGGCATATTCGCGGCCGTTGCCTGACTGTTTGTAGCCGCCGAAGGGCAGGCCGGCGTCCCAGGCCGGGTAGTTGATGTAGACACTGCCGGAGCGCATGCGGGCCGCAACCTGGCGCGCCTTCTCGATGTCCCTGGCCTGGATGTAGGAGGCAAGGCCGAAGACGGTGTCGTTGGCCTGCTCGACCGCCTGCTCGACGGTGTCATAGGGCATGATCGACAGCACCGGCCCGAAGATCTCTTCCTTCGCAATCCGCATGTCGTGCGTGACGTTGCCGAAGACCGTCGGGCGGACGAAGTAGCCGCGGTTGAGCTCGGCCGGGCGGCCGGGGCCGCCGGCCACCAGCGTGGCGCCCTCGTCGATGCCGCTCTGGATCAAAGCTTGAATCTTGTCGAACTGGGCCTGGCTGACCACCGGGCCGAGCTTCGATCCGGGCGCGTCGGCCGGGCCGACGGTGAATTTTTCCGCCGCCGTTTTGGCATAACCGGCAGCCTCGTCATGACGGTCGCGCGGCACGAACATGCGGGTCGGCGCGTTGCAGGACTGGCCGCTGTTGCCGAAGCAGCCGGCCACCCCCTTGGCGACGGCCTTGGCGAGGTCGACATCGGGGAACAGGATGTTGGCCGACTTGCCGCCGAGTTCCTGATGCACGCGCTTGACCGTATCGGCGGCCGCCTTGGCGACCTGGATGCCCGCGCGGGTCGAACCCGTAAACGACATCATGTCGACATCCGGGTGGCTGGCCAGCGCCTGGCCGACGGTCGGGCCGTCGCCGTTGACGAGGTTGAACACGCCCTTCGGCACGCCGGCCTCCTCGATGATCTCGGCGAAGATGATGGCGTCGAGCGGCGCGATTTCGGACGGCTTCAGCACCATGGTGCAGCCGGCGGCGAGCGCCGGGCCGACCTTGCAGGTGATCTGGTTGAGCGGCCAGTTCCACGGCGTGATCATGCCGACGACGCCGATCGGCTCCTTGACGATAAGGGACGAGCCTTTGACATGGCGGAACTGAAAGGACTTCAGCACCTCCGCCATCTTTTCCAGATGCGCCTGGCCGACGCCGACCTGGCTGTCCAGCGCCATCTGGCGCGGCGCGCCCATCTCGCGCGAGACGGCAAGCGCCAGATCCTTGCTGCGCTTCTTGTAGACCTCTACGACGCGGTTGAGGATATAGAGCCGCTCCTCGACCGACGTGAAGCCAAACGTGCTGAAGGCGCGCCTGGCGGCGGCCACGGCCCTGTCGACATCGGGTTTGGTGCCGAGCGAAATCTGCGCGAAAGCGTCCTCGTTCGAGGGGTCGATAACGTCGAAATTGTTCGGCACCACCGGATTGACCCAGGCGCCATCGATATAGAATTGCAGATTGTGTGACATGGCTTCTCTCCCGGCGGGTCGCGACGGCTCAAAAATTGTGATGGGGTGTCGTTTCGCGTCAGAGATAACGACGCGGCAAGTGCGATGTCAAACGCAGGCGCGGGCGATTGAGCCGGATTAACCATAGCCCCGGCAACGCCATCAGTGAGGCCTCGAACGATGATCTTTTGGGTCTTCCAAACCCGCGTTGACAAGCCTTCGGCGCAGAAGGCGCACCCAATCGTTCCCTTCATCCCGAAGCATGTCCCACATTGGCCATCCGGGAGCCTTCTCGACCGCATGCAGAATGGTCCAATTGAGCCCGTAGGCGGTATCACCTTCGGCGGGCAGCAACGATATCAGCGCGCTGACATCCTCCACGGACAAAGGAAGAATGACGGATTCGATGCACATTTGCGCGACCGTAATTTGCTCGAAAGCGAGATTGTCAGTCAATTTCGGAGCAACCTTGCAAAGATTTCTGACGGCATCCTGCATTATGCCTGCCTCCGTGCATACGCCCGATACGTTGAATGGCCATGCTTACGAGTGACAACAGTTTGCTTGAAAAGCTTTTCTCGTCAGCAAGCAAGATTTCTCGTGGCAAACCAGCGCTGAAGCTCGCCTAATCCTCAAAGGAACTCGACAAGACATAGATGGACGCCAGCTTTTCGATGCCGGCCTGGTCTTCCTTGTCGAAACGGCCGGGCGTCGGGCTGTCGAGGTCGAGCACGCCGAAGACGCCTTCCTCGTCGCGCAGCAGTACGACCAGCTCCGAGCGCGAGTCGGCATCGCAGGCGATGTGGCCAGGGAAGTCGTGCACATCCTTGACCAGCATCGACATGCCGAGATCGACGGCGGTGCCGCAGACACCCTTGCCGACGGCAATGCGCACGCAGGCCGGCTTGCCCTGGAACGGTCCGAGCACCAGTTCCTCGTCCGACGCCAGGAAATAGAAGCCGGCCCAGTTGAGGTCCGGCACCATCTGATAGATCAGAGCAGCGGTGTTCGCGGCATTGGCGATCGAGTCGCGCTCGCCCTCCAGCAGCGCCTTCAATTGCACGGCAAGCTCCTTGTAGAAGGCTGGCTTGTCGCTCGTGTCGATGGCGGTTGCCGCAAACATCGTGTCGTGTCTCCGTTGCCAGTGCGCCGAAACGCCCGCTAAGCTTCTGCCACCAATGACGCCGCCGGGAAAGCCTGTCGTGAACGCCACCGATCGAAAGCGCAACAGGCCGGAGCCCGTGCCGAGCGAGACTCCCCTCACCTTCGCCGTGCTGGTCTTTCCGGGCTTTCCGATGATGGCGTTTTCTTCCGTCATCGAGCCTTTGCGCGCCGCCAATGTGCTGGCCAGGCGCGACTGCTACCGCTGGGTGATCGTCGGTGCCGACGAGGGCACGGTCGAGGCCTCGAACGGCGTCGTCATCCAGCCCGGCTTCTCGGCCTCCGATGCACCGAAGGTCGACCGCATCGTCGTCTGCTCCGGCGGCGATGCCGACCATGTCGTGGCCGACGAGGCGATGAGCTGGATCCGCAAAAGCCTGCGCAACGGCGCCCATATCGGCGCGGTGGCCGACGCTGCCTTTTTCCTGGCGCGCGCCGGCCTGCTCGACGGTCACGCCTGCACCTTGCACTGGACCAGCCAGGCGGCCTTCACCGAGGCGTTCCCCGATATCGAACTGCGGCGCGATCTCTTCGTCATCGACCGCAAGCGCTTCACCTCGGCCGGCGGCGTCGGCAGTCTCGACATGATGCTGGAGATCATCGCCCGCGATTACGGCGCCGAGATCGCCGCTGGTGTCGCGGAATGGTTCGTGCACAGCCCGCTGCGGTCAAGCGTCGACCGCAAGCTGATGCCGCTGCGCCTGCGCACCGGGGTGCAGAACGAACTGGTGCTGTCGGCCATCGCCATCATGGAGGACGCGGTGGAGGAGCGGCTCGGCATGGCGGAACTGGCGACAAGGCTTGGCGTGTCGCCCGACAAGCTCGAGCGCAATTTCCGCGCCGAGCTCGACATCTCGCCCAACGGCTACTATCGGCGACTCAGGCTGAAACGCGCCGCCGATTTGCTGGCGCATTCGACCCTGATGGTCCGCGACGTGGCACTGGCCTGCGGCTTTGCCTCGATGTCGAGTTTCGCGCGGGCTTTTCGCGAGGAGCATGGGCACGCGCCGAAGGCGACGCGACGGCATTAAGGCGGAGTGGCGCAGTCCCCTCTTTCGTCATCCACGGGCGGAGCGGGAGCGAAGCGGACGCGCAGACCCGAGGATCCATTCCGTGACCTTCGAGCGGCACAGCGGTGCAGAATTGGGAGCACAGTATAAGAGGATTTTCTGCACCGTTTTCATTCTACGGCCTACGTCACGGTATGGATTCTAGGGTCTGCGCGCGTCGCTTCGCTCCTTGCTCTGCCCTAGAATGACGAAGTCGTTGATGCGGCGCTCAGCACAACATCTGCGGAATGCCGCACAAGCTCAAAACCCGGCCCGGCTATGTTCGCCAAGAACAGGAGGCACCCATGAGCATCGTCGTATTCGACCCGGACAGCACCGAAGACGTCGACTTCAAGGATCGCATGCGCCATCCGGCAGCGGCCGATCCGGCCGGCGGCATGTGGCTCTCCGACACCGAGCCGTCCTTCATCGACGCCGATGCCCTGCGCAAGGGGCGGCTGGCCAAATTGCGCGGCTGGATGCGCGAGGCGGGGTATGGCGGCGTGGTGCTGTTCGACCCTTACAACCAGCGCTACGCCACCGGCTCCCGCAACATGTTCGGCTATTTCCTGCGCAACTCGACCCGCTACTTCTTCATCCCCACCGAAGGGCCGATCGTGCTGTTCGAGTATCCGCAGAGTTACCATGTCTCGATGGTGCTCGATACGATCGACGAGGCGCGGCCGTCCAAGCTGGTCTGGTCGTCGGTCTCGGGCCGCGACGACGAGACCGCCGGGCCATTCGCCGACGAGATCGCCGAACTGCTCAAAAAGCACGGCGGCGGCTCGATGAAGCTCGGGCTCGACCGCTGCAGCCATTTGCAGGCGCTGGCTTTGGAAAAGCGCGGCTGCGAGGTGCGCGATTGCCAGGGCGAAATTCTCGCCGTGCGCGCGGTGAAGACGCCGGAGGAAGTTAAATGCCTGCAGGTGTCGATGGCCGGCGCTGAAGCCGCGGTGGCGGCGGTGCGCGAGGCGATCAAGCCAGGCGTTTCCGAAAACGAGCTGTTCGCCATCATGTATGGCGAGGTGATCCGCCAGGGCGGCGAGTTCATCGAGACGCGCCTGCTCACCTCGGGCCAGCGCACCAATCCGTGGTTCAACGAAGCGAGCGGGCGCAAGATCAGACCGGGCGAATTGCTGGCGCTCGATACCGACACGATCGGCTGCTACGGCTATTACTCCGACTTCTCGCGCACTTTCCGCTGCGGGCCGGGCAAGCCGACCGCCTACCAGAAGTCGCTCTACCGCATGGCGCACGACCAGGTTCAGCACAACATCTCGATCGTGAAGCCCGGCATGGCCTTCCGCGAGATCGCCGAGAGGGCGTGGAAGATCCCGGACCGCTTCGTCGACCAGCGCTACACCTCGGTCATGCACGGCGTCGGCATGCATGGCGAAACGCCGTTCATCGCGCATGCCATGGATTACGAGACCTATGGCCGCGACGGCATCATCGTGCCGGGCATGGTGGTCAGCGTCGAAAGTTATATCGGCGAGAAAGGCGGGCGCGAGGGCGTCAAGCTGGAGGACGAGATCCTGATCACCGAGACGGGAACGGAGCTCCTGTCGCGCTTTCCTTACGAGGACGAGTTCCTTGACGGGCAGGCTTGAGGCGGGCATAGGCGCATTTGCATGAAAAGTCCCATCTCCATCCGGCGCGGCACGGTGGCCGCGGTGTTCGTCGATCTCCAGGAGGAGCATCGCAAGGACGAGCGCTATCTGGTCGAAGGCTTTGCCGACATTCTCGCCAATGTCCGGCGCCTGCAGGCGGCGGCGCGGCGCAATTTCGTGCCGCTCTACCATTTTGCCTATATCGTCGACCTCGCCGAAGCGCGGCCGTTCCATCCGGTCGACGCCGGCGGCAAGTCGGCCTTCTCCGACAAGGACGATCCGCTGACGGCGATCTGCCATGAGGTTGCGCCGCAGGACGGCGAAGCCATGCTGGTCAAGCAGGAAGCAAGCGCATTCGGCACAAACGACTTCGCCAAAAAAATCAAGGCGTCGGGCATCGAATGGCTGATCATTGCCGGCGTCTGGACCGAAGCGTGCATCGACGCCACGGTGAAGGACGCGGTGGCACGCGGTTTTCGCGTGCTCCTGGTAAAAGATGCCTGCGGCAGCGGCAGCATTGCCATGCACCAGACCGGCATCCTCAACCTGGCGAACCGGCTCTATGGCGGCGCCGTCACCAACACGCTCGACGCCTGCCGGCTGATGGCCGGCGACACGGTGAACGTGTGGCAGGTCGAAGGCTCGGTGCCGCTGCGCTTCACCTTCGAGAACGCGGCGCAACTCTACGCCGAGCTCTGACGCGCGATGGCCGGCGATCCGCCCGATCCGGCCAGGCGCGGTAAATACGCCGACCGGCTCGATGCGGACCTCTGGGATTACATCGACCGGGTCAATGCCTGGTACCCGCCTGAGATCCTAGCTGCGCCGATCGCCGAGCAGCGCGCGGTCTATGACAAAATGTGCGCGGCGTTCCACCAGGAGCGTCCGCCGGGTGTGATCGCCAACGACTGCCTCGCCGTCACGCCGGCACACGCCATCCCGGTCAGACGCTATCGCATGGCGGACAAATCGGCAGCGGCGGTCGTCGTCTACTACCACGGCGGCGGCTTCGTGCTCGGCGGCCTCGACAGCCATGACGAGATCTGCGCCGAGATCTGCGCCGACACCGGCTTCGAGGTGGTCTCCGCCGATTACCGCCTGGCGCCGGAACATCCGCATCCGGCTTCCTTCGACGACGCGCTGGCCGTGTTCGAATGGACGACGGCGACCAGCGCATTGCCGATCGTGCTTTGCGGCGAAAGCGCCGGCGGCAACATTGCCGCGGCGGTGGCGCAGGCGACACGCCGGCATCCGCGCCGCGCCGTCGGTCAGATGCTGATCTATCCCGGCCTCGGCGGCGATCAGACGGACCGCTCCTACATCGAGCATGCCGAAGCGCCGCTGCTGACGCTTGCCGATATCGACTTCTACCACCGCATCCGGTCCGGTCCGGGGTGGACAGCGGACGACGCGACGTTCTCGCCGCTCAAGGACAGCGATTTCTCCGGCCTGCCGCCGACCGTCATCGTCACCGCCGAATGTGATCCACTGTCCTCCGACGGCGAGGCTTATCGCGACCGCATCGTCGCCGCCGGCGGGCGGGCTGTGTGGCGCGAGGAGCCGCGCCTGGTGCACAGCTTCCTCCGCGCCCGGACCACGGTGCCGCGCGCGGCGGAGGCGTTTAGGCGGATTATCAGCGACATCGCAATGCTGGGCGCCAGCGAGGGAGCGCTGATCTCTCCCCTCGTGGGGGAGATGGCCGGCAGGCCAGAGGGGGGCGCGAAGGATCGCGACCTTTCGGCTTCCTAACATCCAAATCAGTTGCGAAGGCAGTCCCAATCGATTGAGACGCCGGCGGGACAGCGCCCCTCTCTGTCCTGCCGGACATCTCCCCCACAAGGGGGAGATTGGCTGTGTCAACGTGCTGCGGAACAGCGCACAAGAACTGCGGAAAACAAGACATTTCGCGGCGTAAAGCGGCCCTATCATTCCCCAAAGGCAGTGGCGGCCCCCCGCGTTTGGCGGCCACCGGGACGCCCCAACAAAAGAGGGAACAACGATGAAATTCATGCTGACCGACAGAAAACTGCACCCGCAGGCAAAGCCGACCGCCGCGGATTTCAAGACGGGCGCTATCAGCCGGCGCGAATATCTGGCCATCATGGCCGGCTTCGGCGTCAGCGCAGCCGGCGCGCTGGCGCTGGGCGGGCTGATACCCTCGCCTGCCAGCGCCGGGGAACCGAAGCGCGGCGGCGTGTTGCGCGTCGCCATGAACGTCAAGGGTTTCAAGGACCCGCGCACTTTCGACGGCGTCGAAATGTCCAACGTCGCGCGCCACTGCAACGAATATCTGGTGCGCTGGAACACCGACTTCACCTTCGAGCCGTGGCTGCTCGAAAGCTGGGACACCAGCGACGACGCCAGGACAATCACGCTGCATGTGCGCAAGGGCATCACCTGGTCGAACGGCGACACCTTCAACGCCGACGATGTCATCCACAACCTCAACCGCTGGTGCGATGCCGGCGTTGCCGGCAATTCGGTCGCCGCGCGCATGGGCGCGCTGGTCAATGCCGATACCAAGAAGCCGGTCGACGGCGGCATCCAGAAGGTCGACGACTATACCGTCAAGCTCAACCTGCCCAAGCCCGACATCTCGCTGATCGCCGGCATGGCCGACTATCCGGCGCTGATCATGCACCGCTCCTACGAAGGCGACGGCAACCCGATGAAGGCCTTGGCTATCACCACCGGCCCCTGCGAGCTGGTGAGCTGGGATGCCGAGACGGGCGCCGAGGTGAAGCGCAAGGACAAGCCGTGGTGGAAGGGTGAATTCTACCTCGACGGCATCAAATGGGTTGACTACGGCTCCGATCCAAACGCCATGCTGTCGGCCTTCGAATCAGGCGAAATCGACACCGACCACGAGACCGCTTCGGATGCCGTCTCGCAGACCGACAAGATGGGCTTGCAGAATTCCGAGATCGCCACCGGCTCGACCATCGTTGCCCGCTTCAATGTCGGCAATTCGCCCTATGACGATATCAAGGTGCGCCGCGCCGCGCAGCTCGCCGTCGACAATGCGGCGGTGCTGAAGCTCGGCCTCGACGGCCGGGGCAAGCCCGCCGACAACCACCATGTCGGCCCGATGCATCCCGAATTCGCCGATATCGGCCCGGCCAAGCGCGATATCGAGGCGGCGAAAAAGCTGCTTGCCGAGGCCGGCAAGGCCGACCACGAATACGAGCTCATCTCGGTCGATATCGAATGGCAAAAGAGCACCGCCGACGCCATCGCCGCGCAAATTCGCGAGGCGGGGCTGAAGATCAAGCGCACCGTGCTGCCGGCCGCGACCTTCTGGAACGACTGGAGCAAATTCCCCTATTCCTGCACCGAATGGCTTGGCCGGCCGCTCGGCGTCCAGGTGCTGGCGCTCGCCTACAAGTCGGGCGCGGCCTGGAACGAAAGCGCCTATTCGAACAAGGAATTCGACGAACTTCTCGACAAGGCGCTGGCAACGCCCGATGCCGCCCAGCGCAAGGAGATCATGGCCAAGATCGAGCAGAATCTGCGCGACTCCGGCGTCATCGTCCAGCCCTACTGGCGCTCCGTCTACCGCACCTACCGCAAGGGCGTGCAGGGCTGCGCGCAGCACCAGGCGCTCGAGCAGCACTTCGAGAAGGTGTGGCTGGAGTCCTGATCCTCCCAGGATGTAGTCGGCCGGCGTAGTTCATCTGAGCCGCGCCGGCCGAATGCTGCATGCCATGTGCCTGCTTTTCGGCACAGATTGCGTTTCCTCGGTCAGATATGTGCCAGCGGCTCTGCACCCGGCGAGCGTTGCAGACAAACCATTGCTGTTCCCATTCAAGTCTACGAGAAAATCTCGGCCAGTTCCTCGACGCTGGTCCCCTCCTTGACCCGTCGCAGTTCGACATAGCTGACCGCTGGAACCACCGACCCCACGACAAACTCGGCTGCGGCCAAGATAGTCGACACGAAGAAACCTGACGGTGAGCCAAAGGCGAACAGCAGTCGTTTTAGCGAGAGGTTGATCGCAAGCGTTGCCAGGAACACCACAAGCCAAACCGCCACAACGGGCCAGCGGCTTCCGGCCGTAAGGTCGCGGCTGCGCGCCAGGCTGCCCAGCACCCCTCGCCTTTCCTGGATGAGAACCGGTATCGCGACAAACCAGCGCGCCAACAACAGCAACCCGGGAACGACAAGCAGCACAAAGCCAAAGAGGACGCCAAGGGCAAGCAGAAACGAAATGCCTATTGCCGGCAGCAGGAATGCGAGAGCGGTACCGATACAATCTCTGATCAGCGGCCGTTTGCCATTCAGATCCTCGATCGCAGCCCGCATCAGCGCGGACTGCAGGAACGACAAAAGCAGGACGTAACCGACCACGCCAATTGCCGAGAGCATGATTCTCTGCACCGAGGGTTCTGGTGAGCCGTGTTCTACGAGGGTGACGGACTCCCAGAACCACAGCGAAAAGGCAAAGTTGGGCAAGGCGTAAACAACCAGCCCGAGGCCGAGACACAGGACAGGATTTCGGCCGATGACAGTAAAGCTGTCGCCAAGCACTCGGCCGATACGGAATTTGTCAGGTCGTTGAAGTGCCACCGACGCCATGAAGCGTTTCCTGCCGTCTTATTCTTTAAGAGAATATCTCCGCCAGTTGATCGATGCTTGCGCCTTCCTTGGCCTGGCGCAGCTCGACGTAGCTCACCGCCGTGGCGACCGACAGCACCATGGACACCACGGTTTGCACCAGCGCGGCTCCCACCTCGGCGATGATCCCGCCGAAGAGGACGAGCACCAGCAGCATTCCCCACTGGATGATCATCGCTATGATGACGATGATGAGGAACAGCCCGAACAGCGACCAGCGGCTGCCCTTGGTCAGGGCGCGGCTGCGCGACATCGAGCCGAAGACGCCGAGCCGCTCCTGGATCAGCACCGGCACCGCCATCGACCAGCCCAGCCACAGGATGATGCCGGGCACGATCAGCAGCATCAGGCCGATGCCCGCGCCAATGCCGACGAGCAGGCCAATTGCGAGCGTCGGCAGCAGGAAGCGAATGGCTATCTGTATGCAGTCGCCGAAGGACGGCTGCTTGCCGTTCAGATCCTCGATCGTCGCCCGCATCAGCGCGGCCTGCAGCAACAGCGCGAAAACAAACGCAACCAAGCCGGCGATAATGCTGATGTAGAAGTTGCGAAACACCGCGTTGGGATCTGCCATGGCGCCCGGGTCGCCGTGCAGCATGGCGTCGATCTGCGGCTGCTGCCACATCCTGATGAGCAATGCCGGCAGGCCTGAAAACAGGAGAGCGAGGCCGATGCACAGGCCTATATTGCGGCCGATGACGGAAAAAGTACCGTTGAATACCCTGCCGATCTCGAATCGGCCGGGTTGTCCTAGTGTCGCAGTCGTCATGATATTTCCCCCGATTAATCGCCATACCCTACCAGGCGATCATGAAAGTAAATTTGCCAAGATTGAAAGACGCCGTCCAGTGCACTTGCAATTATCTTGCAGCATTGCCAGTGTCGGCGCCGAACCGCAGGTTGCAGGGGGAGCGAGCGGGTGACAGTCGCACAGCCGGGCACAGCCGACGCCGAATGGCTGGCGAAGATGCACAAGCAGTTGCTGGCGGACGATTCGATCCAGTTTGCGCTGCCCACCTTAGTGCAGCCAAAACCGCCGGAGTGGATGAAGCCCCTGCTCGAGGCTTTGGCGAAGATCGGCCCCTATATGATCTATATGTTCTGGGGCGCGGTGATCATCGGCGTCGCGGTCATCGTCCTTCTTATCGCGCTCGAAGCGCAAGGCATCGCCTGGCATCTGCCCTGGCGGCGAAAGCGCAAGGAGACCGAGGCGCAGGAGGAATGGCGCCCGGATGCGGGCGCGGCGCAGATCCTGCTTTCCGAAGCCGACGCGCTTGCCGCGCGCGGCGACTATGACGAGGCCGTGCACCTTCTGCTTCGCCGCAGCGTCGCCGATATCGCCGGACGGCTGCCCGATTTTCTGCGCCCGTCGCTGACCTCGCGCGACATCGCCGCCGCCGCATCGCTGCCGGCGCGGGCTCGCAGCGCCTTCAGCGAGATCGCGCGCATCGTCGAGGCCGCGCTGTTCGCCCGCCGGCCGGTCGGCGCCGAGGGCTGGCGGCAGGCGCGGGGCGCCTATGAGCGCTTCGCCTTCCGGGACGCCTGGGCATGAGCGCGCCGGCCGCCGAGGCAGCCGAGGCGCCGTTCAGCCGCAGAACCCTGTTCTGGGGCATCTTCGCCAGCCTGCTGGCGGCGGCCGGATTTTTCCTGCTGTCGACCTATGCGCCCGACTTCCGCCAGCCCGAAGGCGGCGCCACGCCGCTCTCCAAGGGCGGCACCGGCTATGCCGGTCTCGTCGAATGGCTGAAATTGACTGGCGGACCGGAGTTGATGGTTCGGACCGAAGGCGATCTCAGCCGAAATCTACTGCTGATTGTCACCATCGCGCCGGGCAGCGATCCTGCGGCGCTCGAACGCATCATCAAGTTGCGCTCGGGCATGAACACGCTGTTCGTACTGCCCAAATGGCAAACCATGCCGCTGTTCGGCCATGAAGGCTGGGAAATGAAGGTCGAGCGGCTGCCGGACACCGTCGTCAACGATTGGCTCGGCCGCATCGCCAAGGCAAAGCTCGGCCAGGGGAAGAGCACGGTCGCGCAAATTGATATCGACGGCCACATGGTTGCGGTGCCCGATGAGCTGCAATGGGTGGCCGACGATCAGCCGGTGATCGCCGCCGGCAGCGGCAAGGCTATACTTACCAAGCTCGACAACAAGCCCTTCTACATCCTGACCGATCCCGATTTCATCAACAACGCCGCGCTGCAGGACGAGCAAAAGGCGGTCGCCGCGCTAAGTCTGATCGCGATGCTCGAAAGCCGCAGGCCTGCGGTGATGTTCGACCTTACGCTGCACGGCATCGGCCAGAAATACGATCTCGCCAAGCTTCTGGTCGAGCCGCCCTTCCTAGCGCTGACGCTGTCGGTGCTGACGGCGGCTGCACTTGCCTTCCTGCACGGGCTCGGCCGGTTCGGGCCGCCGCGCGCGGAGGGACGCGCCATTGCCTTCGGCAAGCGGGCGCTGGTCGACACCACGGCGACGCTCTTGAAACGCGCCGGCCGGCTGCAGGAGCTCGGCGACCGCTACGCATCGCTGATGCGGGCGCGGGCGGCGGCGCTGCTCGGCGCCCCGCACGGGCTGCAGGGCGAGGCGCTCGACCATTGGCTGGATTCCCGCGACAAGGACGAAGCCGGCGGCTTTAGCGCGCGCTTCAATGCCGCGAACGATTCCAGGACATTGGCTGCAATGCATGAAGCAGCGGAAAAACTGCATGACTGGACGGCAAGGAGGCTCGGTGAACGTCGATGATGTGAAGGCCCTGGCGACAGCGATCAGGGAAGAAGTGGCGAAAGCGATCACCGGCCAGCGCGACACGGTCGATCTGATGCTGACGGCTCTGTTCGCCGGCGGGCACATTTTGCTCGAAGGCCCGCCGGGCACGGCCAAGACCATGACGGCGCGCTGCTTCGCGCAGGCGCTTGGCGTCGCTTATGGGCGAATCCAGTTCACGCCGGACCTGATGCCCGGCGATATCGTCGGCGCCAACATCTACAATTTCCAGACCGGGCAGTTCACGCTGACGCGCGGCCCGATCTTCTGCGATCTTTTGCTCGCCGACGAGATCAACCGCACGCCGCCGAAGACGCAGGCCGCCCTTTTGGAAGCCATGCAGGAGCATGCCGTCACCTTCGACGGCACCACGCACTCGCTCGGCCGGAATTTCATGGTGGTGGCGACGCAGAACCCGATCGAGCATCAGGGCGTCTACCCGCTGCCGGAGGCGCAGCTCGACCGCTTCCTGTTCAAGCACCGGGTGAGCTATCCGGACCCGCAGGAGGAGCGCGCCATCATCGTCCATCATGGCGGCGGCTCCGCCTCGCACGACATCGCGCAATACGGCATCACGGCGCGGACCGACCGCGAGACGCTGCAGGCGGCGCTTGCCACGGTCGGCGAGGTGACGCTGGTCGACGACGTCGTCGGCTATATCGCGGCGCTGGTGCGCGGCACGCGCGAGAGCCCTGACCTTGAAGTCGGCGCAAGCCCTCGCGCGGGCGCCATGCTGGCCCGCGCGGCGCGCGCCAGGGCCGCGCTCGACGGCCGCGCCTATGTCATTCCCGACGACGTCAAGGCGCTCGCCGTGCCGGCGCTGCGCCATCGCGTCATCCTGTCGCCGTCGGCGCAGATCGACGGGCGACTGGTTGAGCAGATCGTTTCCGACCTCGTCGACCACACGGAAGCGCCGCGTTGATCTATCCGAGCGGCAGAGCGGTCTGGGCAGCGGCGGCGGGTGCCATCCCCGCCTTCCTGATCGCGCTTGCGCTGCCTTCCGTCTGGTATCTCGGCCTGTTGTGGATGTGCGGGCTTGTCGCCTTCCTCGCCGTCGATGCGGCGGCCGGGCGCGGACGCGCCGCGCTCAGCGCCACGCTGACCGCGCCGCCGCAGGTCGGCGTCGGCGGGCGCTTCACGCTCCACATCGCCGCCAGCCTCGGCGCACGGCCGCGCCGGCTGCAGGCGCGCGTCGGACACGACCAGCGGCTGGCGCCGGTCAACGGCACCGGCGGGCGGCTTCCGCCAAATGGCGGCACGCTCGACCTCGAATTCGATGCCGTCAGGCGCGGTATCGCCAGCTTCGACCGGCTGTGGCTGCGCTGGCAGGGCCCGTTCGGGCTGATCTGGAACCAGGTCGTGCTGCCGATGGACCGTAAGGTTGCGGTGTTGCCCGACGTTAGCAGCGCGCGCGACGAGGCGATCACGCTGCTGCAACGCTCGGCGCTTGCCGACGGCCATGCGCAAAGGCGCGCCGGCCAGGGCCGCGAATTCGAGTCGCTGAAGGATTACCAGCCCGGCATGGGCCGGCGCATGATCGACTGGAAGCGCAGCGCCCGCCACGGCAAGCTTGTGGCGCGCGAGTTCCGGGTCGAGGAGAACAACAATATCGTGCTGGCCATCGACTGCGGGCGGCTGATGTGCGAGCCGGTCGACGGCGTGCCGAAGGTCGACCGAGCGGTGACGGCGGCACTGCTGTCGGCCTTCATCGCGCTGAAGGGCGGCGATCTCGTCAGCCTGTTCTCCTTCGATGCCAAACCGCGCGTCTCCAGCGGCGCGGTGCGCGGCTCGTCGAGCTTCACCATGATCCAGAAGCGGGCGGCCGAGATCGACTATTCGACCGAGGAGACCAATTTCACCCTCGCTTTGACCACGCTTGCGGCAAAACTCGACAGGCGCTCGCTGGTCATCATCTTCACCGATTTCGTCGATCCGATCAGCGCCGAGCTGATGCTGCGCACCGTCGGCAGGCTGACCGAGCGGCATCTGGTGCTGTTCATGCTGATGAGGGATGTCGAACTGGAAACGCTGGCCGACATGGCGCCGGCGACGCCGGAGGATGTCGCCCGCGCGGTGACCGCCGGCGGCCTGCTCCGGGAACGGCAAGTGGTGATCGGGCGGCTCAGGCTGCTCGGCGCGCATGTGATCGAGGCCGACCACCAGCGGCTCGGCCCGGCGCTGGTCGAGCGCTATATCCAGCTCAAGGAGGAGAACCTCTTATGACGCTGCCCGCCGGAACCGATGCGCTGCGCCAATCGCTGGCGAGCTTTCGCCAGGAGCGCGAAACCGACTGGAAGGCATTCGAGGCGCTGCTTGCCCGCGTCGAGAAGCGGGCGCCGCGGGCACTGTCGGAAGACGAGCTGCTGTCGCTGCCGCTGCTCTACCGCTCGGCCTTGTCCTCGCTCTCGGTGGCGCGGGCAACGTCGCTCGACAGCGCGCTGATCGCTTATCTCGAAGCGCTTTGCCTGCGCGGCTATTTCTATCTCTACGGCGCACGGCGAGGCTTGAAGGAGCGCATCGGCGATTTCTTCCTGCGCGATTGGCCGGCGGCGATCCGCGACCTATGGCGCGAGACAGGCGTGTCGGTCGGACTGACGATCATCGGTGCCATAGCCGGTTACTGGCTGGTCGCTTCCGACAAACGCTGGTACGACGCCATCATCGCGCCCGGCCTTGCCGGCGGCCGCAATCCGGATTCATCGGCCGAAATGCTGCGCAGCGTGCTTTATGGGGACGGCGGCGGCCATTTCCTGTCGGGCTTCGCCGCCTATCTCTTCACCCACAACACGCAGGTGTCGATCCTGGCCTTCGCGCTGGGCTTCGCTTTCGCCGTGCCCAGCGTGCTGATCATCCTAATGAATGGCTGCATGCTGGGCGCGATATTCCAGATTTACGTGGCCAAGGGGTTGGGCCTCGAACTGGGCGGCTGGCTTTCCATCCACGGCACCACCGAATTGTTCGCGATCGCGCTGGCCGGCGCTGCCGGCATGCGCATCGGCACCAGCATCGCTTTTCCCGGCGAGTTGACCCGTATGGCGGCGGCAGCCCGGGCCGGCCGCGTCGCGGCGACCGCGATGGTCGGGGTGATGGTGATGTTGTTGTTTGCCGGCTTGCTTGAAGGCATTGGCCGGCAAACGATCACCGGCGACGCGGTGCGCTATGCGATCGGCGGCGGCATGCTGACGCTATGGATTTGCTATTTCTACCTGTTCCGAATGGTGCGGCATGGCAACGGCTAGGAACCCCGCCACGCTGATCCGTCCGCTGGTCACGCCGGAGGGCGTCGATCTCAGGGTCAAGCTCGCGGATGCCGGCACGCGGGCTTCGGGATTCCTGCTCGACGTGGTCATCATCGTCGTTGCGGCAGTGGTGGTCAGCCTCGTCGCCCTCTTCGGGCTCGGAGGCTTGGGCTTCAAGGAAGCAGAGCCGCTCTTCATCGCCTGGATCATCTTCATCTTCTTCCTTCGCAACGTCTATTTCATCGCTTTCGAGGCGGGGCGGCGGGCAGCGACGCCGGGCAAGCGGATGGTCGGCGTGCGGGTCGCCTCGCGCAGCGGCGCCGGGCTTACCATCGATCAGGTCATCGCGCGCAACCTGATGCGCGAGATCGAGGTTTTCCTGCCGCTGTCGATCCTCGCCGCGCGCGCCAGCGCCGACGTCGCCGACACGCTGTCAACCATTTTCGGCCTGGTCTGGGCACTGCTCTTTTCGCTGTTTCCGCTGTTCAACCGCGACCGGCTCAGGATCGGCGACCTGCTCGCCGGCACCTGGGTCGTCGAGGCGCCGAAGGTAGCGCTAGTCGAGGACCTGTCGCTGCGCAAGGATCCGGTCGCCGCCCGCTTCCAGTTCAGCCCAGCGCAGCTTGATGCTTACGGCATTGCCGAGTTGCACAAGCTGGAGGAAGTGCTCCGCCGCGACGACTATTTTGCGATGAGGGCCGTCGCCGAGACGATCGGCGGGAAGATCGGCGCCAGGATCGAGCCTGTCGATTCAAAAGCTTTCCTCACCGCCTATTACGGCGAATTGCGCGCGCATCTGGAGCGCAAGCTGCTGCTCGGGAATCGGAAGGCGGACAAGCACGCGCGGTAGTAGACTAGGACGAGCGATGCAATGAACACGCCCCTATCCGAAACCGAACTCCAGGAAATAGATGCTCGAGCTACTGCGGCTCAGCCCGGCCCATGGAAATCTTGGATCGAAGGCCGGGATTTCTCAGGCGGATCGAATTTCATCCAAACTGGTAGTGGCGCGGAGCGTGGCGAGGACATCGAAATGTCTGGCGCCACGGTCGCGGATCAGGATTTCATGGCCGCCGCACGGCAGGACATCCCGCGGCTGATCGCCGAAGTGCGCAGGCAGCGCGCACTTCTCAATCGCGCGAAATAGCCGGCAACAACCTCCAGCCTACCCTACCCACTTCTCGTAGTCCGACACCAGCAGGTGCAGCGGCGCGACGTCCTCTTCAATGTTGGAGAAGCGGCCGATCGGGTCGCGGAAGACGTTGTCGGTCAAATCGTCATTGACAGTCGAGACCTCGCCGATCAGCACATCTTTTCCTTCGGCCCAGAAGGCGTGCCAGACGCCGGGCAGCAGCGTGACGCTCTGGCCGGGGTCGAGTTTCAGCAGCCCGCCGGCTGGCATCCGATGGATCGTGCCGTCGACCGGCACCGACACTTCGGCCTTCGGGTCGATGCCGCCGTCGCGATCGTGCATGAACAGTTCCAGCACCAGCTTGCCGCCGCCGCGGTTGATGATGTCCTCGGCCTTGATATTGTGGCGGTGCATGGGCGAAAGCTGGTCCTTGCGCGAGATCATGATTTTTTCGGCATAGAGCATGCCCATGCCGAGCTTCATGTCCTCGTAGCGGCCGTTGCGGACGGTGAACAGGAACAGGCCGAGCTCGTCGAACTTCTCCTGGCCGTAGTCGGTGATGTCCCAGCCGAGGCGGGAGGTGAAGATAGCCGAGGAGTCGCTCTTATGCGCCTTCATCTCTTCCGGCGACCAGTAGGCGAAGGGCGGCATGATATAGCCGAAGGAGCGGATGAAGGCGTCGGCGTCGCGGATGATGTCGTTGATGGTGGAGCGTTTCATGGGTCCTCTTCCTTCCGGCCGCTGCTGCTAAAAATCTCTCCCTCGGCATAGCCCAACACCGGTCTGCTGTCGACGCAAACTGACGGTTCTGGCCCCGTGACATCCGGCCGGATCAAGCCCATAACCTCAACCGGAATTTTTGATTTACGCATGTCTCGAAACCGGTTCCCGCTTTCGGGAGACATGCTTTGAACGGTGATCTCATGCCAAGCATGGAAGACCTCGACACCCCGGCGATCCTGATCGATGCCGCCCGCGCCGAAGCCAACATCAAAAAGGCGCAGGCGCATGCCGATAGCCACGGGCTGAAGCTTCGGCCGCACATCAAGACGCACAAGCTGCCCTACTGGGCGAAGAAGCAGGTGGCGGCGGGAGCGGTCGGCATCACCTGCCAGAAGATCGGCGAGGCCGAGGTGATGGCCGATGCCGGGCTGACCGATATTTTTCTCCCCTACAACATCCTTGGACGAGCCAAGCTGGAGCGGCTCAAGGCGCTGCACGGCCGCGTCACGCTGTCGGTGACGGCGGACAGCCGCGAAACGGTGGAAGGGCTTGCCGCGACCTTCACCGATGCCGGCCATCCCCTGCCCGTGCTGGTCGAATGCGACACCGGCATGGGCCGCTGCGGCGTCCAGAGCGCAGCCGAGGCGCTGGCGCTGGCGAAGGTGATCGACCGGGCGAAAGGCCTCGCGTTCGGCGGGCTGATGACTTATCCGGCTGCAGGCCGCGCTACGGAAGCCGAGGTCTGGCTCAGGAACGCGCGCGAGGCGCTTGCCGCGACAGGGCTTGAATGCCTGCGCATTTCCAGCGGCGGCACGCCGGACATGTGGCGCTCGGGCGAGGACAGCGTCGTCACCGAATACCGGCCCGGCACCTACATCTATCTCGACCGCTACCAGGTCGCCAAAGGCGTCGGCAGCCTCGACGATTGCGCGCTGACGGTGCTGGCCACCGTCGTCAGCCATCCGACGCCGACCCGCGCCATCCTCGATAGCGGCAGCAAGGCGCTGTCGTCCGATACGCTAGGGCTGCCCGATTTCGGCGAGTTGCTCGGCGTTCCCGGCGCCCGCGTCACTGGCCTCAGCGAAGAGCATGGCAATGTCACGCTCGCGGAAGGCGCCAGGCTTCACATCGGCGAGCGCGTGCGCGTCGTGCCCGATCATTGCTGCGTGGTGACGAATTTGTTCGACCAGGTGCACCTGGTCGACGGCGACAAGGTGCTAGAGACGCTGCCGGTGGCGGCGCGGGGACGGATGGGGTGAAACGCGCCTTTTCCTTCTCCCCTTGTGGGAGAAGGTGTCGCCGAAGGCGACGGATGAGGGGGGCTCCAGGGAAAGCCAGCGCCTCACTCCGCTGGAACACCCCTCATCCGTCTCGGCGCTAGCGCGCCGATCCACCTTCTCCCACAAGGGGAGAAGGTCAAGTGCGCTCCGCCTGCCGCGCCGCAACCCTGCGCATCGCCGCTACCCGCCTGCGCAAAATCTCCGTGCGCATCGCCATCAGATGCAGCGCGAAGAACAGCACGGTGAAGCCGAGCGCCATCACGGCCAGCGGCCGTAACATCGACGGATCGATGGTCGGGCCGCCGAGCCTGAACACCGAGGCCGGCTGGTGCAGCGTGTTCCACCAGTCGACTGAGAATTTGATGATCGGAATGTTGATGAAGCCGACCAGCGTGATGATGGCGGCGGCCCAGGCGGCGCGGCCGGCGTCATCCAGCGCTCGGGTCAGCGCGATGATGCCGAGATACATCAGGAAGAGCACGAAGACCGAGGTCAGCCGCGCGTCCCACACCCACCAGGTGCCCCACATCGGCTTGCCCCAGATCGAGCCGGTGATCAGCGCCAGCGCTGTGAAGACGGCGCCGATCGGGGCCGCCGCTTTCAGCGCCACGTCGGCCAGCGGATGGCGCCAGACCAGGGTGCCGAGCGCAGAGACCGCCATCAGCGTGTAGCACATCATGGCAAGCCAGGCGAAAGGCACGTGGATATACATGATGCGCACGGTGATGCCCTGCTGGAAATCCTCGGGCGCGGTGAAGCTCATATAGAGCCCGATTGCGAGCAGGACCGCCGCGATCGACACCAGCCATGGGACGACCTTGCCGGCCAGCCCGACGAAGCGCGTCGGATTGGCGAGATCGGTCCAGCCGGAGAGGCGTGAGGTGGTGTCGCTCATGCCGTCCTAAATAGACCGGCGGTGCGTCCGGGGCAATCGAGTGGTTGTCGCAGGGCCTAGTCTTCCCTTCCCCCCTTGTGGGGGAAGGTGGATCGGCGCGCAGCGCCGAGACGGATGAGGGGTGTTCCAGCGGAGTGAGACGCTGGCGTTCCCTGGAGCATCCCTCATCCGTCGCCTTCGCCGACACCTTCTCCCACAAGGGGAGAAGGAGGAGGCCAGACTTACGCCGCTTCGATGGTCACCGGACGGCTGAGGCGGCGAACTTCCTCGTCGTTGAGCAGGCCGCCGGCGCGTAGCAGGCTGGCGAAGCGGCCGTTGCGCAGCGAAAGCTCGGTGAAGCCGCCGAACTCGACCACCTTGCCCTTGTCCATGAACACGACCAGATCGGCGTCGCGGACCGTAGTCAGGCGGTGAGCGATGATGAAGGTGGTGCGGTCGCGCCTGAGCTCGTCGATGGCTTCCTTGACGCGGTCCTCGGTCTCGACGTCGAGCGCGCTGGTCGCCTCGTCGAGCACCAGGATCGGCGCGTCCTTGAGCACGGCGCGGGCAATGGCGATGCGCTGGCGCTCGCCGCCCGAGAGCTGGCCGCCGCGCTCGCCGACGACGGTGTCGTAACCGCCGCTCTTCGACAGGATGAAGTCCTGCGCGGCGGCGGCGTCGGCGGCGGCGTGGATCTCGTCGTAGGTGGCGTCCGCACGGCCGACGCGGATGTTGTCCTCGATCGAGCGGTTGAGCAGGCCGGCGTCCTGGAAGACGGTGGCGATCGAGTGGCGCAGCGACTTGCGGGTCACCGTCTTGGTGTCGATGCCGTCGATCAGGATGCGGCCGCTGGACGGGGTGAAGACACGCTGCAAGAGGTTGATGAGCGTCGTCTTGCCGGCGCCGGTCGGGCCGACGATGGCGACCGTCTGGCCAGCCTGGACCTCGAACGACACGTCGTCGATGCCATGTCCTGAGTTGGCGAACTCAAAGCTGACATTCTCGAACCGCACATGGCCGGTGACGTTGCTGAGCTCGCGCAGGCCATCCGGCTCGGCGGCGTCGGCAGCCGAGTCCTCGAGGCGGTAGAAGTCCTCGAGCTTGGCGCGCGCCTCGGAGATCTGGTTGGCGAAGGCCGACATCTGGTCGAGACGGGCGATCAGCAGAGTGGCAAAGCCGGTGAAGGCGATGACGTCGCCGACGCGCAGCTGGCCATGGGTGACGAGCCAGGCGCCGATCAGGAGCACGATCATCATCGAGATGGTTGACGACAGGCGGTGCAGCGCATTGGCGATAGCCCACCAGTCGAGCACCGGATTCTGCACGTCGAGCAGATCCTTGACGTAGCGCTTCAGCGTCGCGGTCTCATGGCCGATGCGGTTGTAGCTCTGCAGCACGGCGACGTTGCTGACCGAGTCGGTCACGTGGGCAAACACGGTATGGTAGTGGCGCTCGACCGCCGCCTGCCCCGCCTTGGTGCGGCGCATAACCAGCCGGCCGATGCCGAGATAGAGCGCGCCGAGGCCGAGCAGCACCATCGACATGCGGATGTCCATGGAGAGCGCGGTCGGGATGAGCAGCACCAGCGCGACGGCCGTCGACAGATGCTGGCGCATGAATTCGAGCCACAGGCTGAACAGGGTCTCGACGGCGCGCAGCAGCGTGTGCAGCGAATTGGAGGTACCGCGCTGATGATGCCAGGCGAGCGGCATGGTGATGACGCGCTCGAAGGACTCGCAGAGCACTTCCGAGCGGCGCGCATGAGCAAACCGATCGGCGCCGCGCGCCACCAGCACGAAGGCGACGACGTTGAAGGCGCCGAGAGCCGCCCACACGGCGAGGGTCGAGAACACCGAACCGTGGTTCGAGATGGCGTCGATCACCCGGCCGAACAGGATCGGCTCGACGATAGCGACCATGGCGAGCGCGACGTTGGCGCCGCAGATCAGCGCGACGCGCTTCTTGTCGGCAGCCAGATAACCCAGCGCTCTCCAGTAAATCTGCAGAAGTGACACTTCAGCTACTCCGCCAAACTCTTTTATGTGCTCAATCTCAGTATTGTGCACTGCACCATTTTTTGACACGTACTGGTTAACGCGTCGCAAAACAATGCCCCACTATCGCTTCCGTTCCCATTTAGCGAACAAAAGATGACGACGGTGCGAAATCTGACGTGATCACCTAACGGTTTGAGATAAAAGGTGAAATGTCAGCCTTGCGGCAAAATAATGGCAGCTGTGGCAGGCTGCCACATTTTTAATCACCGGGCGCTTGCTTAGCCGGGACTAAAGCAGCGCCGGGACGGCCAGCGTGATGGCGCCCAAGTAAAACAGCAAGCTTGACCGCGCATCCCGGAGGATGCGCAGCCAGCAAGTCAAACCTTTGATTTTACGCAGGTATCTTGACGACGATGTCGGTCTTATCGCCGGCTTTCGGCTCGAAGGACGCCGATTTTGTCTTCGTGCCATTGACTTCGAGCGAGATCGTCTTGGTCTTTTTGTCGCGGACCACGCGAACCTTGATCTCGGCGTCGAGCATCTTGAGCGTGGCGGCGTAGCCGTCCCAGTGACCCGGCAGCTTCGGCCTAAACGTGATCTGCCCGCCGCGCCGCTCAATGCCGAGAATACCCTCGACGGCCGCCCGGTAGAGCCAGCCGGCGGAGCCGGTATACCAGGTCCAGCCGCCGCGCCCGCCTTTTCCTTCGCCGGCGTAGATATCGGCCGCCACCACATAGGGCTCGACGCGGTAGTGCTCGGCCGCCGCCTCGTCGGAGGCGTGGTTGACCGGGTTCAGCATCGAGAAGCAGCGATAGGCATCGTCGGTGCGGCCCATTTCGGCAAGCGCGATGACGAACCACGTCGCGGCGTGAGTGTACTGGCCGCCATTCTCGCGCACGCCCGGCGGGTAGCTCCTGATGTAGCCGGGGTCCTTCTCGGTCTTGGAGAAGGGCGGCGTGAACAGCTTGATGATCTTGAGCTCATCGTCGACCAGCATCTTGGTCGCTTGCTGCATGGCGGTGGTCGAGCGCGCCGGATCGCCCTCGCCCGACAGCACGCTCCAGGATTGGGCGATGGAATCGATCTTGCATTCGTCGGAATTGTGGGAGCCTAGCGGCGTGCCGTCGTCGAAGCTGCCGCGCCGGTACCATTGGCCGTCCCAGGCGGTGCTTTCCAGCGCCCGCTTCAGCGCGTCGGCGTGTTTGGTCCAGGCCTGCGCCCGCTTGGCGTCGCCTTGCGTTTTGGCGATGGGCGCGAAATCGCCCAGCGTCTTCAGCAGGAACCAGCCCAGCCACACGCTTTCGCCCTTGCCGCCCTCGCCGACGCGGTTCATGCCGTCGTTCCAGTCGCCGCCGAGGATCAGCGGCAGGCCGGCCGGGCTGCTGCGCTTGATCGCCAGGTCCAGCGCCCGCGCGCAGTGGTCGTAAAGCGGGGCGGTGTTCTTGGTGATCTCCGGCGTGAAGAAAGCGTCGTGCTCGCCCTCGCCGAGCTGCTGGCCGTCGATGAAGGGCAGCTGTTCCTTCAGGATCCCGGCGTCGCCGGTTACCTCGATGTAGCGGGCCGTGGCATGCGCGAGCCAGACGACGTCATCCGAGATCATGGTGCGCACGCCGGCGTCGGTGCGCGGCAGCCACCAGTGCTGCACGTCGCCTTCCTGGAACTGCCGGCGCGCCGCGTTGAGGATCTGGTCGCGCGCCAGCTTCGGATCGTGCGCCAGCAGGGCCAGCGTGTCCTGCAGCTGGTCGCGGAAGCCGAAGGCGCCGCTCGCCTGATAGAAGGCCGAACGCGCGCGGATGCGGCAGGCGAGGCTCTGGTAAGGCAGCCAGTGGTTGACCATGGCGTCGAGCCCCTTGTCGGGCGTCTCAACCTGGATGGTATCGAGGAAGCCGCGCCAGACACGCTCATTGTCGGCCAGGCGCCGATCGAAGTCCTTGCCGCGATGGGTCTCCACCAGCGCGCTCGCCTCCCCGGCGGAAGCCGCGTCGCCGAGCAGCCAGACCAGCGTCACGTCGCCGCCGGCAGGGATCTCGACATCGCTGGCGATCGCGGCGCAAGGATCGTCGCCCGCCTCGATCTTGCCGGTGAGACCAAGGCCGCCAAGCACGGCCTGCGGATATTCCGTGGTGCCGTTCCTGCCGACGAACTCGCCGCGGTCGGCGGTCACCGAATGCACATTGCCGCCGGCGGCGAAGAAGGCCACGCGCTCGCCGAAGTCGAGCCCGTAAGGGTTCTGCGCCAGGAGGGCGCCTGTTGCCGTATCCCGCGACGGCACAACCGTGGCCGCCGTGCGCGAGCGATGGCCGCCGAGCACCCATTCGGCATAGGCATAGACGCGCAGCCGCGCCGGCGCCGGGCCTTGGTTCTGGATGCGCAGCCGGCTGATCTTCACCGGATCGGCGGGGTCCACCACCTGCGTCAGGTCCATCGACAGCGAGCCTCGCTTTGAGCGGAAGGTCGAAAAACCCTGCCCATGCCAGGTTTCGTAGGTCATCGAGGGATCGCGCACCATCGCGGCCATCGGCGAAAACGCCTTGCCTGTGGCATGGTCGAAAATATAAAAACCCTCGCCCGGCCGGTTCGACACCGGGTCGTTCGACCATGGCGTCAGCTGGTAGTCGCGGCTGTTGCGGCTCCAGGTGAAGCCTGCGCCTTCGGCCGAGACATGGAAGCCGAACGAGGCGTTGGAGATGACGTTGATCCACGGCTGCGGCGTCGTGCGGCGTCCGGTGAGCCGCGTGACGTAATGGCGGCCGTCGCCATCGAAGCCGCCGAAGCCGTTCCACAAACTAAGGCCGCTGCCATCGGCGGCGGTGTCGGCCGCCCCCTGGACTGCCGGCATCGGCACGGGGGACGGCAAGGACGGCCCGCGCGGCGTGCCGCCTTCGGCCTGCTGCAAGGCGTCGCGCGCCTGCAGGGCCGCCGTCTCGGCCCGTTCGAGCTGGTCGAAGATGGTGCCGTTGCGGGTGTGCAGCACCACGCGGGCGACCGCCAGCAGGGTCTTGTAGGTCGGCTCGTCCATCAGGTCGCGGCGCACGGCGAAGATGTGCTGGCGCGGGCCGAGCTCCCTGCCGCGCAGGCGGGCGTTTTCGCACAGCGTCTCGACGGCGCGCTGCAGGTCCTGCACGTAGGAGGAGGCCTGCTCGTTGACGACGACGAAGTCGATCATCATGCCGCGGGCGCGCATATACTCCTGGAAGCGCAGCGCCTGGGCGACGATCTCGAGGTCGGCGACGTCGCCGATGCGCACCAGGAAGATCGGGAAATCGCCGGAGATGCTGGTCGGCCACAGGCTCGATTGGCGACCTAGGCCGGAGGCGATCGATTCCGCCGGCAGGCGCAGGAACGGATCGGGATAGATTAGATAACGCGCCAGCTTCTGCACATTGGCGGCGTCGGCAAGGCTGAGGCCGAGATGGCGGGTCTGCACCTGGCTGCGCGTCCAGGCGAGCATCGCCTGGCGGGCGAAGCTTTCCTGATGATCGAGGCGGGCGATCGCCTCGTCGAGCTCGGCTCGATTGGCGCCGACGACGGTCCAGAAGGTCAGCGAGATCTTCTTGTTGGCCGGCACGCGAACCTGACGGCGAAGTGCGGCGACCGGATCGAGCGTGAAGCCCTGGTTGCCGCCGAGCCTTACGCCGGGATCGAAGGCCGCGGCGTCGGCGATGGTGCGGCCGCGACCGATGAAGGCGCGGCGGTCGGTCTCGGCTTCGGCATCGCGCGACGGTCCCGACGGATCGGTGACGAAATGCACCATGGTTAGGTCGGGATCGTTCTTGTCGCGCTTGCGCCTGGTGGCGAAGATGGCGCCGTTGTTCGGCGCGATCTCGGTCTCGATGAACATCTTGGAAAAGGCCGGATGGGCATTGTCCGAGGCTTCGTCGCCGAGCACCAGCTCGGCAAACGAAGTCACTTCGATATGCCGGTCGGTGACGCCGTCATTATAGAGCGTGATGCGGCGGCCCTCGCCATTGCCTTCCGAAATGACGATGCATTCGACTTCCGAGCGCAGCGAGCCGACCGACTTGACGAAGCTCGCCTTGTCGTCGGCAAAGAGCGTCTGGACGCGCTCATTCTCCGCCCGCTTCGGCTCGGCGGTCGCCGACCACCAGTCGCCGCTGCCGGCATCGCGCAGGAAGATGTACGAGCCAAGGCGGTCCTCGGTCGGGTCGGGTTGCCAGCGGGTGACGGCAAGCTCGCCGAAACGGCTGTAGCCTGAGCCGGTAGCGGTGACCATGACCGAGTAGCGGCCATTGGACATGACGTTGGTGGCGCGCAGCGCCCTGATCGGATCGAGGATGACGCGGCTGTCCGGGCTCTCGGTTTCGGTCTCGTCCTTGGAGCGCTCGTCGGCCTCGGTCCTGACGGTGGCGGTCGGGATGTCGCGCGGCGCCTTCTCCTGCAGCAGAAGCTCGGCCGATTCGATCACCGGATCGCTGTGGAAGCGTTCGCGCAGCCGGCCCTCGAAGATGGCATCGGCCACAGCGGCGATCGACATGCCGGAATGGTGGGCCATGTAGTTCTGGACGACGGCATGATCGGCGCCCTCGGGCACGCGCTGCGGCGTAAAGTCGACCGCATCGTAATAGCCGTGGCGGCCGAGCGCGCCGATCGAGCGCAGCCTGACCAGGTTCTGCACCGCCTCGCGCGGATTGAACTGCGCCGCCAGGATCGTCGCATAAGGCGCAATCACCGTGTTCTGGCCGAGGCCGCGCTTGAGGCCGAGCCCGGGCACGCCGAAATTGGTGTACTGGTAGGTGAGCTCGCGGTCGCGCGCGTTGTAGGCCGCTTCGGAAACACCCCAAGGCACGTTCTTCGAGCGGGCATACTGGATTTGGCGCTTGATGATGAGCTTGCTGGTCTGGTTGAGAATGGAACCCTGCGGCTCCTTCATCACCAGCGGCGGCATCAGATATTCGAACATCGAGCCGGACCAGGACATCAGCGCGCCCTGGAAGCCGATCTCGACGATCGGCCGGCCGAGCCGGAACCAGTGCTCGGTCGGCAAATCGCCCTTGGCGATGGCGAACAGGCTGGTGAGCCGGGCCTCGGAAGCAAGCAGGTCGTAGCAGCTCTCGTCGAGCTGATGCTCCTCGACCCGGTAGCCGATCGACAGGAGCTTGCGTTCCTGCCGCATCAGGAAGGAGAAATCCATCTCGAAGGCGTAGCGGCGGCAGCGCAGGCGCAGCGCGAGCAGCTTGGCGCGCAGCGCCGAAACCGCGCTCTCGTCGTTGTGCGAATCGTGCACATGCGCCTCGCAGGTCGCCTCCAGCCTGGCCGCCCAGTCGGCGATGACGTCGCTCTTCGGCGACGCCGCCTCGACATGGATGGCGGTGGCGAGCTTGCGGATCTCGCCGGCGAGCACTGCAAGGTTGATGGTGCGGATCGAGGCCATCTCGGGCTGCGCCTTGATGGTCACCACCGCACGGCGCATGCCGTCGAGACGATCGGCGAGCCGCTGGCGCAGCGGCCGTAGCTGCCGGCGGTCGTCGGGCAGTTCCTCGAGGCTCTCGTCAAGAATGGTGACGGTATCGAGGATGCCTTCGAAATCGCCCTGCAGATGGACGGAGGGCGCCTCGGCCCATTCGGCGCAGGCGGCCGCGACGGCGACCAGATGGCCGGCGAGATTGCCGCTGTCGACCGCGGAGATGTAGAGCGGATAGAGCGGCTTCAGCGTCGTGGTGTCGTACCAGTTGTAGAGATGGCCACGATCGCGCGGCATGCTCTCGATGGTCGCCATCGTGGCGTCGATGCGGGTGATGGCGTCGGAAAGGCTGATCCAGCCGAAATCGCGCGCCGACACCACTGATAGAAGATAGACGCCGATATTGGTCGGCGAGGTGCGCGGCGCCACGACTGGCGCCGGGCTTTCCTGGAAATTGTCTGGCGGCAGGTGGTGGTGCTCGGCCGTGACGAAGGTCTCGAAATAGTGCCAGGTGCGGCGCGCGACAGTGCGCAACGCATATACGTCGGCGGCCGATATGCGCAGCCGGTCCTCGGTTTCGGCCGAGCGGCTGATCCAGCAGGCGACGGCCGGCGAGCCGATCCAGAACAAGGCGAAGAAGAAGGCGACGAAGGCGCCGGTGGAATCGGCCAGCACCGGAATGGCAAGGCCGACGACGCCGATGATCACGGCGCCGTACATCATGCCGTAGTAGGAGCCGAGATCGCTGCCGCTGTTCCTGTGCGCCTGCGAGGCGGTACGCCATTCGAGCATGTTCTGCCGACTGACGAAGAGCCGGTAGAGCGTGCGGACGGTGGCGTCGCCCATCATCCAGGCAAGATGCGCCATCAACAGCACCTTCAGCGCCACCAGCGCGGTGCCGAAGACGGTGTCGCGGGCGAGCGCCGAGAAATGGCCGCGAGGCGTCTGGTCGCCGCTCTTCGGCAGGATGCCATTGACGATGTCGAAGGTGGGGGCCATGAACAGGCTGAGGATCAGCAGCGCCTGCCACTGCGCGGCCTGCGTGAAGGGCAGCAGCGTCCAGCCGGCAACGCAAGCCATCACCCAGAAGATCGGGGTCAGCGAGCGGCGCAGATTGTCGATCATCTTCCAGCGCGACATTGCCGGAACGCCGGAGCGCGGATCGAAGATGAAGCCGAGCAACTGCCAGTCGCCGCGCGCCCAGCGGTGGTGGCGCGAGGCGTCGACCGAGTAGCGCGTGGGATAGTCCTCGACCAGCTCGACGTCGGTGACGAGTGCTGCCCGCGCGAGCGCGCCTTCCAGCAGATCGTGGCTGAGGATGGTGTTTTCGTCGATGCGGTCCTTCAGCGCTGCCTCGAACGCATCCACGTGGTAGAGGCCTTTGCCGGTGAAGGAGCCGTCGCCGAAAACGTCTTGATAGAGGTCGGAGACGGCAAAGACGTAAGGGTCGAGGCCGCGATTGGCCGAGAACACGCGCTGAAAGAACGAGGCGTCGTCGCCGCTGGTCAGCGATGCGGTGATGCGCGGCTGCAGGATGGTGTAGCCGGCGGTGACCACGCGCTTGACCGGGTCGAAATGCGGGCGATTCAGCGGATGGCTGAGCTTACCGACGAGCGAGGAGACGGCATCACGCGTGGTGCGCGTATCGGCGTCGAGCGTCATCACAAAGACGACCTTTTCGGGCAGCGGCACGTCGAGCGGTAGGAAGGTGGTGTCGCTGTCCCCGCGCAGCAGAAGGTTCAGCTCGTGCAGCTTGCCGCGCTTGCGTTCCCAGCCCATCCAGCAGCTTTGCGCCTGGTTATAGAGCCGGCGGCGGTGCAGCAGGTAGAAGCGCGGCGCGCCTTCGGAAGGATAGCGGGCGTTCAGCCTGGCGATCTCGTCGCGCGCATATTGCAGGATCTCGATATCGGCGGCGTCGATCTCGGTCTTGGAATCCGGCCAGTCGGAAAGCAGCGCGAAATGGATGTCTTCGGCCGTGTTGGCGAGATGGTGCACCTCGATGTTGCGGATGTTTTCCTCGACATCGTCGCGCGAGCCGATCAGCGACGGCACCACGACCAGCGTGCGCGCTTCGGCCGGGATGCCGTGCTTATAGTCGTAGCCGACCAGCCTTGTGGGTTTCAGGAACAGCGCCACGACGGTGTTGAAGAAGGCGAGCGCGCCTTCGCTGGCAGGCACCGCGAACAGCGCCAGCATCAAGGTGATCGACGGCGTCGAGAGGCCGAGATTGGCGAGCGCGTTGCCGGAGACGACCAGCAGCAGCACCGTCAGCAGGAACACCGGCACGACGATGCCCAGCCAGCCGGTGGCGGCAAAGGCCCGCTTGAAAGCGACGTTGATGGGCGGCCGGTAGCCGATCGCCCTTTCGAGTTCCTGCCGGCGCGGCCCGACCAGGAAGAAGCCGACATCGGTATGCACGGCGGGGTCGGCGGTCTCCGGCACGCCCGAGGCGTCCATGACGCCGGGAACGTGCCCGGCAAGCTCGATCGCCTTTTCGGCGACGCGGTATTCGGAAAGATCCGAGCGGCGCGCCATCTCCTCGATCGCGGTGCGATACTGGTCGCGCGAGAAGAAATCGAGCAAGGCGAAATCGGTGCGCTCGCGCAGCAGCGTGTCGATGCGGCTGACGCCTTCGAACCAGACCGTCCAGTCGACGTCGTTGATGAGGCGCAGGCCGCGGATGATGTTGCCGGTGGTGACGTTGCCGCTGGACAGCGTGTGGTGCTCGGAGATGATGATCTCTTCGGCATCGGAGCCGGTCTTTTCGAGCTCGGCCTCCAGCCATTCCAGCGCCCGGCCGGCATTTTGCGAGCCGTCGCGCAAGCGGTAGAGCAGCTGGGTGGCGAAAGTGGTGTCGTGCGCATGCGCGGCGTAGGTCGACAGGATCCTGGTCCGGTCGGCATTGTCGTCGGTCGCAAGCACGCGGTCGGCGACCTCGTTGGCTATATGGCGCATCTGGCGCGTGCGCTCGACGCGCACCGCGATGCGGCGCAGGTTCTCGATCAAAACGAAGCGCAGCAGCGACGGCAGCGCCCACAGTTCGCCGATCTTCAGCGGCTCGACCGACTGGAAGCCTTCGACGATGGCCTTGAACATGGTCGCCGAGACCGAGCTGTCGGAATGCTCGACATAACTCCAGGCAACTGCAAAGGCGCGCGGCACGGCGGTGCCGTCGGCAAGCGTCAGTGTCGGCAACTGCCGGTAGAAACGGCGCGGCAGGTCGCGCTTGACCTGAAAGATGGTCTCTTCGACCAGATAATTGTTGTCGAGCAGCCACTGCGCCGCCGGCGTGATCGTCTCGCCCTTGGCCTGCGCGGCGTTGGTGGAGCGATAGACGTCGAGAATCTTCTTGGCGCTGTCGCGGATGCGGGCCTGGAATTCGAACGGCGCCAGTCCGAACAGTTCCTTGACGTCGCCCTTGGCAAGGCCAACGCCTACCGCGCGCAGGCGGTCTTCGGGCAGGAAATTGGAGCGTATCGGCGCTTCCGTCGTGACCGGAAAACCGGCGCTCGTGTGTTCGATCTTGGTTGGATTCGTCTGGATATTCATTGAAGATTCCGTAAGGCGGGCGCGATGCGGCGTCACCGCCACGGCAATGTCCCTAAAACCGGTTCAATTGCAATTGGTTGCATGACAGGTTCCGGCCGAAAGTTTGTTTGCGCACCGCGACAGGGCGTCCCCTTTCGACAACTTGAGGGCGAACGCTTCTCGCCTTCCGCCCTCGGTTTCGATCAGGGAAAGGATTCGGGCTTTTTCGTGATACATGCAAGTGGCCGGGCGATATTTCACCGGCGCCGCGATCATGTTTGGCAACAGCCGTTAATCGTTGGCGGCGGTTCGATCGATGCGGATCACGAACAGCACCGTGCTGCCGGCGGGTTCGAGGCGCAGTGTTGGCGCGCCCTGATCGAGCAGCAGCGCATCCAGCGGGCCGAGGCGGTCCGGCCTGTCGCCGGTCACGGCGACCTGACCGCCGAGAGGCAAGACAAGGGTCGTTCCGGCACCCGCCTCGATGTCCAGCGGCGCCGAAAGCACCAGGCGTTCGACCCGGTGGGTCGTCCGGCCGCTACGGGTCATGACATTGAGGTCGGTGATCGGGCCGTCGATCAGATCGGCGCTGGTCGGCACATCGGCCGGGAAGGAAAACGGCGGCGCCGCGCCGGTCAGCCGTGCCGGAGGCCGGCCGGCGATATCGAGCACGATCCCCTCACCTTCCAGCACCGTCAGCGTGCGGTCGACGCCGGCGAAGCTGGAGAACGGCCCGCTGCTCTCGACGCGGGCCATCGAGACGCGCCAGTCGAAATCGTCGAGCCCTGCGCCCTCGGGAGAGACCGCGATTTCGGTCGTCGTGCCGCCGCCGTTCTTCCACGGCATGACGCGGTAGCCAGCAACACGAAGGATGCGCATAGCTTAGCCCAGAATGCCCGGCAGGTTGAGCTGATGCTCCTTGGCGCATTCGATGGCGATTTCGTAGCCGGCGTCGGCATGGCGCATGACGCCGGTCGCCGGATCGTTCCACAGCACCCGCTCCAGTCGCTTTGCCGCTTCCGGCGTGCCGTCGGCGACGATGACCATGCCGGCATGCTGGGAAAAGCCCATGCCGACGCCGCCGCCATGGTGCAGCGACACCCAGGTGGCGCCGGACGCGGTGTTGAGCAGTGCGTTGAGCAGCGGCCAGTCTGAGACGGCATCGGAGCCGTCCTTCATCGCTTCGGTCTCGCGGTTCGGCGAGGCGACGGAACCGGAATCGAGGTGGTCGCGGCCGATGACGACCGGGGCCTTGAGTTCGCCCCTGGCAACCATCTCGTTGAAGGCGAGGCCCAGCCGATGACGGTCGCCGAGGCCGACCCAGCAGATGCGCGCCGGCAGACCCTGGAACGAAATACGCTCGCGCGCCATATCGAGCCAATTGTGCAGGTGCGTGTTGCCCGGGGTCAATTCGCGCACCTTGGCGTCGGTCTTGTAGATGTCTTCGGGATCGCCCGAGAGCGCTGCCCAGCGGAACGGGCCGATGCCGCGGCAGAAGAGCGGGCGGATATAGGCCGGGACAAAGCCAGGGAAGGCAAAAGCGTTCTCGAAGCCTTCTTCCAGGGCGACCTGGCGGATGTTGTTGCCGTAATCCAGCGTCGGCACGCCGGCGTTCCAGAACGCCACCATGGCCTCGACATGCTCGCGCATCGAGGCGCGGGCGGCTTTTTCGACCGCCTTGGGGTCAGACGTGCGCTTGTCGCGCCATTCAGCCAGTGACCAGCCCTTCGGCAGATAGCCGTTCAGCGGGTCGTGCGCCGAGGTCTGGTCAGTGACGATGTCGGGACGCACACCGCGCCGCACCAGCTCCGGCACGATTTCGGCGGTGTTGCCGACCAGGCCGACCGATTTCGCTTCGCCGGCCCTGGTCCAGCGCCCGATCTTCTCAAGCGCTTCGTCGAGTGTGTCGGCGCGCTCGTCGACATAACGGGTGCGCAGCCGGAAATCGATGCGGTCGGGATTGCATTCAATAGCCAGGCAGCAGGCGCCGGCCATGACGGCGGCCAGCGGCTGGGCGCCGCCCATGCCGCCGAGGCCGCCGGTCAGGATCCATTTTCCCCGAAGATTGCCATCATAGTGCTGGCGGCCGGCCTCGACAAAGGTCTCGTAGGTGCCCTGCACGATGCCTTGCGTGCCGATATAGATCCACGAGCCGGCCGTCATCTGGCCGTACATCATCAGGCCCTTCTTATCGAGCTCGTTGAATTTTTCCCACGTCGCCCAGTGCGGCACCAGGTTGGAGTTGGCGATCAGCACCCGCGGCGCATTGGAATGGGTTTTGAAGACGCCGACCGGCTTGCCGGACTGCACCAGCAGCGTCTCGTCCTCGCCAAGCGTCTTCAACGAAGCGACAATGCGGTCGAAATCGTTCCAGGTGCGCGCGGCGCGGCCAATGCCGCCATAAACGACCAGCTCGTTGGGGTTTTCGGCAACATCGGGATCGAGATTGTTCATCAGCATGCGCAGCGGCGCTTCGGTCGTCCAAAACCGCGTATTGAGCTTGTCGCCGCGTGGGGCACGCACTTCGCGGATGTTGTGGCGAGGATCGGTCATCGTTGTCCCTTTCGAATGAGGTGCGGCGGGTGCGTCAGCGCCCGGCCCAGTCGATCGCGGTTTCGAGGATGGTTTTCAGCGTGGCGCGGATCGGCGCGGCGTAGGTTGCGTCGTAAGGCACGGGCCAGTTCTCCGGCGCGCCCTTCCCTTCCGGCTCGCGCATATAGCCGCGGTTGGAGAGTTCCATCTGCAGCGCATGGACGCCGTTTTGCGGCTGGCCGAAATGCCGAGTGATCCAGCCGCCCTTGAAGCGGCCGTTGACGACCCAGGTCTCGCCGGTCGCGGCCAGGATTCCAGCGATCTTTTCCTGCAGCGCGGCATCGGCGCTCTTGCCGTCATTGGTGCCGAGATTGAAAACCGGCAGCGTGCCTTCGAACAGGCGCGGCAGCACTGAGCGGATCGAATGGCAGTCATAAAGCACGATCTTCTCATGCATGCCGCGCAGCCGGTCGATCTCGGCCTGCAAAGCGGCATGATAAGGCACGAAATGCGTTTCACGGCGTTGGTCGATCTCGGCCGGGGTCGGCTCGTCGCCCGTGCGGTAGAGCGGATCGCCGTCAAAAGTCTCGGTCGGGCAGAGACCGGTCGTCGCCTGGCCCGGATAGAGCGAAACGCCGGAAGGATCGCGGTTGACGTCGATGACGGTGCGCGAGATGGCAGTGTGGACGACCGTCGCGCCAAGATCGGTAACAAAATCATAGAGCTTGTCGATCCACCAGTCGCAGTCACGCCGGCCGAGCCAGGGCGAGACAAGCCGGGATTCAAGGCCGGCAAGATCGATGCCGGTATGCGGGATCGAAACCAGCAGCGGCGCCGTGCCTTGGGTGACGGTGAGCCAGGCGGGATTGGTCATGAGAGGTCTCCCGGCGTCGGAGCTCTACGGCGCCCCCCTCTGTCCTGCCGGACATCTCCCCCACAAGGGGGGAGATCAGCCGTCACAGCGGTTTTCGCCAATCTCGAACGTTGCAGAAATAAGCGCGGCGCCGGCACTGCTGATCTCCCCCCTTGTGGGGGAGATGTCCGGCAGGACAGAGGGGGGCGCGAAGGATCGCGACCTGTCAATACAATCAACTTCACGACGCAATTCCCGGCAACACCACCGCGTTCGCCGCCTTTACCGCGGCGCCGCTGCGCACCATAGCGATCGCCTTTTCCATGTCGGGATGGAAATGGCGGTCGTTGTCGAGATGCGGCACCTCGGCGCGAACCAGCTTGCGCACCGCCTCCAGTGCTTCGCTCGAAGCGAGCGGGGCGTGGAAATCGCAGCCCTGAGCTGCCGCCAGCAACTCGATGCCGATCACCGCCGTTGCATTTTCCACCATGCCGAGCAGCCGGCGGGCGCCATGCGCGGCCATCGAGACATGGTCTTCCTGGTTGGCCGAGGTCGGGATCGAATCGACGCTTGCCGGATAGGCCCTCTGCTTGTTTTCCGAAACGAGTGCCGCCGCCGTCACCTGCGGAATCATGAAGCCTGAATTCAAACCGGGCTTCGGCGTCAGAAAAGCCGGCATGCCGGACAGCGCCGGGTCGACCAGCATGGCGATGCGCCGCTCCGACAGCGAGCCGATCTCGCAGACGGCAAGCGCGATCATGTCGGCGGCGAAGGCCACCGGCTCGGCATGGAAATTGCCGCCGGAAAGCGCAGTATCGTCCTCGACGAAGATCAGCGGATTGTCGGTGACGCCGTTTGCCTCGGTCTGAAGCGTATCGGCCGCCTTGCGAAGAACGTCGAGCGCGGCGCCCATGACCTGCGGCTGGCAGCGCAGGCAGTACGGATCCTGCACGCGCTCGTCGCCGACACGGTGCGATTCACGAATGGCGCTGCCGGCCATCAGGCTGCGCAGCGCGTCCGCGGTCTCGATCTGGCCGTGATGCTTTCTGAGCAGATGGATGCGCGGATCGAAAGGCGCGTCCGAGCCCTTAGCGGCGTCAGTTGAAAGCGCGCCGGCAACCAGCGCCGACTGGTAAAGCACCTCGGCCTCGAACAGGCCAGCCAGCGCGAAAGCCGTCGAGAACTGGGTGCCGTTGAGCAGCGCCAGGCCTTCCTTGGCGCCGAGCGTCACCGGCTCCAGCCCGTGCGAGACAAAGGCGACCTTGGCCGGGAAGCGGCCATGCGGGGTAAAACATTCGCCGACGCCGATCATGACGGCGGTCATGTGCGACAGCGGCGCGAGGTCGCCCGATGCGCCGACCGAACCTTGCGCCGGCACCACCGGGATAACGTCGTTGGCAAGCATCCCTTCGAGCAGGTCGATAGTCCCGGCGCGAACACCGGAGGCGCCCTGGGCAAGGCTGGCGAGCTTCAGCGCCATCATCAGCCGCACCACCGCGGCCGGCATCGGCTCGCCGACGCCGGCGGCATGCGAGAGCACGATGTTGCGCTGGAGCGTTTCGAGATCGGCGGCCGGGATGCGGACGCTGGCAAGCTTCCCGAAGCCGGTGTTGATGCCATAGACCGGCTCGCCTTTGGCGACAATGCGGGCAACCGCATCGGCGCTGGCCTTGATCTTCAGGCGGCAGGCGCCGTCAAGCTTCGGCACCGCGCCGCGATAGATGGAGCGCCAGTCGGCCAGCGTCGCATTGCCGGGCTTCAAGATGAGTTCGGTCATTGTCCTCTCCAGATGCGGGCATGGAGCGGGTTGAAGCCCATGCGGTAGACGAGTTCGGCCGGCCGCTCGATGTCCCAGATGGCGAGGTCGGCCGATTTGCCGGCTTCCAGCGTGCCGGTCTTGTAGAGCAGTCCCAATGCACGTGCGGCCTCACGGGTGAGGCCGGCCAGGCATTCGTCGACCGTCATGCCGAACAGCGTCGCGGCCATGTTCATGGTCAGCAGCAGCGAAGTGAGCGGCGAGGTGCCGGGATTGCTGTCGGTGGCGACAGCCATCTTCACGCCGTGCCGGCGGAACAGCTCGACCGGCGGCTTTTTGGTCTCGCGAATGAAATAATAAGCGCCGGGCAGGATTGTCGCCACGGTGCCGACCTTGGCCATCGCCTCGGCGCCTTTCTCGTCGGTGTATTCGAGATGATCGGCCGACAGCGCTGCATAGCGCGCGGCAAGCTCGGCGCCATGCAGGTTCGACAACTGGTCGGCGTGAAGCTTCACCGGCAGGCCGAGCGCCCTGGCCTTATCGAAGACGCGCGCCATCTGCTCCGGCGAGAAGGCAATGCCCTCGCAAAATCCGTCGACGGCGTCGGCAAGCTTTTCGGCAGCGACCCCCGGCAGGATCGTACCGGCAACGAGGTCGATGAAAGCATCCTTGTCACCCTTGGCCTCCGGCGGTAGCGCGTGGGCGGCGAGGCACGTCGTACGGATCGTCACCGGACGCCCATCGGCCAGTCGGCGGGCGGCGCGCAGCGATTTCTTTTCGTTGTCGAGGTCGAGGCCGTAGCCCGATTTGACCTCGACCGTGGTGACGCCTTCGGCCATCAGCGCGTCGAGACGCGGCAGCGTCTGGGCGATCAATTCGTCTTCGCTCGCGGCGCGGAGCGCTTTGACCGAGGACACGATGCCGCCGCCTGCGCGCGCCACTTCTTCATAGGTGGCGCCGGCCAGCCGCATCTCGAATTCATTGGCGCGGTTGCCGGCATAGACGAGATGCGTGTGGCAGTCGATCAGGCCAGGCGTGATCCAGCGCCCCCAGCAATCGGTGATCTCCGCGCCTTGCCCGACGGAGGCCGGCATGTCGGCCTCGGCGCCGGCGTAGACGATAAGCCCGTCGCGTGCCGCGACAGCGCCCTTTTCGACGATGCCCAATCCGGCCGCGCCGTCGGCCATCGTCGCCAGGCGCGCATTGCGCCAGAGACGAAGACCGCTCTTCCCGTTTGCTCCACCCATCATCTTTTCCATTTGAAAGGATGAGGATTATGTATATACATATTGGAATGCGACGCAAGTGGCATCGTCGCTCGCACACTCAAATTCGGAGACGAACGTGACGGCGATCTTTGCGGAACAGGCGCTGCTGCCCGATGGATGGCAAGGCAAGGTGCGGATCGTGTTCGATGGTGGTCGCATACGCACGATCGAGGCGGGCGCCGATCCTCAGGCTGGCGACGAGCGCCTTGCGATTGTCCTGCCCGGCATGCCCAATCTGCACAGTCACGCCTTCCAGCGCGGCATGGCCGGCCTTGCCGAATTGCGCGGGCCTTCGGCCGACAGTTTCTGGAGCTGGCGCGAGGTGATGTACCGCTTCGCGCTGTCGATGACGCCGGACCAGGTCGAGGCGGTCGCAGCGCAGCTCTATGTCGAGATGCTGGAGGCCGGGTTTTCGCGGGTTGGCGAGTTTCATTATCTTCACCATGACCGCGACGGAAAGCCTTACGCCAACATCGCCGAAATGGCTGAGCGGATCGCCGCGGCGGCGGCCGGGACCGGCATTGGCCTGACGTTGCTGCCGGTTTTTTACGCCCATTCGTCCTTCGGCGGTGCCGCACCCAATGAAGGCCAGCGGCGATTCATCAATGATGTCGGGCGCTTCGGGCGGCTGCTTGAGAAGAGCCGCGAAAGCGTATCCGGGCTGGAGCAGGCCGTCGTCGGCGTTGCGCCGCACAGCCTGCGCGCCGCTACACCGGACGAGCTCAATGCCGTCGCCGCGATGGCGCCGGATGGTCCGATCCACATCCATGTCGCCGAGCAGGTAAAGGAAGTCGAGGATTGCGTTGCCTGGTCGGGCAAGCGACCGGTGGAGTTCCTGCTTAGCCAGGCGTCGGTGGACAAGCGCTGGTGCCTGATCCACGCCACGCATATGACCGAGGCCGAGACGCTTCGCATGGCCAAGAGCGGCGCAGTCGCCGGGCTCTGCCCGATCACCGAGGCCAATCTCGGCGACGGCACTTTCGCAGCCCCGCTTTTCATCGAGCATGGCGGCCGCTTCGGGGTCGGTTCCGATTCCAACGTGCTGATCGGCCTGCCGGATGAGCTAAGACAGCTCGAATATTCGCAGCGCCTGGCGCACCGCGCCCGCAATGTGCTGGCGCGCGCCGGCGGTTCGACCGGCCGCGCGCTGTTCGATGCCGCACTCGACGGCGGCAGCCAGGCGCTCGGCGCCGGGCCGTCACGGATCGCCGCCGGCGGTCCGGCCGATTTCGTGTCGCTCGACCACAACCATCCATCGCTTGCCGGCAAGGCTGGCGACGCCATCCTCGATGCCTGGATCTTCGCCAATGGCAGCACCGTCGATTGCGTGTGGGTGCACGGGAGAAAGCAGGTCAGCGCCGGCAGGCATGCCAGGCGTGAGGCGGTCGCCGAGCGGTTCCGCAAGGCGATGTCGGCGCTTTCCGAAAGCTGATGTCGATGAGCTTGGTCGAAACGGCGGAGATCGAATACGGCGAGACCGTCTCGCTGCATCAGCGCATCCTGTCCGACATCCGCGAAAAGATCCTGTCGGGTGCCTGGGCGCCGGGCCATCGCATCCCGTTCGAGCACGAGCTGACGGCTCAGTACGATTGCTCGCGCATGACGGTGAACAAAGCGCTGTCTCAGTTGGCCAAGGCCGGGCTGATCGAGCGCCGTCGGCGTTCCGGCAGCTTTGTCCGCCAGCCGCAGTCGCAAGCGGCGGTGCTGGAAATCCATGACATCAGGATCGAAGTCGAGGCGCTCGGCCTGCCCTATCGCTACGGGCGGCTGTCAAGGCTGAAACGGCGCAGCAGCGCCGAGGACCGGACGAGACTGGGGCTTGCCGCCACGGGACCGGTGCTGTCGCTCGAATGCCTGCATTTTGCCGGCGAGCGGCCGTTCGCGCTCGAGCAGCGTCTGATCAATCTTTCAGCCGTGGCCGAGGCCGGCGAGGAAGAGTTTTTGGACATCGCGCCCGGCCCGTGGCTGATCGGTCGGGTGCCGTGGAGCGAGGCCGAGCACCGCATCCGCGCCGTTGCGGCCGATGATCCTGTCGCCGATGCGCTTGATATCGATCCCGGGGCGCCCTGCCTGGTGGTCGAGCGGCGGACCTGGAGCGCCGAGCATCCGGTGACGCATGTGCGGTTTGTCTATCCGGCGGAAAGCCATACGCTGGTGGCAAGGTTCACGCCGTCACGGGGATGAGTGATCTCCCGCCTCGAGGGGGGAGATGTCGCCGAAGGCGACAGAGGGGGCCGCCTCGGGTGGAGCGCCAACCTCATCTGCCGCAGGACGCCGAGCCCAGTCGGACCGACCCCCTCTGACCGCTTCGCGGCCATCTCCCCCTCAAAGGCAGGGCTGTCCGGGGAAAGTTATTCATAATCGAAGCCCAACTGGTTTGGGGATGTTCGATCCCTTCGGCGGCTCGAATTGATCGGAGGCGGCTTGTTGATGGCCTCGATTCTTCGGCGCTCGAGCAGGCATTGGCTAACCAGATCGGTGAAGCGCAGGATGGGCATGGCGATGCGGTAGGTCCGGGCGGCGATGCGCAGCAGCGCATAGGCGATCATGGCGGCGAAGAGCTGCAGGCGGATGGCGTTGTCGTTGTTGCCGAGGAACCTGCGTATCTTGAGATGCTGTTTGATCCAACGGAACAAGAGTTCGATCTGCCAGCGGCCCTTATAGAGCGCGGCAATCTCAACGGCCGGGCGCTTGAGATCGTTGGTCAGCAGCGTGATGGTGTCGCCGTCCTGGCGCTTGACGATCAGGCGGCGCAATTTGATCGGCAGCTTGCAGTGGGTTTTGCCGGCAAGGCTCACCTCAGCGTCGTCGAGAACGGTGAAGCCGTCGCCCCGCGCGACCTTGACGGGACGTTCGGAGAGCACCTCGAGCCCCATGTTGGATTTGGGTCGGGTGACGAAGAAAGCTTGGGCTGCGGCGATCTGCGTCCACCAGCCGTAATGGCAATAACCCTTGTCGAACACATAGGTCGCGCCCTTCTCGATGGCGATCGTGCGGCCGACCTGGGCATCGTTGACGTTGGCATCGGTGATGTCGAGGATGCGCGGGCAATCGGCGTTGGGATCATAGACGACGTGCATCTTCATGCCGCGGATGCGACCGTTCGACTTGGCCCAGCCGCACAACTTGCCGAGCGGGATCGGTGTGGAATCGATCAGCCGCAGCATAGCGGTGCCCTCACGGCGTGTCTGCCGGTCGAGTTGGTTGGCGAGCAGGCCGAAGATCTCGGCAAAGACGGCGACGGGGCGCCTGCGGCCGGCATCCGACAAGGTCGAGCGCCGCAACACGTCACTGCCCAGATGGTAATGATGCTGGCCGTTGGCGTTCCAGCCGGCTTCCAGGCTGCGAAGGCTCGCACTACCGCTGAGCTGGGCATAGATCAGCACCATGAGATGGTCCCAACTTCTGAACGACTTGTCGTAGGCGTCCCCGCCATGGCTATCCACAATCGTCTGGAAGCGGCGGCGATTGATCGGTTCAACCAGCTTGCCAAGAATGCTAGGCGTAAAGCGCATGCCCCGTCCCCTTTCTGAGTCTCGACAACCAGAAGGTAGACGGAAAATCCCCGTCTTACGGGGCATGCGCCTGCGGCATTTCGATTCACCAAACACTTTCCCCGGACAGCCCTGCCTCAAAGGGGGAGATAATGCTCGCCTCAGATCGCCGCCGTGATGATAATCTCGACCAGATATTCCGGGGCGGCGAGTTTGGCTTCGCCGGTGGCGCGGGCGGGCGTGTGGCCCTTCGGCACCCATTTGTCCCACTCCGAATTCATCTCGGCGAAGGTGCCCATGTCGGCCAGCCAGATGATCGCCTGCACGATCTTGGTCTTGTCGGTGCCGGCCTGGGCCAGCAATTCGTCGACGGTCTTGAGGATGTCGCGGGTCTGCGAGGCGACGTTGCCGCCGGGCTCGCCGACTTGGCCGGCCAGATAGACGGTGTTGCCGTGGATAACGATCTGGCTCATGCGCGGGCCAACATCGATGCGCCGAATGCTCATTTGAGAAGTTCCTTCGTTTTGAGGGTCGCGCCTGTTTAGAGTCCGAGCCGGCCCCGGGCAAGCCGGCCAAGGCGAAACCGATTGAGCCAATTGTCCGGTTTTCACCTCTGCTCATACACGCCGAGTTGACCGCTCGCGTCACAAATCCGCCCGACGGTCATGTTGACTAATGTAATAACATCACATATCGACAGACCTCTTGGTCTCGCGGACCGCCCGGGAACGTCTGATGACAATTGCCTGCCTGACCTTCCGTGACCTGACGCTCGGCTACAACAGCCATCCCGCCATTCATCACCTCAACGGCACCGTTCGCAAAGGCTCGCTGACCGCCGTCGTCGGCGCCAATGGCTCCGGCAAATCGACGCTGATGAAGGGTATTGTCGGCGTTTTGAAGCCGATGGAAGGCGTGGTGATCCGCGCACCCGGCGTGCGCACCGCCTACCTGCCGCAACAGTCGGAACTCGACCGCACATTTCCTGCTCGTGTCGTCGATCTGGTCTCGCTCGGGCTGTGGCCGAAGCGCGGCATGCTCGGTCGCTACACAAAGGAAGATCGCCGATCCGTCAGCAAGGCGCTGATGGCGGTCGGCCTCGGCGGTTTCGAGACGCGGCCGATCGACACGCTGTCCGGCGGGCAGCTGCAGCGCACGCTGTTTGCCCGCGTGCTTTTGCAGGACGCCGACCTCATCCTGCTGGACGAGCCGTTCAATGCGGTGGACGCGAAAACGGTCGGCGACCTCGTCCAGCTTATAAAACGCTGGCACGGCGAGGAGCGCACCATCATGGTCGTCGTCCACGACCTCGAACTGGTGCGGCAGAATTTTCCCGAAACCTTGCTGCTTGCCCGCCAGCCGGTTGCGTGGGGCGATACCAGGGAGACGTTGCGGCCGGAGAACCTTCTCCGTGCTCGCCGCTTCCACGAGGCCTGGGAAGAGAACGCGCCGTGGTGCGAGCCCGACGAGCACGACCATAGTCACGACGTGCATCACGATCACGACCATCACCACGGCTCTGGACCGAGGGCGGCGTGATGGATTTCCTCTACGGCCTCTTCATTGCCCCCTTCGCCGATTTCGCCTTCATGCAGCGGGCGCTGTTCGGCTCGCTGATGCTGTCGCTCGGTGCCTGCCCGGTCGGCGTCTTCCTGATGCTGCGGCGCATGAGCCTGTCGGGTGACGCGATGGCGCATGCGATCCTGCCGGGTGCCGCCGCCGGCTTCCTGCTCTACGGCCTCGAAATCCTGCCAATGACCATCGGCGGGCTGATCGCCGGCATTATCGTCGCGCTCGGCGCAGGCGCGGTGTCGCGCTTCACCATCCAGCGCGAGGACGCCTCGATGGCGGCCTTCTATCTGATCTCGCTGGCGGTGGGCGTGCTGATGGTGTCGATCCGCGGCTCCAGCGTCGACCTCATGCATGTGCTGTTCGGCACGGTGCTGGCGCTTAACAACGAGGCGCTCATCCTGATCGGCGGCATCGTCGTGGTGACGCTCGCCAGCCTTGCCATATTCTGGCGGGCTTTGGTTGCCGAATGCCTCGACCCGCTGTTTCTGCGCTCGGTCAGCCGCATGGGAAGCCCGGTGCATTTCATCTTCCTCGGCCTCGTCGTGCTCAACCTCGTCGGTGGCTTCCAGGCGCTGGGTACGCTTTTATCCGTCGGGCTGATGATGCTGCCGGCCGCCGCCGCCCGCTTCTGGACGGCCCGCGTCGAGCCGATGTGCGTGCTGGCCGTGCTGATCGGTTTTGCTTCCTGCATTGCCGGGCTGCTGCTTTCCTATCACGCGTCGTTGCCCTCGGGTCCGGCCATCATCCTGTCGGCCGGCGTCGTTTATTTCTGCTCGATCCTGTTCGGCACGCGCGGCGCGCTGCGCGCCCGCATCGTGCACCACCGCCACCGAACCGCCTGATCCCAACCAAGGAGACTTCGCAATGCTGAAATCCTTCCGCGCTGCCCTGGCTGTGAGCGTTATAACATTAAGCGCTTTTGCCTCGACCTCGGCCTTTGCGGCGCCGCTCAAGGTGGTCGCCAGCTTCACGGTCATTGCCGATTTCGCGAAAAATGTCGGCGGCGACCGCGTCAACATCACCACCATAGTCGGGCCCGACGGCGACGCGCATGTCTATGAACCGAGCCCAGCCGATGCGGTGGCGATGGCCGGCGCCGACCTGGTGCTGGTCAACGGCCTGCATTTCGAAGGCTTTTTGCAGCGCCTCATCGAGGCCAGCGCCACCAAGGCCTCAATCGTCACCTTGACCAGGGGCGTGACGCCGATCGACTTCAAGCCGGAATTCGCCGATGCCGACGCGGCCGAAGGCGCCGGCACCGGCGGCGGCAAGACCGTCACCGACCCGCATGCCTTCCAGTCGATCGCCAACGCCAGGATCTATGTGAAGAATATCGCCGAGGCATTCTGCGCGGCCGATGCCGCGGGCTGCGATAGCTACAAGGCCAACGCCGCTGCTTATTCGCAGAAGCTCGACACACTCGAAGGCGAGGTGAAGGCGGCGATCCAGTCGATCCCGCCGGAGAAGCGCGTCGTCATCACCTCGCACGACGCCTTCGGCTATTTCGAGCACGAATACGGGCTGACGTTCCTCGCGCCGCAGGGTGTCTCAACGGACGCCGAGCCGTCGGCCGCCGACGTCGCCAAGCTGGTCGAGCAGGTCAAGCATGACAAGGCGGCGGCGATCTTCGTCGAAAACATCACCAATCCCCGGCTGATCGAGCAGATCGCCAGCGAGACCGGCATCAAGGTCGGCGGCACGCTTTATTCGGATGCGCTGTCGCAGCCCGACGGCCCGGCTTCGACCTATATCGATATGATGCACAACAACATCACGCAGATAAAGGGCGCCATCCTCGGCAGCTGAGCCGGCATGCATCCAACCGGGCGTGGATTGGCCCGGTTGGATTTTCCGGTCCGGCATCGCTATTTGGCAGGGAATTGCGGCGGCATGGATTGCCGCCCATGCCCTGGAGTGGCAAGACTGCCCCAGATAGATTGCGAGGTCAGCACCATGGAATACCGCCAGATCAGCGAGGACTATTCGGTCTCCGGGCAGATCCACCCGGACGACATCTCCGCCATCAAGGACGCCGGCTTCAGAAGCGTGATCTGCAACCGGCCGGACGATGAGCAGCCCGGCCAGCCTTCGGCAGAAAGCGTCAAGTCGGCAGCGGAAGCGGCCGGCCTCGCCTTCCGTTATATTCCGGTGATCAGCGGCCAGATCACCATGGACAATGTCGAGGACCAGGCGGAAGCGCTTGACCAACTCGAGGGGCCGGTGTTCGCCTATTGCCGCTCAGGCGCGCGCTGCACCAATCTCTACGGGCTGATCCAGCAGCAGCGGGGCTGAGCTCTCCAGCATTAAGGTGTGTTGAGATTCAGGTCAGGCCGAGCCGAAAATGGTGGTTTCCGAGAACCGGAGCGGAGCGTACTTAAGTACGTGAGCACCGGAAGCGCAGGAAGCCGCCATTTGCAGGCCGGCATCACCTGAATATCGGCGCACCTTAAATCGGCAGCGCGCCGGTTTCCTTGAGCGTTTCCAGCACGATCGCCGTCTTCACATGCTGCACGGATTCATGCGGCAGCAGCACGCCGTTGACGAACTCCGATAGCGATTTGAGATCGGGCGTCACCACTTTCAGGATGTAATCCATCTCCCCGGTCAGTGCATGCGCCTCCTGCACCTCGGGCAGCCGCGCCACCAGCTCGCCGAAGCGGCGGGCATTGTCGCGGTTGTGGGTGGCCAATGTGACCGAGATGACGTTGACCAGCGAAAAGCCTAGCCGATCGCGGTCGAGCACGGCGCGATAGCCCTTGATGTAGCCATCCTCCTCCAGTCTCAAGCGGCGGCGCGAGCATTGCGATGGCGACAGGTTCACCCGCTCCGACAGGTCGTTGTTGGTAAACCGCGCATCGTCCTGCAGCAGCGCCAATATCTTGCGGTCAAATTGATCAAGGCGCGCGTCATCCATGAATTTTGCTCAAATCGTGCGTATTTTGCGCACGAGAAGAGCACTTCAAGCGTTTGAATGCAAGCACCGTGCGGCGTTGCCGCGTTATGATGAGTGAAGATGGCCTGGAATGGCCGCAACAGCTTTCGGAGAACTGCCATGGGCCCCTTCCCGCACGACGCACCGCCCGCCAAGATCAGCAAGAAAAACCCCGCCGGCACCGACGGCTTCGAATTCGTCGAGTTTGCGCATTCCGAGCCTGAAAAACTCGCCGAGCTTTTCACTCGGATGGGCTATGTCGTGGTGGCCAGGCACCGCTCGAAGAACATCACCGTCTGGCGCCAGGGCGACATCAACTATGTCGTCAATGCCGAGCCCGGCTCGCATGCGATGAAATTTGTCGAAAAGCATGGCCCGTGCGCCGCCTCGATGGCGTGGCGTGTGGTGGACGCGAAACACGCCTTCGACCACGCCGTGTCGAAAGGCGCCACGCCTTATGCAGGCACCGACAAGGCGCTCGACGTGCCGGCCATCGTCGGCATCGGCGGCTCGCTGCTCTATTTCATCGAGGCCTATGGCGAAAAGGGTTCGGCCTATGATGCCGAGTTCGAGTGGCTGGGCGAACGCGACCCAAAGCCCGAAGGCGTCGGTTTCTATTATCTCGACCACCTCACCCATAATGTCTATCGCGGCAACATGGACAAGTGGTGGGATTTTTATCGCGACCTGTTCGGCTTCAAGCAGATCCATTACTTCGACATCGACGGCAAGATCACCGGCCTGGTCAGCCGCGCGATCACTTCGCCTTGCGGCAAGATCCGCATTCCGCTCAACGAATCCAAGGACGAGACCAGCCAGATCGCCGAGTACCTGAAGAAGTATAACGGCGAAGGCATCCAGCACATCGCGGTGGGCACCGACGCCATCTACGAGGCCACCGACAAGCTTGCCGCCAATGGGCTGAAGTTCATGCCTGGCCCGCCCGATACGTATTACGAGATGTCGCATGAGCGCGTTACCGGCCATGACGAGCCGATCGAAAGGATGAAGAAGCACGGCATCCTGATCGACGGCGAGGGCGTGGTCGACGGCGGCATGACCAAGATCCTGCTGCAGATTTTTTCGAGAACCGTGATCGGGCCGATCTTCTTCGAATTCATCCAGAGGAAGGGCGACGAAGGTTTTGGCGAGGGCAATTTCCGCGCGCTGTTCGAATCGATCGAGCAGGACCAGATCAAGCGCGGCGTGATCAAGCTGGGCGGCAAGGCGGCGTAGGTATCGAACTTACTTGTAGCTCGACCGATTATGACCTAAATTCTGGTCATAAGAGATTTGATAATGAATGTTCCGATCGCGAAAGCGAAGGCCAAGCTTTCTGAGTTGGTGAAGCGCGCCCAGGCTGGGGAAGAGATCCATCTGACCCGGCACGGTGAGGTTGTTGCGACCTTGAGCGCCCCTGCCCGGCCTGGCGGGAGCAAGGGCCTGTTTGGAGCCCTGAAGGGCCAAATTTGGATATCGGATGATTTTGATGAACTCGGTCCTGAATGGGACGAGTACATTAAGTGAGCCGCAAATATCTGGTCGACACGCATATTTTGCTTTGGGTGCTCAACGCGGATTCACGTCTGTCAGATCATCATCGCGACATCTTTCTTGCGGGCGAGGATGTGACCGTCAGTGCCATTTCCGTGGCAGAGATCGCCATCAAGAAATCGCTCGGCAAAATCGCGCTCACTGGCGATGTCGTCGAAATCTTGCGGTCGAATGGGATTCCAATACTCAGCGTGAACGAACTACACGCTGCGAGGCTTGAGCATCTGCCGCTTCATCATCGTGACCCCTTCGATCGTCCTCATTGCACAGGCTCAGATCGAAGGCCTGACGCTGGTCACGGCGGATCGCCATTTTTCAGCCTATGACGTCGCGCTGGCCTGACCTCTCCAGTCATTCGACCGGCTATTTTTGAAGACCGGCAGCCTTGCGCAGGATATCGTTGATCCGGCTCTGCCAACCTGGCCCGCCGGCGCGAAAGCGGGCGACCACGTCGCTGTCGAGACGAAGTGTCACCTGCTTCTTCGGATTGTCGAGCGCCGGCCGGCCGCGCGAGCGGCGAATGCTTTCGGCAAGATCGGGAAAAACCTCGGTGAAGGGACGGGCGTTTCGAAAATCCTCCTCGGTCCACTCGGGATTGTCGGAAACGGCGTCCCAATCTTCCTTCGTGAAGCCTCTGCCTGGCTGGAACTCCTTGTCAGGTGTCGTAACGTTCAGCTTAGGTTTTGCCATCGAACAATCTCCTTTCCGCCTGGTTGGCCGGACGCATCGAAATCATCGAAAAGCCTTCCGAGCCAAGCCGGGCAAAGACCACCGCAACAACGCCGCCAGCTACCCGACCAATCGCCATGAAGCGACCGGCCTTGGCCGCCCGAATCGTCGACGCAAGGAAGAACTCTTCATCCAACGCCGCGAAATCCAAGCCGTGTTTATCGATGTTGGCCAGCCGCTTCGGCTCATCCCAAACGATCTTCATCGGAATTTATGTACCTACAGTAACTAAGTCAATAATTTTTCGTAACTACGATAATTCATGAAGCATTCTCACTTACAGCCCCAGCCGCTCCACCTCCACTCGCCTCAGCTTCAAATCGTAGTCGAGCAGGAACTCATCCAATTGCGGTGGCGCGATCGACGTACTCGAAAGCATCGCATGCACCTGGCCGCGATGGTGGATGTCGTGCAGAAAGACGTGCGCCAGGATGTCGCCGATCCTCTCCGGGATCGTGCCGTCCTCGCGCCGGTCGGTGATGACGCGGCGGTCGAGATCGGCTTCATACAAACCGTCACAGAAGGTGATCAGCCTGCGATCGAAATCGGCCTGCGCTTCTGCCAGACTCGCGGCATTATCGAACGGCACGAAATTGTCATAGGCGGCGGCGCCGATACCGCCCTGCTCCAGGAAATCGAGATAGAGATGGTCGACCGCAAGGATGTGGTTCAGCGTTTCCCTGATCGAGGGAAAGAAACTGGTGCGCTCGGCCTCGAACTCGCCGGGCTGCAGCGCGAGCACGGCGCGGTAGAGCCGGTCGTTCGACCAGAGATTGTTGCGCGCCATGCGTCGCAGATGCTCGAGCAGGGTCATCGTTCCAGGCTCCTCGTGCCCGCGCTCACCCGTCGTATCTCTCGACCGTCTGCTCGATGGCGCCGAAGATCGAATGGCCGGTTTTGTCCTTCATTTCGATGCGCACCGTGTCGCCGAAACGCAGAAACGGCGTCTTCGGCTCGCCGCTCTCGATGGTCTCGATCATGCGCAGTTCGGCGATGCAGGAATAGCCGGCCCCGCCCGCCGCGACCGGCTCGCCCGGCCTGCCGTCCAGCTTGTTGGAGACGGTGCCCGAGCCGATGATGGTGCCGGCGGCGAGCGGCCGCGTTTTCGCGGCATGCGCGATCAGCGCCGGGAAATCGAAGGTCATGTCGATACCGGCATTGGCGCGGCCGAACGGTTTGCCGTTGAGATCGGCAAGCAGCGGCAGGCTGACCTTGCCGCCATCCCAGGCATCGCCCAGCTCGTCCGGCGTCGCCGCGACCGGCGAAAAGGCCGACGACGGTTTCGACTGGAAGAAGCCGAAGCCCTTGGCGAGCTCCGGCCCGGTGATGGCGCGCAACGTCACATCGTTGACCAGCATGACGAGGCGGATCGCATCTCTCGCCTGTTCGACCCCCGCACCCATCGGCACGTCGTCGACGATCACGGCGACTTCCGCTTCCATGTCGACGCCGAAGGCCTCGTTGGCTACGCGGATCGGATCGCGCGGCGGAATGAAGGAGTCTGAACCGCCCTGGTAGATCAGCGGATCGGTCCAGAAACTCGCCGGCATTTCGGCGCCGCGCGCCTTCCGCACCAGCTCGACGTGGTTCACATAGGCCGAGCCGTCGGCCCATTGATAGGCGCGCGGCAGCGGCGAATGGGCGTCGTGCTCGTGGAAGCGCGCTGAAGGCACCGCATTGTTCTCCAGCGATTCCGCCATGGCGGCAAGATGCGGAGCGATGCGCTGCCAATTGTCGAGCGCCGACTGCAGCGTCGGCACCAGGAAGGAGGCATCGGTGTAGCGCGTCAGGTCGCGCGAGACGACGACCAACTTCCCGTCGCGCGTCCCGTTCTTCAATGTGGCAAGTTTCATTCGATTCCCTCTCCTCGCGCAGCCTTCTTGCTGCTTAGCCCCACAACAAGGCCGTCGCGGGCAATCGTCAAGTCGCCGGTCCAAGTTTTCCTGACGGCGGCTGTCCAGTCGGCCTCGCCGATCGCTGGATCATCAGCGGGAATGAGATGGTTGAGCACCAGTCGGCCGACGCGGGCATCATGGGCGATGCGGCCTGCGTCCTCGGCTAAGCTATGGCTGGCGAACAGATGCTCGCGCAGCCGCGCGCCGTTGCCGGTCCTGGCGACCAGCCGTTCCACGCCGTCTTCCAGCATGGCTTCGTGGACGAGGATGTCGGCATCCCTGCCAAACTCGGCCAGCGGCGGAAAGAAGGCCGTGTCGGCGGAGAACACAACGCTCCTGGCGCCATGCTCGAAGCGCAGCGCAAAGCAGTCGGTCACCGGCGGATGGTCGACACGCAACGCCGTCACCGTCAGGCCGCGTTGATCCAAGACCGATCCCTCGCCAAATTCCTCGACAGAGACGAGATCGCGGATATCCGGCCGCCCTTCGTCGACGATGCGGATTTCGATGTCGAACTCCATCGCCTGGCAGAAAAGCTGCCAGCAGTGGTTGGTGCCGGGCGGGCCGTAAACGGTTACCGGCGTCGCCAGACCAGCGGTCCAGGCAGTGTGGATCAGCGGCCCGAGTTCCAGCACATGGTCGGAATGGAGATGCGTGATGAAGATGAGGTCGAGCTCCTTCAGGCTCATGCCGGCATCGACTAGGCCGCGCGCGACGCCAAGCCCGCAATCGACAACAATGGTTCGTCCACCAAGCTCCAGCAGTGAGGACGTCGGCCAAGCACCACCCGGCCGCAACGCCGGGCCGCCCTTGGAGCCCAGAAGCACCAGCCGATCCGCTTTTACGGCGCTCAAGACCAGTCGCCCTCGGGCGTGCCGTTGAAGCGTTTCTTCAGGTCGGCCCAGCAGTCGATGTAATTGTCCTGTCTGGTGTCGATCTCGGCGGCGTAGCGGGTCAGCATCTGAGGAAAACGCGTCTCGAACATGAAGGCCATGGTGTTGTCGAGCTTGACCGGTTTCAAGTCCGCGCGGGTGGCTTTCTCAAAACCTGTCGCATCCGGCCCATGCGCCAGCATCTGGTTGTGAAGGCTGATGCCGCCGGGGACAAAACCTTCCTCCTTGGCGTCGTACTGGCCGTGGATCAGGCCCATGAATTCGCTCATGATGTTGCGGTGGTACCATGGCGGCCGGAACGTATCCTCCGCCACCAGCCAGCGCGGCGGGAAGATGACGAAGTCAATGTTGGCGGTGCCTTCCTCGCCGCTCGGCGCCGTCAGCACGGTGAAGATCGACGGATCGGGATGGTCGAACAGGATGGCGCCGACCGGCGAAAAAGTCGCAAGATCATATTTATAGGGCGCGTAGTTGCCGTGCCAGGCGACAACGTCCAGCGGCGAGTGGCCAATCTCGGTGACATGGAAGGAGCCGCACCATTTGACGATCAGCCGGCACGGCGTCTCCTTCTCCTCGAACCAGGCGCAGGGCGTCTTGAAGTCGCGCGGATTGGCCAGGCAGTTGGCGCCGATCGGGCCACGGTCGGGCATGGTGAGCTTGGCGCCGTAATTCTCGCAGACATAGCCGCGCACTTCACTGTCGGCGAGCTCGACCTTGAAGACGAGGCCGCGCGGCAGCACCGTGATCTCGCCGGGCCGAAGCTCGATGACGCCCATCTCGGTGACGAGGCGCAGCGCCCCGACCTGCGGCACGACCAGCAATTCGCCGTCGGCATTGAAGAAATGGTCGTCGACCATGGAGCGGTTGGCGACATAGACATGCGCCGCCATGCCGCTTTGCCCCAATGCATCGCCGGCGGTGGTCATGGTGCGCATGCCGGAAATGAAGTCGGTCGGCTCGCTCGGCATCGGCACCGGGTTCCAGCGATACTGGCCGAGCGCCAGTTCGTGGTCGCCGAGATTGGGCGCGGTCTTCCACAGCGGATAGCTCGCCGCCTTGAAGCGGCCGGTATGCCGCACACTCGGTCGGATGCGGTAGAGCCAGGAGCGTTCGTTAGTGCCGCGCGGCGCGGTGAAGGGCGAGCCGGACAGCTGCTCGGCATAGAGGCCGTAGGCCGGCCGCTGCGGCGAATTGCGCCCCTGCGGCAGCGAGCCGGGCAGCGTCTCGGTCTCGAAATCGTTGCCGAAACCCGGCATGTAGGAAAGGGCCATCGGTTCCTCCCGGATTGACCAAACCAGTTTCATTTGTAACCATCGAAAATGTAACTATCAATCCGCAATGCCCGGATGTTTTAGCCATGGAACCGGAAATCCTCGAACTGGAAAGCTTCCTGCCCTATCGGCTCTATCGCCTCGCCGACAGCATCAGCCGCGAATTCTCCAAAATCTACAAGGATCGCCACGGCCTGACGCGGCCGGAATGGCGCACGCTTTCAGGCCTCGGCCAGCGCGGCTCGATGACGGCGACGGAGCTTGGCGAGCAATCGGCGATGCACAAGACCAAGGTGTCGCGCGCGGTGGCCGAGCTGGAGCGGCGGCGGTGGTTGATACGGACGCCGGACGAGAATGACCGCCGTGTGGAGCATCTGGCGCTGACCAAGGCCGGGCTTGCCGCCTATCGGGAGATGGTGCCGCTGGCGAAAGCGTTTGAAACGGAGTTGCTGGAGAGGCTGAGCGCGGAGGAGCGCGCGGCGGTTGCGAAAGGTGTGGCTGCGCTGGAGACCAGTCTGGTATCGGACCGGAAATAGACGTTGGCGCGAGGCCCCCCTCTCTGTCCTGCCGGACATCTCCCCCTCAAGGGGGGAGATCGGCAGCTTTGGCGACGGCGCTCATCTTGCAACGTCTGCGATTGGCGAAGGCCGGCGTGACGGCCAATCTCCCCCCTTGAGGGGGAGATGTCCGGCAGGACAGAGAGGGGGCGAAGGAACTCGACTTCTCCTCAGGGCCTACCAATCCATCACCACCTTGCCCGAACTGCCGCTCCGCATTGCATCGAACCCTGCCTGGAAATCGTCGATCCCAATCCGATGTGTGATCAGCCCCGAAACATCCAGCGGCCCCTGCACCAAAGCGATCATCTTGTACCAGGTCTCGAACATCTCGCGGCCGTAAATGCCCTTGAGATGCAGCATCTTGAAGATGACCTTGTTCCAGTCGATCTCGAAGCCGGTGGGCGCGATGCCGAGGATGGCAATCTTGCCGCCATTGTTCATGGTGTCGATCATGTCGCGGAAGGCGGGTGCTGCGCCCGACATTTCCAGCCCGACGTCGAAGCCCTCTGTCATGCCGAGCGCCGGCATGACATCGCGCAGCTTTTCCTTCGAGGCGTCGACGACGTGCTGGACACCGAGCTTCCTGGCCAGTTCCAGCCTGACCGGGTTGATGTCCGTGATGACGACCTTTCTTGCGCCGACGCACTGCGCCACCAGCGCGCCCATGATGCCGATCGGGCCGGCGCCGGTGACCAGAACGTCCTCGCCGACCAGATCGAAGGATAATGCCGTGTGGACGGCATTGCCCAGAGGATCGAAGATGGCGGCGATCTCGTCCGGCACGTCGTCGGGGATCGGCACGACATTATGCTGCGGGATCGCCAGATACTCGCCGAAGGCGCCGGGACGGTTGACGCCGACGCCGAGCGTGTTGCGGCAGAGATGCCCCCTGCCCGCGCGGCAGTTGCGGCAATGGCCGCAGACGATGTGGCCTTCGCCCGAGACCCGCTGGCCGACCTTGTATTCGGTGACCGCGGCGCCGAAATCGGCGACCGTGCCGACGAATTCGTGCCCTGTCACCATCGGTACCGGCACTGTCTTCTGCGCCCACTGGTCCCAATTGTAGATGTGGACGTCGGTGCCGCAGATCGCGGTCTTCCTGACCTTGATCAGCACGTCGTTGGGGCCGATTTCCGGCACCGGCACCTCTTCCATCCAGATGCCAGGCTCGGCCTTGGCCTTCACCAGCGCCTTCATCATGTTGGACATTGGACGCTCTCCAAAAAATCTTCTCTATCTTGACGGATCGGAAGCATCAGCCCGTCGCCTCCAGAATGGTCTTCAGCCGCAGCAGATCCCGATCTGTCGAGCGCCGAACGGCCAAGGCCATGAACGGGGCCATCAGACGGGAAAAGCCGGTCGGCGTCCCGCGGTTTCGGAGCGTCATATGGGTGCGGCCTTCGCCGGCGTCCCGCCACGCATAGCCCGTTTCCATGGGAAACGGCCCTTCAGCGGTTCGCATCACGAGTTTCTCGCCAGGCACCAACTCCACGATCTCGTAGGTGTAAACAAGCCGCCTTCCGAGAAACCGCGCCACGAACCCAATTCTCGATCCCACCCTGGCCGGTCGAGGCGTCTTCCACTCCACCGAATCGATGTTGACGTACCAGCGCGGGACATTGTCCGGATCGGCGGAAAAGCCGGCGACCACCGCACGCGGCCTGGCGATCTCGATCTCGCTCGTCACATCGATCGCCATGATAGACTTCCATTCTCCCCCTCAGGGTCAAGCGATGACACCCAATTCCTTTCCCACGTCCCCAAACGCCGCCACGGCGCGGTCGATATCGGCGCTGGAATGCGCCGCCGACATCTGCGTACGGATGCGCGCCTGGCCCTTCGGCACCACCGGGAAGGAGAAGCCGATGACATAGATGCCCCGTTTCAGCATGCGCGCCGCCATCTCCTGCGCGAGTGCTGCGTCGCCCAGCATCACCGGGATGATCGGGTGATCCGCCCCGGCAAGCGTAAAGCCGAGCTTGCCCATCTCGGACCGGAAGCGTTGCGCATTGGCATATAGGCGCTCGCGCAGCGCACCGCCATGGCGGATCAGTTCGAAGACTTTCAGCGAACCGCCGGCGATCGCCGGCATCAGCGTGTTGGAGAAGAGATAGGGCCGCGAGCGCTGGCGCAGCCAGTCGACCACCTGTTTCTTGCCGGACGTGTAGCCGCCTGAAGCGCCGCCGAGCGCCTTGCCGAGCGTGCCGGTGATGATGTCCACCCTGCCCTCGACGCCGCAATGCTCGGGCGAACCGCGGCCGTTCCTGCCGACGAAGCCCACCGCATGGCTGTCGTCGACCATGACCATGGCATCGTATTTCTGGGCGAGGTCGCAGACCCCCTCAAGATTGGCGATGATGCCGTCCATCGAGAAAACGCCGTCGGTGGCGATCAGCCGGAAGCGGCAGTCCTTCGCTTCCTTCAGCCGGGCTTCCAGATCGGCCATGTCGTTGTTGGCGTAGCGGAAGCGCCTGGCCTTCGACAGCCGCACACCGTCAATGATCGAGGCATGGTTCAGCGCATCCGAGATGACGGCGTCCTCCTCGCCGAGCAATGTCTCGAACAGGCCGCCATTGGCGTCGAAGCAGGAGCCGTAGAGGATGGTGTCGTCCATGCCGAGGAAGGACGAGATCGTGGCCTCGAGCTGTTTGTGCTCTTCCTGCGTGCCGCAGATGAAACGCACCGAGGCCATGCCATAGCCGTAGCGGTCGAGCGCCTGTTTCGCCGCCTCGCGCAAATCGGGGCTGTCGGCGAGGCCGAGATAATTGTTGGCGCAGAAATTCAGCACCTTCTGGCCGCCGACCTCGATCTCGGCCGACTGCATGGAACTGATGACCCGTTCGGACTTGTAGAGTCCGGCCGATTTCAGGCCGGCAAGCTCGTTGTCGACGTGGGAAAGAAATGCTGCGCTCATGGTCCGGCCCTGTTCGGTTCGAGACCGGACTGTCGCGCCGCGGTCAAGAAAAATCCATCGCAAAAACGACGGCTTCGGTGGCGTTGCGAAAGCCTGATGGCAATCGATCACGACAGCCGGATGACGATGCGCTCAAAAGCAAGCCAGGCACGAAACGACATGATAACCATCTTAAGAGCTTTGTAGCTCTACCTAGGTCGGCTCCGCGCCTGCTTGCCAAGCTGTTAACCATTTCAAGGCAAGCGTTTACCCGCCACGCATCCATGGCAGGAATCCGCCGGGCCGGAGGGGTCATCCAGTTATGTCGCAGCAGCCAGTGCACAGTGTTTCGCGCAAGCTGACTCTGCTGATCAAGAGCGGCTACTGGCTGGCGCTGACGATCATCGCTGCCATGGTGATAGCCTCATTCATCCTTTTGCAGCAGCTGATGGCCCAACAGCAGCGCAACGACGCGCTGCTCGACATCGTCTCGACGCAGAAGGCGCTGTCGCAGCGTATCGTCTTCCTGGCCAGCGCCACCGGTGCGGCCTCGCGCGACAAGCAACCAGCGCTGGTCACCGCGCTCAAGCAGGCAACGGGCGAGTTCGAGACCAATTATGACAGGCTGCTCGAGCAGACGGGCGCCGATCCGCTGTCGCCGGCGCGCAACGACCCGAAATCGATCGAATACGTACTGTTCAACAAGCCGTTCCACCTCGACTATTTCTCGGTCGGCCTCGTCGACAATGGCGAAAGGCTGGTCTCGTCCTTCGAATCCTCGCTCGGCATGCAAAGCGACGGCTACAAGGGCGGCGGCGAGCGCGTCGGTCTCGACGCCTCCGTCGCCAATGCCACCATGTCCGGCTATGCCGCGCTCGGGCAGCGCATCAGCGCCTACGCCGACGAGCGGTCGAGCAAGGTGCTCGATCTGCACCGAACGCTGTTCTACGCCACCATCGGCGTCATCATTCTGGTGGCGCTGTTCATCTTCCGGCCGATGTCCAACGCCATCCTGCGCAAGACGCATGAACTGGTCGACGCCCGCAATTCGATGGCCTTCATCGCCGTGCATGACGGCCTGACCGGCCTGCACAATCGCACGTTCCTCACCGATCATTTCGATACGCTGATCAAGGGCGCGCAGCGTCGCCGCGAGCGGCTGGCGGTGATCCAGCTCGATCTCGACCGCTTCAAGCAGATCAACGACACGCTGGGGCATGCCGCCGGCGACTATGTGCTGGTGGTCACCGCGCAGCGGATGCGCGATTCCTGCCGCGCATCCGACCTCTGCGCCCGGCTCGGCGGCGACGAGTTCGTCATGATACTCAACGGCGCCGGCAGCACCGAGGATATTCATGCGCTGGCCAAGCGCATCATGTACCAGGTCAACGAGCCGATCGCTTTCCAGGGCACGACCATCATGCCCGGCGCCAGCGCCGGCATCGCCGTCTACCCGGTCGACGCCGACAACGCGCAGGATCTTCTCGTCCATGCCGATCTGGCGCTCTACTCCGCCAAGAAGATGGGCGGCGGCAGCTTCTCCTTCTTCTCCGAGGAACTGCGGCGCGAACTCGACTACCGCAAGCAGCTCGAGCAGGACATTCGCACCGCAATTGCCGAAAAGGCCTTCGACGTTTACTTCCAGCCGCAGGTGTCGCTCACCAGCGGCAAGATCAGCGGCATCGAGGCGCTGGTGCGCTGGAAGCATGCCGGGCGCGGCATGATCTCGCCCGGCGAATTCATCCCGGTCGCCGAGAAATGCGGCTTCATGCCGGATATCGGCCGCATCGTCATCGCCAAGGCGATCAACGAAGCAGCCGAATGGAACCGCGCCGGCATCGAGTTCGGGCGCCTCGCCGTCAACGTCTCGGGCACCGAACTGCGCGAGCCGGATTTCGACAAATTCCTGTTCTTGACGCTGGAGCGGGCGGGGCTGGCACCGCAGAAGCTGGCGCTGGAAATCGTCGAATCCGTCATCCTCGACGACGAGAAGACCGGCATCGCCGCCAAGCTCAGGCACATCCGCGCCGCCGGCGTTCATCTCGAACTCGACGATTTCGGCACCGGCTACGCCTCGCTCAGCCACGTCAATCCGAATGAGATCGACCGGCTGAAGATCGACCGGCGCTTCGTCCAGAACATCAACGAGAACGGCGACAACACCAAGATCGTGCGCGCCATCACCGAGCTCGCTCGTGGCCTCGGCATTTCGATCGTCGCCGAGGGTGCTGAGACCGAAGCCGAGCTCGATTCGCTGATGGCGATCGGCTGCGACCAGGTGCAGGGCTATTCCATCGCCTTCCCGATGCCGCAGGACAAAGCGCGCGAATGGCTGCTGGCGCGCAGCCCGAAAAGGGCGAAGCTGAAGGTGCTGCAGGGTAATTTGGCGTAGCGTATCGTCAGCAAACTTGATGCGCCCGTGCGGGCGCCTTCGATGGCAGGATAACGGCGCTGATCGCGGCGCTCAGACTGCGTCACTACGCCTTCGGCACCCTTCCGGGCTATGACTGAGGCGGTTGCTCAACCGGCAGAGCCGGCAATACCTTCAGCGGATTGAGCATGGGCACGCCTAGAGGCGCAAAGTGGCGCTCGTTGTCCGTCAGTATTATCAAACCGTGGACTTCAGCCGTTGCAGCAATCGCTATATCCTCAAAGCCCGGCCGATGCGCCCTGGCTCGATCGAGAATTGAGCCGGCTGCGTGCGCGGCACGCAGATCAAATGGTAGTATCCTTTCGTTGTAAAGATACTCAATTGCCTGCCACCATTGGCGCAGCAGAGCCGTTTTGCTGGTTGCGCCCTCGCGCTCGGCCTTCGCTATTCCAGAGGTGATTTCGGATGCGGTGACCACCGATAGGAACAGATGGTTGCTGGCATTATCCAGCCAATCCACCAAGGCTCGCCGGTCATTTTTTTTGGACGGCGCCATCGCCGAGATGATATTTGTGTCCAGCAAGAACATCGGAAGCAATGACCGTACTACAGGTCAACCTTGCGTACAGGTTTGCGCGAACGAGGTGGAATGTCATCCTCAGTCCCAGGGAACGCTGCCAGCAATCGCCCGAAGCTCGGCACCCGAGATAGCCTCTCATAGTCCTCGAAAGACAGGATCACAGCTTGCTTGCGACCGTGCCGCGTGATGACGGCTGGTTCTCCGGCGACCGCTTGGTCGACCACCGCTGAAAGCGTGGCTTTGGCATCCTTCAATTGAATCTCTCGCATAGCCGAACTCTACAATATGACTAGAGTGGTCATATAGCATTGCCGGTCCGCGGAAGCAATAGCATCTTTTAGAGGCTGCCAACATTCGCGCGAAGCGCCGCCAAGACCTTGGCAAATTCCGCCAGCCGGTCGTCTGGCAAGCCCGCCCGCAGGCGCTTGTCGAAGGCCAGCGCTGCCATCCGCAATTTCTCGAACAGCGCTTCGCCGGCCTCGGTCAGCGCCACCTGATGGACCCTGCGGTTTTCCGGGTCACGGCGGCGCGTCAGCAACCCTTGCGCCTCCATCGCATTGAGATGATGGGTCAGCGTCGCGCCCTGGATGCCGATCATGCCGGCAAGCTCGCGCTGGTTGGCGAGTTCCTTCGACTTGACCGAGAGCAAGGTCAGCCAGACCGGCAGCGTTCCACCGGCCTCGACCATCGCAGCGTCAAAGGCCTGCGCCACGATCTTGGAGGTGCGGGCGAGATTCATGCCGACAGGCGGGCGCTCGAACGGCGTCATGGCCGCGACACTAGAGCAAGCAAATGAATGGCGAAACTCCGCATCATGGATTGACTTCTAACCGTTAGATATCTAATTTTGACTAAATGATGGCGTTGCCCGTTTCGTTTCAATCCCGGGCGACACACGCTGGCGGCGGGCGAAAAAGAGGAATGCAGTGATGCAATATGTCTACATCATCGTCATCGGCCTGCATGTCATGGCCGGCGTCTTCTGGGCCGGCACGACAATCGCGGTTGCGCGAGACCCCGACATTCGGGCGGAACGGTTCTTCCGGCCGCAAATGGGCGCGGCCGGTCTGGCTTTTCTGACCGGCTTGCTGCTGTGGTATTTTTTCCATGAGGGTGCCTTCGGCTCGATGGAAAAGGTGCTGGCACTCGGCATCGTAACGGCACTGATCGCCGCCGGCGTGCAGGGTGCGCTTGTCGGCTCCGCCAGCAGGCAGCTCGCCGGCGCCGACGCGGGGACGCAAACCCAGCTGCGCGCAAAAATGACCAGAGGCGAACGCATCGCCGGCGGGCTGCTGGTCATCACCGTGTTTTGCATGGCGACCGCCAAGCTGTTTTGACATCGCACGGCCGGCGAAACCGACCGGGCGCGGCGCGCAACGGACCAAAGCGGCAGGTGGCTCTCCTTGCGGAGGTCGGTTGCGCGCCACAATAGACCTACTCCATCCCGACCAAAATCGGCATGGAACAGCCTCTATCCTTTTTGAGCAGGATCTTTTCCGAAAACCGGTTTCCACTTTTCGGGACTATGTTCCATGCGTCAGATGCGTATTCCGAACCGGATGCCGTCATAGATGGCGGCGTGGATGTTGCGGGAGGCGACCGCATCGCCGATGCGGAAGACCACGAAGCCGCCTTGCGGATTGCGCGATGGAAATATATCGCCGCCGCTCACGAGCCGCTCGTAGTCGACCGCGCCGGCATTTTTCGACAGCTGCTTCAGCGACAGGTAGAGTTCGTCGAGCGGAGCGGTGCCATGCTCGACCACCACCTGGTCGACGCGCCGTTCGCCGCGCCAGCCATCGGCGAAATCGGACGCCAACTCGGCGATGAGCTGGTTGCCCTCGCGGCGCACCGAACGCAGGCGGGTGTTGATGGTGATGGTGACGCCCTTTTCGTGGAAGGCGCGCATGTAGGGCACGTGGTTCATGCCGCCCATTTCCGGCGCGAAGAAGCGTTCCGGCGAGACTAATTCGAGTTTCGAACCGCTGTTGGCGATCAACTCGGCCGCGCCCATGCCCTGATGGCCGCCATTGTCGTCGTAAAGCAGCACGTTCTCGGCCGGCTTGACGCTGCCCGCCATGATGTCCCAGCTCGAGGTAACGAGGTTGTCGCCCGCCGCCAGCGGCGGGTTTTGCGGCAAGCCGCCGGTAGCGATAACCACCACGTCCGGCGACAGCGCCAGCACGTCGTCCTTCTCGGCCCATGTGTCGTAACGGATCTCGACGCCCAGCCTGTCGAGCTCCGCCAGCCGCCAATCTATGATGCCGATCAACTCCTTGCGGCGCGGGTTCTGCGTCGCCAGCCGCACCTGCCCGCCAGCCTGGCTCGACGCTTCCAGCACCGTCACCTGATGGCCGCGCTCGGCGGCGACACGGGCCGCTTCAAGGCCGCCGGCGCCTGCGCCCACAACCACGACTTTCTTCCTCGGCCCTTCGCTTTTCGCGATGATATGCGGAATGGTCGCCTCGCGCCCCGTCGCGGCGTTATGGACGCACAGCGCCTCGCCGCCTTCATAGATGCGGTCGAGGCAATAAGTGGCGCCGACGCAAGGCCGGATCTCGTGCTCGCGGCCTTCCATTACCTTCCGGATGATATACGGGTCGGCGATGTGGGCGCGCGTCATGCCGACCATGTCGAGCTTGCCGGCGGCGATGGCGTGGCGTGCCGTGGCGACGTCGGAAATGCGCGCCGCATGGAAAGTCGGGAATTTGGTCGCCGCCCTCACCTCGCCGGCGAAATCGAGATGCGGCGAGGAGCGCATGCCGGTCACCGGAATGACCCTGGTCAGCGCCGCGTCGGTTTCGATCGAGCCGCGGATGATGTTGAGGAAATCGACCTTGCCGGAGGCGGCGAGCCGCCTGGCGATCTCGATGCCTTCGTCCTTCGACAGCCCCTTTTCGAGATCCTCGTCGGCGACCATGCGGATGCCGACGACAAAGTTTTCGCCGACGGCCGCACGCACGGCATCGAGCACCATGTTGGTGAAGCGCAGCCGGTTGTCGAGCGAGCCGCCGTATTCGTCGTCGCGATGGTTGGTGGCCGGCGACCAGAAACCGTCCATCAGATGACCGTAGGACTCGAACTCGATGCCGTCGAGGCCGGCCGCCTGGCAGCGCTGGGCGGCGGAAGCATAGTCGGCGACGATGCGCTCGATATCCCAGTCCTCGATAGTTTTTGGAAAGGAGCGATGCGCCGGCTCGCGCACGGGCGAGGCCGACAGCACCGGCAGCCAGTCGGCCTTGTTCCAACCGGTGCGGCGGCCGAGATGGGTGATCTGGATCATCACCTTGCAGTCATGCTCGTGGCAGGCATCGGCCAGTTCGGCGAGCCAGGGCACGATGCGGTCGTCATAGACATGCAGATTGCCGAAGGCGGCCGGGCTGTCGCGCGAGACGATCGCCGAGCCCGCCGTCATGGTCAGCGCCATGCCGCCCTTGGCCTTCTCGGCATGGTAGAGTCGGTAGCGCTCCTTCGGCATGCCGTCCTCCGAATAGGCCGGCTCATGGCTGGTCGACATCACCCGGTTCTTCAGCGTCAGGTGCTTGAGCTGATAGGGTTGGAGAAGCGGGTCGTTGCTGGTCATCATCTTCCTGCCGTTTCAAATTGTGCTAATGAGCCGCAAAAAACAAAGAAGGCTTTGCTCATGACCGATACTAAAAACCTCACCCAGCTCGGCGGGCACGTCGAGACGCCTCGAAGCCCTGAACAGGCGGTCCTGGAGACCGTGCCGTTTTCGCGCGGCGACGGGCCGCCGGCGATCGTGCGCTTCACCTGTCCGGAATTCACCTCGCTCTGCCCGGTCACCGGCCAGCCCGACTTCGCCCACATCGTCATCGACTACGCGCCGGATGCGATGCTGGTGGAATCGAAGTCGCTGAAGCTGTTCATGACCTCGTTTCGCAATCACGGCGCCTTCCACGAGGAGTGCACGGTGATGATCGGCCGCCGCATCGTCGAAGCGACCAAGCCGCTGTGGCTGCGCGTCGGCGGCTATTGGTTCCCGCGCGGCGGCATCCCGATCGACGTTTTCTGGCAGACCGGCGCGCCGCCCAAAGACGTCTGGCTGCCCGATACCGGCGTTGCGCCCTATCGCGGACGGGGCTGAAATTTGTTGCGAAGGGCTGGCGGGACAGCGCCCCCCTCTGTCCTGCCGGACATCTCCCCCACAAGGGGGGAGATTGGCAGCTTCGGCGCCCCGCTTATCCTGCAACGTAGGAGATCGGCGAAGGCCGGCGTGACATCTGATCTCCCCCCAAGTGGGGGAGATGGCCGGCAGGCCAGAGGGGGGCGCGAAGGATTGCCAGCCCTGATCTTCAATCACTGCCATCATTCGCATTGATACTGGCTGAGCGCCCATTCGCCGGTCACCGACAAAAGATCCGAAATCTTCCAGTCGCCGCCGACCTTCTTCAGCTTCCATTCCAGCCGGTGCGCATTGCCTTCGACGACGAAGGCGACGACGACCTTGGCCTCGTCGCCATTGACCGCCTCGATGGTCTTGAAACTCCTGTCGATTGCGAGCTTGTCGTAATCGGCATTGTCGAGCGCCATGTTGGGGTCGAGGCATTCGCCCTGCCCCGAGGCCCGCAGCGCATCGCTCTTGTCGAGCACGGTCTTGGCCGGATCGATGAAGTTCTTGCGCTGGGCCGGGTCGAGTTCCAGTCCAAGATGCTCGTAGAACGGTTTTACCACTGCAGTCGGCGATCCCGGCAGGATGAGCGCAGGCGCCGCCGCTTCAGGCGCCGGACTTTGCGGCGCCGGCGCGGCGGGCGGCGGCGAGGTATCTGCCGGCGCGTTGCCGCCGGCCGGCACATTCGACGGCGGCGCGCCGAACAGGCCTTGCGCCAGAGCGCTGCCGCTTAGCCCCACGGCGAGCATCGAAATCGTCGATAGCGTGAGCACAAGACGGCGAGCCACGGCATCACTCCGGAGCCTTGTCGGGCAAGCATTCCAGCGCGCTCAGCGTCCAGTTGCTGGTCTTCGAGCTGATGTCGGCGATCTTCCACTTGCCGTCGACCTTCTTCAGCAACCAGAGCATTTCGCGTTTGGCATCATCGCCTTCCGGAAAAAGACTGAACGTCGCCGTCACTTCGGCCATATCGCCATTGACGGTTTCGGCGAGCCTCAGCGTCTTCGACAGGGTCTTCTGGTCGAAATCCTGGGCATCGAGGCCTGGGTCAAAGTCGAGGCAGGCGACCTCGTCCGGATTGTTCTTCGAGGCCTTGTCGTTGAGATCGAACAGCCTGGTGACCGGGTCGGTAAAGCGGTCGCGATATTTGGCGTCAGCCTCGAATTTCACCTCAGGCACATAGAAGAATTTTACCGCGTTGGAAGCCGGCCCCGCCAGTGCTGCGGCAGGCAAGCCAATCGAAAGGACAGCGGCAAGCACTATCGGTTTCATGCAGGATCTCCGGACGTTCGGCATCGAGGTGGCAAGATCAACACCACGCATCATGCATATCGGCTTTTTTGCGGCTCATGAAGATTTCGGGCATATTGTCCATACGATCCTCAGCCTCCGAAAACAGCGACCGGCGCTTTGAGTTGTGAGCGCTCGGGCTTGACGCCGAGCCCTGGCACTTGCGGGACGCGTATATGGCCGCTTTCGATAACGATGGGGTTTACGGGGTCGGTATGGCCTTCGATGTATTCCTGCGCGATCCAGGCGCCCTCGAAACGTCTAGGCTCGACAGTGGCGGCGAGGTGCACGCAGGCCGCGGCGATGACGTCCCCGCCCCAGGCATCGTCGCAACTGTGCGGAAGCGATCGTATCGCGCAAAGATCGCGGACCGTGACCATCCTGGTGAGGCCGCCAAGGCGGGTCACCTTCAATCCGAATCCGTCCGCGATACTGGAAGAAATCGCTCGCAGCACGGCATTCAAATCCTCCGTGTTCTCATCGAGATAGATCGGATGGGTAACGCGTCCCTTGAGGCTCGCGACTTCCTCCATGGTGTTGCAGGGCTGTTCGAAGACGAACGGGATTGCCTGGCACAGCCGGTCGATGTGCAGCGCCGCGGCAGCGGTCAGGCCTCGATTGGCGTCGACGGCTATGCGGGCCTTGAAACCAATCGCTTCCGACACTTTGTGCACGGTGGCGACGTCCTGCTCGAGATCCCGTCCGCCGATCTTGATCTGAAGCCGTGGATATCCAACCTTGACCTTGTCGAGGGCAATGCGCGCGGTCTCGTCGGGGGCACCGACAATCGTCGAATAGTAAGACGGCACACGGTCGGTGAGCGCACCGCCAAGAAGCGTCGAAACCGGAACGCCGAGCCGCTGGCCGGCGAGGTCGAGGAGCGCTATGTCCAATGCCGCCTTGGCATAGTTGTGGCCGTTCAGCCGCTCGTCCATTTTTTTGGCGAGGCGGCGCATGGACCCTGTGTCCTCGCCGACGAGTCCAGGTGCCATCTCGGCAATTGCGGCTCTGGCGCCAAGAGCATGTTGGGGCTGATAGACAGGGCCGATCGGGCAAGTCTCGCCCCAGCCCGACAGTCCGTCCTCGGTGGTCACTTCAACAAGCGTTGAGTCCAGATCCTGCACGGTATCGCTGGCCATCCGGTAGGCCCCGCCTTTGACGGGCAGAAGCAGCTGATAGACCTTGATTGTTTCGATACGCATTCAGCAATCAGCCCCGTTCATGTCCTGCCTGGTCCGCTTTCGCGTCAAAGACCAAGCGCCACCTTGCGCCCGTCATGAATGGCGAAGGCCGCCTGCCTGGAGGCGGTGCAGTCGCCGATGGAAATATGCGCAATGCCGCGCCTTTCGAGCTCGATGGACAGGCTGTCTTGCGCCATGCTGGTGGCAGCGAAGACCAGTGCGTCGGCCTCGATCTCCTGCTCGGTTCCGTCGAGCAGCGAAGCGACTCTGGCCACCTTGCCATCCCAATGCACGATGGCGCTTTCGGTCACAAATTTGACCTTCAGCGAGGCAAGCGCCCGGCGCAGCGGCGCATCGACCGCCATTCGCTGCAGTTCCTTGCCGACCAAGGCGTCAGGCGTCACGATCGTCACGTGGTGCCCGTCCTCGGCGAGTTTCCAGGCGGTGCCGCAGCCTTTCCAATTGCCGCCGTCGTCCAGGACGATGACGTTTTTTCCCGGTCTTGCTTCTCTGGCCATCACAGCTTCGGCGGAAAGAACGGCACCTCCGCCCGGAATGCTCTCCCACTGCGGCAGCGCCCGCTGGAAGGCACCATCTTGAGGCAGGGAGCCGGTCGCGATGATGACGTGGTCTGCGCCTTCGCGCTCTACATCCTCCACCTCGACATGCTGGCCGTAGCGCACGTCGACCTGAAGCTGGCTCAGTTGCCGTTGGTACCAATCGATGAGGTCGAGGATTTGCGCCCGGCGCGGCTGCAGGCCGGCCAGCCGGAATTGGCCGCCGAGGCGGTCCGAGGCCTCGGCCAGCGTGACACGGTGACCGCGCTCGGCCGCCACGCGCGCCGCTTCGAGACCGGCCGGCCCGCCGCCGACGACAAAGACGTGTTTCGGCCTGGCGGCCGGAGTGAAGCGGTCGCCTCCCCACTCCCATTCCCGGCCCGCCGACGGATTGATGACGCAGCTGATCCAGTAGTCGCGGCTGCGCCGGCCCCAGCACATCTGGTTGCAGGACAGGCAGCCGCGGATGTCCTGGTGCCGTCCGGCGGCGGCCTTTGCGGCGAGATGCGGATCGGCGATCTGCCCGCGCACGATTGAAACGAGGTCGGCACGGCCTTCGCTCAGCACGCTCTCGGCATTTTCCGGGGTGCGGATGTGGCTCTCGGCGGTGACCAACGCATGGCTCACTGTCGATTTGAGCACCGCCGCAAGGTCCGTGCCGAGCTTGTCCGGATAAAGGAAGGTCGGCATGATCTTGTAGAAATCGAAATAGGAACCCGTCCCGCAGGTGACGTAGTCCATCAAGGCGTCGCGGTCGTGGAGGTCGACGATCTCGGCCAATGCCTCGCGCTGCAGCGCCACCTCGACGTCCGGTTCGTCGGTGACCGCAAGACCGACGATGAAATCCTCGCCGCATTCCCTGCGGATGCGCGTCATCACCTCGCGGCTCATGCGGGTACGGTTTTCAAGGCTGCCGCCCCACCGGTCGTCCCGGCGGTTCGACCAGGGCGTCCAGAACTGGTCGAGCATCGAATGGTACGCGGCCCAGACCTCGACGCCGTCGAACCCAGCCTCGCGGCAGCGGCGCGCTGCCTGGACGAAGCCGTCGATCGTTTCCTCGATCTGGCGACCGGACATGCGGTGCGAACCGTCGGAGTCGTGATAGCTCGGCAAGCCGGAAGGCGACCAGCCGGCATGGAACGAGTTATCGGCGTCCGCGTGCTGGCCGACATGGTAGAGCTGCTGAATGGCGACGGCGCCATTGCCGCGGATGGCTTCCGTCACCTTGCGAAAATGTGGAATGACGCTGTCGTCGGAGGGGCGAAAATTGCCGCGCGTCAGCACCGCGGCCTGATGCACGGGCATCGGCTCGACCACGATCATGGCCGCGCCGCCGATTGCGCGCTCGGCGTAGTAGCCGACATGGCGTTCGGTCGGGACCCCATCCTCGGCCATGTTTGCGGTATGGGCCCCGAATACGATCCTGTTGCGCAATGTCTTGCCGCGCAATGTCGCCGGCTCGAACAGACGCTTGAAGACCCGGTCAGACATACGCTCTCTTTCGACAGAAATTAATTCGCAGTCGGACATCGGCTTCGCTGCGTCTTTTTTGACAAGCATCGCCGGCACCTCTGAAAGGGTGCCGGCGCAGCCGGGCTGCCAAACCTTGGAGTTAGGCGTCGAGCCAGACGTTCTGGAGATCCATCTCGAAGGTCTGATGGACTCCGTAATTCTTCACCTTCTTGTTCATGTGGCTGTAGAGCTTCTGCCAGAACGGCTGAATGATGACGCCAGAATCCTGCAGGATCTGCTCGACATCCTTCATCACCTCCTTGCGCTTGGCGACGTCGATCAGCGACAGCGCCTGCTTGAGCTTGGCGTCGAACTCCGGGTTTGAATACGCCGTCTCATTCCAGGCCTCGCCGGTGCGGTAGCCGAGCGCCAGCACCTGCACCCCGAGCGGACGCATGTACCAGATGGTCATCGAGTAGGGGTATTTCGTCCAGTCGTTCCAGAAGGTCGAACCCGGCAGCACGGTCCGCTTCACCTTGATGCCGGCCTCGCGCAGCTGGCCGGCAATCGCGTCGCCGGTGGCCTTTTGCCAATCGTCCTCGACGGTGATCAGCTCGTGCTCGAAGTCGGCCTGACCGGCATCTGCCATCAACTTCTTGGCGCCGGCGGCGTCGCGGGTCTTCTTGGGCAGCGGATAGTATTCCGGATGGATCGGGCTGACATGGTGGTTTTCACCGACCGTGCCGCGCCCGTTATAGCCGAGTTGAAGCACCGCATTGTTGTCGACGGCCATCTGCAGCGCGTTGCGCACCTTCTGGTTGTCATAAGGCTTATGGGTGATGTTGGTTCTGGCAACCAGCGTGGTCGCGGTCGCGACCTCGGATTTCACCAGGCCCATCTTATCGAGGATGTCGATGAAGTCGGAAGGCGTCTCGAAATTGAGGTCGATCTCGCCGGAATCGAACGCATTCACCGAAGCGTTGAAGTCGGTGCCGTAGTCGATGAATTCGACGCCGTCGAGCGGCGCCTCGCCGCCCCACCACTTGCCGTTCTCGCGGCGCTTGACGACGGCCTTGGTGCCGACCGCGTAGGACACCAGCTCGAAAGGTCCGGTGCCGATCGGCTTCTTGATCGGATCGGCGCCGTCGGCATCGAAATTGCGGTGGACGACCAGCGCCGGATAGTCGGTGAAGTTCGGGATCAGCGAGATGTCGGGTTCGCTGAGCTTCAGTCTGACCGTGTTGTCGTCAACCTTGGTGATGGCGCCATCCCTGGCTTTGCCGGTTTTGGCGTCGATCAGCGCGCCGACGCGCGCGGCCATGGAATTGCCGGCAGCATTCTTCTCGCACCAGCGTGTGACGTTGAAGACCACATCATCGGCGTTAAAGGTATCGCCATTGTTCCAGGTGATGCCCTTGCGCAGATGCAGCACATATTCGGTGGCGTCGTCATTGATATCCCAGCTTTCGAGCAGGACAGGCTCGAAGGTGAACTGGCGCGTGTAGCGGACAAGTGGCTCCAGCCAGGTGCGGGTTACGTTCGCCATCTCCACCCAGTCATAAGTGCGCGGATCCTTCTGCGCCTTTACCGACATCGAGACATGCAGTGTGCCGCCCTTCTTCGGCTCCTGCGCCAACGCCGGCTGCGGCACGGCAAGGCCGATCATTCCATAGGCGGCGGCCGTCGAAGCGCCGAAGGCGCTTGCCAGCGCCAGGAACTCGCGCCGGTCCATCCGCCCCGCGCGCGTCTCTTGCGCCATCGCCTCGATGGCGGCTGGAACGCGATCACCATTGCTTCTGTAGAGTGTCATTTTTTTCCTCCCAGGTTACGAAGGCGGACAATCGCCTTCACGGTTTTGCGCGCTTCATCGGCCAGGTGTCCGCCACGCGATAGCCGGCCGGCCAAGGATCCTCGGGGTCCAGCATGTGCTGATGGATGCCGGTGATCCAGCCGCGGCCACTGATCTGAGGGCGTATGGCGGGCGTGTCGGCGACATTCGTGGTGCCCAGGATCTTGCCGTGAAACTCCGACCCGATGATCGATACACCGGTAAAACAATCCTCCACCGCCATTTCACCCTTCGCATGCAGGATCGCCATGCGAGCCGATACAGCGGTTCCGGTCGGTGACCGGTCGAGCTTGCCAGGCTTTATGGAAACAACGGATTTCGCGAGGAGGCGGTTACCATCACGGGCGATTGCGCCCGCGAAGAGACAGAACGAATGGTGGCGCCAATCAGGGCGATCGGGGTGAAAGAATGCCATCTGCTCATTGGCCGCATCGGTGACGCGCACCCCAAGTTCAGCGAGATCACGGGCTTCGTCGGTTTCCAGGGCAAGGCCAAGCGCAGGTGCGTCAACGACGACGAAACTGTCACCCCCATAGGCCGTATCGACCGTAATGGTACCGAGGCCATCGACCTCAAGCGGCACGCCGAGCTTGCTGGCGAAAGACGGCACGTTCTCGATCGTGATGCGCTGGGCTTTCCCCCCGGCGCAGTCGGCCCGCACGCGCACCAGGCCGCCGGGAGCCTCGAGCACCAATTCGGTCACCGGCTCCCGCATGGGAATGATCCCGGTATCCAGAATCACCGTCGACACGCAGATCGAATTTGAGCCGGACATTGGCGGCGTATCCTCCGGCTCCATTATGATCCAGGCCATCTGCGCGTCCGGATGCTTGGGAGGGATCAGAAGATTGACGTGCCGGAAAACACCGCCGCGCGGTTCGTTGAGAAGGAAGTTACGAAGCTCGTTGTCCTGCGCGATCCATTTGCGCTGATCCCAGACGGTCTCACCGGGCGGAGGAGAAACACCGCCGACAATCACATCCCCGACCTCGCCCTCGGCGTGGCAGGAAACGACATGGATGACTTTCGTGCTTCGCATTCGGACTACTCAGAGCCGCTTGTCTGGCGATTTCGGACGGTCATGAGCTTGCTGATCGACAACATCGCGCAATCCTGGCCGCTTGCCGCGCCGGCGATGCTGAAGGCGCCGCCAAGCTGGTCTACGATCACATCATGAACGCCTGCCAAGCGCTTCAGAAACATCTGGGAAACGGCCAGACGCGCGGTGAATGGGCCTGGGATACTGTCAGTCATGATGGCAATCGGGATCAACTGACGCTGTCCGGTAGTTTCTCCTCGCGCTGCGCGATCAAATCCGCGAGACCCTCGGCGATGCCCTCGTCGAGTTTTGGCTCCTCATAGTCGGCCAGCATGTTGCGCGCTTTCTCGCGGCCGCGGGTGTCGTGGTCCTTTGCCCCTTCGGCGCTCCACTGCTCGAACGAATTGAAGTCCATGATGCTCGGCATGAAGAAGGCCCGCTCGAAATGTTCGAGCGTGTGCTGCGTGCCGAGGAAATGGCCCTGCGGCCCTACCTCACGGATCGCCGCCATGGCCTCCTTGAAATCGTCGAACGGCAGCCCGCCGGCATATTTATACCAGCCGACCAACTGCTCGCAGTCGGTGGCGAATTTCGAATAGCCGCAGGCAAGACCAGCTTCGAGCCATCCGGCCGAATGCCAGATGTAATTGGCGCCGGCGAGGATGGCGGCATGCATCAGCATGTTGGCCTCGTAGCCGGCCTGGGCGTCGTTCAGCTTCGAGCCGACATGGAAGCCGGAGGTGCGCCACGGCAGTTTGTATTTCCGCGCCAGCGCGCCCATCAGATACATCATCTGGGCGGCCTCCGGCGTACCGCCCATCGGCGCGCCGGTCTTCATGTCGACAGTGACCATGAACTGGCCGTAGATCTGCGGCGAACCCGGACGCACGAGCTGCGTGAAGGCAACGCCGGCCAGCGCTTCGGCATTGACTTGCGCCACCGCGCCGACGGCGGACGCCGAGGTCGAGGCGCCGCACAGCGCGAAGGGCGCCAGGATCAGCGGCTGGTTGTGACGCGCATAGACCTTCATGGCGTCGAGCATCGTGGCGTCCCACACCAGCGGCGAATTGCAGTTGGTGATCGACACCAGCACGGGATTATCGCGGACGAACGCCTCGCCGAAGACTATTGCGGCCATCGCCATTGTGTCCTCGGCCCGCTCCTTCGAGGTAACGATGCCCATGAACGGCTTGTCGGAATGCTTCAGCGCCGAATGGATGATGTGGAGGTGCCGCTTCGGCACCGGGATTTCCATCGGCTCGCAGATGATCGAGCTCGATGAGTGCAGCGCCGGCGCCATGTAGGCGAGCTTGTGGAAGTTGTTGAGGTCGGCGAGCGTGCCGTAGCGGCGCTTGTTATCGAGATCGCGCACATAGGGCGCGCCATACATCGGCACGAAGATGGAGTTGTTGCCGCCGACGCGCACCGTGCGCTCGGGATTGCGCGCATTGAGCGTGAATTCCGGCGGCACTTTCGAGACGAGTTCCATCAGGAGCGCGCGGTCGATGCGGACGCGCGTCTCCGAGACATCGGCGCCGGCCTTCTTCCAGAGTTCGATCGCCTCGTCGTCGCGGAACTCGCAGCCCACCTCTTCGAGGATTGCGAGCGACTCCTGGTGGATCAGTTCCACCGCTTCGTCCGGGACCATCTGATAGACCGGGATCCGGCGAACCAGGGTCGGAAAGGAGGCAATCGGTGCGCTGCGAAGCGCCTTGCGGCCGAGCCGGCCACCGCCACGGCGGTGGGTGGGTTCAGTCAGTTCAGCGGCCGGTGCGTTCATGGAGGCTCCAATTCTTTGGTTCAGCCAAGTTAGCGGGACGAAATATGACTGTGACGCTGGAAAATCCTGATCGCTTGTATAAGCTACACTTATGCGAAGCTTGCGTCACCTCCTCCCCTCCGCCGGCAGCCTGGTCGTCTTCGAGGCGGCGGGTCGGCTTTCGAGCTTCACCGCAGCCGGACGCGAGCTCGGCATGACGCAGGCTGCGGTGTCCTACGCGGTGCGCGGCCTGGAGGAAAAGCTTGGCGCCCAGCTCTTTCAGCGCCGCCATCGACAGGTGCTTCTGACGGAGGCAGGCGAGCGCTTTCACGCCGATGTTTCGCTGGGCCTCTCGCATATCCGCAAGTCGGCCGAAGACCTGCGCCTGCAGGCTACCGGCGGCCATGTGACGCTCGCCGCCTCGACCGCCTTCGGTTCGTTCTGGATGATGCCGCGCCTGCAGCAGTTCCGCGACGAACTGCCGGGCGTCGATCTGCGCATCCAGACCGCCGACCGCGACCTCGACATCATCGCCGAGGGCATTCCGCTCGCCGTGCGCGGCGGCGTGCCGCGCGAATGGCCGGACTATCACTCGCTATCGCTCTCCGACGAAGAGATTTTCCCGGTCGCTGGCCCTAGTTACCTCGCCAAATTCGGCCGGCCGAAGACCGTCGAGGAACTGGCAACGCACCGGCTCATCCATCTGGAGGAGCCCTATCGCGAGGCCCCGAACTGGGACGAATGGTTCGCGTCCGCCGGAACCAGTCTGCGCAATGCCGAACGCGGCTTGCGCATCAACGACTATGCGCTGGTGATCCAGGCGGTGATGGAGGGCCAAGGCATCTCGCTCGGCTGGCGGCATCTGGTCGAGCGGCTGGTGGCATCCGGGCTGCTGGTGCCAGTGACCGATCATGTGATGAGGACCGGCATCGGCTTTTATGTCATCTGGCCGAAGAACCGTGAGCTCAGCGGCAATGCCCGCAAAGTGAGAGACTGGCTGGTGGCGCAGGCGTGAAGTATCCCCTCCCCTGCGACCAACGAATCCGCCTATACTCGCCTTATGCCCATCCGCCAGCTTTCCGAAACGATGATCAACCAGATCGCCGCCGGCGAGGTCATCGAGCGTCCGGCGAGCGTGGTCAAGGAGCTGGTCGAGAACGCGCTCGATGCCGGCGCCAGCAAGGTCGAGATCGTCACTGCCGGCGGCGGGCTGAACCTTATCCGCGTCACCGACGATGGCTCGGGCATTGCGGAAAAGGAGTTGGCGCTGGCGATTGCGCGCCATTGCACCTCCAAACTTGCCGACGACATCAACGACATCCGCTCGCTCGGCTTCCGCGGTGAGGCCCTGCCCTCGATCGGTTCTGTCGCGCGGCTGTCGATCCGCTCGCGCACGGCGGCAGGCGACGGCGCCGCCGAGATCGGCATCGAGGGCGGACGCGTGCTGCCCGTCAAGCCGGCGGCGGCCAATCGCGGCACCACGGTCGAGGTGCGCGACCTGTTCTTCGCCACGCCGGCGCGGCTGAAATTCATGAAGGGCGAGCGCGCCGAAAGCTCGGCGACCAGCGATGTGGTGAAGCGCATCGCCATCGCCTTCCCGGCCGTGCGCTTCACGCTGGCCGGCTCCGACCGTTCGACCCTGGAATTGCCGGCGACTGGTGACACGCCGGAAGGCCGGCTTGCCCGCGTCGCGCAAGTGATGGGCGCGGAATTTCCCGACAATGCGATCGCCATCGATGCAATGCGCGATGGCGTGCATCTTTCAGGCCATGTCTCGATCCCGTCCTACACGCGCGCCAACGCGCTGCAACAATATGCCTATGTCAACGGCCGCCCGGTGCGCGACAAGCTGATCGCCGGCGCCATCCGCGGCGCCTTTGCCGATGTCTTGCCGCGCGACCGGCATGCGGTAACGGTGCTGTTCGTGTCGCTCGATCCGGCAATTGTCGATGTCAATGTCCATCCGGCCAAGGCCGATGTGCGCTTTCGCGATCCGGGCCTGGTGCGCGGACTGATCGTCGGCGCCATCCGCGAGGCGCTGGCGGGCGCCGGCATTCGCGCCGCGACCACGGGTGCGGCCGGCATGATGGCGGCGTTCCGGCCGGGTGCGGCGCCTTTCGGGCATGGCGGTCCGGCCAATGGCCACCGCAGCTATGAAGCGGCCTATCGCGCGTCGGGCTTTGCCGGTTTCGATCCGTTGCGCTCGCCGCAGCGGCCGCTCGACATGGGCGAGGCACGATCGCACGGAAACGGTTTTGGCGAAAACGATCAGGCGGCGTTCGACACCGGGCCGCTGGCCAGTGCCGATGCGCGCGCCGGCGAGAGCGTGGCGGCTGAGGCGCTGCTCGGCATGACTTTGGGCGCGGCGCGCGCGCAGGTGCATGAGAACTACATCGTCGCCCAGACCAGGGATTCGCTGATCATCGTCGACCAGCACGCCGCGCATGAGCGGCTGGTCTACGAGGCGCTGAAAAATGCGCTGCACTCGCGCGCGGTTCCCTCGCAGATGCTGCTGCTGCCGGAAATCGTCGATCTGCCCGAGGAGGACGCCGAACGGCTGGCGCTGCATTCCGAAACGCTGGCCAAATTCGGGCTCGGGCTGGAGCGTTTCGGCCCGGGCGCGGTGGCCGTGCGCGAGACGCCGTCGATGCTGGGCGAGACCAATGTCCAGCAGCTGGTGCGCGACCTTGCCGACGAGATCGCCGACAACGACACGGTCGAGACGCTTGAGGAACGCCTGGACAAAATCGCCGCCACCATGGCCTGTCATGGCTCAGTGCGCTCCGGCCGCCTGCTCAAGGCCGAGGAGATGAATGCGCTTTTGCGCCAGATGGAAGCGACGCCCGGCTCCGGCACCTGCAACCATGGCCGCCCGACCTATATCGAGCTCAAGCTCGCCGACATCGAAAGGCTGTTCGGAAGGCGGTGAGTCCGTGAGCGGCAAGACAGGCTCGATAGTTCAGTTCCGGTTCGACGCCGAAGTGATCCATTGGAGAGGCCCGTCACCATACTTCTTTGCGCCAATACCCGCGCACTATGGCGAGGAGATCAAGCAGGTAGCGAAGCTCGCGACATATGGGTGGGGGGTGATACCTGTCGAGGCAACGATTGATGGCGTCGGGTTCCGCACATCCCTGTTCCCCAAGGACGGAAGCTATCTATTGCCCCTCAAGGACGATGTCCGGCGCAAATGCAATTTAACGGCAGGCGATTCGATTTCCGCCGTCATCGCAATACGACTTCGCGGATGATGACAATGCGACGGCAGAGTTCCGCAGGGTGTTACAAGCGGTCTGTTGGCGGTTCCAACTTTTCAGGAATGAACTTCCCGGCAAATCTTGAGAACGCGCTTCCGGGAGGGGCCTCTAAACAGGAGGCTATGAGCACATCGTAATTTGCAATCGTATTAACGTCATACAATCCGAGATTGCTGGGGTTCTCGACATACTCTTTGGGCTCATCGCCTGCAAAAAAGCGCCAGCCACTATCATCCGGACCATTAGGCATTTCGCGATAGAGATAGCCTACTTGTGCACCATCCACCGTGATGCGGTCGGTCGCAATACAGCTGCCGTAGCCAACCGCGATCGGACGAAACGTGGACGCATCGCGAAAAAATGTCTTAGGCATCTCAAACTTGCTGCGGGATCGGTTCCTTGAGTCAAGTGAGCCTTAACGTGCCGGCATCAGTCAAGCTCCCTAGTCCTCACCGCTTCAAATTCACCACGATCACGCCACCCAGCGCCAGCGCGCCGCCGAGGATGCCGAGCAGGCTCGGCACTTCGCCCAGCCAGAAGAAGCCGATCAGGGCCGACATCGGCGAGACCAGATAGAGGAAGTTCGAGGCGCGCGCCGCCGGCAGACGCGACAGCGCCGTCGCCCAGGCAGCATAGGCGATCAGGCTGGGCACGATGCCGAGATAGATGACGGCGCCGAGACCGGCGGTGTCGGCGACCGCCGCCTGCCCGAAGGCTGCCGGCAGGAAAGGCGACAGGCAGAGCGCGCCGAGCACCATGTTGGAGGCGGAAATGGTGAGCGGATGATGGCGGGCAAAGAGCGGCTTCTGGACAATGGTGTTGACGGCCGAGCACAATGCCGAGCCCAGCACCAGCAGCGCGCCGGCATTGAAATGCAGGCCGTGCCCGTCGGCCACCGCAATGACGCCGATGCCGGTGAACGAGATCGCCGTGCCGGCCCAGGCCATGCCGGAAAAGCGCTCGCCGAGCAGCGCCATGGCCATGATGGCGGTGAAGATCGGGCTGACATTGATGATGAAGCCGGCTGCACCGGCCGAGACGGTCAGCTCGCCGAAATTGAGCATCGCCGTATAGAGCGCGACGAAGACGGCGCCGCCGAAGACGAAGCGCCAGATCTCGCCGATCCGGGGCAGCGCGGGGCGCTTGACGGCGAGGAAGACCGCCGCGGGAACCGCCGCGATGGCAAAGCGCAGCGCCCCTAATTCCAGCGGCTGGAAGGCCGCAAGTCCGGCGCGGATCGCCGGAAAGGCCGAGGCCCAGCCGATCACCGTCAGTGCCACCGCGATGGCCGCCGTGGTGTCCATGCGCTGTGTCTCATTCAACGTGCCGGTGTAAGCGCTCATCGCCGTTTCCTCGCCTTTCGATGCCATGAATGGAGAAAACGCCATTGCCAGCCGATTGACAAACGACCAATTCGAGGGTCAGCTGTGAACATGGATCACAGCTCTGACCAGATATTGCCGCTCGAAACCTTGCGTGCCTTCGATGCGGCGGCACGAACCGGCAGCTTCTCGGCCGCGGCCGAGAAGCTCAACCTCACCCATGGCGCTGTCAGCCGGCAGATCGCCAAGCTGGAGGACTGGCTTGGCCTGAAAGTGTTCGAGCGCAATGCGCGCGGCGTGACGCTGACCAACGAGGGCAACAGGCTGCATCTGAGGACCACCGAGGCATTCGCGCTGATCTCGGTCAATTCGGACCGCTGGGTCGAGCCGCGCGGCACAGCCGTGGTGCGGCTGGCCTCGATCCCCTCGGTCAGCGGCCTGTGGCTGATGCCGCGCATGGCGGCGCTCGAAAACAGTCCGACCCGGCTGCGCATCGTGCTCGATGTCGACAACCGCCAGGCCGACCTCGCCGACGAAGGCATCGACCTGTCGGTGCGCTGCGGCCGCGGCCGCATTCCGGGCCGGGTCTCGGTGCAGCTGTTCGAGGAGCATATCTTTCCGATCGCATCGCCGGATCTGGCCAAGGAGATCGGCCACGGCGACCCTGCCCGGCTGCTCAAATTCCCGCTGATCAACGATTCCGACGCATCCGGCTGGCGCGCCTGGCTCGCGGCGCAGGATATCGACTACCGCCCGCGCCCGCAGGACCGGCGCTTCGAGGACTACAATCTGGTGCTCGACGCGGCCGCGCATGGACTTGGCATTGCACTGGCGCGGCCGCCGCTGACGCAGGACCAGATGAAGTCGGGCCGCATCGTCGCCGTCGACCAGCGCGTCGCGCTCAATCCGGTCTCCTACTGGCTGGACCGGCCGGTCGGCCGTCCGCGCGCCGCCGCCGTCGATCTTGCCAGGCGGATTGCGGAACAGGCCGGACTGGCGCCGGAAAAGCTGGAGACCTTCCTGCTGGACGAAGAGTAAAACTCGTCAGCGAAGCAGCAGCACGACGATTGTGGCGACCGTGGCCGAGATCAACGCCGTCACGACCGAAATCATCCACAGCGGTTGGGAGGGCTTGGAGCGCGGCGCATGACCGCGCGGGGCCGCGGTGCCGCCGCGCAGCGCCGCATTGGAATTGGCGGCAACCAGCACTGAAGGGGCAGCGAGTGCGGGCGAAAACGACGATGGCGGCGGGGCTGCCGTGACCCTGGCCGCGCTGTCGGCGACGGCCGGCTGAGCCTGGCCGCGCCGAGGCTGAACGGACTCCGCTGCCTGGTTGCCCCGCGGAGCCCTTCCCGGCGCATCGTCCATGCCTGCGTCCGCTTCCATGATGGCGCGGTAAGCGTCCTCGATCTCGCCGGAAGACAGGCGCTGCGGCAGTTGGGCGGCCGGCCGTTGCAACGATGCTTCCAGCGCCTGCGCGGCAAACTGCGCCGATTGCACCGTCGACGGCGCCGGCGGCTGGATAAGCGCCTTGATCAGCGTGGTTGTGGCCGCGTCGGCCTTGGCCGCCGGCACCGGCTGCGGGGTCAGCGCTTCGCTGAGCAGCGAATTCAGGCGGGTTGAGGCGATTTCCATGCCGGGTTTCCGGAACCATTGTCCATTCCAGCCATAATACACGAGCATTGCGTCAAGCTTGACCGCGCCCAAGATTTATGGCGATTGAACCTGGATGAACCCAAGCGTCATTTCATGATGAACCGTTTTGAAGGCCCCGGCGGCAAGGAAGCGCGCATCCGCTATCTCGACGGCGATTTCCAGGTCACCAGCCCCGGCTCGTTCGTGCGCTGCGCGGTGACCGGCGAGAGCATTGCGCTGGACGAGCTCAAATATTGGAGCGTCGCCCGGCAGGAGCCTTACGTGAACGCCGCAGCGTCGCTGCGGCGCGAGATCGAGACGCATCCGGAATTGCGCAAGCGGGGCTGACGCCGCTTAACCCCTTAACTTCCGCAGCCGCCACGCATCCAGCGTTTCGCCGATGATGCGTTCCGGCACGTGGTCGAGGTCAAAGACCGCGTCGATCTCGAGCACGTCGAGCTGATCAAAGAAGCCGGCTGGCGTGGTGCCGTGGCGCAGGCGCGCGGCGTCCTTGGCCGTGCTGACGAGGCGCAGCCCTTCGCGCCCGGCCAACGCCGCCAGATCGGCGAGTTCGTCGTTTGCATAGAAATGATGGTCCGGAAAGGCGCGCGATACCACAACCTCGCCGCCGGCCGCGCGCACCGTGTCGAAGAATTTTTCCGGATGACCGATGCCTGCAAAGGCGAGGAAGCGGCCGCCGGCAAAGCGGGCGCGGTCGGCTGGCTCGGCATGCGCCAGAAAGATCGGCCGGCCGGCGCGCGCCGCCTGGCGCACCACCGGATCGGCGGCGGTCCCCTCACCCATCTTCAAAAGCCCGCTGGTGAAGACCAGCTGGTCGACGACCTTGGCCCTGAGCGGCCCGCCCGGAATGACGCGGCCGTTGCCGATGCCGTAGCGCGCGTCGACGACAACCAGCGCGTAATCGATATGGATGCGCGCGGACTGAAAGCCGTCATCCATGATCAGGAAATCGCAGCCATGCTTTTCGATCAGCAGTTTTGCGCCGGCGGCGCGGTCGGCCGTCACCGCCACCGGCGCATGTTCGGCAAGCAGCAGCGGCTCGTCGCCGACATGCCTGGCGGCATCGTGATGCGCATCGACGACGTGCGGCTTGGCGAAGGAGCCGCCGTGGCCGCGCGACAGGAAGCCGGGCGTGAGCCGCATGCGCTTTGCCTGTTTGGCCAGGGCGATGGCAACAGGCGTCTTGCCGCTGCCGCCGACGGTGAGATTGCCGACGCACAGAACCGGCGCCTCGACTTTTTCGCGCGGCGCGTGCCGCATGCGGCGGCCGGCGACCAGCCCGTAAACCGCCGACAGCGGCGACAGCGCCAGCACACGCCAGTCGGGCTTCTCCCACCAGAAGGGCGGCGCTTCGCTGGTCATGATCGCCAACCCACGACCTAGCGCCCGTTGGCGCCTTTCAGGCGCGCCTTGACGACCAGCGGCTGGATGTAGGGCTCGAGCGATTTCAGCGTGCGCGCCAGCGCGCCGCGCATTTCGTCGACGGTCGCGGCGCCTGCCGCCATCATCTCGTGGCGCGCCGCCTCGTTGGTCAGCAGGAAATTGACGGCGCCAATCAGCATGTCGCGGTCGCGCACCAGCTTGGCGCCGCCGCTGTCGAGCAGGCGCTGATAGGCCTCGCGGAAATTCTGCACGTTGCGGCCGGCCAGCACCGCGGTATCGAGCATTGCCGGTTCGAGCGGATTCTGGCCGCCCTCGGATGTCAGCGAGCGGCCGACAAAGGCAATCTCGGTCAGCCTGAGATAGAGGCCCATCTCGCCGATCGTGTCGCCGAGCAGGATATCGGTGTCTGGCGAGATGCGGTCGCCCTTGCTGCGCCGCGCGACGTTCAGCCCCATGCCGGAAATCTGCGCGGCGAGCGCATCGGCGCGATCAGGGTGGCGCGGCACGACGATGGTCAGCAGGCCGTGATGGCGCTTGTGCAGGCTGGCATGGACTTCCGCCGCGACAACCTCCTCGCCGTCATGCGTGGAGATCGCCGCCCAGGTCGGGCGCAGACCGATCTGCCTCCGCAAGGTGGCGAGCGTGCGCTCATCCGCCGGCGGCGGATTGGTGTCCACCTTGAGATTGCCGGAGACGGTGACCGGCCGGGCGCCGAGCGTGCGGAAACGCTCGCCGTCGACATCCGACTGGGCAACGACATGGGCGAGATTCTCGAACAGCGCCTCGGCGACGCTGGCGCGCTTCTTCCAAGAGATGAAGGAGCGGTCCGAAAGCCGGCCATTGACCAGCACCTGCGGCACGTTGCGGGCGCCGAGCTCGAGAATGGTCATCGGCCAGATTTCCGATTCGGCGATGATCGCCAGTTCGGGCTGCCAGTGGTTGAGGAAACGGCTGACCGCCGGCTTCAGGTCGAGCGGCACATATTGGTGGATGATTCGCTCGCCGAGCCGCTCGTCGGCAACTTTGGCCGAGGTGACGGTGCCGGTGGTCAGAACGACGTTGACGCCATAGTCGAGGATGCTTTCGACCAGTGGCACGACGGCGATCGTCTCGCCGACGCTGGCGGCGTGGATCCAGATCACCGGCCCCTCCGGACGCGGCCGGCCCGCAACGCCGTAGCGCTCGCGGCGGCGGATGCGATCCTCCTTGCCGCGCGAGGCGCGCCAGGCGACATAAGGCCCGATCAGCGGATATGCGACGGCGCCCGCATAGCGGTAAGCCGTGAGGGCGGCGCGCGCCCAGCGCTCGCTCATTTGTGGCCGTCCACGAGGCCGTAGGCCTCTTCTGTCGCGGCATTGAGCGAGGCGGTGACCTCCTGGCGCTTGCGTTCCATCTCTGCGTCATCGGCATCGGCCGGCACATAGACGGGCGTTCCGATGACGATCGCGGAGCGGCCGAACGGCAGGTTGATGGTGGTCTTGTCCCAGCTTTTTTCCAGCACCTTGCGGCGGCTGGTGGTGATCGCCGTGGGCAAGATCGGCCGGCCGGAAAGCTTTGCCAGAAGCACGATGCCCAGCCCGGCATCGCGCGGCGTGCCATGCGGGATGTCGGCGATCATGGCAACGTTCTTGCCCGCGACAAGCGATTTCTTCAGCGCAATCAATGCTTTGGCACCACCCTTGTCGAGATGCCTCGAATTGTCGCGGCCGCCGGAGCCGCGCACTGCCTCGATGCCGAATTTCTCCAGCATCAGCGCATTGAGCTCGGCATCGGCACTGCGCGAGACCATGGCGACCAGCGGCCGCTCCTTAGGATAAAAGGCGGGGGTTAACAGATGCTGGCCATGCCAGAGCGCGATGATGCCGGGCTGGAGATGCGCATAGGCGCCGCCGGCAAATTTGGCAGAGCCTTCGACCAACGGGCTTGTGATGCGAATCAGGCGCACGAACCAGGCGAACAGGCTGGCGATGAAATTCTTGACGAAGCCCGACTGCGCGAGCGGCTCGCGGATGCGCCGCCACAAGTTGCGCGTTCCGCCACGCCTGGCGGCGGGACTGGTGGCCGCGCGCTTCACCGCTTCATGCTCCATCGGCGTCAACCGGCAGCCTTCGATTCCGGATCGAGCAACCGGTGCAGGTGGACGACGAAATAGCGCATATGGGCATTGTCGACGCTGGCCTGCGCTTTCGCCTTCCAAGCGGCGTGCGCCGATTGATAGTCGGGGTAGATGCCGACGATGTCGAGCGCATCCAGGTCACGAAACTCGGTTCCACCCAGCTTTTTCAGCTCGCCCCCGAACACGAGGTGCAAAAGCTGCTTCTTTCCGTCTTCCACGGCCATGCCGATCCTTCGCAGATTCATGAGTTTTGTGAAACGTTTAGACCAAAGCAGCCGGCTTTGGAACTGTGGGCCCGCTCACCCTTCGTCAGATCCGGCAATGACGCCAGCCAGGATGTCCAGCAGTTCGCCGCTGCCGGCGGCGAGCGCGCCGTGGTTGATCACACTGCCGGCATAACGCGGCGGCTGTCCGCCGCGGTCGAGCAAGGCGCCGCCGGCTTCGACGAGGATCAGGTCGGCGGCGGCGATGTCCCAATCATGCGCATTTGGCTTGACGAAGGTCGCGTCGAGCTTGCCGGCGGCGATCATCGCCAGCCGGTAGGCGAGCGAGGGGATGTAGGCCGCGCGCCGGATCCGGCCTTGCCAGGCCTCGGGCATCAGGTCGATCAGCGGCTTTGGCCCGCCGATGTCGACCGTGTCGCCAAGCGGGCGCACACGGATGCGCTTGCCATTGAGGAAGGCACCCTCGCCGGGCATCGCCCAGTAGGTCTCCTGCTTGGCCGGGCATTCGAGCACGCCGGCGAGCGAGCGGCCGTCCTCGACCACGGCGACACTGACGCACCAGGAATGCAGGCCGTCGAGAAAGCCGCGCGTGCCGTCGATCGGGTCGACGACGAAAGTGCGGCACGCCGAAAGCCGCGCATGATCGTCGGCGGTCTCCTCCGACAGCCAGCCGTAATCCGGCCGCGCCTTGAGCAAGGTCTCGCGCAGATAGTTGTCGGCCGCGTGGTCGGCCTCGCTGACCGGCGAGGTGCCGCCTTTCATCCACACTTGCGGGCTGTTGCCGAAATAGCGCATGGCGATCGCGCCTGCCTCGCGGGCGGCGTCGCGCAGCAGAGCGAGATCTTTACGGGCTTCGGCCAAGACAGGCTGATCAAGCGCCGGCAAGGGTCATCCCTTCGATCAGCAGCGTGGGTGCGGCGGTGCCGAAATTGCGGTCGAGATCGCTTGCCGGCACCATGTTGAGGAACATGGTCTTGAGGTTGGAGGCGATCGTCACCTCGGCCACCGGATAGGCAAGCGCGCCATTCTCGATCCAGAAGCCGGAGGCGCCGCGGCTGTATTCGCCGGTCACCGTGTCGACGCCTTGGCCGAAGACTTCGGTGACATAGAAGCCGCGCTTCAGCGCGGCGATCAGTTCTTCGGGCGAGCGTTCGCCAGGTTCGATGGCGAGATTGGTCGAGGACGGCGAGACGGAAGAGCCGCTGCGCGAGCCGCGGCCGTTGGTGACGAGACCCAGTTCCCGCGCGGCGGAGGTCGACAGGAACCAGTGGTTCAACACGCCCTTGTCGACCATCAACAGCTTCTCGCCCTCGACGCCTTCGCCGTCGAACGGACGCGAGGCCTGGCCGCGGCGGCGGAGCGGCTCGTCGGTAACGGTGATCGCGGCGGACGCGACCTGCTTGCCCATCATGTCGCGCAGAAAGCTGGTCTTGCGCGCCACCGCAGCGCCGTTGATGGCGCCGGCGAGATGGCCGGCAATGCCGCGCGCGACGCGCGGATCGAGCACCACGTCCACCGGTCCGGTCGCCGCCTTGCGGGCGCCGAGGCGGCGCACGGCACGCTCGCCGGCCTTGCGGCCGATCTCCTCAGGCGCATCGAGATCGGCAAAATGCTGGCGGGAGGAAAATTCGTAATCGCGCTCCATCGCGGTGCCCTCGCCGGCAATGACGCTGGTCGAGCGCGAGAAGCGCGAGGCGACATACTGGCCGACAAAACCGTGCGAGGTGGCAAGCACCAGGCCGCCCAGTCCGGCGCTGGCATTGCTGCCGGACGAGTTGGTGACGCCGTTGACGGCAAGCGCCGCTTCTTCCGCAGCAAGGGCTGCTTCCTTCAACTGATCGGCCGAGACCTCGGTCGGGTCGAACAGATCGAGATCGCGCAGGTTACGGGCAAGCAGCGTCGGATCGGCGAGACCCTGAAAGGGATCCTCGGGCGACACTTTGGCCATGGCGACGGCACGTTCGGCGAGCACCTTCGGGTCCGATGCGGCAGTGGCGGAAACGCTCGCCACCCGCTGGCCGACGAAGACGCGCAAGGCGACATCCTCGCTTTCCGACGATTCGGTGCCCTCGACCTTGCCCAGCCGCACAGACACGCCGGCCGAACGGCCGCGCACCGCGACCGCATCGGCTGCGTCCGCGCCGGCGCGCCTGGCCGCCTCGACAAGGGCTGCGACGCGGTCGGTCAGTTTCGCTGCGTCGAGCGTATCGGTCATGCGGTTTGTCCTGTTTGGTCAAGCTGTCCGGGAGGGCGGACGCCTCCGCACCATCTATTGTTCCACTGCCGCTTCTGCAATGGCGGATACGGCAATCTCAAGGCAATAGCCCGGGTTCGTTCCGGATGCCAAATTCTTCGGGAGCTCCTGGAGGCAAAGTCAGGTCGCCACGGGCGCCCAGATCACGTCGTCGATCCTGGCCGCACCCGTCGCCAGCATCACCAATCGGTCGAAGCCAAGCGCCCCGCCGCTCGCCTGCGGCATGATGGCCAATGCGGCGAGAAAATCCTCGTCGAGCGGGTAGCGTTCGCCGTAGACGCGCTCCTTCTCGTCCATCTCGGCGATGAAGCGGCGGCGCTGCTCGGCCGGATCGGTCAGCTCGCCAAAGGCGTTGGCGAGCTCGACGCCGCAGCAATAGAGCTCGAAGCGCTCGGCAATGCGCGTATCCCCGGCGTTCGGTCGCGCCAGGGCCGCCTCCGACACGGGATAGCCATGGAGAATGGTGGCCCGCCCCCGCCCCAGCGCTGGCTCGATCTTTTCGACCATCACCCGGCTGAACAAATCGGCCCAATTGTCGTCGGGCGCCGTGCGCAGGCCGGCGCGGACCAGCGCCTGGTGGAGCACTTCGCGGTCGGTGCTGCCGTCGGCGGCGACGGTTGCCAGAAGGTCGATGCCGGCATGGCGCATGAACGCTTCCGCCACGCTCAGCCGCTCAGGTTCCGCGAACGGATCGGCCTCACGGCCGCGGAAGGTGAAGCTCCTCGCACCGGCTTTTTCCGCCGCCAGCGCCAGGAATTCGGCACAGTCGGCCATCAGGCTCTCATAAGTTTCGCCGACGCGGTACCATTCGAGCATGGTGAATTCGGGATGATGCAAAGGCCCCCGCTCGCGGTTGCGCCAGACCGGGCCGAGGCTGAAGATACGCGTCTCGCCGGCGGCGAGCAGCTTCTTGCAGGCGAATTCCGGCGAAGTGTGGAGATAGAGCGGCTGGCGCGATGCATCGGGATTGATCGCCTCGGTGGCGAAGGCCGCAAGATGCGCCTCATTGCCGGGCGAGACCTGCAGCGCCGACGTCGTCACCTCGACGAAATCGCGCTCGGCGAACCAGCCTCGCAAGGCGGCGGCAATGGCATTGCGCGCCATCAGTCGCGGCCGCCGATCGGCATGAATATGCGGCATCCACCAGGGCGAGGCGCCGGTCATAAGCGGGAAAATCGCCGGGAAGGCTGGCGGTTCGGCGCAAGATGCGCTACGGCGCGCGGGATAGCCGTCATTGCCGATTTGTGGCAATCACCAGGCCGATAAACTCGATTGGGAATGAATAAAGTGGTCAAGGTCATCGCCAGTTCGTTACGCAAAGGCAACGTCGTCGATAAGGACGGCAAGCTCTATGTCATCCTCTTTGCCGAAAACATCCACCCTGGCAAGGGTACGCCGGTGACGCAGCTCGACATGCGCCGCATCGGCGACGGGGTGAAGATTTCGGAACGCTACCGCACGACGGAGATGGTGGAGCGCGCCTATGTCGAGGAGCGCGAGCACACCTTCCTCTATGCGGACGGCGAAGGCTACCACTTCATGAACCCGGAAAGCTACGACCAGGTCGTGGCTCCCGAAAGCGTGGTCGGCGACATGGCTCCCTATCTGCAGGAAGGCATGGCGGTGCAGTTGGCGCAGTTCAACGGCGTGCCGATCTCGCTGGTGCTGCCGCAACGCGCCACCTTCGAAGTGGTGGAGACCGAGCCGACTACCAAGGGCCAGACAGCATCGTCGTCCTACAAGCCGGCTCTGCTTTCCAACGGCGTGCGCACCGCTGTGCCGCCGCATATCTCTGCCGGCACCCGCGTGGTGGTGATGACCGCCGACGGCTCCTATGTCGAGCGCGCCAAGGACTGAGGGTCCGGAGTTTCACAACAGCCCAACTGCCACGGCCCGCCCGCGACCAAGCGGTCCACGGTCAGCACGGTTGTCCGCCGTCTGGATGTCAGGCTCTGATCCGAAGCGATAAGGCGATCCTGTCAGCGACGACAGCAACAAAGTGGTGACCTTGGCCCCAAAGCCCAGCTTGGCTAGAGTTCGAAAGATGCTGGACGCCATTCACCACGTCGCGATTATCTGCACCGACTACGATCGATCGCGACGGTTCTATGCCGAGCTCCTCGGCCTGGACCTGATCCGCGAGGTCTATCGGGAGGAGCGGCAGTCTTGGAAGGCCGACCTGCGGATCGGATCCGCCCAGCTGGAATTATTCTCCTTCCCGGCCCCAGTGCCGCGGCCGTCTAATCCAGAGGCGACAGGGCTGCGGCACTTGGCATTTGCTGTGGGGAACCTCGACGCCGTAGTTGTGCGCCTGGAAGCCGCCGGCGTTGCCGTAGAGCCAATCCGGATCGACCCGTATACGGATCGGCGCTTTACTTTCTTTAGCGACCCGGATGGATTGCCGTTGGAACTCTACGAAGCGCAACAAAGTACCGTTTAATACGACAGTCTGCGTATCGCGCGCAGCAGAGATCCAGGCGGAACCCTAAGGCGGGTGACCAGTTGAAAGGGATTGGAAAGGAGACAACGTCATGGCCGACGGTTCCGCCCTGCAACCCGCTGCTGCGATCGCTCACAAGAACCGCGCCCGCCAGCCGAACGAGAGCGCCGAGTACCGCAAGGCGCGCGAGGCCCTGTTGATCGAGGAGATCGAACTCAACCGCCACATCGCGCGCGTCGCCGCCCAGCGTCGCGCCTTGCCGCCTGGCGGCGAGGTGAAGGGCGACTATCAGTTCATCGGCGAAGCCAGTAGCGTGGCCGGCGCCAATCCCGTCGGCTTCGAGGAGCTCTTCGGCGATAAGGACACTCTGTTCGTCTACAACTGGATGTATGGCCCCAAGCGCCAGCGCCCTTGCCCCATGTGCACCGCGCTCCTGAGCTGCCTGGACGGCAACGCCGACCACCTCCGCCAGCGAATCGCCCTCGCCATCGTCGGCCTTTCGGCCATCGAGCGGCAGATCGCCTTCAAGGTAGAGCGTGGCTGGAAGAACCTGCCATTCTACGCGGACGTCAACGGGAATTTTAGCCGGGATTACCACGCGATCATGGACGATGGGACCGACACCGCCGCCGAAAACGTCTTCACCCGGCGCGACGGAACCATTCGGCACTTCTGGGGCGCGGAGCTGGGTTTCGAGTCAGCCGATCCGGGCAAAAGACCCGACGACCGAGCCGGACCTGATGATGCTGTGGAACGTGCTGGACTGGACGCCGGGAGGTCGCGGGACCGACTGGTACCCGAAGATCACCTACTAAGCGGTCGAGATGGTTTGCCAGGGGCTTGGAGTAGCGGAAAAGGTGGAGACCTGCCAATCCGCTCACGGCCCGCTCAAGACATTCGCCATGTTGTTATCGAGCGTCTGCAATTGGCGCTCAGTGGCCTTTCCGCGCGTGAGCATTCCGCGCTGTCTGATTAGTCACGATCAGGCCGGCCACTTCCACCGGCAGGCCGGCGGCTTTCCATTCCGGCATGCCGTTCTCCAGCCGGCGCGCGGAATGCCCGAGCGAGCGCAGCGCCGCGACCGCTTCGAAGGACATCACGCACCACGATCCACGGCAATAGGCGACGATTTCACGGCCGACAGCGGCGTCGGCTGACCAGGCCCTGACTTCCCTCAGCGGGACATTGATGGCGCCTGGTACATGGCCGAGCGCGAACTCATCCGCCGGGCGCACATCGATCAGCGTCACCAACCCGTCGCGCATCAGCGCTTGGAGCTCCTCGCGCGTGACCGGCTGCATGTCGTCACGCGCATCGAAATAGCCGCGCACGATGCGGTCGACCTCGGCGAGCTGCCGCTCGGCGACGCCGCTCACGGCGGCGAAGGCGGAGAGCACGCTCTCATCCGCGAGCGCGTAGTAGACGAATTTGCCGTCGCGCTCGGCCGAGACGATGCCGGCGCGGCGAAGCGCCTGCAAATGCTGGGAGATGTTGGCAACAGGCTGGCCGAGCTTGACCGCCAACGCCTCGACGCTGCGCGCGCCTTGCGCGAGATGCTCGATCATTTCCAGGCGCAGCGGATGGCCGAGCGCCTTGGCGACGATCGCGAACTGCTCGTACAGCGCTTGTTTCGGATTGCGGATTGACATCGGCCCTTCAGCGACGCATCGTTATTCAATAGAATAATTGAATGACGATTTCGACCTGCTGTCAAGCCGGAGGCTTGCCCGGCGCAGCCGATCCGTGCGGAGGAAAAGCGATGATTCTCAGGCAGTTCCTGCATACCGATCCGGTCGCCGCCTCCTATCTGTTCGGCTGCGGCGGCGAGGCTTCCGCGGCCGTCGTCGATCCGGTCGGGGATAGCGCGCCCTATATCGAAGCGGCGCGCGCGACGGGCATGCGCATCCTCTATGTTGTCGACACGCATATCCATGCCGACCATATCTCGGCCGGCCGGGCGCTCGCCGAGGCGACCGGCGCCGAATACGTGCTGTTCGAAGGCGCCGAAGCAGGCTTCGCGTTCCGGCGGGTGAAGGACGGCGAGGTGCTGGAACTCGGCAACGTGACGGCGACCGTGATGCATACGCCCGGCCACACGCCGGAGCATTTGAGCCTTCTGGTCACCGACCGGACGCGATCGGCCGAGCCCTGGTTCGTGCTCACCGGACACACGCTGATGGTCGGCGACCTTGGCCGCACCGAGCTTGCTTCAAACGCCGAGGACGGCGCCCGCGCGCTCTATGCCAGCGTGCGCCGGCTGAAGGAGTTGCCCGATCACATCGAGGTGCTGCCGGGCGCCTATTCCGGCTCGGTCTGCGGCCGGTCGCTCAGCGGCAAGCCGACATCGACGATCGGCTTCGAGCGGCGCTTCAACCAGGCCTTCCGCATCGAGGACGAGAACCAGTTCGTCGCCGCCATGACCGCCGACATCCCTCCCCCGCCGCCGGACGCCGCCCGGACCCGGGCCGCGAACGCCGGGACTCGATCTTGAGCGCATCCGCGCCCGCCGTTGCGCTCGGCCTCAAGGCCAACTGGAAGCAGTTTTCGCTTTTGGTGCTGATCAACGCCTTCGTCGGCGGCATGGTAGGCATCGAACGGACCGTCGTGCCGCTGATCGGCGCCGAGGAATTCGGCATCGCCTCGACCACGCTCGTCACCTCCTTCATCGTCAGCTTCGGCGTGGTCAAGGCCTGCGCCAACTTGGTGTCCGGCCAGCTTGCCGACACATGGGGCCGCAAGCGGGTTCTCATCCTCGGATGGCTGTTCGGCCTGCCGGTGCCCTTCATCATCATTGCGGCACCAAGCTGGGGCTGGATCGTCGCCGCCAACGCGCTGCTTGGCATCAACCAGGGGCTCGCCTGGTCGATGACCGTGATCATGAAGGTCGATCTGGTCGGGCCGAAATCACGCGGGCTTGCGGTCGGCCTCAATGAATTCGCCGGCTACCTCGCCGTCGGCGTCACGGCCTTCCTCACCGGCTATCTGGCGAGCCGCTACGGGCTGCGTCCCGTGCCGATCTATCTCGGCGTCGGCTATGCGGTCCTAGGTGCGGCGCTGTCGATCCTGCTCGTGTGTGACACGCGCGAGCATCTGCGGCTGGAACTGGCGAACCATCCGAAAGCAGCTTCGCCGCTGAGCTTCAGCGAGATCTTCATGCTGACCTCGTTCGGCGACCGCAATCTGTTCGCAGCCTCGCAGGCCGGCCTGGTCAACAACCTCAACGACGGCATGAGTTGGGGACTGTTTCCGCTCTTCTTCGCGGCCAATGGGCTGGGGATCGAGCGCATCGGCATCCTCAAGGCCGTGTATCCTGCCGTCTGGGGCATCTTACAGGTGGCGACCGGCCCGTTGAGCGACCGCTGGGGCCGCAAGGGCCTGATCGTCGCCGGCATGTGGGTGCAGGCGGCGGGACTTCTCACCACCGCACTGACGCGCGATTTCGACTGGTGGCTGCTGGCGAGCCTGCTGCTCGGCCTCGGCACTGCGATGGTCTATCCGAGCCTGATCGCGGCGGTGTCGGACGCCTCGCATCCCTCCTGGCGGGCGCGCTCGCTCAGCGTCTACCGTTTCTGGCGCGATCTCGGCTATGCGGTGGGCGCGCTGTCGGCGGGGCTGATCGCCGACTTCTTCGGCTTCGTCGCGGCAATCGCAGCAATCGCGGCGCTGACCTTCCTGTCCGGCGCGATCATAGCGGTGGCGATGCGGGAGACAACGGCCTTAACGCCGGCACGAGGCGACGGCTAGCACGCCTGCAAGGAAACCCGCGTTTACGATATCCGAAGCTTCATGCTGCCAGAGGAGAGCCTGTCAGATACTATGGCGCAGGTGAATTCTCCTCGAGATCGTTCATGAGCAGCACGACACGCATGCCGTGGGTGGACACGGCAAAAGGTCTTTCCATCATCCTGGTGGTGATGATGTATTCCGCTTACAACACCGGTGAATACACTGGCGGCGTCGGCTTCCTGCATTATGTCATCGGCTTCGCGACGCCGTTCCGCATGCCGGAATTCTTCCTGATCTCGGGGCTGTTCCTGTCGCAGGTCATCGACCGGCCGTGGCGGCGCTATATCGACCGGCGCGTCGTCCACTATCTCTATTTCTACGTGCTGTGGGCGATCATCTCGATCGGGCTGAAGATCGGCATCTTCAGCCGCGATCCCAATGGCATGCTGCACGACCTCGCCATGGCCGTCATCCAGCCCTATGGCGTGTTGTGGTTCATCTATATGCTGGCGGTGTTCGGGCTCGTCATCCGCGCGCTGCGCGAGCTTCGCGCGCCGCACTGGATCGTCATCCCGATCGCCGCCGCGCTGCAAATGTGGGCGCCGCAGTCGGCGAGCTACGCGCTCACCCAGTTCGCCGCGTATTTCGTCTTCTTCTATCTCGGCTTCGTCCTGGCGCCGCTGGTGTTCCGGCTCGTCGCATGGACGCAGGAGCGCCCGGCGATAGCTGCTGCCGGCCTGCTCGCCTGGGCGATCGTGAATGGCCTGCTCGTCTATTCGCCGGGCTATGCCATGCAGCCGGTCGGCATGCAGATGGGCCTGGCGGCATGGCCGCCGCTGCATCTGACGCTCGCCGTCGCCGGCGCGGTGGCGCTCTGCGTTCTCGGCGGCTTCCTGTCGAAATTCGCTTCCATGGAATGGCTGCGCTGGCTCGGCGAGCACTCGCTGGTCGTCTATGTCGCCTTCACCATCCCGATGTCGATCGTGCGTGGCGTTGCGCTCTCAAGCGGGCTCGTCACAGACACCGGCACGCTCAGCCTAGTCGTGCTTCTTACCTCGGTGATCAGCCCGGTGATCCTCTATTTCATCGTCAAGCGCATCGGCTTCGGCATGTTCTTGTTCGAGCGGCCGGCCTGGGCGCATATCGACAGGCCGAATGCCGGACAGGTTTCCGGCGTGGCACGGCCGGCGCGCGAGGCGGCCTGAGCGAGGCCGCCTTTCGCTATCTGCGACCAGAGCCCTTGTCCGCCGCGCCATGTCCGGGACGACGGACGGCCTTGATCTTGCCGCTGCTGCCGCCACCGCAGAAAAAGCAGCCGCCACCATCGGATTCCAGTCCCGAGACACCGGAGGGCATCGCCACCTCCTGCAGCACGTCGCCTGTCTCGGGATCAATGCGCAGCAGATCGCCCTCCTCGCCTTCCCAGGTGGCATGCCAGAGCTCGCCGTCAACCCAGGTGACGCCGGTGACGACGCGTTTCGACTCGATGATGCGGATCACCTTGCCGGTTTCAGGATCGATCTGATGGATCTTGTGCGCCCTATATTCGCCGACCCAGAGCGAACCTTCGGCCCAGGCAAGCCCCGAATCGCCGCCATTGCCGGGGGCGGGAATGGTGGCGACGATCTTGCCGGTCTTCGGGTCGACCTTGTGGATGCGGTCCTCAGCGATCTGGTAGAGGTGCTCGCCGTCGAAGGCGGTTCCGGCATGCGAGGCGACATCGATCGACTGCACGATCGCGCCGCTCTCCGGATCAAGCGCCTTCAACTTGTCGCCGGTGGCGAACCAGATATTCTTGCCGTCATAGGTGACACCATTGACGCGCTCGGCGTCCGGAAAGGGTCCATATTCACGCAGGATTTCCGCAGCCGCTCGTTTCATTGTGATCTCCATCGATCTGAACAATCTTGCCTGAACCCTAGTCGCTCGGCAGCGGACCCGGGAGTAACAAGACGGTCGGGAAACCGATCACTGGCGGCATCATCCAGCGACGCGCCCGGCCACGGCCGATTGCCTGCGCCTTGTTTTGCGCCGCAAGATCCTCCAGCGCCCGCTGCACGGTGCGGGCGCTGGCGCCAAGCGCGATCGCCAGCGCCGAGCTCGACCACGACTCGCCGTCGGCAAGAAAAGCAAGCACTGCGCCATGTTCTTCCTCGACCGGCGGCGCCAGGACGACGACCTCGCCGGCGCTGAGCGGCGTCAGCGCAAAACCGGCGGCCGTCGCGTTGATTTCGGCCAGAGCGCCGAGTTCGGCGCGCAGCCGCCCCATCTCCACGCGCAGCCGCGCGCGGTGCGATTCATCGGCGTGCTTTGCCCGGAAGGCGCGACGAAGCAGCGTTTCGCGCGGCGCATCCGCCGGCCAGGCTTCGGCGAGAGCGCGCGCCAGCGCAAACAGCACCGGCCGCGTCGCCAGCGAAACCGCCGCATCGGCCTGGCGCACGACATTGCGGCAGGCATCGATGACCAGCGCGCCGGACGCCAGCAGCGCCTCGACCTCGTCGAGCAGGAGCGGTTTCTCCGCGCCTTGCGCGATGAGCCGCGCGACGGGCGCCTTCAGCACCAGCGACGCGGTCTCGACCTCCGCCTTCAGCGCCGGAATGTTGGCCTCGTAAGCGGCAAGCGATGCGCGACCGAACGCCGAGCGCGCCGCCTTCGTCCTCAGACGCCTGACCGCAATGCCCGCGGCCGCCAGTTCATGCGCGACGCGCGCCACCGGCGGCAACGGCCCCGGATCGAAGCCGGCAAGCAGGCGCTCGGCCTCGTCGAGGCGGCCGATCAGGATCAGCCGGCGCGCCTCGAGGCTGCCGGCATAGGCTGCGTTGATGCGGTCGCCATGTGCCAGCAGCGTCGCCCGCGCCGATCTTAACGCCTTTTCCGGCCAGCCGAGGTCGCGCGAGACCAGCGCGATCTCGGCCTCGGCGACGACGCAGCGCGCGCGGGCGACGGTCTCCCTCAAACTGAAGGCGCGGGCGGCGCTCTTCAGCAGCGCCTTTGCCTTGGCGAAGTCGCCGAGCTGCGCCATCGCAATGCCGCGCAGCGCCAGCGCCGGCGCATCCTCGCGCAAGGCAACGCGCTTCAGGGCGCCGAGCGGATCGCCCGCGGCAAGCGCACGCCCGGCGGCATTGATCAGCGAGTCCATGCAACGCCCGCCTCGAGGCCCGCCGCAGCAAATCGCGTCACACTTGTAACTCTCACCATCGAAGCGTCTGGCCCTATGTCTGTCCTCGTCATCCCCAACCAAACCCAAGAACGGGACAAGAGCAATGACCCAACATATGAAGACACCACCGGTCGTTTCGCAGGAAGCATGGGAAGGCGCGTATGAAGAGATGCTGGTTAAGGAAAAGACCCTGACCCGCGCCCGCGACGCGCTCGCCGCCGAACGCCGCCGCATGCCGTGGATGCTTGTCGAAAAAGACTATGTGTTCGAAGGCCCGAACGGCAAGATGAGCCTGCTCGACCTCTTCGAAGGCCGCCGCCAGCTCATCATCTACCGCGCCTTCTTCGAGCCCGGCGTCTATGGCTGGCCGGAACATGCCTGCCGCGGCTGCTCGCTCGGCGCAGACCAGGTCGGCAATCTCGCCCATCTCAACGCCCGCGACACCACGCTTGCCTACGCCTCGCGCGCCCCACAGGCCGACATCCAGCGGCTGAAGCAGCGGATGGACTGGAAGATGCCCTGGTACACCATCACCGACAGCTGGGATAAGGATTTCGGCGTCGACGAATGGCACGGCCACAACGTCTTCATCCGTGACGGCAAGCGCATCTTCCGCACCTATTTCGTCAACAACCGCGGCGACGAAGCCTTTGGCACTGTCTGGAGCTATCTCGACGTCACGCCGCTCGGCCGCCAGGAGGTGTGGGAGGATTCGCCCGAGGGGTATCCGCAGACCCAGACCTACAAATGGTGGAACTGGCACGACAATTACGAGGAAGGCGCGGCGCCCGATCAGAGATGGGTCGAGGTGTCGGATGCCGGGGAAGCGGCGTTCCGCAACAAGGACGCCTGAGCGTGAAGCGACTCTGGCGGCGCGAGCTGCGCCGCCAGAGCCGATTTTCGGCGCCCCGCGGGCCTAACCACTTTGAAGGTGGATAAGATGAGCACCGACAAAACCTCCCTATCCGCCGCCCCTCGCCCCGCCGGCTTAAGCAGCTTCGGCCTCGCCGACTGGCTATGCCTCGCCGCGGCGCCGACCTTCGCGATCATGGCGCTGCTGACGGCCGCCTATGGCGGTCAGGACATGATGTGCATGTCCGGCCATGAAGCCTCGATGCTGAGCGGCATGGTGCCGATGTATCTGCTGATGGCCGCTTTCCACCTCGCGCCCTGGCTGCGGCTGGCAACCCGCCGGGCGTGAGATTTCGTACCGACTGCAACTCGAGCGATCTCGGCAGAGCGCCGTCTTTGTCCCTCTTACAGGGCCCCGTGCTATATTATCGCAGTGACCCTGCCCGCCGCATCGAGGCGACAACCGACCTGCGCCTGCCGGACCTCGATGCCACCTTTTCTCGCGTAATCTACTCGCACGGTGATCGGCGCCGTCAGTCCACCCCGACGTGGACGCAAGGAGCCTGCGCTTACCGCATGGACGCTGATGGCGCCAAGCGGCGTCGCAGCGGCCATGATCGCCGCGCGGCAGGCCCGCACGACCGCAACTGGCGTACCGGGCTTCGCTTTCAGTGCTCCCAGAGATCCAAAGGGATACCCCATGGTTAAATCACCGGCTCTGGAAGGCCTGAGGACGGATGGCAGGGTGATCGATTGCCTGGCGGTCTTGCCATGGGCTGGTGCAGTGGTGACTGCAGCCGGACTATCGGGCGCGGTAGCCGATCCGTCTTCGGCGGACGGATCGTCGCCCACGCCGATACCTGTCGAAACGCTTCCGCTCGTGCTACCGACGGTGCTGCCGGCACTGACGCCGGTGTTACCTGCGCCGACCGAGGCTCCAACGTTTGCTCCGCCCACGCCGTCGACGCTCGTACCCGCCCCCACGGATACGCCTTGCGAACCGGCACTCACGCCAGCACCGATCCCGAGGCCGCCGACTTTGCCGCCTAGACCCGCCTCCAGTGCCGAGGCAGGCCCGATTGCGACCCCGATCGTCAGCGCGGCTATGATGTATTTTTTCATTATTTCCCCCTTGCGGCATACATTTCGCTCGCTGTCTTCACTGACGCGGGTCGAGGCCTTTCGGCGGTCGCGTTGGGAGCAATGCTTCGGGAAGAGCGATGGTCGTCAGCAAAACACGTTGCGGTGATCTTTGAACCTTCACTTTCTGTTTTTCCGGCGAGCCCGGTTTACGGGCTGGCCGGACGCCCGAACGCGATGATGCATTTGCAAGTCCACGCTCGGGGGCATGCGCCTTCGGCGCGCTCTCCACAGCCGCAGCGCGGCGCTGATCCTTGGCGATTTCGATCGTCTCACGCGCGGCACTCAGACTGCGAGCCAAGCCGGTAGCCCTTTCACGCTCCTGGTCGAGCTCCGCTCTCAATGCTATCGAGTTCTGCTTCAAGGCATCGCGCTCCTTGCGAACGATGTCGAGGTCATGCGCAGCTCGCTCGCGTTCTAGTTCGAATGTTTCTCCGGCCTGCTTTGAAGCGGCCTCGGCCGCCTGTCGGTCCTTTACGGCTTTGGCCTGCTCGACCGCGGCCAGATTTGCGCTTGTCTTAAGAGCATCGATCGTTTGGCGAGCCCTGGCGAGTTCCTGTTCCAGGAGCTCAACCTTCCGGCGCTCGTCATCAAGCGCCCGCGTCGCAGAAGCCGGAGGGACTTCCACCGAAGGATGCGCTTCAGGCGTGGCGCCTTTCTCGCTGTCCCAGAGACTGGTTGCCGCCTTGAGATTTTCGATGACACGCTGCGCGGTCTCCAGACTATGCGCGAGCGCTTCGTCTGTTCGCTGCTGCGCTTCCAGGGCCTGTGCCTGCCTGGCCAGCTCCGCTCGTGCGGCGGCCAATTCGCGGCGCAAGGCGTCCTCATCCTCGGCAGGCGGCGTTTGCTTGAGAGCCTGCGCTTCAGCGGCCACTAGATCGGGTTTGTTGGATTCGAGCGCGCCGGGTTGCGCTTTGTCCGGTTCTTTCTCGATACCGGTGTGGTCCGGAACCGACAAGCCGTCGTCCGCGGCAACCGCTGACGCCCCGGGCGCCAACTGACTGTTTGCCGGAGATGCCAACAGCAGAATGAGGATTGCCGGAACGAGGGACAGCATGGCGTCACAGCCCGCGCCACGTATCTGCTGAAATAAAATTAAAGGCAGTCGCCTAACAAGGATGAAGTCACAGCGGAGACATTTTGACATGGCACTCTGCGCTTCATCCATCACTGAAACTCACTGACCACGGCACTTTACCGCTATTTATTCTCCACTTGATGCACACCGCGCCATTTGAAGCTTAGCTCCTGCTTCCTGCTTTTCGTCATTCGAACGAACGAAACTTCGTTCATTTGCTGAGGGGTTGGTCCGAAATTCCGAAACCTGCGCCGCTCATTGCCGCATACAAACTGCTCCGTCTGGCCGCTCCAAGGCTTCCCAGGATACCGCCGGCTGGACAAGGTGCGGCCTGATTCTCTCCTTGATCTATGCGGCCGTGTTATCAGCTCGGTTTCCGCTGAGCCTTTCGATCACGAATATAATTTCGGAAGCAGTTCTGCATTTCTTTGAAGGACCTGAAGCCGAGGTACGGAGCGAGGCGAGATAAGGTCGTCGTTGACACGTTGCAGCGGCGCGCGATCGAGACAGAATTCTCGAAGGCGACGTAGTCCGGCTCTGCAAACATCACGCGGGCGACAGTTTCCAACTTAGTTGGAAGTATAAGCTCCCGCTTGGCAATCAGCATTTTGAGTTCGTCGAGCGTTGGCACGCTGGTGTTACGAACTTCGACTTGTCCGGCACCCGCTCGTGATGAAATGGGTAGCCCCAAAGGCATTGTTTCACCGTTTGGCTGCTTGCATGAAGCTGTCGAACTCGGCGTCCCCAATTGGAACTGTGTGCTCGTAACCAGGATACTTGCCGGAATCCACGTCTGCCTTGTACTCCCTAAAGGCCGCCACACGCTCGTCCTGTATCTTCTGCAGCTCAGGGCCAAGGTTTCGGTAGACCTTTCCATGTCGCGGCTTGTGGTTCTTGCCGTAGCCGCAGACATCTTCGGTGAAGAGATATTGCGCATCGGCATTTTTGCCGGCGCCCATGCCAAGCATGACGAGCGATGAGTTTTCCGTCAGGAATTTCGCCACCCGGTCGGGCACGACTTCCAATTCCGCCCCAAAGACACCGATCTCCTCAAGCTTCTTTGTATGCCGCCACAAGCGCATCGCTTCGCCCGCCGTCTTGCCGACCGCGCGCCAGCCCGTCCAGGTAATGTAGGAAGGGACCAGGCCGATATGACCAACGACAGGGAGGTGGTTGTCGCAAAGCGCCTTCTGGATGTCATATGAGGCGGCACAGTAGAAGGCGTCACCGCCGATGCCGGCAAAGTGGAAGGCGGCACGCAGATAGTCTTCCGCCGTGGCGAGCGGCCGACCGGCAAAACTGCCCCAGCCGCCGTAAGGCAGACCGACCTGCACGAAACAGTTGCCGGCGGCATCCCGCATGTCCTGGTCGAAATACCGGCCTTCGATCGAAAGCATGTGGATGCCCGCCGCGGCAGCGGCGGCGGCTTCGTCGGGCGTGCTGACGAAGAGCATGGATATCTTCTGTCCGTTCCGCTTCATCTTTCGGATGTCCTCGACATGAGGACGGTTGTGATACATGCCCATGGTCAGCCTCCGCCGCAGTTCATTTTTTAGATTGTGAAAGCCCGCCGGAAGGCGTCCAGCGCCGCTTCCGAATCGTTCTGGGCAAAGGCTTCCAGACCCACCGGCCCGCGATATCCCATGTCGAACAGGGCTCTCGCGATGTAGGGCCAGTTCATCTCGCCCGTTCCCGGCTGGCAGCGACCCGGATTGTCGGCGACCTGCACCTCGCCGATGAAAGGCAGGCACTTCTGACACCAGCGCACGATGTCGCCCTCGCCGATCTGCGTGTGATAGAGGTCGAGGTTGATCCGCAGTTGGGGTCTGTTAATCGACGACACCAAAGCCAGCACCGATGCCGTCGAGCCGAATGGGCAGCCGGGGTGGTCGAGCAGGTTCAGATTTTCGAGCGTGAAGACGACATCTTCGGCCTCCGCCATGTCGCAGATGCGGTTCAGCGTATCGCGCGCCTTCAGCCACATCGGGCCTGTCTCGACCTCGGCCTTGACGATGGGAATGCCGCCCTCGCCGAGCCCGGTCCCGTGCAGATTCAACCGGGCAACGCCGAGACGCTTCCCGACCTTTGCGGTTTCGGAAGCCGACCTCAAGAGAATGTCGGCGCCCTCATCGTCGGCAAGCCGCCCTTCGAGATAGCCGTTCATGATGGTGAAGGTCGCGCCCGTCTTCTCGATCGCCGCGAGATCATGGTCGGGCCAATTCCATAATCCGACGCCGAAACCCATCTCGTGCAGACATGCGATGCGCCAAGCCATCGGGCGGTCAAGCCAGAGCATCTCGGCGCAGGCGGCCAGTTGGAACGGTTGGCCCATGACGGCTCAAACCTCGATCATGACGCGGCCGTTCTCGACCTTTGTCTTGTAAGTCCTCAGGTTCTCGCAGGCCGGTGGCGTCTCTACTTCGCCGGTCGTGAAGTTGAAGACGGAAGCGTGCTTGGGGCACTCCACCGTGTTGCCCATGACGAGACCGTCGGCAAGGTGGATCGACTCGTGTGTGCAAAGTCCATCGGTGCAGTAATATTCATCCGCGTCGTTGCGGAAGATCGCGAAGGTGCGGCCGCCATTCTCGAAGCGTTTGGCCTCTTCGGCTTCGATCTCATCGGCGGCACAAGCGTCGACCCAGGGCATTCAATATCTCCTCAGATATCTTGTGGTTTGAAATCGGCGGGAGCTGACGGCATCACGCCCTGGAGCAGCGCGACGGACTTTTCGAGCCCCTCCAGCGAATTCAGGAGCACGTCCTCATGCTCGATCGAAAGCCAGCCGTCATAGCCGGCCATCTTGAGCCGATAGCAGAACTGCCGCCACCACTCCTCGCCATGGCCGAAGCCGAGCGTGATGTAGCTCCAGGAGCGGGCCGGGATGTCCATCAGGCTGCCATTCTCAAGCAGCGAGGTCGTGGCCTGGACGGGCCGGTTGAGCATCGTGTCCTTGGCATGCACGTGATACACGGCCGCACCCAGCGCTTCGGCTGCAGCAAGCGGATCGGCGCCCATCCAGAACAGGTGCGAAGGGTCGAGATTGGCGCCGATGACCGGCCCGACCGCTGCTCGAAGCTTCAGGAGCGAAGGTACGTTGTAGACGCATTGATTGCCGTGCAGTTCGAGCGCGATGCGCTCGACGCCGTTTGCCTTGGCCAGCGCAGCGATCTCGGTCCAGAACGGGACCAGCTTTTCTTCCCATTGATATTTGAGGATCGCCTGCGTCTCCGGTGGCCACGACGAGACAACCCAGTTCGGCATGCTGTCGCCGGCGCTGCCGGCCGGCAGGCCGCTCATGGTGCAGACGGTGCGGATGCCCATTTCGCCGGCGACGCGGATCGTATCCTTCAGTCCCTCGCCCTGGGCCCGGTCGGTCGGATGCAGCGGATTGCCGTTCGCGTTCAGGCTGACGATCTCCAACCCGCGTTCCTCGAACGCTCCGGTGAAGCGTCTCTGTGCTTCCCTGTTGCCCAGCATCGACGACAGCCGGAAATGCGGCGCGGTCGACCAGCCACAGGTGTTGACCTCGATGCCGGATACCCCCATGCGCCGGGCATGATTGAGCACCGCCTCGAATGGCAGACCGCCGAGACTGTCAGAAACGAAACCCAGCTTCACGCGTAAAACTCCGGCTTTGCAATCATCTGGACGGGTGTGCGGCGGCCTTCCTTCAGCGCCTTCACGCCGGCCTCAGCAACGACGGCGGCGCAATAGCCGTCCCAGCAATCCGAGGCGGTCGTTGGGAACTCGCCGGTCACGACGAAGCGCAGGAAGTCGCGGTTCTGGCGGCGGTAGGCATCGTAGTAGCGGGTCCGCCAGTCGGCGTCGTAGCTTGTGCTTTGGGTAAGCGCCGAGTCCGTGCGGGTGTAGGCGACATTGTTGGTCGCAACGGTGCCGCGCTCGCCGACCAGCTCGGCGCGAACGTCATAGCCATAGGCTGCGTTGTTGTTGATCTCGATGTTGACGAGCTGGCCGTCCACCGTTTCCAGCATCATGACAACGGGAGCCACGCGCGCGTCGGAGCGGCTCGGCTGGAATGCGGAAATAGCGGCATATTCCGTCCCGAGCACGTAACGCACGACGTCGAATTCATGCGGAGCGGAATTGGTGATGGCCATCGCGCCGGTGAAATCGGCAGCCGGCGTTTCGACATTGCGGTGGAAATTGTGCATCATCAGCGCCCGGCCGAGACGGCCGTCGTCGAGCGCCCGCTTCATCTCCTGGTAGGAACGGTCGTAACGCCGCATGAAGCCGAGCTGGACGTATTTCGCGCCCGCCTTCTGTTCGGCTTCCATCACCGCGACGCACTCGGCCGATGCTTGCGAAAGCGGCTTTTCGCACAGGACCCGCTTGCCGGCGGCAATACAGGCCATCGAAAACGGCGCATGCGTGAAATCGGGGCTGGCAATGATCACTGCGTCCACATCCTGCCGCGTGATGGCGCCGTTCGGGTCGGTAGCGATGTCCAGGGCGCCACACGCGTCGGCAACGCGACGGGCGCGCTGCTCGTCCATATCGCAGACCAATTGAAGGGTTGCGCCGGGCAGTTCCTCGGCAACGATCCTGGCATGATCCGCGCCCATCAGGCCGGCGCCGATCACAGCAATGCGGATTGTCATTTCTGTCCTGCTTTTTCTTCCTGGAATTACGGGTAACGGCGACGTGAAACAGCGCCGGGCTGGGAATACCTCGGCGTTGTCTAGCGCGCGGTTGGCTCCTCCAGACGTTGGATGGATGGTGGATGCCCCTCATGTGTTTCCATGTACCCTTCGACCTGGGCCTCCAGATCGGCCATGGTCTCGCCGCCGGCCATCAGGTCCGTGATCTCCTCGCGGGACTTTTCGCCCCTGCGGAAATCGGCGGCGATGGCGCCGCGGATCAGCACCGCGAAATGGTCGCCGACGGTCATGGCATGCATGACCTGGTGGGTGATGAAGACCACCGCCAGGCCACGCCTTTTGGCCTCGTTGACGATGCGCAGCACATGCGAGGCCTGCTTGACGCCGAGCGCCGCGGTCGGCTCGTCCAGGATCAGCACGCGCGCTCCAAAATACACGGCGCGCGCAATGGCGAGCGACTGGCGCTCGCCGCCCGACAGGCCGCCGACCAGGCGGTCGCCGTCATCGATGCGGGTGATGCCGAAATCCCGGACCGCTTTCACCGCGATCTCGTTGGCGCGCTTGCGGTCGTAGATCCTGAACGGTCCCCAGCCTTTGGTCGGCTCGACGCCCACGAAGAAGGAGCGCCCGATGCTCATCAGCGGAAACGTGCCGCCGAACTGGTGCACCGTGGCGATTCCGCGTCCCTGCGCATCGCTTGGTCCCGTGAACGTTACCGGCTGACCATCCATCAGGATCTGTCCGCTGGTGGGCTTGTGGACCCCGGCCAGGGTCTTGATGAGCGTGGACTTGCCGGCGCCGTTGTCGCCGAGCAGGCAAAGCACTTCGCCGGCGCGCACCCTCAGCGAAATGTCGTGCAGGACGTCGATCGGTCCGAAGGACTTGTTGACGTTCCTCAGTTCAAGAATGGCAGGTTTGTCGTTCATGGCGTCATCTCTTCATCTGCATCCGGCTGCGCCAAGGTGCTCGGCGAAGCGGGGGCTGATCCGAACTCGTTTCTCAAGGGTTTGCCGGCTCCCGCGGCAAGGTTCGTTTGCGCCCGGGTCTGAAGTACAGGGCCAGGTCGCGGAACGACTGGTTCATCAGCACCGCCAGCAAAAGCATGACGCCGATGATCAGGTTCGACCAGTTCCGGTCGATCTGGGTGAAGTAGATGCCCTGGCTGACGATGGCGAAGGTGATGGTGCCGACGAAGATGCCGACAACCGAGCCGAAGCCGCCGGTCAGCAGCACACCGCCCACCACGACGGACACGATGGCGTTGAAGATGAAGTTCATGCCGCCCGAGACCTGGGCGGAATTGAACAGGATCGCCTGGCAGATACCGACGAACGTCGCGCTGACCGCGGACAGCACAAACAGCGCGATCGTCATGCGGTTCGTCGGAATGCCGGCGTTGCGGGCGCTGACCTTGTCGCCGCCCATTGCAAACAGCCAATTGCCGTAACGCGTCTTGTGCAGGACGAAACCCATGATGGCGGCGAACGCGAGCCACCAGACGATGATGACCTGGTGGCTGCCGCCGATCAGCTGTCCGAACAGGAATTTTGCCCAGTCCGGCGCGGTGAGCGCCACGCTGGCATTGCCGGTAAGAAGCACAGACGCACTGAGCACCACGCCCTGCATGGCGACGAGCGTGGCAAGCGTGATGATCAGCGACGGCACCGAAGTCCGAATGGTCAGCAGGCCGTTGACCAGGCCGACCGCAATGCCGACCGCCAGCGCGCCGGCAATGCCCACCGTTATAGGCAGTCCGTAGTAGCCCGACAGCATGGCGGTGGTCATCGAACCTGCCGGGATCAAAGCGCCGATCGAGATATCGAGTTCGCCGGCGATCATCAGCAGCCCAACCGGAATGGCGACAATGCCGAGATTGGCCGCGAAATTGACCCAACTTGCCGCCCCGACCAGCGTGACCAGATTGGCGCCGCCGAACAGGACGAAGAACAGCACCACGCCGACGAGGCTGAGGATCGACCCGGCTTCCGGACGGCGCAGCAAGGACTTGACCATGTCCATCATGACTGTCCTCCCTTCTTCGACGAATAGCTGAGCGCCAGCTGCCGGAACGTGTCGTTGGTCAGCACCGCGATCAGCAGAAGCGCGCCGATGATGACGCTGCCGACATTGGGATCCAGGCTGGTGAAATAGATGCCCTGGTTCACGATCGAAAAGGTCAGCGTGCCGAACACGATGCCGACGATCGAGCCGAAGCCGCCCGTGAGCAAGACGCCGCCGATGACGACGCACATGATGGAATTGAAAATGAAAGACTGCCCCGCCAGAACCTGCGCGCTTTGGTAGACCATCACCTCGCTGACCCCAACGAAAGCGGCGCTGAAGCCGGACAGCATGAACAGGCCGATGGTGAGCCGCTTGGTCGGGATGCCGACATTGCGCGCGCTCTCCTTGTCGCCGCCGAGCGCATAGATCCAGTTGCCGACGGGCGAGACATGCAACAGCCAGAACAGGCCAATGACGAACACCACCCACCACAGAATCGTCACCTGGAACATGCCGCCGAGATAATCGCCGAGTATCTGCTTGGTGAAAGGATCCGGCACGAGCGAGACGCCGGTGCTGCCGGCGATCTTGACGGTGAGGCCCAGCGTCAGCCCCATCGTGCCGAACATGGTGCCGATGGTGATGATGAGCGACGGGATGGTCGTCCTTGTCACAAACAGCCCATTGATGAAGCCGACCGCGAGGCCAAGGCCAAGCGCTGCCGTTATGCCGAGCCAATCAGGCAGGCCATAGTGGCCCGAGACGATGGCAGCCGTGAGTGACGCCGCAGGGATCACCGCGCCGACCGAGATGTCCAATTCCCCGGCGATCATCAGCAGCCCTATCGGCAGCGCAATGATCCCGATCTCGGAAGCGATATTCAGCCAGCTCGCGGCACCGGCCGCGGAGAAGAAGCCGCTGCCGCCGACCACGCCAAAGAAAAGCAGGACCGCGAGCATGCCGAGGAACGAGCCCGACTCCGGTCGCCGCGCCAGCCGGCCGAGGGCCAGTCCGGACTGCCTGCGGTCCGGCGCTGGAATTGATGTGGACGTCACGGGATGTGCCATTGGGGTAATCCGCGAACACACGGCCGGCCAGGATGTGGCCGACGCCGAGAGAGGGAAAAGGGGCCGCCCGCAGCAAAGGCGAGGACGGCCCAGGCGGGAGGATTATCGCGTCCCTGCTTTCACGCCGGCGATGGTGGCGTCGACATTTGCCTTGTCGATGATGCCTGGTCCCGTCAGGATCTCGCGGGTGGGCACCGACAAACCATAGTTGACGTGGCCGTTCAGGATTGCAACCGCGAGATAGCCCTGCAGATAACCCTGCTGGTCGATCGCGCAGTCCTGCTGGCCGCCCTTGATGTTGTTCAGGATGGTCTCGTCGAAATTCATGCCGCACAGGTGCACTTTTCCGACCTTGCCGGCCTGGGTAATGCCGTTCATGGCAGAGTTCGCATCGACGTTGCCGATCGTGAAGACGGCGTTCACATCCTGATGCTGCAGCAGGTAGGCCTTCACCGCCTGCGCGACGGCCGTGGCCGAGCCGAAGGAGGTGGCCGGCAACGGCAGCACATCGGCTTCGCCGCCGCCGTTCTTCATCCCCTCTTTGAAGCCACCGCAAAAGGCCTCGATGTTGGCGGCGCCTGGCAGCGTGTTGATGCAGACGCCTTTCTTGTTGCCGGCCTTGGTGAGGTACTCGCCGGCCGCGACGCCGCCTTTATAGTCGTCCGAGCCGACATAGTTCATGGCGCCGAGACGATCGGCCGCTTTCAGCCCGCCGGCATTGTAGATAAGCAGCGGAATGCCTGCGTCTCTCACTGCCTTGAACGCAGGGTCCATGGCTTCCGGCACCCAGTCCGGCCCGACGATGGCGTCGGCCTTCTGGTCGATGGCCTGGCGGATCAGTTCGGCGGCGTCGACACCCAGATTGTCGTAGTTCTGCGGACCGAGCCAGGTGACCTTGCCGCCTTGAGCCTCGACCACCTTGCCGGCGTCTTCGGCGCCGCGCTTGACGATCGACCAGAACGGATCGTCGGGCTTGCCGCCGACCACGAATATGTTGGCGGCGAGCGTCGCGCCGGTGCTGAACCCGATCAGCATCGCCGTCGAGACGAGTGTCTTGAAAAGCTTCATGGTATTCCTCCCAGATTACCCCGCAGGGTTTCAATAAAAGTCTTCCTGTTCCGGGCCCGCTCCTCACGGGCTTAGCCGAAACAGCGTTTGCTTGGTTATTCCGCCGGCATTCCGGACGCCGGATCACCGCGGCCTTCCTGGCGGCCTCGCATCTTTTCCTTCTTCTTGCGGAAGCGCGCCTTCATGGCCTCGTCGGCCTCTTTGCTGCCGTCGTGCCAGGTCCCGAACAGCTTATCGAGGGGCACCAGCCCATCGCCGCCGTAATTTACCTCGAAATACTTGTGGTGCAGGTAGTGTATATAAGAATGGCTATCGAGGTTAACTTTGTCGGTGATTTCGAATATTTCAAAACCGAGGTGTCCGTTGACCGCGCCGAAACCCGCTCCGTGCAGCGTGAAGTAGGCGCAGACAGGGTTGGAAGGGATCAGCAGGTGCAGCCAGGCTTCGGCATGATAGAGAAACCCTTCGACCGGGTGCATCGACAGCGACGACCACGGGCTCGGATTGATCGAATTGTGATGGACCGAATGCACCCATTTGTAGAGCGGCGGCCAATGGATCGCCCTGTGCAGGAAGAAGAAATAGACCTCGTGCACGGCCGGCGCGACAAGCACCAGAAACGATAGATAAAGCCAGTTCGTAGTCCAAGGCAGCCAAACCGCCCAGCTGTTTGCATAGGCCCACAGCATCACGATCTCGACCACCGTCCACAGCGGTATGGTGACGAAAAACGAGCGGGCGAAATTGTCGATGTTCTGGCTTTGGAACCAGAACACGTCGGACGGCGCGTCCGACGGAAATTTCGGATTGTATTTGAAACGGTTCTGCTGCTTGCGCTGGACGTAGTAGCGCAGCTCGAAGAAGCCGTAAAAGAGAAAAATCCCGGCGGCGTTGAGGCCGTATAGCCAAAGGTAGTTGAGCAACGAGAAGCGCGCGAGGCTCTGCCAGCTCGGGATAAGCAGATTTACCCAAATGAGCGCCGTCGCGAGATGGAACGTGTTCCACGGCCAGAAGAATTCGGGGATCCACGCCACCACCTTCCTCGCATTGAGCGGACGGTGCCAGATCGGCGCCGGCTCGGCCCGCCGGTGCGGGGCCCAATTGCCGCGTTTGTCGCGGGTTCCATACTGAAGGTCATCCATCGCGACAGCGCCTCCTCGCCTAGATCCGCCTGGGGTTTGGGGTTCGGACCTTGCCCTGAGGCTCAGCCGACCGAGCCCTCACTCGGCGCAATTCATATCGGAGGGTTGATATTTGGAGAAGGCAGAAATAATATCAAAATTGCATTTGTATCATTTAGTTTCAATCATGATGATACGACAGGGATGGACGTTCATGAAGCGGCCGACAATCCACGATCTCGCTACCGCGGCAGGGGTATCGGTGGCGACGGTGAACAGAATTCTGGGTGGCACCGTTTCGGTTCGGCCGAAAACTGTCCAACGCGTGCAGAGCGCGGCGGAAGAAATTGGCTTCTACGGTGTCGGGGCGATTGACGATCGAGCTCGAAAAATATCGCCGCATTACCGATTGGGTTTCCTGCTCCAGCAGTCCACCCGTGACCTCTACCAGCTGTTCGGAAAGAAGATCGTCGCCGCCTGTCGCGAGCGGCGGGACGAGGTCATCGACCCTGTCGTCGATTTTGTGGATATTTTGACACCGGAGACAATTTCGAACCGTCTTATCGCGCTCGGCGAGGAATGCGACGCTGTCGCGGTGGTCGCGGCGGATCACCCGATCGTTGGCCAAGCCATCCGTTCCCTGAAGGAGATGGGCAAACCGGTCGTCTCCTACATCACGGATCAATCCGCGCCGGAAAGGGCGGCTTATGTCGGCACCGACAATTGGAAGCTTGGGCGGACCGCGGCCTTCCTGATCACGCAAACGACCCACGGCCCAGGTCGCATTGCGGTTTTCATAGGCAATCACCGGTACCAGTGCCAGGATGTCTCTGACGCCAGCTTCCGCTCCTATCTGCGTGAGCACGCGCCTCGGCTCACGGTCGAGGAAAGCCGCCCCACCCACGAGGAATCGAGCGAGGCATACCGTATGGTGACAGAGCTTTTGGAATCGACAAATGATCTCGTCGGCATTCTGATCGTCGGCGGTGGAATAACCGGAGTACTTCGTGCCTTGAAGGAAGTGTCCCCGGAGAGGCGGTCGGGCATCAAGGTTGTTTGCCGTGACATTGGTCCCGAAACTCGAAAGGGGCTGTCCGAAGGCCTGATCACCGCAGCTCTTTGCCATCCACTCGAAGCTGCTTCTGCCCTTCTTGTGCAGACAATGATCGATGTGATCGGACCGCAGAGACCATTGGCCACCCTTCAGCGGTCGATACCTTTTGAGATCGTCACGCCGGAGAATATCTGATGGAAATGTCTGCTACGGAGTCGCCGTCGGCATGCCACGACCCGAATGAGGAATGTCCGCTTTAAGGCGAGCACCCGCAATGAACCCGCCCCAAACTTCTGCTGAACCGCCGCATTGCCTTCCGCGACGACCCGCACAATAGTCGGGACGATGTTTGAGGCGATAGCGAGTCACTGGTCCACGCTGATCCTGATCCTTTCCCTGGCCATGGCGGCTGTCGGCATCGTCCACGCCATCATGACCAAGGAAGACGTGCGGGCCGCCACCGGCTGGGTGGGCGTGATGCTTTTGTCGCCCTTCCTCGGCGCGATCATCTACGCCATCGCCGGCATCAACCGCATTCGCCGCGCCACGATCAGCGCCATGCGGCCGATTGCCGGCGAGGCCGCCGAGGCAAGGCACGACCGCGACGTGGCGCTGGAGGCGCTGATCGGCGCCGAGTACGGCGAGCGCTTTATCGGCCTCAAGACACTTGGCGACAGGGTGACGCGGCGCGCGCTGACTTCGGGAAACACGATCGCCGTCCTGAAGACCGGCGACGAAGCCTACACGGCGATGTGCCGGGCGATCGACGGGGCGAAAAGAAGCGTCCTGCTAGAGACCTATATCTTCGACAATGATGCGGTCGGACAGCTCTTCGCCCAGACACTTGGCAACGCCGTCAAACGCGGCGTCGCCGTGCGGGTGCTGATCGATGCCGTCGGCGTGCGCTATTCGGTGCCCAGCATCCTCAAGCATCTCAAGGAAGCGGATGTCACCGCCGACCTTTTCAACGGCAATATCGTCATGGGGTTGAGGCTTCCCTATGCCAATCTGAGGACCCACAGGAAGATCCTCATCGTCGATGGCGCGGTGGCGTTCACCGGAGGGATGAACATCCGCAAGGGATTCTCCGCCGAATTCGCCGGTTCCGACAGCTCCAGGGATACGCATTTCGAGGTCACCGGGCCGGTGGTGGCCGACCTGTTCTCGGTGGCGGCCGAGGACTGGCGCTTCGCCGGCAACGAGGCGCTGAAAGGCGATATCTGGCAGGTCGAGAGAGCCTTGCCTCCGCCCGGGCAGCCCATGCTGGTGCGCGCGGTGGCGACAGGACCCGATGCCTCGAACGAGACCAACCACAAGTTGCTGATGGGGGCGTTTTCGGTTGCCCGCAAATCGATCCGCATCATGTCGCCCTATTTCCTCCCCGATCGGGAGCTGATCAGCGCGCTGACGACGGCCGGCCGGCGCGGCGTCGAGATCGACATCGTCGTGCCGGCGGTGAACAACCTCTTCCTCGTCGACCATGCCATGACGGCGCAATTCGACCAGGTGCTGAAGCATTATTGCCGCGTCTGGCGCCATGAAGGCGCGTTCGACCATTCGAAGCTGATGTCGATCGACGGCGTCTGGGCCTATATAGGCTCCTCCAATCTCGATGCGCGCTCGCTCAGGCTGAATTTCGAAATCGACATGGAGGTTCTGGACCCAAATTTCGCCGCCGAGATCGACGCGCGCATCGAGTCGGCGATCGCCACGGCCAAACCGGTGACACTGCAGGGATTGAAAGATCGGCCGTTCGTCATCCGCGTTTTCGACCGTTTGTTATGGCTGGGATCGCCCTATCTTTAATGCAGACAAAAAGAGCACCAGGCGCATGGAAATAAACGGACGCAACCTCCCGGAGACGGTGCTTCTGTCGATCCGCAGCAGACATGCGCGCAAGGCAAAAGCGACGCCGCGCAAGCGGGTCAATGATGCCGAAATGGTTGTCGCCTCCTACAACGTCCATAAATGCATCGGCACCGACCGCAAATTCGACCCCGACCGCACCGCGCGCGTTATCCGCGAAATCAGCCCCGACGTCATTGCCCTGCAGGAGGCCGACAACCGTTTCGGCGACCGCGCCGGGCTGCTCGACCTTGCCCGCCTCGAAATGGAAACGGGCCTGGTGCCGGTGCCGGTTTCCGGAAACGGCAAGGGGCACGGCTGGCGTGGCAATGTGCTTCTGTTCAAGCGCGGCAGCACGGTGCGCGACGTCCACCAGATCAAGCTGCCGGGCCTGGAGCCGCGTGGGGCGCTGGTCGCCGAGATCGACCTCGACGAAAAACGCACGCTGCGCGTCATTGCCGCCCATCTTGGCCTGCTGCGCCGCTCGCGCTCCGAACAGGCGCGCGTCGTGCTCGACATCATGAACAGCGCCGATGAGCGGCCGACGCTTTTGCTCGGCGACCTCAACGAATGGCGGCTGGGTAATCGCTCGGCGCTCAACACGCTGCACACCACTTTCGGCCCGACGCCGCCGGCGGTCGCCACCTTCCCCTCGGGGCTGCCGGTGCTGGCGCTCGACCGCATCATGGCCAACCGCAACGGCATGATCTCGGCGGTGGAAGCGCACGACACGCCGCTGTCGCGCGTCGCCTCCGACCACCTGCCGCTGACGGCTTTCGTGCATTTGTAACCCGGCTTACCCCTCCCGCAGCCAGACCAGCATCTCGCCGGGATCGCGATTGTCCCAGGCGAAATAAGGAACCGCCTTGAGTTTCGTCTCTGCGGCCGTCGGCGGCTCGGGGCGGTAGAGATCGCTGCCCCAGTTGTCCGTCTCGGCCCGACTGCCGATGGCTGAAAGGGTGACGATGCCGCCGAGCAGGTTCGGCTCGGCATGCGCCTCGATGCTTGCCGTGCGCGGCAAGGCGATGCGGTGCAGGCCGCCACCATTGTCGGTTTCCTCGACACAGTAAATCAGCGGCCCGCGCGCCAGCGCGACGCGGCCGATATCCTGGCGCACTTGCGGGTTGGCGAAGAGGCGGGCCATTGACATTTCGAGGTCGAGCTCGATCCGGTCGCCCTGGCGCCATTCGCGGCGGATGGCGGCGTAGCCGCCGCTCGTCGCCTGGTCGAGATCGACCGGCTTGCCGTTCACCCGAAGCGCGGCCTTGCGGCACCAGGCGGGCATGCGCAGGTAAAGCGTGAACTCGACCGGCGCCTCGGCCTCGATCGCGATCGAGACCGCACCGTCCCACGGGTAATTGCTGGTCTGGACAAGGCTGACCGGCCGGCCGGCGATTTCGAAGCGGGCGGTGGAGTCGCCATAGAGATGCACCGCCAGCGCATCATCCGACAGGCCGTAGAAATAGCTGCCGATGGACGCCACCATGCGGCCGATATTGGGCGGGCAGCAAGGGCAGCGATGCCATTTCCAGCGGTGGTGGCCGCCCCGGCTTTCCAGCGGGTTCTCGTAGAAGAACAGCGAGCCGTCGAGCGACAGGCCCGAGATCGAGCCGTTGTACAAAGCCCGCTCCATCATGTCGGCGTAGCGGGCGTTCGGCCCCATGCCGAGCATGCGGCTTGCCCAGAACACCAGGCCGACGGAGGCGCAGGTCTCGGCATAGGCGGTTTCGTTGGGCAGGTCGTAGTCATTGGTGAAGCCCTCATTGTCGGCGGACGGGCCGAGACCGCCGGTGACATAGAGGCTCCTGGTGGTGAGATCGTCCCACAGCCGCTCGAGCGCCACCTTGAGGGTGTCGTCGCCATATTCGGTGGCGATATCGGCCATGCCGGAATAGAGGTACATCGCCCGCACCGCGTGGCCGACGACCTTGTCCTGCTCGCGCACCGGCTTGTGCGACTGGTTGTATTCGTAGGTCTTGAAGTGGAAATCCTTGGGGTCGGCGCCGCGCGCCAGCGCCTCCTCGTCGAAATAATGCGGCTGCTGCCCGCGCTGGTCGATAAAGTACTTAGCCAGCTCCATATATTTGCGTTCGCCGGTGACGCGCGAGAGCTTGACCAGCGCCAGCTCGATCTCCTCATGGCCGCAATAGCCTTTTTTCTTGCCCGGCTCAGGGCCGAACATCGAGGCGATGTGGTCGGCAAAGCGGCTCATGATGTCGAGCAGCTTGCGTTTTCCGGTCGCCTGGTAGTAGGCGACGGCGCCCTCGATCAGATGGCCGGCGCAATAGAGCTCGTGGCAATCGCGCAGATTGGTCCAGCGCAGGCCGGGCTGGATGCGCTGGTACCAGCTCGACAGATAGCCGTCTTCCTGCTGCAGCTTGCCGTACATGTCGATGACGGCGTCGATCTTCTTCTCCAGATCGGGATTGCGGCGCCGGTAGAGCGAATAGGCGGCGGTCTCGATGGTCTTGCCCCAGTCGGAATCCCAGAACATCTGCGTCGTCACGGTGCTGGCGGTGAAACCGTCATTGACATGGAACGGGATGACGACGCCCGGCGACGGCACATCCGGATCGATCTGCTCCAGCATGCGCGCCTCGACGCAGCGGTCATAGAGGATGCCGGCGGTCTTGGCGGCGACCGCGTCGACACGGTCGCCCCAGAAACCGCGGACATCGACTTGCGGCACAGGCAACGGCCGGAACGCGAGCTTCGGCTTGGCGCCGGTCTGGGCGGGTTGCGGTGCGGTCATGACGTCACTCCATTCGAATTCAGGGAATTACTTGACGGCCCCGGCCATCAGGCCGCGGATGTAGAAGCGCTGCAGCGCCAGGAACAGGATCAGGCAGGGCACCATCATCACCGTGACGCCCGCCTGGACAGCACCCCAGTCGATGGCGCCGAAGCGGCCGGACTGAAGTGCCGTCATCATCACCGGCAGGGTGAACTTCGATTGGTCGGTCATCAGCACGAGCGCGGCGAGGAACTCGTTCCAGGCGCCGAGGAAGGCGAACAGCGCGATCGTGACGACCCCTGGCCAGACCAGCGGCAGCATCACCTTCAAAAGCATGGTGACGTTGTTGGCGCCGTCCATGCGCGCCGCCTCCTCGATCTCGCGCGGCACGGCGTCGAAGGCATTGCGCATCATGAAGATCGAGAACGGCAGCTGCAGCGTGACGTAGACGCAGACCAGCCCGGTCAGCGTGTTGTGCAGACCGAGCCTGGTCAGCACCAGGAAGATAGGCGTCAGGATCGACTGGAACGGGATCATGATCGTCGACAGGATGAGGATGAAGAAGAAATCCCTGAAGGGAAAGCGGAAGCGCGAGAAGCCGTAGCCGGCGAGCACGCTGACCAGCACCGACAGGATCACCGTCATCACCGAGACATAGATGCTATTCTGCGCCGAGGCCCAGAGCCCGTCGCCAAAGGTGTTCAGCGTTTGATAATTCTCGATCGAGAAGCCGGTGGTCGGCCAGGGCGGCAGCGGCGGCTGGCGCGCTTCCTGCGCCGGCTTGAAGGTGGAGAGCACGGTCCACACGATCGGCGCCAGGAACAGCACCGAGGCGATCACGCCGGTGGAGTGCCTGGCGAGGCTGAAGGCTGCCTTGCGGTTCTGCGACATCGCCTCGGCCATCAGTCGAGCCCCTCGGGTTTGCGCAGCAGCCAGAGCTGAATGAGGCTGAGCGCCACCAGGATGACCAAAAGCACCATGGAAAGTGCGGCGCCGTAGCCTAATTTGAATGACACGAAGGACTGGTTGAAGATCCAGTAGACCGCGGTCAGCGTCTGGTTGCGCGGGCCGCCGCGCAAGATGATGTAGAACTGGTCGAAGGCAAGGATCGAGCCTGCGACCGACAGGATCAGCGCCAACGCCAGCGTGCGGCGCATCAGCGGCAAGGTGATCGCCCTGAACCTGGCGAAAGGCCCTGCCCCATCAATGACGGCCGCCTCCTGCAAATCCTGCGGGATCGACTGCAGGCCGGTCATCAGGATGATCATGGTGAAGCCGGCGACCTTCCACACCACCATGGCGATGATCGACCAGAAGGCCGGCTGGAAGGTGGCGAGCAGGTTGAACTTCTTGTCGATCAGGCCAAGATCGTAGGCGGCCGGGCTGAACAGGCCGGAATCGACATTCAGGAGCCACGACCAGAGCAGGCTCGCCGAGGCGAAGCCGACCACCGCCGGCATGAAGAAGGCGGTGCGGTAAAGGTTGGTCAGCGGACGCGGACGCTCGATGAAGATCGCCAGCGGAAAGGCGACGGCGAAAATCGCGATGGTGACGATCACCGTATAATAGGCGGTGAACCGGAGCGCGTTCCAGAAGCGGGTGTCGCGCAGGATGGCGAAGTAATTGTCGAGGCCGACGAAGGCATGCTCGCCCATCAGAGGCCAGTTGTGAAGCGACATCCACGCCGTCATGCCAAGCGGGATGACGAAGAAGACGGTGACGAGGGCCACGGCCGGCAAGACATAGAGCAGGCCCACCCATTGCCGGCGGCCGGCGCCGACGAGCTTTCTGGCGCGTACCGGAGCGGAGGTTGCTGCGATGGTGGTCATGGCCGGCCACTCGCCTCCCCTTCTCCCCTTGTGGGAGAAGGTGGATCGGCGCGCAGCGCCGAGACGGATGAGGGGTGTTCCAGCGGAGTGAGACGTTGGCTTTCCCTGGAGCACACCTCATCCGACCGAGCTTCGCTCGGCCACCTTCTCCCACAAGGGGAGAAGGGGGAGCCAGCCCGCCGGCGCCCCGAACTGCCGACCGCAATCCGGTTGCCCATCGAGATGTATAAGTGTTGTCTCAACACGATAATCCCTGTCATTCAGCGATACAGTCCCCGGCCGCCCGGCCAGGGAGACGGGGCGGGCGGCCGGTCAGAGCCTTGGCGGCGAGGCGTTGCGCAATCCTCGCCGCCGGCTGGCCCTGGTGTTACTTGTTCGGCGCCTGGTCGATGATCGATTGCATGGTCTCCTGCGCGTTTTTGATGGCGCCGTCGACATCGTCGCCGAAGAACACCTCGTTGACCATCTGCGTCCACGGGCCGTTGGCGGAGTTGATCAGGTCGTTGAACACCACCGAATAGGGCGTCTTGCCCTTGGCCATCGCCTCGGCCGCCACCTGGTAGCGCGGGTCGAGGTCCTTCAACGCCTCCTTGGCGATGTCGCCCCGCACCGGCAGGCTGCCATATTTGGCAAGGATGGTCTGGCCCTCCAGCGAATAGGCGAAGTCGAGGAACTGCTTCACCACCTCGATCTTCTTGGTGCCCTTGGTAACGACAAAATTGTCGCCGCCGGCAAAGGACGACCAGCCGCCATCCTTGCCCGGCAGGAAGGTGATGCCGTAGTCGACATTGGGATATTGCGTGTTGAGCGCGCCGATGGCGAAAGCGCCGGACGGCGAAATGCCGATATTGCCGCCGGCGAAGGCAGCGAAGAAGTTGGCGCCGGTGTCGGTCTGGGCGCCTTCCGGCACCAGGCCCTTCTTCACCATCGAGCGGTAGAGGTCGATGGCGCCGCGCAGCTGCGGGCTGTCCAGCGTCGCCTTCGAGCCGTCCTCGGACAGGATGTCACCGCCGGAGGCCCAGATCAGCGGCGTGAAGGTGAAGATATTGCAGCCGCCGCAATTGCCGGAAAAGTAGAAGCCCTTGATGTCGCCGCCGAGCGCGTCGACCTTCTCGGCGTCGGCCTCGATCTCGGCCCAGTTGGTCGGGCCCTTTTCAGGGTCGAGCCCGGCCTGCTTGAACAGCTTCTTGTTCCAGATCAGCACCGAGGCGTCGGCAGAGAAAGGCAGGCCGTAGATGCGGTCCTTATAGGTGCCGGTCTTGACATGCGCCGGCGACAAGCTGGCGAAGTAAGGCAGGGATTTCGCCCAGTCGGTGATGTCCTCCAGTTGGCCCGCGGCGGCGAAGGACGGCGTGTAGATCAGGTCGAGCGAGAGCGCGTCGGGCGCGGTGCCTCCGGCGGCCGCCGCGCCGTATTTCGGGATGATCTCGGCATTGGGGATGATGTCGAGCTTGATCTGGTCCTTATGCGCCTTGTTAAAGGCATCGACGATGCGCGGCATGAAATTCGAGCCGTCGGCGCGCACCCAGATGTTGGCGGTCTCGGCGGACGCCGCCTGCAGGCCGCAGCCGATCATTGCGGCGGCGAGCGCCAGTTTGGCAATCATGGTCTTCACTTTATTCCTCCTCATGGTTCTCCTCCCAGTTTTAGTCGTGCCACCCGCGGGGGTCGGATGCGTCACGGCCGTTTTCTTCCTTCACGTCTCAGCCGCCCACTGGACGGCCGCATGACTGACGCACCACCAGCCGGCACGGCAGTTTCCGGATGCCCGGCGCGGCCGGCTGGCCGCCCACGAGCGAAAGCAGGGCGAGCCCGGCCTCGCGGCCGAGCGTCGAAAGATTCATGTCGACCGAGGTGAGCGGCGGGCGCGTCGCCTCGGCCACGATCTCCCAATTGTCGAAGCCGATGACGCCGACATCGTCGGGCACACGGATGCCGCGTTCGCGTAGCGCATCGATGACGCCGCGGGCGATCTGGTCGTTGCCGCAGAAGACGGCGTCCGGCCACCCTTCCCTGCCTCGGCCGTTGCCGAACAGTTTCGCCACTGCATCGTGGCCCCAGGCTTCCGACCAGGCGCCCAGCAGCGGCTCGCCGACCGGCAGGCCGTTCTCCCTGAGAACATCGCGATAGGCCTCAGCTCGCGCGTGCACCACGGCGAAGCTCGCCGGGCCGCTGACATGGGCAATGCGCCAGCGCCCGAGCCGCAAAAAGTGCTCGACCGCCAGCCGCGCGCCGCCGGCATCATCGGAGACGAGGCCGACCGCGCCGGGATCCGGCTGGGTGAAGGCGTAGACCACGGGCACGCGCAGGTCTGCGAGATCGACCGGCAGGTGGCGGTCGATGCGTTTTCCCGTGGCGATGATGCCGTCGACGCGCTTGTCGAGCATGGCCTCGACATGCAACTGGGCGAGCCGCATGTCGTCCTCGACATTGCACAGGAACACCGACACGCCATTGTCGACCAGCGCATCCGAAACGCCGGCCATCAGCGGCAGCGAGAAGCGGCCATAGGTATCGTTGGTGAGCAGGCCGACGGTGAAGGAGCGCTTGCGCAGCAGGCTCTGCGCCAGGCCGTTCGGCCGGAAGCCGAGCAGCCGCGCCGTCTCGCGAATGCGCTCACGCGTCTCCGCGGTCATGCGCCCCTGCCCGTTCAGCGCCTTGGAAGCCGTCGCCACGCTGACGCCGGCCGCGGCGGCCACCTCGCGCAGGGTGACCGGGGTCTTGGCGGAGACTGGCGCTGGCTCGGCGTCGGCGGACATAGGCGCGGTGGATTCCCCCCCGTTGGGAAAAGGTTTTCTCTTATCGGCCTGCGCGGTGATGACCTGGTGAGGTCAGCGGGCGCGGTGCGGGTTGGGAAAAGGTTTTCTCAGAGGGAGATTAGGGGAAGGTGGCGGGGTTGGCAAGGGGATGATAAGCAGCCGACACGGTTGTTCGTCAATGACCGCTTTCGCCATAAGCGGTCATCGCCACCAGTTCTCGGGGACAGGAGAATGTCCTCCTTTTGGAAAGATTTTCCGTCACCGAGCCTGTACACGAGCGTTTAAGGACTATAGGCGCCGGCATCATGATCTCCTCACCTATCGGCCTGTTGGCAGGCTAGCAACTTGCTGTAGAAACCACGGGCCAGAAGACATGCACCAATACGATCCGATGAGGACCGCCAGCCTGTGCATGCTCGCTTTCGTGTGCCGAGCCGAGGCGCCACCGAGGCGCAGGCTTGAGACCCTGATCTGATCCATATCGTTGCGTTAGACGCTCGTTAATGTTCTCCACCGTCCGAGTAATTGGCCCGACCCGTTCCAGTCCCGCCATGACTGCAAAACCATGACCGCGCGCATAAGCGCCGGTTACAATTCGATCTACTCCTTCAGTAACATATTCATCATCGAATCGGCGATTGTCCGCTTCAAGGTATTTGCATTCTATGCAAAGATAATCTCCGCGGCGTCCAACTTGCTGGCTGAATAGAATGCGGATGTCCAAGCGGCGGAACGCGACGACTCGCCCATCCGCATCGACGATCGGCAACTCACCCTGATGCTCGATGTGATAGCGGAGGCCTCCCGTCGCGTCGCGGGCGTCTTCGAAACACGATGCTAATTGCCGCGTGAACCGTGGTTCTAGATGACGTACATCACCAAGTAGCGCTGTAGTAGCTGTGACGGCCTCGTTCATTGCGGCAAGAACGCGGCGTAAAATTTGCGGCTGAACACGATAAAAGTTGTTAGCAAGAGTTGCTGAACCGGTGGCGCCAAGATGGTCACTAAGGACGCTCACGCTATCGCACCACCAAAATCTACGCTCTCCACAGGTTGCATCAGGTCAGCGAGCACGCGATCACCATCTGTCCACGCGGCAGCCGGCGTGAAACAACGGTAACGTGCCGGCTTTGCAACAATCAGCGTGTCCTGCACATAGAGGCGCAGACTGCGAAGCGCCTTGAGATAAGGCAACTCGGATCCACCCAACGCAGCCGAAAGGTTCTCAGGCGCAACTTCTGAGAGAGACGCAGAAATAGGATTAGAGATTTCTGCATATCTTCGGCTCAAGCTGAAGCGTATAACCACCATATCGTTGGAGGCAGGCGCGTAGTATTGTGGAATGAGCGCGAGATCGTTCGGATCATCGGCATATTCGTTGAATGCTTGGCATAAGTTGCGCGCATAGGCCATGATTTCTGTGTCGGTAGGGGCAATGTCCATGGACGCCCGGTCGTTGTGCGTTTCAAAAATGACCGCGCGAGCACGACGAACCGCATCCCCAAGCAACGCTCGTTCTGCAGGAACTAAGCCGCAGATTTCGTAGACGAGTAAGTCAAGCCTGTTCAGGACAGAGCTTGGTGCCGACGTGGTTGCCAACTCGCCTTCAATGTCGACAAGTTGCTTGAGCTCCGCGGAGCTCAGAAGGTCGAGGCGAGGGAGTCGAACATTATCTAGATCGACACGCTCAACCTTTGTTTGTTTGATGCCGAGTGTACAGCCAATGAATGCCAGTTGATATGCAATAAGCGAAGAATTCATCACTGCGCTGAATGCACGGGCAAATGTTTCTCCCACTCCGGCGTACGACACTCCAATAAAAGACTCATTATAGACGACGTCTCGCTTGTCGAATGCCGCCGTGTACCGACCTCGTTCCAATGCTGCGGTCAGCCCCCCTTCGGGAAGAATGACCAGCGGGCCAGCATACCGCTCACGGCTGTATGCGCGGTAAGCGCGGTATGCCTCGAATTGGGGGAGGTTGCGCTCAACGCGCATCGCGCGGAAATCGCGGGTGGTCAACAAGGGCAAACCTCGAAGATGGTCGGCGGAGTATTTGCTGCCCGGCTGATAGCCCTGCCCTGCGGGGAGACCGAATTCCGATAGCATTGCCGCAAAGGTCACCGTGCGTTTGTTTCGTGCGAGCCGTTCTAGGAACCACGAGTCGCGCTCCTCGCCGTAGGCGGCAGTCTTAAGCAGCTCCGGACGTGTTGCGAGCAACGTTAGACGCATACCCTTCGCCGGATCTGCTGGAAGCTCGAAAATGCCCGTATTCTGAAACGTCGGCGTCCACGGTAGGTTGATTACGGTCACCGTACCGGCGTCAACAGGCAAGCAATTGGAGAAGAAAAGCAGAGCCGGACCGGCTGCGGCTTTGGCTTCGCCCTGCTCAGCCTCGTACTCTTGGAATAGTCGAGAAAGCCGCAATTGGGCGAGGTTTACGAGACTGACGTTCGGGAATGCGCGAAACAGTTGATCTCGCCGCTCTGCAGCGCCGCGTTCGAGGCTAAAGAAGGGCGTGGCCTTCATTACCAGCGCAAGTCGTGTGTCAGGGTTCGAGAAATCGAGGCAGCGCCACAGAAAAGCCCAGTCGTTCGAGCGTGGCGGAAGGGGAACACCAGCACGACGAGCGTACGTAATGCCAGATCGGCGTTCAGGCTCAGCTTCGACCTGCTCGGAATCCTCTCCGCGCGCAGTAGCCTCCCGCTCTCGCTTCGCTAGAGTTTTATCAGCATGTTTGGCTTTGGGGTCGTGGGTCCAAGGTGGATTCCCGACGATGGCGTCAAACCGTGTCTCACCTAAAAGTCCGCTATCATCGAGACGCGTGGATAAATGTGGGTTGAACGTACTGGTGGGAAACAACACTCGATTGTGGAGAGGTTCGAACTTCAAGCAATCAAGCGCATCGAGCCCGCGTGGCGGTGCGGGGTCGAGTTCGAGAAGTGCCAGGTAAAGACTGAAGGCGGCGACCGAAAGAGCAGCCGGACTGATATCTACACCGCGGATTTGACACATGAGGGTGTCGCGGACCAGGTCGCGGGTTAGTGGCATCTCGCGGGAGCGGAGCCAAACAAGGCGGCGCAGGCTTTCCACCAGAAACACACCTGATCCGCAAGCTGGATCTAATATGCGAGCCGACGGGGCAAGGCTCTCGAATACTGGGTCAAGAACAAGGTCGACCAGATTGATTGGTGTATAGTGAACGCCGAGCTTTTGCTCGCCGTCGGTGTCCGCCATGTGGACAAATTTCTCGTAGATCGAGCTGATCAGTTCGACTGGGATTGCATCAAAGCGAAACGGAAATAATCGTCCTTGTTTGTCCGAAATATTAAAATGGCCGAAGAAGTCGCTTAGCGGCGTCAGAAGCGTCGCGGAATGGCCGAGTTGCTCACGTTCGGCCGCCTCGTCCTCAATTGGGAAGAGGTCACCGTTGAACGTAGTTCGGATCCAACGAAAAAGTGCATAAGTGTTGTCGAGATTCTGCAAAATACTGTGCAGCCTGCTGCCGCCGAAGCGAGCTTCGAGCTCGGTGTCCAGTACATAGCCACGATGCACAAGATATTGGAAGAAGATACAGCGGCCGACAAGCTTCTGCGCCAGAGCAGATCGGACACCTCGCCTAACCAGATCGCGGAGGAGCGCGGTTAGTTCATGTAGAAGGATGTTATCTATTCGTGAACGCCGATCGACGGGGCGCGCGAATTCTGAACGCCAGAACCCACCCATAGCTACATGACGGCGTCCGCAAACCGCGCCAACCTGCGACAACGCAGTTTCGATGTCGACAGAGAGTGGGAACTCACCCAGCAAAGGCGTTTTATGCCCAAAGGCTTCCGGTGGTTGATACGCATTGTAGATTCGGACATATTGCGGTGTTGTTACCCACAGAAGCGGAGCGACCCCAAAATTCCATGCTAGACGGTGCCACTCGGTTTCAAGATCGGACGTCCCATCAGATGACTTGAACACGATGACCGGTGCGGTTCCAACTTTGAACACGGCCTCGGCCCCCAATCCGCCTTGGTTGCTCGACATCAACGGTGCCACGCGCGCGCCATCGCCCGCGGACAGACGCTCGCGGCCTGGGAGAACGAGACCTTCCGACGGCGTGCCGTCCGGCTCGAGATAGCCGACGCCTTTGAGGACCAACGCGGCAAGTGGGGTCATTGCGTTCAAAGCAACGACCCTTCTTGCGCGCACAGTGGTAGATGCCCGACACGCGCCGCTGAGTTCTCTTGAAATGTCATGACCGGCTCCGCTGGCTCGCGACGACAGAGGGCGGGAATTGGAAGTGACCTTGCATTTCCTCGATCTCAACTGCAGTCAGATTTCTGCGCAGACGTCGGACGATCTCGGCACAAGGCACTATGAGAGTGGGCGTGTCCAATACAGGCCGCATCACTGCTTCCATTGCAGAGACTTTGGCGGACTCGATCCCAATCTCGACGCAGCATGATTCTAAGACTAACCAAGACAGACCGTGGCAGGCTTCGACAACTTCGTTGAGCCGTTGAGCAATAGTTCCGATACGCAATCCAAAAGTGCGAACGATTTCGACGATCACTGCCATCGCAACAACGTCCCCTGGGGTGAACGTCGGGCTATGGCCTTTGTGTCTCGACAGGGCTGGAAGCGCGTCACGCCATGTCCGGAAAGTTTCCACCGGGATGTCAAGTAGCTCGCGAATCTGTCCTTGTGTGTAGCGCATACCACAAATTAGCTCGGCTTTCGTCCCGAGACAATCCGTTGTAGGGGACGGGATTGTTCCCTATGCGTTCGCTGTCGCACTTACAGCGACGGGCTTATGTTGAGACCCACGTCGGCATCGCCCGCCATTCCACTCCACCCCGCTTTCTGATTGAATACCGCCTCCGCCCTACTCTGGAGCATCACCCATCTCTCCTGACCCCTTTATCCCCCTGCGCCAACGCTTCCTCGCCCGTTGCGCCGATCGGCTCACGGAGCTGAAGGCCATCGCGCGTGAGGGGGCCCCTGCCCGGTTCTTCCTTCGCGGGGCGGATGGAAACTCGCCTATAGCTTCCTGAAAAACCCCGACAGAATGTTCGGGCCCGCTTCGCCGGGCCGCAGCCTGATCCCGTCCTCGAATCCGTTCAGCGTCACGCGTTCGAAGCCGTTGTGCGCAAGCAGCGCCACCAGCGAGTCGCGGTCGAAGTGGTGCAGGTGCTCGTTGGGGAGACGCATACGCCAGGTTCGGAACCACGCGTCGCCGTCGGCGCCGAGCTCACGCCAGCGGCAATAAGGGACGGCGACGGCTAGGTGCCGGGTCTTTAGGCGGCCGAGGAAACCCAGATCCGGGATGTGCTCGAGCACATCGAACATGGCGACGAGATCCCACGAGCTGGCGAGCGCCTCGTCCCAATCGACGAAGCGGACGCCCTTGGGCAGCGGGAATTCGGCGATGTCGCAGCCGGCGCAATCGGCGACCCCGGTTATCTTCGCGGCTTCGATGAATGTGCCGGTGCCGTAGCCAATCTCCAGCACGGAGCGAGGGATCTCGCCGGTTACTCCCAGCACCCAGCCAAGCCGCTGATAGCCGAGCTTGATGGTCCGGTCGCTCAGGTCCTCGTAATAGGAAATATACCGCTTGTCGTATTTGATCGGCGTGAAGTCGATCTGGTGGATCACGCCAAACCCGTCCACCTCGTAGTTGTCCAACATCGCCCTGCCCCCTCCGGATACCGCATCCCTTACACGGTGGTGCTAAACGCAGCGTCAACGGCCGCCCGAAGACATGGTCACCCGCGGGTGGTCGGGATCGACGTCACGGCACACTTTCCAGGCTGTCGCCAACCACCGCTTCAACGCCGCCACTTGCGAGCCGCCCGTTCCGAGCATGTGTGACTTTCCCGCACCTCCTGAAAAAAATACTGGCGTCTTCGAATTGGCAAGATTGACAACCGGGCGCGTTCGGCGAAAAGGCTACTCGCGCTTAGGTAGCATGCAGGCCCTTCTGGGGGGCATCATCCAACCTGGCATGGAAGCAGACCGAGAGGTTTGTGGGGCGTATCGCACGAAGTCCGGCGGTCAGGTCCTTCCAGCTTTGCAGTTTTTGACAACGAAAGGGCCATCCCGTGAAACAGCTTCTTCTTGCAACCGTTCTCGTCCTCGCCACTGGCACCGCCTATGCGGCCGATGTCTTGCAGGAGGCCCCGGTAGCCGCCTCCTTCGATTGGACCGGCGCATATATCGGCGCCAACGCTGGCGGTGGCTTCGGCACCTTCAAATTGGAAAGTCCTGCTGGCGGCGGTTTCAGCTTCCATTCAGGTGGGTTCCTGGGGGGTATCCAGGCGGGCTACAACTGGCAGTCTGGCCAGATGGTTTACGGCGTGGAAACCGACTTCCAGGGTTCGGATGTTAAGGCAACCTTTTCGAGCGGCGGCGGGGAAATCGAAACAAAGGTTGACTGGTTTGGCACGTTGCGTGCTCGCATTGGCTTTACGCCCGTCGACCGCTTCATGGTCTACGGCACCGGCGGCTTGGCCTACGGCCATGAAAAGACAACCATCACCGGCGGCCCCAGCTTTTCCAAGACCAGGGCCGGGTGGACCGTTGGAGCGGGCGCTGAATACGCCATCAACACAAATTGGACGATCAAGTCTGAATATCTTTATACCGACCTGGGCAAAGAAACGTTCAATGTTGGGCCGACCAGCATCGACGTCAAAGTGCCCTTCCATACCGTTCGCGTCGGCTTGAACTACAAATTCTAATCTATTAGCGGACCAAGATACAAAGCTCCGGCAGGTGCGAATCGGACGGAGCTGATTCGTGATCTCAGCGACGCCGTCCTTCCACACCGTGCGGATCGACGCCAAGTACAAGTTCAACTAAGCCCTCCAGGCAAAAAACCTCAGAAAGCCCGCCACCGGCGGGCTTTTTTCTTTTCAGCCGGGCCATCTGTCACCCGCCCGCGCCTCAGCCTATGCTTCGGCAGCGGACTGTCTATGCGATGCGCGGTTCTCGCTGCGGGTGGGTGGCGTTACGTCCAACACTGATTTTAAGCATGTCTTATCCCGAAACCGCCGCACACTTTCGGGAGACATGCTCTGAAGGGAGGAGCACCATGAGAAAGGTTATCGTCACCGAATTCATCACCATCGACGGCATCGCCGAGCACGAGAAACTGCCAAGCGTGACCTGGAACAACGAGATGCAGGCCTTCAAGGAGGATGAGCTTGCCGACAGCGGCGCCATGCTTCTCGGACGCGTGACCTACGAAATCTTTGCCGGCCACTGGCCTGCCGAAACCGGCGACTTCGCCGACCGCTTCAACGCGCTGCCGAAATATGTCGCCTCGACGAGCCTGAAAGCGGTCGACTGGAAACCGGCCGAGCTGCTCGGCGGCCCCCTGCCCGAGGCGGTCGCGAAGCTGAAGCAGGAGAGCGGCGGCAACATCTATGTGCATGGCAGCCTGAGCATCGCCCGGCAGCTGCTCGGCCACGGCCTGGTCGACCGGCTACGGCTGCTCGCCTACCCCGGCAGCGCCGGCCAGGGCAAGCCGCTGTTCCCGCCCGACAAGCCGCTTGGGCTGGAGCTGATCTCGGCCGTGCCGTTCAGCAACGGCGTGGTGGCGCTGGAGTACAGGCCGGTGGCGAAAGCCTAGAGCAATTCCAGGAAAAGTGTGACACGGTTTTCCGTCCGGAATTGCGTAAAAAAGAGATGGAGCGGTTCGCCTTTTCCGTGAAAAGGTGAAACACTCTAGGGGCCGGCTGCCTGAAAAAAGCTCGGTATCTCCAGATCAGAGCGCGCGCAGGATTAGTGGAAGCGGCACACCGCTCAACCTTCAGGAAGGCTGTTGTGCGGGCTGTTCGACCTGATGCACCTTTCCGGCCTGCGTCAGTCGCGCCATGACCGAGGTCATCTGATTGTAGAGATCGACGAAACCCGCCGACGGCATCGCCAGTTGCCCGACAACGACGCGATTGACGTTCGCGCGGTCTTCGGCATCGATGCGATCCGAATAGAGCGCAAGGCGCAGCACGCCCTGGCGAAAACTTATGGCCAGCGCGCCGTCGCAAAAAATCTCCGGCGCATCGAGCCGGTCGGTGATCTTTTCAGTGCGCTGGTTCATATCGGCCCTCTTTGAAGTTGATCGCGCGCGGGTGTCGATTGCGTTTTGTGACCACACGATCGGGGGCAAGGTGCCCCCGATCCCTGTTTGGACGAGATTTGCGCACAGCTCGCTAAAAGAGGAAGACGCTAGCGTCTGGATGCAGCTGGTTATTCATCGCGTCGAAGGCGTTGGCGATATCCTCGATCCCCGGTTGACCGGACAGGCCGAAGTTGGAGGTTGGGGCGTTGGTGTCGTTAAGGACGTCCCGCACCGCGGCGCTCACCTCTCCCGGTTGGAGCGTGTGGTCGTGGTTCGTGTCAATCTGATTGAGAATCGCGATGATGGCGAGGTTCGAACTGGTCGCCGCGGAGAAGCTGAAATTGAGCTCCGGTTTACCGCCGGAGCCGTCGGGCACGGCAGTGACGGCAGCGGAGAGAAATGCCGCCGCCGAGGAGCGTTCGAGGTGGTTGATACCGCCACCATTGGCTCCCAACGCGTCCGCGATCGAGGGCGTTCCGTGGATCTTCGACAGGTTCTGGAAACCGAAGATGGTTTCAAAGGAGGTCTTGGAGGTCCAACCCGAATGGAACTCGCCCAACTCCTGGTTCAAGATATCGATGTGGTTCTTCCAGAAGCCCGGCGTCAAACCCTGGCCGGCCGGTGGCAGGAAGTTGGTGAAGTCGTTGCCGGTATCGGTGCCGCCGCTGCCGGGATTGTCGACCGTCTGCACGAGGATGCCGGTCTGCTGCGAGCCGGTCGGCACCACTTCGTAGATATTCTTGCCGACATCCGCGAGCGTCAGACCGCCGATCGACCAGGCGCCGCCGGCCCCCGTCGTCGTCGAAAGGTCGCCGGCGTCAAACACGTGGTTGCCGTTCACGTCGATGTAGATCGTCACAGGATCGTGCGACCATGGAATGTCGTCCGCCGTCTTGCCGTCGCCGGTCAGGTCCTCATACTTCGTGCCGGAGACCGAGAAGGACTTGAAGTTGGCGAAGTCGAGATCGTCCTGGTTGGTGCCCGAGGTGCCGGTGATGGTGCAGCCGGCGCTGCCCAGCGTCTGCTCCGAGCCGCCCGGCAGGACCTCGTAGACCGTGTCGCCGGCATAGCTGGCGTCCAGGCCGGTGAACTGCCAGAAGCCGTTGGCGTCCGTCGTCGTCGACAGCTCGCCGCCGTCCAGCGTCTTGTTGCCGTTGGCGTCGATGAAGATGGTCACACCGGCCCAGGCCTTGTCGTCGAGCCCGACGCCGTTCGTGCCGTCGTCGCCATTGACGTCCTCATATTTGTGGCCGGAGATCTCGAACTTCTCGAAGTTGGCGAAGTCGAGCCCGGTTTGGTCGTGGCCCGAGGTGCCGACGATCTGGTAGCCTGCCGCCCCAAGCGTCTGCACATAGCCGTTCGGCAGCTGCTCGTAGACCGTGTCGCCGGCATAGGTGTAGTCGAGGCCGGTGAACGACCACTGGCCGCCGTCATGCGTGACCGTCGACAGTTCGCCGCCGTCCAGCGTCTTGTTGCCGTTGGCGTCGATGAAGATGGTCACACCGTCCAGGCCGGCATCGCCCGTCGTCTGGCCGTCGCCATTGGCGTCCGTGTACTTGGTGCCCGAGATGTCGAACTTCTCGAAGTTGGCGAAGTCGAGCCCGGTCTGGTCGTGGCCCGAGGTGCCGACGATCTGGTAGCCTGCCGCCCCAAGCGTCTGCACATAGCCGTTCGGCAACTGCTCGTAGACCGTGTCGCCGGCATAGGTGTAGTCGAGGCCGGTGAACGACCACTGGCCGCCGTCATGCGTGACCGTCGACAGTTCGCCGCCGTCCAGCGTCTTGTTGCCGTTGGCGTCGATGAAGATGGTCACACCGTCCAGGCCGGCATCGCCCGTCGTCTGGCCGTCGCCATTGGCGTCGGTGTACTTGGTGCCCGAGATGTCGAACTTCTCGAAGTTGGCGAAATCGAGCCCGGTCTGGTCGTGGCCCGAGGTGCCGACGATCTGGTAGCCTGCCGCCCCAAGCGTCTGCACATAGCCGTTCGGCAGCTGCTCGTAGACCGTATCGCCGGCATAGGTGTAGTCGAGGCCGGTGAACGACCACTGGCCGCCGTCATGCGTGACCGTCGACAGTTCGCCGCCGTCCAGCGTCTTGTTGCCGTTGGCGTCGATGAAGATGGTCACACCGTCCAGGCCGGCATCGCCCGTCGTCTGGCCGTCGCCATTGGCGTCGGTGTACTTGGTGCCCGAGATGTCGAACTTCTCGAAATTGGCGAAGTCGAGCCCGGTCTGGTCATGGCCCGAGGTGCCGACGATCTGGTAGCCTGCCGCCCCAAGCGTCTGCACATAGCCGTTCGGCAGCTGCTCGTAGACCGTATCGCCGGCATAGGTGTAGTCGAGGCCGGTGAACGACCACTGGCCGCCGTCATGCGTGACCGTCGACAGCTCGCCGCCGTCCAGCGTCTTGTTGCCGTTGGCGTCGATGAAGATGGTCACACCGTCCAGGCCGGCATCGCCCGTCGTCTGGCCGTCGCCATTGGCGTCCGTGTACTTGGTGCCCGAGATGTCGAACTTCTCGAAGTTGGCGAAGTCGAGCCCGGTCTGGTCGTGGCCCGAGGTGCCGACGATCTGGTAGCCTGCCGCCCCAAGCGTCTGCACATAGCCGTTCGGCAACTGCTCGTAGACCGTGTCGCCGGCATAGGTGTAGTCGAGGCCGGTGAACGACCACTGGCCGCCGTCATGGGTGACCGTCGACAGCTCGCCGCCGTCCAGCGTCTTGTTGCCGTTGGCGTCGATGAAGATGGTCACACCGTCCAGGCCGGCATCGCCCGTCGTCTGGCCGTCGCCATTGGCGTCGGTGTACTTGGTGCCCGAGATGTCGAACTTCTCGAAGTTGGCGAAATCGAGCCCGGTCTGGTCGTGGCCCGAGGTGCCGACGATCTGGTAGCCTGCCGCCCCAAGCGTCTGCACATAGCCGTTCGGCAGCTGCTCGTAGACCGTATCGCCGGCATAGGTGTAGTCGAGGCCGGTGAACGACCACTGGCCGCCGTCATGCGTGACCGTCGACAGTTCGCCGCCGTCCAGCGTCTTGTTGCCGTTGGCGTCGATGAAGATGGTCACACCGTCCAGGCCGGCATCGCCCGTCGTCTGGCCGTCGCCATTGGCGTCGGTGTACTTGGTGCCCGAGATGTCGAACTTCTCGAAATTGGCGAAGTCGAGCCCGGTCTGGTCATGGCCCGAGGTGCCGACGATCTGGTAGCCTGCCGCCCCAAGCGTCTGCACATAGCCGTTCGGCAGCTGCTCGTAGACCGTATCGCCGGCATAGGTGTAGTCGAGGCCGGTGAACGACCACTGGCCGCCGTCATGCGTGACCGTCGACAGCTCGCCGCCGTCCAGCGTCTTGTTGCCGTTGGCGTCGATGAAGATGGTCACACCGTCCAGGCCGGCATCGCCCGTCGTCTGGCCGTCGCCATTGGCGTCCGTGTACTTGGTGCCCGAGATGTCGAACTTCTCGAAGTTGATGAAGTCCTGGTTGGTCAGGTCCTGGCCGCCGGTGACGCTGTTCTGGTTGATCTGCACCGGGCTCAGATGCGTCCAGCCCGCCTGGTTTTCTTCCTTGATAATGTAGTCGCCCGGCACCAGCCCGGTGAACTGGTAGACGCCGTTGGCGTCGGTCGTGGTCTGCGCCACCTGCTCGCCGGCATCGGCGACGTCGTTGTGGTTGGCGTCGTTGTAGAGGGTGATCGTCCAGCCGCTCACCGCGGTCTCGTCGCCGGTCGTAGCCAGGCTGCCGTCGGCGTCCACATATTTGTGACCCGAGATCGAGCTGAGCTGTGTGTTGATGAAGTCCTGGTTGGTCAGGTTCTGGCCGGAGGTGAGATTGCTTTGGTCGATCTGCACCGGGCTCAGATGCGTCCACCCCGTCTGGTTCTCTTCCTTGACCAAGTAATCGCCGGGCAGCAGTCCGGTGAACTGGTAGAGGCCGTTGGCGTCGGTCGTCGTCTGCGCCACCTGCTCGCCGGCATCGGCGACGTCGTTGTGGTTGGCGTCGTTGTAGAGGGTGATCGTCCAGCCGCTAACCGCGGTCCGGTCGCCGGTCGTCGCCAGGCTGCCGTCGGCGTCGAGATATTTGTGGCCTGATATCGAGGCCAACTGGAAATTGCCGAAGTCGTTGTTGTGGCTATCCTGGCCGGCCGCCAAAGTGACGGTATACTCGCCCTGCGCGTTGTTTGGCGCATCCTGCGACCATCCCGCTTGCGGCACTTCGCGGATAGTGTAGGTGCCGGGCGTGACGGTGAATTTATAATACCCGTTCGCATCAGTGACCGCAAACGGCTCGCCCGCATCCAGCTGGTTGTTGTTGTTGGCATCGAGATAGATCGTCCAGCCGCTGAGAGCCGGCTCCCCGGCCTCCCAAACATGGTCGGCGTTCAGGTCGTTGAATTTGTGGCCATCGATCACCTGGCCGATCTGGCGATTCCACTCCTCGAAGCCGGAATCGGCGGTCCAGGTGCTCTGTGCCGTCTCCGTAGGACCTTGATAAGTGCCGCCCTGGTAGCCGAACGCGGAATAGAGATAGATATAGGGCTTGGTCGGATCGAAATCGCTGACGGGAACCAGGAACGACATATCAGTGGTATTGCCGCTGCCCGGCTGGAGCTCACCGTTCAGCCCGACAAACGTGTCGCCGCCGGCGTCCATATCGTAGATCTTCGAAGCGTTGTCGCCCGCCGGAAAGCCGCCGGTGCCTTGAGCAGGGGTTGCTCCGGGTGCGTAATTGCTCAAATTGCCGACACTGGCCTGCCAGATCTGGAGCGAATCCAGGGAAAGGTTCTGTTCAGCGGCAGTGTTGGACTCGTTGATGTCGAGATCAAATCGATAATAGCCGACACCATTTATGAATTGAATCGGAATATCGGCAATGTTCACTGAGTGAACATACTGACCGCCACCCTTCGTGGTGTCATCGAGCACGACAGTGTTGGCGTCGGTGTTATACCCTTGCTCCGATGTGTTGTTTCCCGTAGTCGAGATTCGAACGAATGGGTCAAGCAGACCCGTTCCCGCACCGGTGATGACATCCGAGGAAGAAAAGATTGCGCCGTTGATCGTTACGGTGTTTGCAAAGGTCAGATCATAGGGTGGCGGGTTCAGCGGCGGCGGCGGCTTCGGCGCATCGGTGAAGTTCACCGATGCTGAGGCGCCGGTCGCCGCGTCAGATGCGGTGAGCACGAACGCCTGATTTGCCGCGTCACTGTCGACGTACCATGACGTCTGGATCGTACCGTTGACGACGCCGTCCAGATCGCCGGCGCCGCCGTCGGTGACGGTCCAGGGCGTGCCGGTGCCGGTCAGATCGTAGGCGAGCACATCGTCCGCGGTGCCGAGGAAGCCGTCCGCGCCGGCGCTGAGGTGGGCAACCTGGAATGTGAACGTGCTGCCATCCGAGACATTGGTGGTCGTGATCCCCACCGTCTCGCCGGGTGCGTAATCCGCATCCGCCTGGTCGAGCGAGATTGCAAGCGGTACGGGGTCTGTGCTTGAAGTCGTGGTGGAATCAGGTGTCGCGAGTGGATCGGTCGTCAGATTGTCGGTGATATCGCTGGAGGCCATGACATTTCCCCTTAAATCTGGACGCGGCAACTTTGGGTTCAATTACTCAACGTCGTTTCTATTTTCATTTCCCGCGGGAGGCGGGCTCACTGTCTGAAGGCTCTGGTGATCTGGTCCTGCAAAGGCTTCACCAGGTAGGACATCACCGAACGGTCCTCGGTCTTGATGAAGGATTCCACCGGCATGCCGGGCACCAGCTTGACCTCGCCGAGCCGCGCGACCTCGGTGGCGGTCGTCCTGATGCGGACGGTATAGTAGCTGACGCCGGTGCGCTGATCGGTGGTGATGTCGGGGGAGGTTCTCTCGACCACGCCATCGATCTGCGGCGTCGTGCGTGTGTTGAATGCCGAAAAGCGCAGCGATGCCGACTGGCCGACCCATAGCTTGTCGATGTCGCTGGGTGCGATCCTGGCTTCCACGGCAAGGCTGTCATTGTCCGGCACGACCTGCATGATCGTTTGGCCGGGCGTGACCACGCCACCGATCGTGTAGGCGATCGACTGCTGAACGATGCCGTCCTGAGGGGCGCGAATGTCGACCCGCTTCAACTGGTCCTCGGCGGCGACCTTGCGCTCCAGAAGCTCGCCCACCTTGCCGTCGATGTCGCGCAGGTCCTTGTTCACTTCGGTACTGAGGTCAAGGTCGATCTGGATGATCTGCAGCTTGATCTCGGCGATCTTCCCCTGCGCCTGCGCCTGCGCGGCAACGAGCTGGCCGCGTTCGCCGTCAAGGCGCGTGGCCTCGCGCTCGGCCGAAGTCAGGCGATCGATGGAGATGAGCTTCTTGGCCCAGAGCGTGCGCACTGAAGCGAGCTCCCTTTGCTCAAGTTCGATCTCCTTGCTCTTGGCATCCGCCTGGGCGACGTCGCCGGCGATCTCCTTCTCGAGCTGGGCAATGCGCTCCCCGAGTTGGTCCTTCTGGCCGGCGCGAGATGTGCGGCGCGTCTCAAAGTGCTGCTTTTCGCCAGCCACCGCCTCGGCAACATCAGGATCGGCGACGCGGTCCAAAAGCTCGCCTGGAAAGAAGATGGAGTCGCTCCCCTGGCGCTCGGCATCGAGCCGCGCCTTGCGCGCCGCGAGCTGGTCGAGCGCCTTGCTCACCACCGCAAGATTGGCGGCCGGCACGGTGCGGTCCAGACGCAGCAAAAGGTCGCCGGCTTTCACGCGATCGCCGTCGCGGGCATCGATCTCCGCGACGATCCCGCCGGTTGCATGCTGCACGTTCTTGACGTGGGAATCGACGACGAGCGTGCCGGGGGCGATAACCGCACCGGCAATCTCGGTGACCGTGGCCCAGCCGCCGACGCCTCCGCCAAGCAGCAGCACTGCTCCGAGCCCAAGCCGTATGTAGAAGCGGATCGATGCATGGGAGGCGCCCAGCGCAGCCATGTCAGTTCCCTCCCCCGGTTCCGTTGGCGGAAGCCTGCGGGGTGCCTTCCGTTGCCACTCTCAAGGGTGGATTGGTCCCCCGAACCGGCTTCAAGGGTGGATTGGTCCCCGGAACCGGCCGTAGCGTCGGGAACATCTTGGCGAAGACCTCGTCCTTCGGGCCGAAGTCATGGATGCGCCCCTGGTTCATTGCCAGGACGAAATCGACGGCGGTCAGCACGTTCGGGCGATGGGCGACGATGACAACCACGCCGCCGCGCTCGCGGACGCCAAGCATCGCCCGGATCAATGCCTGCTCGCCGTCCATGTCGAGGTTGGAATTCGGCTCGTCGAGCACCACCAGGAACGGATCGCGATAGAGCGCGCGGGCCAAGGCGATGCGCTGGCGCTGGCCGGCCGAAAGGGCCTCGCCATGCTCGCCGATCTCAGTCTCGTAGCCTTGGCGGAACCCCACGATCAGCTCATGCGCGCCGGCTGCCTTGGCGGCGGCGATGATTGCGGCAGAGTCGGCGTCCAGCTCGAAGCGGGCGATGTTTTCGGCAACGGTGCCGGCAAACAGCTCCACGTCCTGCGGCAGGTAGCCTACATGGCGCCCGCGCTCTTGCGAAGACCACTGGTCGAGATCGGCGCCGTCAAGCTTGACGCGGCCGCTTACAGGCTGCCAGGCCCCGACGAGAGCCCGCACCAGGGTGGACTTTCCCGAGCCGCTCGGGCCGATGATGCCGAGCCCGTGGCCTGCCTCCACGGCGAAGCTGGCATCCTGGACCAGCAACCGTTGCGTGCCCGGAGCCGCGATGGCGGCGTTGTACATCACGACATTGGCGCTTGGTGCCGGCAGCAGCATGGGTTCGGCCTCGGCGGGCATGGCCGCGAGCACTCTGGTCAGCCGTTGCCACCCCTGACGCGCGCTCACGAAGCCTTTCCAGTTGGCGATCGCGAGATCGACCGGGGCCAGCGCGCGGCCACTTAGGATGGACGCGGCAATGATGACGCCCGCAGTCGCCTGCTGCTCGATTACCAGCCAGGCGCCGATGCCGAGCATGGAGGACTGCAGCAGCATGCGCAGTACTTTCGATACCGCGCCGAAGCTGCCCGCAACGTCGCTGACCTTGCGCTGGTCGGCAATGAATTCGAGGTTGGCATCTTGCCAGCGCGACGCCAGCCCGCCAGCCATGCCCATGGCGGCGACCACTTCAGCATTGCGAGTGCCGGCAGTGATAAGCCCACCGCGCCGGTTCCCGCTCAAGGTGGCGGCCGAGACCGGTTTCCGCGTCAGCCGTTCGGCAAGCATCGTCAGCACGACCAGCACGATCGACCCGAACAGCGCCGTCACGCCAAGCACCCAGTGGAACATGAAGATGATGATCAGGTAGAGCGGCATCCATGGCAGGTCGAAAAGCGCCGTCGGACCCATGCCGGACAGGAAGCCGCGCACGCTGTCGAGATCGCGCATCGGCTGCAGGCTGTCGCCCTGGCGCCCGGCTCTTAGCGGCAATCTCAGCATCGACGTATAGACGCGGCGACCAAGCGCCTCGTCGAGAGCGCCGCCGATCCGCACCAGCACCCGCGCGCGCACGAAATCGAGAAAGCCCTGCCCGCAATAAAGGACGATGAGCAATATCGAAATGCCGACGAGCGTCGGCAGGCTGCGGCTTGGCAGCACGCGATCGTACACCTCGAGCATGTAGAGCGAGCCTGCAAGCATCAGAACGTTGAGCATGCCGCTGAATAACCCGACCGCAAGGAAGGCCGACCGGCAGCTGGCAAGCGCCGCGGCAAGCTCCGAGCAAGCGGAGCCGGCCGCCGGCCGCCCGATCGGTCTCGCAAACGGCTTGCCACGTGCCACGGTCGGACGATGTGCGTCGCCGACGGCATTTTGCACGGCGTCGCCGCGAGCGCGGAAAATGGCCAGGCAACCGAAACTCGCCATCGCCACCGCGCCGAGCATCGAGCCCGGCGATGCATGCCGGCCGGAGCCGAGGAGAAAGAAACTGGCGACGCATGCGACGAGGGTCAGACCGAGAAGCCTGATTCTTGCCTGTGCCGAACCAAACGTTGCCTTGCCCAGCATACCCGGAGCGACCCCTTACAGAACCCACAGTCACGACTTGCCTTGGACATTCCGGACACGTAAGCCGCCGTCATTGGCGTGTTGGCCGCGCAAACCGCCGGCCACCCCATGCCGAAAAACGTTCGGCGCCTAATTTCGCTGGAGAAGAAAGACCAAAGTGCCATGCGGACCAGGCGCCACCGGGCGGCTCGGCCCGTGAAAGGGCCAGCCCGATGGCGGTTCGCAGACAGGCGGTGGCTCAATGGTAATGGCTGTGACGGCTATAGAAGCCGCGCTTCATACCTCCCCAAAGTCAGTAGCGCCGAAACTCGTTGTTGCCGGTCGGGAGATTATTTGCGCTACCTTATATTAGGACATTGTTAACTCTACCGGAGCGTGCGTCAACGGGCGCTTCAATGAAAAGGCACAAATTTAAGCGCGAATACGGGCGGCAGGCATAAAGAATACTTCATGTTATTCTTAGGTCCGACTTTTACAGGCGACCTATGCGCTGGTCTGTCAGACTTCAGTTGTTGGACCTCAGTCGCGAACGCACCCACCTGGAAGCCGGCCGAACTGTGCAGCGCCCCCTGCCCGACGCGGTACCCGACGCCGCCAGCGAGCGCGAGCCGCTATTCTCGCCCGGCGAGCCGCTTGCACCGGGAGCGGATCTCGGCGGCGCCGTTCAGCAATGGGTGGCGCTGGAGTATAGGCCCGTGCGGGCGAAGGTGAGGGATCGAGCCCCTTGCCATGCCTACTTCTGCCGGAACGCCGTGTGCAGCGACGTCGTCAGCGGGCTGAGGATGTAGTCGAGCGCGGTGCGCTCTTCGGTGACGATCATCACCGAGGCCGGCATGCCGGGGTAGAGCTGGATCTGCGGGGCGGCGGCGAGTTCCTTTTCGTCCACTACGATATCGGCGACATAATAGGGAAATCCGGTCTTGGCGTCGGTGACGCGGTCGGCCGAGATGCGGGCCACTCGGCCGTGGATGATCGGCATCGTGCGCTGTTTGTATGAGGTGAAGCGGACTTCCGCCGTCATGTCGGCGCGCAGGCTGGAGATGTCCTCGACGCGCACCTGCGCCTGGACGATCAGCGAGTTGCGGGCCGGCACGATGTCCAGGATCGTCTGGCCGGACGCCACGATCGCGCCGGTGGAGAATACGGTGAGATCCATCACCTGGCCGTCATAGGGCGCGCGCACCTCGGCTCTGGTCATCGTGGCCTGGGCGGCAAACATCTTTGGCACGAGGTCGGCAAGGTTCGACTGCGTGTCGATCAGCATCGACGACAGCTTTGCGCGGCGCTCGTTGGTCAATTGTGCGATCTGGCTTTCGAGCTCGGCCTTGGTCTGGCGGCTGCCGGCGATGGCGCCGAGGTTCTCGTCGATAAGGCCCTGCAGGTCGGACGCGGAGCGGTCGAGTTCCAGGATGCGCGTGCGCGTCGTCAGCCCGGCCTTCAGAAGCTTCACGAGGCCGACCTTCTCGTCAACGGTCGATTTGATCTGCGCCCGGTAGGATTCGACGCGCGCCTGCTTGCCCGCGATCTGCTCGTCGAGCTCGGCGATCCGCTTCTGCAGGATCTTCGTGGCGCCAGCTATCGAGGCGCGCTGCGTTTCGAGGTCGGCGATCTGGTTGGCCATCGCATCCTGGAGGTAGGCCTGATGCTCGGCGGTGATGTCCTTCGGGAAGGCGACGGCGTCGCTGCCGTCGAGCTCGGCGCGGATGCGGGCGTCGGTCGCGCGCAGCAGCGCATATTGCTGGGAATAGAGGTTGAACTCGGCGCGGGCGCGGGTGTCGTCGAGGAGAACCAGCAGATCGCCGGACTTGACGATGTCGCCGTCCTTGACCCTGATCTCCTTTACCGTGCCGCCGTCGAAGTGCTGGACACTCTTGCGGTTGCCCTCCACCTTCACCACCGCGTCGGCGAGCACGGCGCCATTGAGCGGCGCAAGGGCCGCCCAGCCGCCGAAGACGCCGAAGAAGGCGACGACGATCGCCACGCCGATCCAGACCGGCGCCCTGATGGAATCCGGCTCGCCGGCCGCATCGGCGCCGGACAGGCTGCTATAGGTGGCGGCGATGTCGGTCATTGGGTTGCCACGGCCATCGGCGCCGCGCGCTGGTTGAGCAGCGCCACGATTTCGTTACGCATGCCGAAGGCCTCGACGGCGCCATCCCGCAACAGCAGGATCTTGTCGACATTGGCTAAAGTCGAGGGCCGGTGCGAGACGATGATGACCGTGCTGCCGCGGCGCTTGAGCTCGAGCGCGCAGTCGCTCAGCGCGCGGTCGCCGTCGGCGTCGAGATTGGAGCTCGGCTCGTCGAGCACGATCAGGTTCGGCATCCCGAAAACGGCGCGGGCGAGCGCGATGCGCTGCCGGTAGCCGCCGGACAGCACCGCCCCGCCCTCGCCGATCTGCGTCTCGTAGCCCTGCGGCAGGCGGATGATCATGTCATGCACGCCGGCGAGCCGCGCCGCCTCGATCACCTGGTGGTCGACATCGGTCTTGAAGCGGCCGATGTTGGCGGCGACGGTGTCGGAAAACAGCTCGATGTCCTGCGGCAGGTAGCCGATATGATCGCCGAGCGCCTCACGCCCCCATTGCGTGAGGTCGGCGCCGTCCAGCCGGACGGTGCCGCGGCTCGGCTGCATGATGCCGGCGAGATGGCGGGCAAGCGTCGATTTGCCGGCGCCCGAAGGGCCGACGATGCCCAGCGCCTCGCCGGCATCAAGCCGGAAGGAGACGTCGCGCAGCAGCACCTTCTGCAGGCTGGGAATGGCGAAGCTCAACTGCTCGACGGCGATCTTGCCGGTAGGTTTCGGCAGGTTGAACGAGCGCTCGTTCAGCGCGCCGCCGTCGACCAGCTTCTCGACCCGCACGAGCGCTGCCCGCGCCAGGATCAGGCTGCGCCAGAGGCCGACGATCTGCTCGACCGGCTGCAGCGCCCTGCCCAGCAATAGGCTCGCCGCGAACATCGAGCCGCCGGTGATCTGCCGCTCGATGACCAAATAGGCGCCGAGGCCGAGGATGAGCGACTGCATGGTGAGCCGCAGGAACCGGATCAGCCCGGACATCAGCGCGGCGCGGTCGCTGGCCTGCCCCTGGCGCCTGAGCGCCAGGTTGCGGTCGCGCCCCCAGCGGCGCACGAGACCGTCGATCATGCCCATGGCGCGAACGACCTCCGCGTTCCTCAGGCTCATCTCGGTGAAATTGTAGTTGGACGTCGCCAGATCATTGGCCTGCTTCAGCGGCGCGCGCACGACATATTCGTTGAGCACGGCCATGGCGATCAGAATGAGCGAGGAGGCAAGCGCGAAGAAGCCGAGCCAGGGGTGCAGCAGGAAGATGATGCCGATGTAGATGGGCGACCACGGCAAGTCGAAAAGGGCATGGACGCCGCTGCCGGTGATGACCTGCCGGAACGTGTCGAAATCGCGGATCGGCTGGCTTTGCGAAGAGCCGGGCGACGGGGTCTCGACGGAAGCGGCGAGGATCTTTGCCGACAGCAGCCGGTCGAGCCGCGCGCTTACCCGCGTCAGGATCCAGGCGCGCACCAGGTCGAGCCCAGCCAGCGCAAGGAAAGCCGCCAGCAGTACCAAGGTCAGCATCACCAGTGTGGTTTCGCTGCCGCTGGTGACAACCCGGTCGTAGATCTGCAGCATGTAGAGCGGCGAGGCGAGATAGAGCAGATTGATCGCCAGGCTGAACGCCGCCGCCACCAGGAAATAGCGGCGGCAGGCGAGCAGCGCATCCTTCACGATTCGAGATTTGCTATCGAGATTCACATACCCAGCGGAAAACCGCCCCCTGTCCAAACTGCTTGCCCGGAACCGATAGTACTCCCGATCCTTCGACCTGCCACGCGACCACTTCCTATTCCTGCCGTAAACCTTAATTCGTAAGCTGAATCAGGAACCGGCTTGTACAAAGCGAGCCGCGCATGTCGACGCGGCTCGCCTCTGGTTCACGCCACAAACTCGCTCGTTGTCAGCTGCACCACCGTCCGGCCGGTGCCGTCGTCGGCAAGTGTGAAGCTAGTGGTATCGTGGACGCCGAGGAGATGGAGCGTCGCATTGTGTATGCCGTCCGTGACGGTCAACGTTCCGCCAGCGCCGTCCAGGTCTGCCTGATAGGCAGCGGTGGTTCCGGTGCCGAACAGGATATCTTCAAGGTCGATCTTGTCGTCGCTGGTCATGCCGCCGATCCGGCCGCTGAAATCGAACGAGTCGTCCAGTTGCAGCGTGCCGGCCGCATTCTGCGCGAAGGTCACGTCCGTCGACGAGGCTGCGCCGAATTCCAGCTTCGACAGATTGCCGATCGTGGCATCGCCGTCGCCGGTGACCTGGCCGTGGATGAAGATGTCGCCGCCATTGGCCAACAGCATGCCGGAATTCGCCAGCGCGCCGGTGACTGTCAGGCCGCCCGAACCGGTCGCCTCCAGCGTCCCGGAATTGGTGACGACGCTGCCGCCCGTGTCGATGACCAGCGCGTTGGCGCCGGACGCGATGATGGTGCCCTGGTTGTCGAGGCTGAGCATCCCGCCGCCCAGCTGGCCAGCGCCCGAGATGGTGTTGTCGACATTGGTCAAAGTAACATCGGGTCCGGTGCCGGAGATCACATTCCAATAACTGTCGGAGAGCGCGATCTGGCCGCCGCCCTGCAGCGTGATGCCGTGCTGGATGAGCTCAAGCAGCGTTTCGTTGCCGGTCGAGTCCAGCGCGATTAGGCCGCTGTTGTTGATCGTGCCGCTCAGCGGCAGCATCGCGCCGTCACCGAGCGTCACGGTGCCCGGATTGTTGACCACCGGCGTCTGGTCGAAGGCGAAATTGCCGGCGCCGAGCGCGGAGGAATGAACGCCCTCCAGCGTGATCGACTGTCCGTCGCCGAGCGTGATCACCGCATTGCCGTTGGTATCGTCGACCATATGCGCCTGAACGTCGGCGAAGCTCTGGAAGCCGGAATAGCCGATGAGGTCGACCTGGTCGGCGGCCGCGTCGAAGCTGTGCACCGTATCGTTGCCGATCGGCTGCGAGAAGACAAAGAGGTCGTTGCCGCTGGACCCGGTCAGCACGTCGTCACCCGACCAGGCGAAGATCGGCGAACCCGGCGCATAGGCCTCGACATTGTCGGCGATCCAGGCGCTTCCCGTGGTGCCGTCGGCATTCACCCAAGTCATCTGGACGTCGAGCACTGCGGCGCCGGTGAAACTGGCCGGCGTAGTGACGGTCAGATCGTGGAGGTTGGTGGACTCGATCGTCCAGCTGCCGTCGGCATTATGGGTCGCGCCGTCGATGGTCCAGCCGGACGGCACGTCCTTCACCGTGACGGTGACGAGCGCGCCTTCGTGCGACGGATCGGTGAGGGCGAGATTGATCGGCTCGCCGGAGGTGCCGGCGGGGGCTACTAACGACAGGCCACCGGTATCCAGGAAATCACCAACTGCCACCGACGAGGTGCCTGCCAGATGGATTTCGAGCAGCCCAGAGTTACCTTGCGCCAATGCACCAGAGGTTTGGTTAGCATAGACGATCGTCTGATTGTTGGCGCTGTCAAAATGCCAGGCGATAGTGTGCGCCGCGATACTTGCGGCTCCCACGTCACTCGTTTTGAACGTCGTGAAAGCGGCAGCGGTAAAGCTCGTCAAATCGATCTTGTCGGTTCCGGAAGTGAAATCGGCGATCGTGTCATAATTGGCAACATTGTTGACAACGCCCGACTGGGAGTCGGTGATCGCATTGTATTTGAACGTATCGCTTTGCCCACCCCCTGCCAGAAAATCGCCTCCCCCATTTCCGGTAAGGGTGTCGGTGCCAGCACCAGCGACAATTCCATCGAAGCCTGAGCCGCCTGTGATGACATCGGTATTATTCAGTCCATAGAATAGATTTATTCCGTTTGTCGCCGATAAGGTATTATTTCCGGTATCACCAACGATGATATTTACCGGCACGGACAACGAGATGCTACCCGAGGTCGCATTCACCGTTACGTGATAGGTTTGATTGGTGCCAACATTGCTTCCACCGACCGACAGTAGCCCCGTGCTGCTGTCTACGCTGAACTTGCTGCTGTCCCCTCCCGCCGCGAGAGTGTATGTATATGTGTGGCTCCCGTCTGGGTCTCCGATGATTTTGAAAGTCCCCAGCGAGAGATTCTTGTTTAATTGGTTTCCCGTCTCGAGCCCACCAATTTGAGCATCTGTGAGCGACGCACTAATACCGGCGACCGCGACGGTAAAGTTGCTGCTAGGACCGGCTAGGCCGTGATTATCGGTGGCCTGAACCCCAATCGTGTAAGAGCCCGCGTTGAGATTCGAGCCGTCGGCGACGGTTACGACTCCGGTTGTCGAGTTGATTGCGAACAGGTTGCTGGGATTGCTCGTAAAGCTATAGGTAACCGTATCTCCGGCGTCGGGATCGGTCGAATTTGCCGTGACCCCTATGACCGTGCCATTCGCGGCGTTTGCGGCGACAAAATTGTTCGCGCTGTTGGCATCGGTAGGCACCGTCGGCGCCTCGTTGACATTGGTGATGCTCAGCACCACAGCCTTGCTGCCGGTCAGGCTGCCGCCGTCAGTGTCCACCACATTGAAGCTGTAGGAATTCTTCGCCTCGAAGTTGGCCGAAGCGTTGAGCGTGACCGCTCCGGTGCTGGCGTTAATGGTCAGCAATGATGCATCCGTGCCGGTCAGACTCCAGGTCTTGGTGTTGTTCGGCGCTGTGGTGTCTGGATCGGTCGCCGTGGCGGTGTAAACCACCGTGCTGGCCGGCGCGTTCTCCGCCACGCTCGCCGTCGCGGCCGAGGTCACCGTCGGCGCCTCGTTGACGTCGGTGACGCTCAGCACCACGGCCTTGCTGTCGCTCAGGCCGCCGCCGTCAGTGTCCACCACATTGAAGCTGTAGGAGCTCTTGACCTCGAAGTTGGCCGAGGCGTTGAGCGTCACTTGGCCGCTGGAATTGATGCTCAACAGCGACGCGTCGGTGCCGGTCAAGCTCCAGGTCTTGGTATTGTTCGGCGCCGTGGTGTCTGGATCGGTCGCCGTCGCGGTATACACCACGGTGCTGGCCGGAGCGTTCTCCGCCACGCTTGCCGTCGCACCCGAGGTCACCGTCGGCGCCTCGTTGACGTCGGTCACCGCAATGGTGAAGGTCTGGCTGCTGGTCAGGGTCCCGTCGGAAGCCTGAACCGTGACGCCATAGGCGTGGCCAGGTGCGCTCTCGAAGTCGATCTTGGTGGCGTCCGCCACCGTCACGATGCCGGTGACGCTGTCGATCGTGAACCCGCCACCCGAGGTGTCGCCGGTCAGCGAGTACGTGACCGTGCCGCCGTTGACGTCGCTCGAGGCCGCCGTGATCCCGACCGTCGCCCCGTTGGCGACGCCTTCCGAAACCGTGTTGGTCGCCGCATCGCCGTCCGTCGGCTGCGACGGCGCAACGTCGGTCACCGCAATGGTGAAGGTCTGGCTGCTGGTCAGGGTCCCGTCGGAAGCCTGAACCGTGACGCCATAGGCGTGGCCAGGTGCGCTCTCGAAGTCGATCTTGGTGGCGTCCGCCACCGTCACGATGCCGGTGACGCTGTCGATCGTGAACCCGCCACCCGAGGTGTCGCCGGTCAGCGAGTACGTGACCGTGCCGCCGTTGACGTCGCTCGAGGCCGCCGTGATCCCGACCGTCGCCCCGTTGGGCGACGCCTTCCGAAACCGTGTTGGTCGCCGCATCGCCGTCCGTCGGCTGCGACGGCGCAACGTCGGTCACCGCAATGGTGAAGGTCTGGCTGCTGGTCAGGGTCCCGTCGGAAGCCTGAACCGTGACGCCATAGGCGTGGCCAGGTGCGCTCTCGAAGTCGATCTTGGTGGCGTCCGCCACCGTCACGATGCCGGTGACGCTGTCGATCGTGAACCCGCCACCCGAGGTGTCGCCGGTCAGCGAGTACGTGACCGTGCCGCCGTTGACGTCGCTCGAGGCCGCCGTGATCCCGACCGTCGCCCCGTTGGCGACGCCTTCCGAAACCGTGTTGGTCGCCGCATCGCCGTCCGTCGGCTGCGACGGCGCAACGTCGGTCACCGCAATGGTGAAGGTCTGGCTGCTGGTCAGGGTCCCGTCGGAAGCCTGAACCGTGACGCCATAGGCGTGGCCAGGTGCGCTCTCGAAGTCGATCTTGGTGGCGTCCGCCACCGTCACGATGCCGGTGACGCTGTCGATCGTGAACCCGCCACCCGAGGTGTCGCCGGTCAGCGAGTACGTGACCGTGCCGCCGTTGACGTCGCTCGAGGCCGCCGTGATCCCGACCGTCGCCCCGTTGGCGACGCCTTCCGAAACCGTGTTGGTCGCCGCATCGCCGTCCGTCGGCTGCGACGGCGCAACGTCGGTCACCGCAATGGTGAAGGTCTGGCTGCTGGTCAGGGTCCCGTCGGAAGCCTGAACCGTGACGCCATAGGCGTGGCCAGGTGCGCTCTCGAAGTCGATCTTGGTGGCGTCCGCCACCGTCACGATGCCGGTGACGCTGTCGATCGTGAACCCGCCACCCGAGGTGTCGCCGGTCAGCGAGTACGTGACCGTGCCGCCGTTGACGTCGCTCGAGGCCGCCGTGATCCCGACCGTCGCCCCGTTGGCGACGCCTTCCGAAACCGTGTTGGTCGCCGCATCGCCGTCCGTCGGCTGCGACGGCGCAACGTCGGTCACGCAATGGTGAAGGTCTGGCTGCTGGTCAGGGTCCCGTCGGAAGCCTGAACCGTGACGCCATAGGCGTGGCCAGGTGCGCTCTCGAAGTCGATCTTGGTGGCGTCCGCCACCGTCACGATGCCGGTGACGCTGTCGATCGTGAACCCGCCACCCGAGGTGTCGCCGGTCAGCGAGTACGTGACCGTGCCGCCGTTGACGTCGCTCGAGGCCGCCGTGATCCCGACCGTCGCCCCGTTGGCGACGCCTTCCGAAACCGTGTTGGTCGCCGCATCGCCGTCCGTCGGCTGCGACGGCGCAACGTCGGTCACCGCAATGGTGAAGGTCTGGCTGCTGGTCAGGGTCCCGTCGGAAGCCTGAACCGTGACGCCATAGGCGTGGCCAGGTGCGCTCTCGAAGTCGATCTTGGTGGCGTCCGCCACCGTCACGATGCCGGTGACGCTGTCGATCGTGAACCCGCCACCCGAGGTGTCGCCGGTCAGCGAGTACGTGACCGTGCCGCCGTTGACGTCGCTCGAGGCCGCCGTGATCCCGACCGTCGCCCCGTTGGCGACGCCTTCCGAAACCGTGTTGGTCGCCGCATCGCCGTCCGTCGGCTGCGACGGCGCAACGTCGGTCACCGCAATGGTGAAGGTCTGGCTGCTGGTCAGGGTCCCGTCGGAAGCCTGAACCGTGACGCCATAGGCGTGGCCAGGTGCGCTCTCGAAGTCGATCTTGGTGGCGTCCGCCACCGTCACGATGCCGGTGACGCTGTCGATCGTGAACCCGCCACCCGAGGTGTCGCCGGTCAGCGAGTACGTGACCGTGCCGCCGTTGACGTCGCTCGAGGCCGCCGTGATCCCGACCGTCGCCCCGTTGGCGACGCCTTCCGAAACCGTGTTGGTCGCCGCATCGCCGTCCGTCGGCTGCGACGGCGCAACGTCGGTCACCGCAATGGTGAAGGTCTGGCTGCTGGTCAGGGTCCCGTCGGAAGCCTGAACCGTGACGCCATAGGCGTGGCCAGGTGCGCTCTCGAAGTCGATCTTGGTGGCGTCCGCCACCGTCACGATGCCGGTGACGCTGTCGATCGTGAACCCGCCACCCGAGGTGTCGCCGGTCAGCGAGTACGTGACCGTGCCGCCGTTGACGTCGCTCGAGGCCGCCGTGATCCCGACCGTCGCCCCGTTGGCGACGCCTTCCGAAACCGTGTTGGTCGCCGCATCGCCGTCCGTCGGCTGCGACGGCGCAACGTCGGTCACCGCAATGGTGAAGGTCTGGCTGCTGGTCAGGGTCCCGTCGGAAGCCTGAACCGTGACGCCATAGGCGTGGCCAGGTGCGCTCTCGAAGTCGATCTTGGTGGCGTCCGCCACCGTCACGATGCCGGTGACGCTGTCGATCGTGAACCCGCCACCCGAGGTGTCGCCGGTCAGCGAGTACGTGACCGTGCCGCCGTTGACGTCGCTCGAGGCCGCCGTGATCCCGACCGTCGCCCCGTTGGCGACGCCTTCCGAAACCGTGTTGGTCGCGCCGCATCGCCGTCCGTCGGCTGCGACGGCGCAACGTCGGTCACCGCAATGGTGAAGGTCTGGCTGCTGGTCAGGGTCCCGTCGGAAGCCTGAACCGTGACGCCATAGGCGTGGCCAGGTGCGCTCTCGAAGTCGATCTTGGTGGCGTCCGCCACCGTCACGATGCCGGTGACGCTGTCGATCGTGAACCCGCCACCCGAGGTGTCGCCGGTCAGCGAGTACGTGACCGTGCCGCCGTTGACGTCGCTCGAGGCCGCCGTGATCCCGACCGTCGCCCCGTTGGCGACGCCTTCCGAAACCGTGTTGGTCGCCGCATCGCCGTCCGTCGGCTGCGACGGCGCAACGTCGGTCACCGCAATGGTGAAGGTCTGGCTGCTGGTCAGGGTCCCGTCGGAAGCCTGAACCGTGACGCCATAGGCGTGGCCAGGTGCGCTCTCGAAGTCGATCTTGGTGGCGTCCGCCACCGTCACGATGCCGGTGACGCTGTCGATCGTGAACCCGCCACCCGAGGTGTCGCCGGTCAGCGAGTACGTGACCGTGCCGCCGTTGACGTCGCTCGAGGCCGCCGTGATCCCGACCGTCGCCCCGTTGGCGACGCCTTCCGAAACCGTGTTGGTCGCCGCATCGCCGTCCGTCGGCTGCGACGGCGCAACGTCGGTCACCGCAATGGTGAAGGTCTGGCTGCTGGTCAGGGTCCCGTCGGAAGCCTGAACCGTGACGCCATAGGCGTGGCCAGGTGCGCTCTCGAAGTCGATCTTGGTGGCGTCCGCCACCGTCACGATGCCGGTGACGCTGTCGATCGTGAACCCGCCACCCGAGGTGTCGCCGGTCAGCGAGTACGTGACCGTGCCGCCGTTGACGTCGCTCGAGGCCGCCGTGATCCCGACCGTCGCCCCGTTGGCGACGCCTTCCGAAACCGTGTTGGTCGCCGCATCGCCGTCCGTCGGCTGCGACGGCGCAACGTCGGTCACCGCAATGGTGAAGGTCTGGCTGCTGGTCAGGGTCCCGTCGGAAGCCTGAACCGTGACGCCATAGGCGTGGCCAGGTGCGCTCTCGAAGTCGATCTTGGTGGCGTCCGCCACCGTCACGATGCCGGTGACGCTGTCGATCGTGAACCCGCCACCCGAGGTGTCGCCGGTCAGCGAGTACGTGACCGTGCCGCCGTTGACGTCGCTCGAGGCCGCCGTGATCCCGACCGTCGCCCCGTTGGCGACGCCTTCCGAAACCGTGTTGGTCGCCGCATCGCCGTCCGTCGGCTGCGACGGCGCAACGTCGGTCACCGCAATGGTGAAGGTCTGGCTGCTGGTCAGGGTCCCGTCGGAAGCCTGAACCGTGACGCCATAGGCGTGGCCAGGTGCGCTCTCGAAGTCGATCTTGGTGGCGTCCGCCACCGTCACGATGCCGGTGACGCTGTCGATCGTGAACCCGCCACCCGAGGTGTCGCCGGTCAGCGAGTACGTGACCGTGCCGCCGTTGACGTCGCTCGAGGCCGCCGTGATCCCGACCGTCGCCCCGTTGGCGACGCCTTCCGAAACCGTGTTGGTCGCCGCATCGCCGTCCGTCGGCTGCGACGGCGCAACGTCGGTCACCGCAATGGTGAAGGTCTGGCTGCTGGTCAGGGTCCCGTCGGAAGCCTGAACCGTGACGCCATAGGCGTGGCCAGGTGCGCTCTCGAAGTCGATCTTGGTGGCGTCCGCCACCGTCACGATGCCGGTGACGCTGTCGATCGTGAACCCGCCACCCGAGGTGTCGCCGGTCAGCGAGTACGTGACCGTGCCGCCGTTGACGTCGCTCGAGGCCGCCGTGATCCCGACCGTCGCCCCGTTGGCGACGCCTTCCGAAACCGTGTTGGTCGCCGCATCGCCGTCCGTCGGCTGCGACGGCGCAACGTCGGTCACCGCAATGGTGAAGGTCTGGCTGCTGGTCAGGGTCCCGTCGGAAGCCTGAACCGTGACGCCATAGGCGTGGCCAGGTGCGCTCTCGAAGTCGATCTTGGTGGCGTCCGCCACCGTCACGATGCCGGTGACGCTGTCGATCGTGAACCCGCCACCCGAGGTGTCGCCGGTCAGCGAGTACGTGACCGTGCCGCCGTTGACGTCGCTCGAGGCCGCCGTGATCCCGACCGTCGCCCCGTTGGCGACGCCTTCCGAAACCGTGTTGGTCGCCGCATCGCCGTCCGTCGGCTGCGACGGCGCAACGTCGGTCACCGCAATGGTGAAGGTCTGGCTGCTGGTCAGGGTCCCGTCGGAAGCCTGAACCGTGACGCCATAGGCGTGGCCAGGTGCGCTCTCGAAGTCGATCTTGGTGGCGTCCGCCACCGTCACGATGCCGGTGACGCTGTCGATCGTGAACCCGCCACCCGAGGTGTCGCCGGTCAGCGAGTACGTGACCGTGCCGCCGTTGACGTCGCTCGAGGCCGCCGTGATCCCGACCGTCGCCCCGTTGGCGACGCCTTCCGAAACCGTGTTGGTCGCCGCATCGCCGTCCGTCGGCTGCGACGGCGCAACGTCGGTCACCGCAATGGTGAAGGTCTGGCTGCTGGTCAGGGTCCCGTCGGAAGCCTGAACCGTGACGCCATAGGCGTGGCCAGGTGCGCTCTCGAAGTCGATCTTGGTGGCGTCCGCCACCGTCACGATGCCGGTGACGCTGTCGATCGTGAACCCGCCACCCGAGGTGTCGCCGGTCAGCGAGTACGTGACCGTGCCGCCGTTGACGTCGCTCGAGGCCGCCGTGATCCCGACCGTCGCCCCGTTGGCGACGCCTTCCGAAACCGTGTTGGTCGCCGCATCGCCGTCCGTCGGCTGCGACGGCGCAACGTCGGTCACCGCAATGGTGAAGGTCTGGCTGCTGGTCAGGGTCCCGTCGGAAGCCTGAACCGTGACGCCATAGGCGTGGCCAGGTGCGCTCTCGAAGTCGATCTTGGTGGCGTCCGCCACCGTCACGATGCCGGTGACGCTGTCGATCGTGAACCCGCCACCCGAGGTGTCGCCGGTCAGCGAGTACGTGACCGTGCCGCCGTTGACGTCGCTCGAGGCCGCCGTGATCCCGACCGTCGCCCCGTTGGCGACGCCTTCCGAAACCGTGTTGGTCGCCGCATCGCCGTCCGTCGGCTGCGACGGCGCAACGTCGGTCACCGCAATGGTGAAGGTCTGGCTGCTGGTCAGGGTCCCGTCGGAAGCCTGAACCGTGACGCCATAGGCGTGGCCAGGTGCGCTCTCGAAGTCGATCTTGGTGGCGTCCGCCACCGTCACGATGCCGGTGACGCTGTCGATCGTGAACCCGCCACCCGAGGTGTCGCCGGTCAGCGAGTACGTGACCGTGCCGCCGTTGACGTCGCTCGAGGCCGCCGTGATCCCGACCGTCGCCCCGTTGGCGACGCCTTCCGAAACCGTGTTGGTCGCCGCATCGCCGTCCGTCGGCTGCGACGGCGCAACGTCGGTCACCGCAATGGTGAAGGTCTGGCTGCTGGTCAGGGTCCCGTCGGAAGCCTGAACCGTGACGCCATAGGCGTGGCCAGGTGCGCTCTCGAAGTCGATCTTGGTGGCGTCCGCCACCGTCACGATGCCGGTGACGCTGTCGATCGTGAACCCGCCACCCGAGGTGTCGCCGGTCAGCGAGTACGTGACCGTGCCGCCGTTGACGTCGCTCGAGGCCGCCGTGATCCCGACCGTCGCCCCGTTGGCGACGCCTTCCGAAACCGTGTTGGTCGCCGCATCGCCGTCCGTCGGCTGCGACGGCGCAACGTCGGTCACCGCAATGGTGAAGGTCTGGCTGCTGGTCAGGGTCCCGTCGGAAGCCTGAACCGTGACGCCATAGGCGTGGCCAGGTGCGCTCTCGAAGTCGATCTTGGTGGCGTCCGCCACCGTCACGATGCCGGTGACGCTGTCGATCGTGAACCCGCCACCCGAGGTGTCGCCGGTCAGCGAGTACGTGACCGTGCCGCCGTTGACGTCGCTCGAGGCCGCCGTGATCCCGACCGTCGCCCCGTTGGCGACGCCTTCCGAAACCGTGTTGGTCGCCGCATCGCCGTCCGTCGGCTGCGACGGCGCAACGTCGGTCACCGCAATGGTGAAGGTCTGGCTGCTGGTCAGGGTCCCGTCGGAAGCCTGAACCGTGACGCCATAGGCGTGGCCAGGTGCGCTCTCGAAGTCGATCTTGGTGGCGTCCGCCACCGTCACGATGCCGGTGACGCTGTCGATCGTGAACCCGCCACCCGAGGTGTCGCCGGTCAGCGAGTACGTGACCGTGCCGCCGTTGACGTCGCTCGAGGCCGCCGTGATCCCGACCGTCGCCCCGTTGGCGACGCCTTCCGAAACCGTGTTGGTCGCCGCATCGCCGTCCGTCGGCTGCGACGGCGCAACGTCGGTCACCGCAATGGTGAAGGTCTGGCTGCTTATCCCGCCGTGGCCATCGTTCGCCTGGACTGAAATCGTATGGCTGATTGCCGTCTCGTAGTTGAGCAGCGAGGCGTTGGCCACCGTAACCACGCCGGTGATGGTGTTGATCCCAAACCGGCCGCCGGCATTGTCGGTCAGGCTGTAGGTGACCGTGTCACCGTCAGCATCAGTTGCAATCGCCGTGATCCCGACCGTGGTGCCATTGGCAGCGCCTTCCGAGACACTACCGCCAACGACACCGTCGCTGTCGGTCGGCGTCGAGGGCGCGTGATTTGTGGTTCCCTGCGCATTGAGAACCACAACCTTCTCAACACCGGTTACCTTGAGATCAAGCGTCTTGAACGTGTAGACAGCGCTATCGGCCTGGCCAGTTTGTGCGCTGATGTGTGCCGGAAGCCAAACGTTCTTGAAGTATGCGATCTCCGCCGTAATCGCAGCATCGTTCAGCTGGGCCGTGCTGAGCCATATCTGCAAAGTGTCGGCGTCTGGGGTAGATCCAGCTTTGCCGAGCTGTACGGCGCCGTTTCCACCGTCATAAGAATCGTAGCCAGTAAAAGTGCTTCCGCTTAGCGTCGTCTGGGTGGGTACATCCCCAAAGGTGGTCTGGTCTGTTCCAGAATACAGCGTCCCACCCGTTACCGTCTGCGTGGAACTGGTAAATGTGCTACCTAGCCAATATTGGTTCTCAAAGGCCTTATAGATCAGGATGTCTGACCCTGACCCGCCAAGAACGGTGTCAAAGCCGCTGCCGCCGTTGAGAATGTCATCGCCAGATCCGCCATTCAGGCGATCGTCTCCAGCGCCCCCATTCAATATGTCGGCTCCGCTGCCGCCAACCAGATTGTCGTTGCTGCTCGTGCCAACAGTCGAAGAAGCCATCTTTCATCCCCCTGGCCGACGCGCGCCGCGCCTGCTCATTGGCCGTCCGAGACGGCTGACAACCCCATGCCGAAACGGCGTTCGGCGCCCAGTCATGTGAGGCGGGAAGATCAGTGCACCAAGCCGCAACCCCTCGCTCCCGGCCGCGAATGGCCCGCGCAGGTGCGGCGATTCACAGCCAGGTGGTGGCTCGATGGTGATGGCTACGACGGCTAATTGAAGCCGCGCTGCGTTTCCCCTACCCCGGTAGCGCGGTAACTCGTTGTTGCCGGTCGAGAGTCTTTTACGCTACTCGTATATTAGGATATTATTAACTCTATCGGAGTCAACGGCAAACTTGATGAAGAGTTAATGACAAAACATCAACTTAAACTAAAATGCGACCAAACTGCATCAAGGACAGTTCGTATTCCGCGTTGGCCAACCGGCGTAAGGGACCTATGCAACGACCTCTCAGACTTTGGTGGTCAGACCTCAGTCGCGCTTACGCGCTGAATGGCTGAGAGGCAATGTGCTGTTTCCGTTCCGCGACATGAATCGCACTGCCTTCTTGCCGCGTTGGCCGCTGTGCTCCGCCACCGCCTTCTCGACGGCGCGCTTCAGCTCGTCCTTGATCCCGACTGTGTCGGCCATCAGCGTCTCGATCTTCAGGAAATCGAGCACGCGGTATTTCGAGACGGCCGGGCGGATCAGGATGTCGGGCGGGTTTTGCGTCAGCTTGTGGGCGATGATCGACTGCATCATCAATTGCGTGGCGCCGTACATCAGGTCGACGGTTGTCGGGTGCTTGCGCTCGACTTCGCTGGGCGCGCCCACCACGTCGATGGCGATGATGATGTCGGCGTCCTTCTCGATAAGATCGAAGGGCACCGGGTTGTAGATGCCGCCGTCGATCAGCACGCGGCCGTCACGCGTCACCGGGCGGAATACCGCCGGAATGGCGGCAGAGGCGGCAAGGGCCGAATGCAGGTCGCCTTCGCAGAAGACGGCGAGCTTGTGGCCGAAATAGTCGGTCGCCGTCACCTTGAGCGGGATCTTCAGCGCCTCGAACGTTTCGGGGATCGCCGCCGGCAGGAAGGCCCTCAGGATGCGCTCGACATTGAACTGGCCGACGCGGATGCCGCCTTGCATGGCCTCGGCGATCGTGCCCGGCCGCGAGCGCCACATGCGCGCCGCCACCTCGGCGCGGCGACCGAGGATGGAGCGGGCATAGTCGTGCATCTCGGCTCCGGTCATGCCGGCGGCCATGCCGGCGCCCATGATGGCGCCGATCGAGGAGCCGGCGATCGCCACCGGCCTGATGCCAAGCTCGTCCAGCGCCTCGATGGCATGGATATGCGCGAGTCCGCGCGCGCCGCCGCCGCCGAAGGCCACGGCGAACGTCGGGCTCATCCCTTGCCGCCCCCGGCGATCTGGACAAGCGGCGGACCGACCACCATGACCGCCGGCTCGGCCGACAGCAGCTTCTTCGCCGCCGCCTTGACGTCGGCAAGCGTCACCGCGTCAATCAGCGCGGCGCGGCGCTGCACGTAGTCGATGCCGAGCTTGTCGAGTTGCAACTCGACAAGCGTCGCAGCAATGGAACTGGAGGAATCCAGATTGTTGATGGCGTAGGCGCCGATCATGTGTTTTTTCGTCGCGGCCAGCTCTTCCTCGGTCGGCCCAGTCTCCGCCATCTCCTTCACCACCTTGCGCACGATCGAAAGCGTCTCGGCGGCGCGGTCGGAGCGCGTCGCCGTCGTCACCAGCAGCGCGTGGGAATGCTCGTGATCGACCAGATCGGAGCTGACGCCATAGGCAAGACCGCGCTTTTCGCGCACCTCTTCGAACAGCCGCGAGGTAAAGGTCGAGCCGCCGAGGATCTCGTTCATCAGCACCGCGGCGAAGAAATCCGGATCGCTGCGTTTCACCCCCGGCCAGGCAAGCTGCAGCGAGGTCTGCGGCAGGTCGTAATTGACCTCCAGCTGCTGGCCGAGCTTCGGCGCGATGTCGGCCACCGGCGCCAGCGTCTGCTTTTCCGGCAGGTCGCCGAACACCTCGTCCAGCTTGCCGGAGAGCGTTGCGGCATCGATGTCGCCGACCACCGCCACATGCAGGCCAGCGCGGGCAAAATTCGCCTTGTGAAAGGCCTTGAGGTCTTGTGGCGTGATGACGCCCAGGCTTTCCTTGGTGCCTTGGTCGGGCCGCGCATAGGGGTGCTCGCCATAGATGGCGCGCAGCCAACGCTGCTGGGCGATGGTGTCGGGATCGCGCTCGTTGGCGAGAATGCCGGACAGCACCTGGGCGCGGATGCGGTCGATCGGCGCCTTGTCGAAACGCGGGCTGTTTACCGCCAGCCTCAGCAGGCCGAAGGCCTCGTCTTTTTGGTCGGACAGCATGCGCATCGAGCCATAGGTGCCGTCGCGCGCCGCCTGAAAGCTCATCTCGGCGCCGGCATCATCGAGCTTCAGCTGGAAGGCCTCGCTGTCGAGGTCGCCGGCGCCCTCGTCGAACAGGCCGGTCATCAGATTGACCAGGCCCTCCTTGCCGGCCGGATCCTGCGCAGTGCCGCCGTCGAAGACGAAGCGGATGGCAATCAGCGGTATCGAATGGTCCTCCACCAGCCAGGCGGTGATGCCCTTCTTCGACTTGACCTCCTGGATGTTCATCCCGGCATGCGCGGCAAGCGCCGGAAGGAGAAGGAAGAAGAGGGCGAAGCATAGAGTGGCGAGAGCGCGCTTGAGCTTCCCTTCTCCCCGCCAGGCTCCCCCTTCTCCCCTTGTGGGAGAAGGTGTCGCCGAAGGCGACGGATGAGGGGTGCTGGAAGGAATGAGACGTTGGCGATCCCTGGAACACCCCTCATCCGTCTCGGCGCTACGCGCCGATCCACCTTCTCCCACAAGGGGAGAAGGAAACGTGCTCATCTGTCCGGAAGCCAAAATCATCATCAATTCCCCGCCTGTTGCTGCGGCAAGAGATAGCCGGTGGTGGCATGGTCGAGCACCAGGTAGCGGGTAGCGACCGCCTTCACCTCATCGGCGGTGACCTTGCGGATGCGGTCCGGCCATTCCTGGACGTCCTTGACATTGCCGCCGGTGGCAAGCGTGGAGCCATACATATTGGCCATGTCGTCCTGCTTGTCGCGGGCAAAGATTATGGAGCGCACATAGCGGGTCTTGGCCCGCTCCAACTCATCGTCGCTTACGCCGTCCTTGACGATGCGGGCGATCTCGGCGTCGACCGCCGCCTCGACATCCGTGAGCTTGGCGTCGCCGCGCGGGGAGCCATAGACGGTGAAGTTGGTGTCATCGAGCATGGTGCCCTGGAAATAGGCGGCCGCGTCGGAGGCGATCCCCTGCTTGACGACCAGCTCCTGGTACAGCCGGCTGCGGTTGCCGCCGCCAAGGATCTCGGCAAGCAAGTCCAGCGCCTCGGCCTCGCCGGGCTTGGCCGTGTGATAGGACGGCACCACCCATTGCGTGGAAAAATTCGGCACCGAGACGCGCGCGTCGGTGAGCGTCACGGTGCGCCTGGTGTTCTGCTCAGGCTCGACCGGGCGGATGCGCGGCGGTAGGTCCGGCCCGCGCGCGACCTTGCCGTAGGTTCTCTCGGCCATCGCCTTCACAGCGTCGGGATCGATGTCGCCCGCCACCACCAGCACCGCATTGTTCGGCCGGTAATAATTGTCGTAGTAGGCCTTGGCGTCGGCGCGGTTGAGCTGCTCCATCTCCTGCATCCAGCCGATCACCGGAATGCGGTATGGCTGGTTCTGCCAGAGTGTCGCATCGACTTCCTCTTCGAGCACCGCCTGCGGATTGCTGTCGATGCGCGAGCGGCGCTCCTCCAGGATCACGTCGCGCTCGGTCTTGATGACGTTGTCGGTGAGGATGAGATTGCGCATGCGGTCGGCCTCGAAACCCATCATCTGCTCGAGCGCCGCAGGCGGCACCGTCTCGTGGAAGGCGGTATAATCGTAGGAGGTGAAGGCGTTGTTGGAGCCGCCGATGTCGGACACGGCGCGGTCGAACTCGCCGGCGGCGTGATTGGCCGTGGCCTTGAACATCAGATGCTCGAAGAAATGCGCGATGCCGGACTTGCCGGGAGGCTCGTCGGCGCTGCCGACCTTGTACCACACCATGTGCGTGACGATCGGGGCGCGGTGGTCCGGAATGACGACAATCTCCATGCCGTTGTCGAGCAGGAAGTCCTTCACATTCTCGCCCCCGGCGGCGCGCGCCGGGCCAATCGCGGCAAGCGCCAGCGCACTGGCGAGGAGCGCCGCGCGCAGCCGTCTGGTGCTCGATGTCATGAAGTGCTCCGGTTCCGATTGCGTGACGATAGGCAAGGTTGGTCAGCGAAGGAAAGTGAATTTGTGCGTCATTTTCGAGGCGTTGCTCCTACAAGGGAAGAAGGAAGAGCTCGCACCGTTCACCCAACCTCGACGAACCGAATGACCGTCTCGCCATAGTTGCGTTCGTCGAGGATGGAAAAGCCTGGGCCTGGCTCGAACGGCGCGGGGGCCGCCTCCTCGACAACGCAGAGTGCGCCGGGCAACAGCCAGCCGCCGGCCTTGGCCGAGCGCAGGGCGCGCTCGCCGAGCCCCTTGCCATAGGGCGGATCGGCAAACACCAGGCCGAAAGGTGAAAGCGTTCCGGCTTCGCCCAATCCGGTCGCGTCACGGCGAAAGATTTTGGTGCGGCCGGTCAGCCCGAAGGCCTCGACATTATCGCGGATCAGGCCGCGCCCTTCGGCCGATTCCTCGATGAAGACGCAGTAAGATGCGCCGCGCGACAGCGCCTCCAGCCCGAGCGCGCCGGTGCCGGCGAAGAGATCGAGCACGCGGCCGCCTTCGAGCTTTGCGGCAAAGCGATGCGCCAGCACATTGAATACCGCCTCGCGGGTGCGGTCGGTGGTCGGGCGGATGGCATTGCTGCGCGGCGTCGCCAGCGGACGCCCGCGAAACTCACCGCCGACGATCCGCATTGCCACCACCCTTGGGACCGCGCGGCCTGTCGCCGCTGTCGGGGCGATCGCCCCTTGGCTTGCCGAACGGTTTCGCGCCGGCTTTGCCCTGCGGCTTGCCGCCCGGCTTGAACGACGCCTTGCGCGCCTTCGCCTCGGCCGCTTTGGCGGCGTCGGCCTCCGCCCTGCCCTTGCCGATCGGCCGCGCGCCGGGCGCCATCCAGACATTGGCCTTGCGCTGGCCGGGCGGCTCGATCGGCCGCTGCTCGCGCTCGCCCTTCTTGCCGCCTGGCTTGCCGCCAAAGCCGCCGCGCTCCGGCTTGGCGAAGCCGCCGCGTTCGGGCTTCGGACCGTGCTCGCCAAACGTCCTTTCCGGTTTCGTGGACAGCTTGCCCAGCGCCTCGTCGCGGCTGCCTTCGCGGCGCTTGCGGTTCTTGATCAGCCCGCCCTCGCCGATCGGCCGGTGGTCGCCCTCGCGCATGATCTTCGGCCGCTCGGCCTCGTCGCGGCGCGGCTCGGTGCGCCGCACCGGCTTGTTGGAGAAAGGCTTGGTGATCTCGGCATCGAAATTGGCGCCGGCTTCCTCGATCAGCCGCTCGCCGAGCTGGTCGCGCAGCACGCGGCCCTTGATCTCCAGCACGTGTCCCTCCGGCAGGTCCTCGAGCTGGAACGGGCCGTAGGAGATGCGGATCAGCCGCGTCACGTCGAGGCCGAGCGCGCCGAGGATGTTCTTCACCTCGCGGTTCTTGCCCTCGCGCAGGCCGATGGTCAGCCAGGCATTGGTGCCTTGCTCGCGGTCGAGGCTCGCCTCGATCGCACCATAGAAGACGCCATCGACGGCAATGCCTTCGCGCAGGCCGGCGAGCGCGCTTTCCTCGACCTTGCCGTGGACGCGCACGCGGTAGCGCCTGAGCCAGCCCGTGGCCGGCAGTTCGAGCACCCGCGACAGCCCGCCGTCATTGGTGAGCAGCAGCAGGCCTTCGGTGTTGATGTCGAGGCGGCCGATGGTCATCAGCCTCGGCAGATCGGCCGGCAGCACGTCGAATACGGTCTTGCGGCCTTCGGGATCGCGGTTGGTGGTGACGACGCCGGCTGGCTTGTGGAACAGGAACAGCCGCGTGCGCTCGATCGGCGGGATCTCGGTGCCGTCGAGATGGATGACGTCGTCGGCCATGACGTTGAAGGCCGGCGAGGACAGCACCTTGCCGTTGACCTTGACGCGGCCGGCGGCGATCAGCTCCTCGGCATCGCGGCGCGAGGCGATGCCGGCGCGCGCCAGGCGCTTGGCAATGCGCTCGCCGGCTTCCGGCGCTGCCTCGGCGGGACGCGGCCGCGGCTTGAAGCCGCCCTCCGGCTTCCGCGCGGCGCCGCGCGGCGAACGGTCACTGAAGTCGCTGCTTGGACGATCGCTGAAATCGCGCCTTGGACGCTCGGCGAAATCGCGCTTGGGGCGGTCGAAGCGCCTTTCGCCGCGCTCGCCCTCGGCGGCCATCGGGCGATCGCCACGCGGTGCGTAAGGTTTGCGCGGCGCCCCTTCGCGCTTCTCGAACGGCTTGCCTTCGCGTGGCGGTCCCTTGCGGAACGGCTTCTCGCCGCGTTCCGAGCCCACCTCACGCGGCTTGTAGCTGCGCTTGAAGTCACGCTGCGGCCGCTCGCCATCCGCCGCCATCGGGCGATCGCCGCGCGGTGCGTAAGGCTTGCGCGGCGCCCCTTCGCGCTTCTCGAACGGCTTGCCATCGCGTGGCGGTCCCTTGCGGAACGGCTTCTCGCCGCGCGGCGTGCCCTCACCCGCTTGACGCGGCTTGTAGCTGCGCTTGAAATCGCCCGCCGGCCGTTCGCCATCAGCCGCCACCGGCCGGTCGCGCTTTGCAAACGGTTTCTTGGCGCCGAAGGACGGCTTGCCGTCCTTGCCGGCGGCACGGCCACGCGGGCTCACTGGCTTCGGTCCGCTTTTGTCCGGACCTTTGCGGCGCGGAAATTTCTTGTCGTTGTCGTCCATGTGGCCTTTGCTCGTTTGCACTACAGCGCCGCGCGCCCATTCGGACGCGCAAAGGACGCTGTAGGACTTTGATTTGGCGCATGATTGCTTTCCGAATACCGATTCCGGTTTTCGGGGTCATGCGCTAGATCGGTTCACAGTTTCACGGAAACGGCGAGCCGATCTATCTCTTTGTTTTTACGCAATTCCGGACGGAAAACAGTGTCACACTTTTCCTGGAATTGCTCTAGATAACAGGATCACTCTCGGCTTGCGAGGAATAATCGGAATGGAAACCGCGTGACGAGGCCGGATTTCATGGCCCTGGCACTCCAGGAGGCCGAGGCGTCCGCGCGCCGCGGCGAAGTGCCGGTCGGCGCGGTGGTCGCCGGCGGCGGCATGGTGGTGGCGAAAGCCGGCAACCGCACGCGCGAACTTGCCGACCCGACCGCGCATGCCGAGATGCTGGCGATCCGCGAAGCCTGCCGGAAACTAGCCAGCGAGCGGCTTACCGGCCATGACCTTTATGTGACGCTGGAGCCTTGCGTCATGTGCGCCGGCGCCATCTCCTTCGCGAGACTGCGGCGGCTCTATTTCGGCGCCGCCGACGAGAAGGGCGGCGCGGTGGTCAACGGCGTGCGCTTCTTTGCCTCACCCACCTGCCACCACACGCCCGACATCTATCCGGGCATGGGCGAAAGCGAAGCCGCGCTTATCCTCAAGGATTTCTTTCGCGAGAGACGGAATGGCGGTGAATGGTGAAGTGAGTAGTGGTTAGTGAGTAGTGAGGCAGCAGGTCACTATTCACTATTCACTATTCACTATTCACTATTCACTATTCACAGGCCGAGCCAGTCGAACCAGCCGCCCTTCTTGCCTTCCGCCTGCGCCTTGAGGCGGCGCTCCTTCTTGTACTCGTCCTCGCCAAGCTCGTTTTGCGGCGCGGTGTCGGCGGCGGCGCGATAGGCAAGCGGCGGCTCGCTGAGATATTTGCGGGTGTTTGGATCGCCCTGCTTCTGCTCGGCCAGGCGACGCTGGATCTCGGCGGCGCGGCCCTTGTCGGAATCTTCCGGCGACCAGCGTGGCGGGTGGCTCGAGGCCGAATCGGCCATCGCCTTCTTCACCGCCACCGGATCGGTCTGAACGTCCTCGACCGTCTCAGGCTGGTAGCTCGGATCGTTCTGGTGTGCCGTGGCGTCGGCACGGATGCGGGCGCGGCGCGCCTCCGGCGATTCGGGCCAGTCGGCGCTCGCCGTCTGGATGCTCTCCTGCGGCGCCGGCAGCGCTTCCTTTTGCCCCGGAGCGGGCTTCACCAGATCGGGGCGCGGCTTGTAGTCGATCGGATCGCGATGCTTCGGAGTAATCGCGGCGGCGCCGGAAATATCATCCGCCAGCTGTGCGACAGCGGTCTTGTCGGTTCCGTAGGTCGGGGAACTCATGCAGCCGGATAAAGCGATGGCCGATGCCACAAGCGGCGCCAGCAGCGCGGCGCGCGCATACGTTTTCTCGCTCATGCCAAAAAGTCCCACTCTAGCAACCTCTAATCGCCACCGGCCCAACGGCGCGGTCCCCGTCGTCAACGCACTTGCGATGAAAATCCGGCGAGAATTTGTCTGCCGGAGTTTCGCGTATTTACCTCAACCACTTGTTAAGGGCAACGCACGGGCGGATATGCGCCGCCCGGCGTGGTATTTATGCACCGGCTTATAAACAAGCCTCTACAAACGCCCGAGCGCCCTGAGCTCGTGCAGCACGGCGGCGTCGCGGGCCGAGACGTCCGGGAATTCCGGGTCCTGCCCGACATCGGCGGTGTAGCGCCAGGAGCGCGCGCATTTGACCAGCCCGCGATCCTCGGCCTTCTCGACCACGACCGCCACGCCCTTGACGTCGTCGAGGCTGAAAGCGCCTTCGGGGACCTTGCCATGCTTGATGACGAGGTCGCTGGTGATCGCCATTTCGGCCATGTCGACATCGGCGATCGCCGCTTCCAGCGCGGCATCGTCGATCGTGACCACCGGCACGGCCTCGAGCGAGGAGCCGATCAGCTTCTCGGCGCGCGCGATCTCGAGCGCGCCGGTGACGACGCGGCGCACCTGGCGGACCTTGCGCCATTTCTCGGCCAGCGCTTCGTTACGCCAGTTCTGCGGGATCGTCGGGAACTGGTCGAGATGCACCGAGCCGGCATCCGGATGGCGGTCGAGCCAGGCCTCCTCCATGGTGAAGGGCAGCATCGGCGCCAGCCATTTCACCAGGCACTCGAAGAGATGACGCACCACCTGCACCGCAGCCTTGCGGCGCAGGCTGGAAGGCCCGTCGCAGTAGAGCGCATCCTTGCGGATGTCGAAGTAGAAGGCCGACAGCTCGACCACCATGAAGTCGAGCAGTGCACGGGTGATGCGCTTGAATTCGAAGGCGTCATAGCCCTGGCGCACCACCTCGTCGAGTTCGGACAGCCGGTGCAGCATCAGCCGCTCCAGCTCCGGCATCACCTCCAGCGGCACGGTCTCGCCATGGTCATGGGCAAGCGTGCCCAGCATCCAGCGGATGGTGTTTCTGAGCTTGCGGTAGGCGTCGATATTGGTCTGCAGCACGTTCTTGCCGAGCCGCTGGTCTTCCCAATAGTCGGTCGTCACCACCCAGAGCCGCAGGATGTCGGCGCCGGACTGTTTGATGACGTCCTGCGGCACGACGGTGTTGCCGAGCGACTTCGACATCTTGCGGCCTTCCTCGTCCATGGTGAAGCCATGGGTGATGACCGTGTCGTAGGGCGCCCTGCCCCTGGTGCCGCAGCTTTCGAGCAGCGAGGAGTGGAACCAGCCGCGGTGCTGGTCGGAGCCTTCGAGATAGACGTCGGCCGGCCACTTCAGGTCGGGACGGTCCTCCAGCGTGAAGACATGCGTCGAGCCGGAATCGAACCAGACGTCGAGGATGTCCTTCACCTGGTGCCATTTCGTGGCATCGTGGTTGCCCAGGAAACGCTCCTTGGCGCCGGGGGCGAACCAGGCGTCGGCGCCTTCCTGCTCGAAGGCATCCATGATGCGCCGGTTGACCGCCTCGTCCTTCAGCACGTTGCCGTCCTCGTCGGCGAAGATGGCGATCGGCACGCCCCAGGCGCGCTGGCGCGACAGCACCCAGTCGGGACGTTCCTCGATCATGGCGCGGATGCGGTTCTGGCCGGCCGCCGGCACGAAGCGGGTGTCGTCGATCGCCTTCAGCGCACGGCTGCGCAGCGTCGTGCCGTCGCCGAGGTCCTTGTCCATGTAGACGAACCATTGCGGCGTGTTGCGGAAGATGATCGGCTTCTTCGAACGCCAGGAGTGCGGATAGGAGTGCTTCAGCCGGCCGCGCGCGAACAGCGCGTTACGCTTGATAAGCTCGTCGATGACCGCCTGGTTGGCATTGCCCTTCTTGCCGTTGTCGTCGATGACGCGCGCTGCCCCGCCCTCGCGGTCCGGACCGAAGCCAGGCGCGTCCCTTGTGAAGAAGCCGGCATCGTCGACGGTGAACGGGATCGCGGTGTCGACGCCGCGCGCCCTCAGTTCCGCCCCGGCGTCCATCCAGGCGTCGAAATCCTCGCGGCCGTGGCCGGGCGCGGTGTGGACGAAACCTGTGCCGGCGTCGTCGGTCACATGCTCGCCGGCGACCAACGGCACCGGGAATTCGTAGCCGCCGCCAAGCCCCTTGAAGGGGTGCGAAAGCGTAAGCTTCCCAAGCTGTTCGGCCGAGACGCTGTGGAGCCGGTTCAAGGTAACTTTCGCTTTCGCCGCGCATTCTGGCGCCAGCGCGTCGGCGAAGATCAGCTTTTCGCCGGGCTGTGGCCCGAAAGCGTTCTCGGCCGCGGTGATCTCATAGAGGCCATAAGCGATGCGCGGCGAATAGCTGACGGCGCGGTTGCCGGGGATGGTCCAGGGGGTCGTCGTCCAGATGACGACATGCGCCTCGACGAGATCGAGCGCGGCCTCGTCGAGCGCCGGGGCGGCGCCGGCGACCGGCTGGGCGAGGCTGGCGACCGGGAACTTCACCCAGATCGTGTCGCTCTCATAGTCATGGTATTCGACCTCGGCCTCGGCCAGCGCGGTGCGCTCGACCACGCTCCACATCACCGGCTTCGAGCCGCGATAGAGCTGGCCCGACATGGCGAACTTCAGCAACTCCCCGGCGATGCGCGCCTCGGCGTGATAGGCCATGGTCGTGTAAGGGTTGTCGAAGTCGCCGATGACGCCGAGGCGCTGGAACTCTGAGCCCTGCACCTTGATCCAATGCGCGGCGAAGTCGCGGCATTCCTTGCGGAACTCGTTGACCGGCACCTCGTCCTTGTTCTTGCCCTTGGCGCGATACTGCTCCTCGATCTTCCACTCGATCGGCAGGCCATGGCAGTCCCAGCCCGGCACATAATTGGCGTCGTAGCCGCGCATCTGAAAGGAGCGGTTGATGACGTCCTTGAGGATCTTATTCAGCGCATGGCCGATATGGATGTTGCCGTTGGCGTAGGGCGGGCCATCATGCAGCACGAATTTCTCGCGGCCGGCTGACGCTTCGCGCAGCTTGCGGTAAAGGTCCATGTCCTGCCAGCGCTCGACCAGCACCGGTTCCTTCTCGGGCAGGCCCGCGCGCATCGGGAAATCCGTCTGCGGCAAATAGAGCGTTGTGGAGTAGTCGATCGTTTCAGCGGTATCGGTCGTGGTCTTGTCGTTCATTGGTTTGCCATGTGCGTTACCCGGAGGCGAAGAGGCTCGGGCGTTCAACTATCATGTTCTGAAAAAAGCGCGAGGGTCGCGCGCAAGAGTCCCGGCGGCTCCAGCGGCGCTCAGGCCACCCGGAACACCGGGCCCGTAATTCGTATCGCGATCGCGAAAAGGCGCGAAAGGCTCGTCATGGCGTGGCTTTTAGACGAGGCGCGGCGGCTTGAAAAGCCTGAACTCCACGGCATTTCCCGCTAGCAGCCCTCCGCCGTCAGTTTTCTTGCGGCATGAGCCATTTGCGCCTATATTGAAGGGCAAATGGCAACGAGACCAAAACCATGTCCAGCTCGCATATCATTGCTCAGACGAAGGCGCCGCGACGTTGTCCGCAGCGGTAACAGACCGGTTTCTCGTCCCCGTGGCGAGGGTCGAAGGCCTTCGTCAGCGAGGCTTCAGCAATGACGAAATCTACAGAATAGTCGGCCCGCGACGCACGTTGGCTCGCCGCAAAGAGCGAAACGAAGCACTGACGGTTGCCGAATCCGATCGCGTCGTGCGGCTCGAGCGGATTTCTGCGATGGCAGATCGGGTTTTCGGCAGCCATGAAAAAGCCCAGCGTTGGCTTCGCAAGCACAGCAAGGTGCTCGGCGAGACACCTATCAACCTGCTCCAGTCCGAAACGGGCGCCGTACTGGTGGAGGAAGAACTCCATCGCATCGACTATGGCATTTTTGCCTGAGAATGCGGCGCTGGCGTATCTCCAATTATGCCGACCTGTCGGGCATCGGCGGCACGTTAAGTACCGGCCGCTGGCATTCCTTGGGAACACCCATCGTCTACTGCGCCGATCATCCAGCGACGGCGCTTCTTGAGATGCTGGTCCATGTCGACGCGGAAGATCTGCCTCAGACCTATCAGCTTCTGGAAATCGAAGTGCCGGACGGTGTCGCGGTTGCATCCCCGAACCTACCGCCCGATTGGAAGAACAACCCCGCCATGACGCAGCAGCTCGGAACGAACTTCGTCACCGCCGCCACGCATGCGGTCATGGAGGTTCCCAGCGTCATCGTCCCGTTCACCAAGAACTTTCTCCTCAGCCCCAGCCTCCTGGCTCGCGACGGCATCCGCATCGCCAGCGTCACGCAGCATCCGGTCGATACGCGATTGCTGGGATAGGAGTTACATCGTGAAATTGAAGCGGTAGGTGGTCGAGACACCGAACATCCACTGGTTGCGGTCGCCGCGCTCCTTGACCAGGCTGGAATCGGCCGCGGGCCCCATCAGGCGCGAATATTCGGCGAAGACGCTCGCGGTCATCGGCTCCGTCACCTTCCAGGTGATCGCGCCTCCGAGGCCTGTCGACTTCAGCCCGCCGCCCGGATGATATTCGCTCAGGCCCGAAGCCGCCGCTTCCTTGGCGTTGACGCCGTAATAGGCGTCGAAATAGTCCGACGAGGCGAAGGACACGCGCGGACCGCCGGAGATACGGACGGTCGGGGTGATGTCGTAGAAGGCGTCGGCGGCAATGTCGGCGACGAAGCCGTTATGGGCACGGATGCCGTGCCTGAGCTCCGCCCGCGCCCGCATCCATTCCAGCGGATAGAATTCGAAGAAGCCGCCCGCCTCGCCGCCCCAGCGCACCGGGTCGAGGCCTTTCAGCTCGTCCTTGCTGTCGCGCGAGAACAAGAACTTGCCGGTCAAACCGGCGCGCACGCTGCCGTCGTCGATCAGCGCCAGCGAGATGTTGTCGTTGCGCGAGATGAAGCGCGCCTCGGGGCCGATCTTGCCGAGCGAGATGATCGGCTGGGCGCTAAGCATGTAGCGCTTGCCGCCCTCGAAATTCGGTGCGACCAGGCCGGTGGCGCCGAGCGTCAGGTACCAGTCGCCGGAAATCCAGCTGCCCTCGCCTGCCTGGGCTGAGGAGACGGCCATCAGGCCCGAGGCGAGAACCAGCGGAATCGTTCCGACAATATGCATCGTCACCCCTTACGCGAAACAGGCTGGCGGCAACACCCGGCAGCGCTCAAGGCATGACGCGGGTTCGGTAAAATTTGACTTAAAATCTGTAATACCGGCGCCAGCGCCTGGTGTTTTCACGCCCCGGCCGCCGGCCTGTTCGCTGGACGGGCACGGCCATCGGGATTACCCTCGTTTCACCGCACATGTGCGGCGCATTCCGGAGGGAGACGGACCATGACCTTGCAAGGCGATGCCCTGAAGGACGCGATCGGCCAGACGCGGGGCAAATGGGGTTGGTTCGTGGCGCTCGGCGTTCTGCTGCTTATCTTCGGCGGCATCGCCTTCGGCAATCTGATGATCGCCACCGTCGCCTCGGTCTATGTCGTCGGCTGGCTGATGCTGATGGCCGGCGCGATCGAGATCATCCATGCCTTCGGCGTCAAGACCTGGGGGCGCTTCTTCTACTGGCTGCTCAGCGGCCTGCTCCACGCGGTCGCCGGCTTCTTCGCCTTCGACAATCCGCTGCTCGCCTCGGCGGTGCTGACGCTGCTGCTGGCGATCGCTCTCGTCGCTTCAGGACTGCTGCGGGCCTGGGTTGCCTACAATCACCGGCCGGAGCAAGGCTGGGGATGGCTGCTCGCGGCGGCCATCATCACCATCCTGCTCGGCCTGATCATCGCCATGGGCTGGCCGGTCAACAGCCTGTGGGTGCTCGGCATGTTCCTGGCCATCGACCTGGTGTTCCAAGGCTGGAGTTTTGTCGCTATCGGGCTGGCGTTGAAGCGGTAGCCCGGCGACCAAAGATCAGAACGCGATGGCTTGATCCAGCTCCGAAAGCGGCCTGATGCCGGCGAGCAGCGCCCTCGCCTCGGCCTCGTCCTGCCTCATCTGCGCCACCAGCGCGTCGAGCCCGTCGAACTTCAGCTCCGGACGCAGGAAGCTGAAGAACGACACCTGGCAGGTCTCGCCGTAGAGATCGCCGGAGAAGTCGAACAGGAAGGTCTCGAGCAGCGGGGCGCCATTGTCGTCGACGGTCGGACGGCGGCCGAAGCTGGCGACACCGTCATGGAGGGAGCCGCCGCCGCGCCGGAAGCGCACGGCATAAATCCCCTCCTTCAGCGCTGCTTCCGGCGAAAGCCTCATGTTGGCGGTCGGGAAGCCCAGCGTGCGGCCGAGCCGCTGGCCGCCGATCACCGCGCTCTCGACGGTGAAGCGGTAGCCGAGCAGGCCGGCGGCCTCTTCCACCTTGCCTTCGCAAAGCAGGGCGCGGATGCGGCTCGACGAGACCACCTCGGCGCCCTCATCGCGAAAAGCGTCGACCAGCGTGACGCCAAAGCCGTGCCGTTCGCCAGCCGCCATCAGGAAGGCCGGGCCGCCCTGGCGGTCCTTGCCGAAATGGAAGTCGAAGCCGGTGACGGCGTGGCTGATGCCGAGGTTCTTTTCCAATATGTCGGTGACGAAAGCCTCGGCCGAGAGCGAGGCGAAATCGCGCGAAAACGGCTGCTCGACCAGCGCGGCAAAGCCAAGCTCCGCCAACAGCCGCGCCTTCATCGGCGGCGGCGTCAGCACGAAAAGCGGCACGTCGGGCCTGAACACCTTGCGCGGATGCGGTTCGAAGGTGAGCACCAGGGCCGGCACGCCGCGGCGGCGTGCCTCGGCCAGCGCGCGCTCCAGCACCGACTGATGGCCGCGGTGGACGCCGTCGAAATTGCCGATCGCCACCACGCCGCCGCGCAGATGGGCAGGCAGCGGCGCGACCGCCGAAATGCGTTCGAAAGCTTGCATCATGTGAAAGTGCCCGTCATGGCAACGTCACCAGCCTATTGCAGACGCGCAATGACGGCGACCGGCCGATAGCCGTGCTTGTCGAGAAAGGCCGCCAGCCTTTCGGGATCCGGCCGCAGCGGGTCGCCATAGTCGCGCGCATGGATGCCACCCGAAACGTAGAGCACGTCGAAGCCGTTGTCGGACGCGCCTTTGACGTCGGTCATCATGCCGTCGCCGATGGCCAGGACATTTCTACGCTCGACCGCGTGGCCGAGCAGGCCGGCAATTTCCTTCATGGCAAGGTTATAGATCGGCGCGAAAGGCTTGCCGGCGATCAGCGTGCGGCCACCAAGCTGCGCATAGTCGCGGGCGAGCGCACCCGCGCACCAGATGATGCGCTCGCCGCGCTCGACCAGGATGTCGGGATTGGCGCAGATGAACGGCAGGTTGCGGGCCCGCAGCCGCATCAGCAGTTCCGCATAGTCGGCAGGCTTCTCCACCTCGTCGTCGAAGAGCCCGGTGCAGACGACGCCGGTGGCTTCGAATTCCTCGACGAGGTCGACGCCGAGGCCGTCGTAAAGGTTGAAATCGCGCTCGGGGCCGATATGGAAGATCTGTCTCGGACCCTCGGCGATCAGGTCGCGGGTGACGTCGCCGGAGGTGACGACGCGGTCATAGGCATCGGCGGGAACGCCGATGACATTCATCTGCGCAATGACGTCGGCGCTGCGGCGCGGCGAATTGGTGATCAGCACCACCGGCACGTTTGCCGCGCGCGCCCTGGCCAGCGCCTCGGCCGCTGCGGGGAAATGCCACTCGCCGTTGTGCACAACACCCCAAACATCGCACAAAATGGCGGCGTAGGTTCCGGTCAGGGGGTCAAGCGAAGCGATGATGTCGGGCGAATCCGCCATGCCTTTTTCCTGATCCTGATCCCTGGCATAGGCCGCGGCCCCCATCCTGCAATTCCGGGGCCGCCGCGGCCGGTCCCGCATAACCGAAGCGCTTCGTCCTGTCACCAGCTTTCGCCATGCTTGGGGGCCGGCGGTTGGGGCCCACCTCAACCGTCCGTCCGGCACCACAGGGTTAACGCCCGGTCAAACGGCAGCACGATGTTGATGCTTTCGCCAAGGCTGAAATTTAACGATTGGCGACCATGGTAGTAGCTCGATTACGACCATAGTCGTATCTCAACGTCGATCTTGGCGGGGGCTAAGAAGCAATGATCCGAAGATTTCTACGCGACAGACGGGGCAACTATGCCCTGGTGACTGCCATTACGATGGTGCCGTTGATGGCCGCCGTGGGGCTTGCCGTCGACTATGCCGAGCTGGTGCGGCAGAAGCAGGAAACGCTGAACGCGCTCGACGCCGCCGGCATCGCGACGGCGCAGCAGATCGTGACCGGTGCGAGCGACGACGCCGCGAAAGCTTATGCCAAGAATTTCTTCGAGGCCAATCTCAGGCACGTCCTGCCGGCCAACACTGCGCTCACGGTCACCTTGCCCAACAACAACACGGGCGGCGGCACGCTGAAAATGCAGGCCACGTTGACGTACCATCCCTACTTCATGCCGGCAGCCGTCATGCTGCTCGGCGGGAGCATGGGAAACACCAAGGTCGACATCGTTGCCAAGTCAGAGGTCAGGCTGAAAAACACGCTCGAGGTGGCGCTGGTGCTCGACAATTCAGGCTCGATGGGCATCAACGGCTCCGGTACGGGTCAGCCCCGAATAGAACTACTCAAGACTGCCGCAACCGAGCTGGTTGATACGCTGGCAAAACAAGCTGATCAAATGAAGCAGATCAGCAAGCCGGTCCAGTTCTCTCTGGTTCCCTTTTCAGCTTCAGTCAATGTTGGTCCAGCCAACAACGATAAAGCCTGGATGGATCTGGATGGTATTTCGCCGATCCACCATGAGGATTTCGACTGGTCGACGATGTACAAGAGCGCGCCTGGAGCCGATCCCAACAAGTACATTGAGAAAGTTGGCGATGCCTACTGGAAGCGAGGCAGCGGTTGGGGCGCGGGACAGAACACTACAATGACCCGCTTCAAACTCTATCAAGACATGATGGCCACGACCCGGACCTGCACCAAGAAGAGGTCCAACGGTAGTTGCCAAACCTATTCCACTCCCACAACGGGACAATATGAAGCCTGGAAAGGCTGTGTCGAGGCGAGGCCTTACCCCTACAATGTGGACGACACGACGCCGACAACGAGCAAGCCCGCAAGCCTGTTCGTCCCGATGTTCGCGCCGGACGAGGCCGGTAATCTGTGGACCGACAGCACCCACACAAGCACGGCGTCCTGGGGCTACAGCAACAATTGGTGGGTGGATTCGGCAGATAGCCTGGCCGTCGCGAAACGTCAGTCAGACATGCGGAAATATTTCATTACGAAACCGTACACCGCACCCGCGGAGCCGACTGACGGTGGACCCAATGCGGGGTGCACGACTTCCGCCATCACGCCGCTGCAGGACATAACCACCACCGCAGGCAAGACCACTCTCACAAACGCTATCAACGCGATGACGCCGACGGGCAACACCAATGTGCCGGAGGGGCTTGCCTGGGGCTGGCGAACGCTTTCCAGCAATGAGCCCTTTGCCGAAGGCCGCGACAACAACGAAAAAGGCAACGATAAGGTGGTCATCGTGCTGACCGACGGCGCCAACACCTATAGCGCCTTCAACGACGGAAACTATGCCAAGAACAGATCGACTTATGCGGCCTATGGGTACACAGGATTGACATATCCTGGATCGGGAACCGTCACCCGCCTGTTTATGAATACGAGTGCTGCAGTCGGCAAGACCAACTACACGGACTCCAATTATACCGCCGCCCTCGACGAACAAATGCAGGCGCTGTGCGCCAACGCCAAGGCGGCCGGCATCATGGTGATGACGGTCTCGCTCGATCTCGTCGACACCAAGGCTGACGAAAAGAAAGCCATGGCAGCACTCAAGGCCTGCGCGTCGGACTCGCGTTTCCGCAAGGATCCCACCGATGCGAGCAAGGCCGCCAAGCTCTATTGGAACGCGACCGGCGCGACGCTGTCGGACGACTTCAAGGAAATCGCCAACGAGCTGTCGAACCTGCGCATCGTCAGCTGATCGGCAAGGACAGGGAACAGCGCCCCGCCATGGCGGGGCGTTGCCCGTTGGCCGCCCCTGCCGGGATTTGGTTAGCGCCTAGTGAAGCGGCGATCATGCAATAGAGCGGTTTCCCAAACCGGTCCTTCAGCGTCTTGTGAAACCATGGTGGCAATAAAAAGTCCGCAGGCGGGGCCCTTACCACAGATGCGCGAATTCTGGCGTCGATTTTGCCGTGACCGGCGCGGCAACTATGCCCTTGTGACAGCCATAGCCATGGTGCCGCTGATGGGCGCTGTGGCAATGGCCGTCGACTTCACCGAGCTCAACCGCCAGAAGCAGATGGTGCTGAACGCGCTCGACTCCGCCAATTTCGCCGCCGCGACGCGGCTGTCGCAAGGCGCCACGGACGACCAGGTCAGAGCCTACGCGGTCGACTTCTTCAACGCCAATCTCAACAATATCGATCCCGCCAACGTATCGCTCGATGTCACGCTGCCAAGCAACACCTCAGGCGGCGGCCTGCTGACCGTGTGCACGACGCTCAACTACCATCCCTATTTCTATCCGGCGGCGGCGCTGCTTGCCGGCGCATCCGAAGCGGATGCAAACAAGTTGATCAAGCTCAAGCTTTGCTCCCAGGTGCGGCTGAAGAACACGCTGGAAGTGGCGATGGTGCTCGACAATTCGGGCTCGATGAGCATCCTCGGCACCGGTGCGGGGCAGAAGCGCATCGACCTGCTCAAGCAGGCGGCCAAGCAGCTCGTCGACACGCTGGCGCTGCAGGCCGCACAGATCAAGCAGATCGACAAGCCCGTGCAGTTCAGCCTCGTGCCCTTTGCGGCTTCCGTCAATGTCGGGCCGCAGAACGACAATGCCTCGTGGATCGATACTTACGGACTGTCGCCGGTCAGCAACGAGAATTTCGACTGGTCGACGCTCAATGCGCCCAACAAGTATGCGCAAAAAATCAACGGCATCTGGTACAAGAAGGGCACCGGCTGGGGCGACGAGGAAGGCCAGATCCTGACCCGCTTCGAACTCTATCGCGACATGAAGGTGGTGACCAGCCACGAGCGGGTCGCCGGCAGCGCGCGTGTCGTCTGCGACTCCTACCGCTCGAACCACACCTGCAGGAGCAGTCACACCGAATACGATTATGTCGACACCTACGGTCCGTTCGCCAGTTGGCAGGGCTGCGTCGAGGTGCGGCCCTATCCTTACAACGTCAACGACACGCCGGCCTCAGGCGGGCCAAACAACACCGGCATCGGGATCGGCGATCCCGCCACCATGTTCGTGCCGATGTTCGCGCCCGACGAGCCCGGCAATGTGTGGAAGGTGACGCAGGACCCCAACGAGCCGAACCCGGTAACCTACGGCGCGGCCAACAACTGGTGGAACGACGACCCGTCGAGCACCACCGGCAAGACGCGGCAGTCCAACATGGCCAAATACTTTCAGCCGCGGCCGATCGATGCGCCGGTGCTGGCCAAGGGCGCCGGGCCGAACTACAGCTGCACCACCACGCCGATCACGCCGCTCACCGACGTCACCAATGCGGATGGACTTGCCGCGATCAAGGCCGCGATCGACCTGATGCAGCCCAACGGCAACACCAATGTTCCCGAAGGCATGGCGTGGGGCTGGCGCACGGTCTCCAGCACCGAGCCCTTCACCGAGGGGCGGCCGGAAACCGAGCGCGGCAACGACAAGGTGGTCATCGTGCTCACCGACGGCGAGAATACCTATTCGACCGTCAATTCGGACCCGGCCGGCAACAAGTCGACCTATGCGGCCTATGGCTATACCGGTGTCGGCTACAACGGCACCTCGGTCACCCGCCTGTTCGGCGGCACGTCGGGCGCCATCGGCCAGTTCAACTATTCGTCGAGCAACTACACGGCCGCGATGAACGAGCAGATGGCGACGCTGTGCAACGACGCCAAGGCGGCCAACATCATGGTGATGACGGTGGCGCTCGACATGTCCTCGACCAGCGCCAGTGACGTCAAGGCGATGGACGCGCTGAAGGCCTGCTCGTCGGACTCGCGCTTCCGCAAGGACCCGACCGACCCCAGCAAGCCCGCCAAGCTGTTCTGGAACGCGACCGGGGCAACGCTGTCCGACAATTTCAAGGAAATCGCCAACGAATTGTCGAATTTGCGCGTTGTTGGGTAAGGCACATAAACTGGTGCCGACGCGCCAAGAAGCGAAAAGGCAGGATTGGGGGCTGGTTTTCAGATAGTATCCTATCTCCCTTCATCTGAGGATGCTGAGATGCTGTCCGACCTCGTGAAACTCATCGAGCAGGATCATTTGGCCGTGGATGCCTTCGTCAAGGGCGATCCCGAGCCTTTGAAGAGTCTCTACTCACAACGGGATGACGTCGTCATCGCCAACCCGTTCGGCCCGCCGGCCAAAGGATGGAAGAAAGCTGCCGAAACAATGGACCGTGCCGCTACCAACTACCGGGACGGAGAGGTTATCGGCTTTGAGCGCATTTCCGAGTACGCAACGACGGATTTGGGCTACATCATTGAGATCGAGCGGGTCCGATCCAAGGTCGGCGGCAGCGACAAGCTGGTGCCGATTGCACTTCGAACCACCACTATATTTCGGCGGGAGGAAGGCGCATGGAAGATCGTCCTTCGTCATGCCGATCCTATAACCTCACCTCGTCCGGCGGCCTCGATCGTCGGTGAGTAGAAAGCTACCAACGCCTGAAAATGAGTGCCCTCGTTTTGGGGCTACGCAGCGCACGTTTATATGGACGTGACAAGAACCGACCCGAGCAAGCCCGCCGAGCTGTTCTGAACGCGACCGGCGCAACGCTGTCCGACATTTCAAGGAAATCGCGGACGAGCTGTCGAATTTGCGGGTGGTGGGGTAGCGCAATCGGGGCTTTGGAAGAAATAGTACCGGCGCCGAAGCTGTCGATCTCCCCCCTTGCGGACCCCTTGCGGACCCCTTGCGGACCCCTTGCGGGGGGAGACGTCTCGGTCCACCCTCCGCAGCTGCAGCGCAACTGCTGCGGAGGACGGGCAGGACAGAGGGGGATGTGAAGGAACGCCGACCTTTCGCCTTCGTCATCCTAGCCCGAATATCTCACCAAAAGAAGTGCATCGGCCCCGAGAATCTGAGAAACTGCTTTTGCAACAAAGAGTTATCAGATTCAGGAACGGGGTCCGATGCAGACACACTGTACTTCCGAGCAGCTTGAATTTGAAGGCTTCGACGGCCACAAAGTTGTGGCTGGTTTCGACGGCGGAGCCATTACCTCAGACGCGGGCGCCTTGCTTCTGCGTCACGTTGATCGGGCCATCGGGCTGTTCGACCGGGTGGCCTCGTGCTTCGTCGATTACCGCGATCCGGATCTCACGGTTCACAGCGTCCGCACGTTGGTCGGGCAACGCATCGCAGCGATCGCGCTGGGATACGAGGACATCGACGACCACGACACGCTTCGCCACGACCCGGTGCTCGCACTTGTGTCGGAACGCTTGACGCCGAAGCGAGACGATTGTGCGGTGCTTGCTGGCAAGTCGACGCTCAACCGGCTGGAGCATGGCCGGGTCGGGGAGCCGACGCGCTATCACAAGATCAGCTACGACAGGCTAGCGTTGGAGGCCTTGTTCGTGGACCTGTTCCTAAAAGCCCACGACAAGCCGCCGGCCGAGATCGTGCTCGATCTCGACGCCACCGATGATCCGCTGCACGGCCGGCAGGAAGGCAGGTTCTTTCACGGCTACTACAACTGCTACTGCTACCTGCCGCTCTACATCTTCTGCGGCCGGCACCTTTTGGCGGCAAAGCTCAGGCGTTCCAACATCGATGCCAGCAAAGGAGCGGTCGAGGAGGTTGAGCGGATCGTGACCCAGATCCGCAAAACCTGGCCCAGGGTCCACATCATCCTGCGCGCTGATTCCGGCTTTGCGCGCGAGGAACTGATGGCCTGGTGCGAGATCAATCGCGTCGACTACGTCTTCGGCCTCGCCCGCAATGAACGGCTGGAAACCAAGATCGCCCCGACCTTGAAGGAAGCCTGCCTGGCATCTCGGGCAAGCGGGCAGGCCGCCCGGGTCTTCCGCGACTTCAGGTGGTCGACAAAAGACAGCTGGTCGCGCCGCAGGCGGGTCGTGGCCAAGGCCGAATGGACGACGCAGGGCGCCAATCCGCGCTTCATCGTGACGTCACTCAAGCCGGGGCGCTGGGCGGCACGGGTGCTTTACGAGGAGCTCTACTGCGCCCGCGGCGACATGGAGAACCGGATCAAGGAGTGCCAGCTCGACCTCTACGCTGATCGCACCAGTGCCAACACCATGCGCGCCAATCAGCTGCGGCTGTGGTTCGCCTCGTTTGCGTATGTCCTGATCTGCGCCTTGCGTCGCCTCGGTCTTGCCCATACCCGGCTCGCCAACGCCAGTTGCGGCACGATCAGATTGAAACTGCTGAAGATCGGCGCGCAGGTGCGCGTCTCGGTTCGTCGCATCAAGGTGGCGATGGCCTCAGCGTGTCCCTATGCCGAGGAGTTCGCCCTGGCTCACGCCCGAATACGTGCCGCGGCTCTGTAATGCCGCCGGACCTGAACCCTTCTCACAAACAATAGAGGACACATTGCTGAAGACCTGACCGTCGCCACACCGCGGCGCTGATCGCCGCCGTCCTCGAACTCCACAGCCATGCCAATGGCCGCGCCGCCTCAAAGCGCAGCCCGGCGATAGATTCGGTGAGAGAAGCGGGCTAGGGCGGAGCAAGGAGCGAAGCGACGCGCGCAGACCCTAGGATCCATGCCGTTACTTACGAGCGTTGCAGCGGTGCAGAATTCTGAGCCGCCGGGTTCTTCGGAGACCGTCACGGCATGGATCCTCGGGTCAAACCCGAGGATGACGAAGCGTTGGCGGAGCCGAAGAACCAAGTGCTGAGAGGTTGGCGGGACAGCATCCCCTCTGCCTTGCCAGGCATCTCCCCGCAAGGGAGGAGATTGGCCGTCATTCGCTGCTTTCGCCAATTATCAGCGCTGGCGCAAAGGCTACCGCCCTCAAGCTCTTGCGGACGGCGAAGGCGCGTGGTGAACGTTCCACCACCGCTGGAGATCGCCTCATGCCCGACGCCGCCAACCATTTCGCCTTCGCGCTGATCTGCCTCGGCATGGTGCTGACGCCGGGGCCGAACATGATCTACCTGATCTCGCGTTCGCTGTCGCAAGGGCCGAAGGCCGGGCTGGTCTCGCTCGGCGGCGTGGCGCTCGGCTTCCTGTTCTATGTGCTGTCGGCCGCCTTCGGCATCACCGCGCTGCTGCTGGCGGTGCCCTTTGCCTATGACGTGCTGCGCATCGCCGGCGCGCTTTATCTGCTGTGGCTCGCCTGGCAGGCGCTAAGGCCCGGCGGACGCTCGCCCTTCCAGGTCCGTGAATTGCCGAAGGACAGGCCCCGCAAACTGTTCGTCATGGGGCTGATGACCAATTTGCTCAACCCGAAGGTGGCGGTGCTTTATCTCTCGCTGCTGCCGCAGTTCATCAACCCGGCCAAGGGCCATGTGCTGTCTCAGCTTCTCGTCCTCGGCGCGACCCAGATCTCGATCAGCCTGACCGTCAACGCCATCATCGCGGTGACCGCCGGCTCGATCGCCACCTTCCTGGCCGGACGACCGTTCTGGCTCGTCGTCCAGCGCTGGATGATGGGCACGGTGCTGACGGCGCTGGCCCTGAAGATGGCCACCGACGCGCAGCGTTAAACAATATCCGCTACATCGGCCGGCGAACGGGCCGGATCTGCTCCGGCTCTACCACCCTGCGGTAGAGATGCCAGGTCGCGTGGCCAAGCAGCGGCATGACGACGGCGAGTCCGGCAAACAGCGGGATCGATCCGATCACCAGAAGCACCGCGACCGTCAGGCCCCAGAGCGCCATCTGCAGCGGGTTCGCCACCACCGCGCGCGCAGAGGTCTCGATCGCCGAGACAGCGCCGACATCGCGGTCGAGCAGCAGCGGGAAGGCTATCACGGTGGTGGCAAGCACCACGACCGCGAAGACGAAGCCTGCGGCATTGCCGAGCAGGATCAGCGTCCAGCCCCTGCTGGTCGTCAGCACGTCGCGCAGGAAGGCCCCGACCGAAGCCGGCGGCTCGGCGCCGAACAGGCTGGTGTAGATCGTCTGCGCAGTGAACAACCACAGAAGGAAGAGCGCGAACAGCAGGACGCCGATCACCGCGATCGAGGGCAGTGCCGGCGAATGGCGCACGTCGAGCGCATGGTGCCAGCGGCTGCTCATGCCGAGCTCGCGCCGGCGGCTGATCTCATAGAGACCGATGGCCGCGAAGGGGCCCATCAGCGCGAAGCCCGACATCAGCGGATAGACGAGCTGGATGGCGTTGGAGCCGGACGTCCATCGCGTCAGGATCAGGCCGACGACCGGGTAGATCAGGCACAGGAAGACATAGTGCGAGGGCTTGGCCCAGAAATCCTCGGCGCCGAGCTTCAACGCCTCCCAGAGGTCCGACGTCGTGATGTGTCGTACCGTGGGCTGCACATGCATCCCGTGCGCGTCCGCCATGACATGAAAACCAGCCATAACCGTCCTCCGTTTGGTATCGGGGGCGGTCACCGCCTGGGTGGCCGCCCAAGACTGCCACTTAAGTACCTGTGGCAGCATAGCCGATTTGCCAAGGATTGTCGTCGCAGATCGTGTTTCGCCCGTCGTCACGCGATTTTCATCGCCCTGCCCGGCAAAAGCCATGATCGCCGGTATCAGAGGCCGGATGAGCATATCGACGTCCGAAGCATCCTCCCCTCTCACTCTCGACAGACGCATCTTTCTCAAGGCCGCCGGCCTTGCCGCGCTTGCCGGCATCGCCGCCTGCAGCACCGTTTCGGTGCCGACCGGCGAAGGCGCCGGCGTCTCGTCCTCCGCCACAGCGACGCTGGCCGGCATTCGCGCCACGGCCGGGCTGCCCGCGCTGGTTCCCGATAGGCAGTTGGAGCAGGCCGCGCTGCAGCAGGCCGGCTACATGGCCTCGCGGGAGCGCATGAGCCACACCACCGGCTGGGGCAAGGATTTTGCCTCGCGCATGAAGGGCGACGGGGTGCGCGGCGCCGCGGGCGAGAACATCGCCGAAGGCCGCTTCGACCAGCAGAAGCTGTTCGACATCTGGATGCATTCGGACGGCCACCGCCGCAACATGCTCGACCCCGACTTCAGCCGCTTCGGGCTGGCCTATGTGCGCGACGGCCGCGATCCCGGCCTTCGCTACTGGGCCCTGGTGCTCGGCCGCTAGAGCGTTTCACCGTTTCACGGAAACGGTGAAACACTCTATCTCTTTGTTTTTACGCAATTCCGGACGGAAAACCGTGTCGCACTTTTCCTGGAATTGCTCTAGCGGAGTGGCGGCGCTTACTTCAGCGCTATGCTCATGCCGCTGAGATCGGCGTTGACTTGCAGGCCCACCTGCCTGCCTGTGAGTTGGAGTTGGGCGCCCTTGTCATTGGTCATGACGATCACCTGAGCCCCTCTGCCGAGCGCGCCGCCACCGCCTGCCGCACCATATACACCCGTCACGTCCCGGGCGCGTCGGATGTGGCGCACGGTACCCTGGAAATAGGTCTTGGAAGCGCCGAAGGCGAGGCCGCCCGAGATGCCGCCGACCGAGATGGGATAGCGGCGACCATGGAAGGTCAGGGTGCCCTCGCCGCCGGTGCCACCGATGAAGAAGGCCGCCTTGTAGACGGAGAAGCGGATCGAGCCGCTGTCGGCATGCGCGGCGCTGGCAAAGCTAACTCCCGCGGCGGCGATGACGGCAACCGCGACTGAACGAAATCCGGACGAAATCTTCATGATGAGAGCTCCTCAAGGTTGCCGCTTACCCAGGCGGCCGGCCACGTCGTATCAAAGTCATAGCCGAACAGTCTCGCCCGCCATTTGTTCCAGGCACGCGGCCTGAATCCGGCTGCGAGACCTGCACGAAGCGGGCGAACCGGCCGCAGTTTTGTTCAGCCGCAATGTCAATCCATATGGGCTGCCGGCGCGCCGCCGGCTGGTGCCGCCTTCGGCTTGCGCAGCAGCAAGACGAAAGGAATGGCAATCAGCGTCATCACCATCAGGATTTTGAAGTCGTTGACGTAGGAAATCATCATCGCCTGCAGGTTCACAAGCCTGTCGACCTGCGACAGCGCCATCCGATCGCCGCCCGCGGCTGCAGGCGAGGCCACCCAGAGATTGGGGTTGTAGGGATTGATGAAGGCCGAAAGCTCGCTGTGGTTGATCTGCGTGTTGCGCACCATGAGCGCCACACACCACCGACACGCCGATCGACGAGCCGAGATTGCGCACTAGGCTGAACAGCGAGGTCGCATCGGTGCGGTAGCGCGCGTCGAGCGTGGCGAAGGCAACGGTCGACAGCGGCACGAACACCATGCCCATGCCGAGGCCATGGACGATGCCCGAAGAGATGATCAGCCAGTAGTCCATCTGCGGCGTGAAGCTCGCCATGGTGTAGCGTGGCGCGCATGTCGGCGAGGCGAGCTGCCCAGCCGGCCGAGGCATCGCGCCGGATAAAATCGCCAAGCGCCGCGGACGGATAGGAACCGACTTTTTACCAATCGACTTCAAAAACACGCTCCAGCGGCTTGAAAACACGCGACCATTGCCTGCGATGACCGCCTTTAAGACATTGCTAATCGATTGATTGGATTGATTGGCTGGTTTGCTGTGCAACCGTCCGGCTGGTCAGAATGCGTTATCATCGCTGGCGAAAGAACATCTTTCTTGGTCGGTCGGATTTTCTTTTTTCGAAGGTGCCGCATATCGTTGCCGGCATTTATGCGCTGGTCAGCGCGGTGTGGATTGCATTCAGTGACAGACTGCTGGTCAGCCTTGCCGGAGGCTACAGCCAATACCAGCACCTCCAAACGTATAAGGGATGGCTGTTCGTTTCTGCTTCGGCGCTGATCATGTTCCAGTTCCTCCAGAACGCGTGGAAAGCCATCGTTGCCGCCTACGAGACCGCGCTCGAAAGCGAGGGGCGTCTCGAATTGGCGCTGGCCAGCGCGGACGGCGGCGTTTGGGAACTGAACCTCGCCGAAGGCGAGGAAGCGATTGCTTTTGTCTCCCCGCAGCTTACCGCCCGACTGGGACTCCCGCCGACGCAGCGGCTTACCTTGGACGAATTTCGATGCAGAAGGCACCCCGATGATGTCGACCGGGTTGACCAGACGTTCGAGGCTTTCATCAAGTCTGGCAGCCAAGGCTCGTACGAAGATCGCTATAGGGTGCGGGCAAACAACGGATCTTACCGTTGGGTGCATTCGCGCGGGAAAATCGTCGCCGGCAAGGACGGCATGGCGCAACGAATGGTCGGCGTTTCCCTTGACATCACAGAACAGATGGAGGCCGGGGAACGAGTCAGGCAGCTCCTGCGCTATGACCCTCTGACCGGTTTGGCGAAGCCGCAGAAATTTCTTTCGGATATCGATGACGCGCTTGCCAGGATGAGTTCCGGTAGCATGGTCGGAATCGTTCAGGCGAAGCTGCTCGACCTCGACCAGCTCATCGGCGACTCAGAGATTTTGGAGGACGCAAAGATTGTTCGGGCAATCGGCGATCGTCTGCAGGCGCTCTCGGAAGCCGGATTCGTGGCATGCCGCGTTTCGACGGATATTTTCGCTGTCGCCACCCCTGCACTGAAGACCCCTGAAGCGGTGCAGAACGCCACACGACAGGTTCTGAGCGTCTTTTCGAAGCCGCTACAAGTGGACGACGGATGCGTAAGACTTCGTTTTCTGATGGGCGCTGCGCTCTCCCCGCAGGATGGCGACAATGCGCACATTCTTCTGCGCAACAGCGGCCATGCTCTCGGGCGGGCCGACCGTACCGCCGACGCCGGCATTCGTTGGTTCACCGAAGGAATGGACACCGAATCCCGGAAGCGAAACGACCGCCTCCGGGACCTCGCCGGTGCCGTGGCCAACAGCGAGATCGAGTGCCATTTTCAACCGGTTGTCGATCTTGTGACCGGGCAAACAGCTGGATTTGAGGCGCTGGCACGCTGGCGCAGGAGAGATGAGGGATTGGTGTCTCCGGACCAGTTTATCGGCGCCGCGGAGGAACTCGGTCTCATATCGGAAATCGGGGAAGACATCCTCAGGCAGGCATGCCATGCAGCGGCCCAGTGGCCTGGAGATTCGGAATCGGCGCCGTTTGTGGCCGTCAATGTCTCACCCATTCAACTAAACGACCCTTCTTTCCCCGCCGTTGTTGCACGGGTCCTTGCGGAAAGCGGATTGTCCCCCAGCCGGTTGGAACTGGAGATCACGGAGAACGCTCTTTCAAGCGAACCCACATTGGCGGCGCGGCGACTTACGACCCTCAGACGACTGGGGATTTCGATCGCGATCGACGACTTTGGCACCGGATATTCGTCCCTTGCGCTTTTGAGCAAATTTCCATTCACCCGGCTGAAGATCGACAGGTCCTTTATCGCTGGCTACGGCCAGCGACATGAATCCACGATCATCGTCGACATGATCATTGATCTTTGCCGGCACCTCGATCTGTCGATCACCGCCGAAGGCGTGGAAACGAGCAGGCAAGCCGCGCTGCTGTCCGCTAGAGGCGTTACCCTCGCGCAAGGCTACCGATTCAGTCGTGCCGTGCCGGTGGGGAACGCAACGGCGCTTCTCAGTAGAAAATGGCCGGTTCAAATAGCGATTTCAGCGCCCGAACGGGAACTTCTTGCCCATGAGGGCGGAAGCCGACGGTGAGAGTGCTTAAGAGTCAGTCAACCCGAAATCCCGCCCTGCATGCGAGACGGGAGAAGGAAGTCATGACAGGTCGCGCCAAGAGCCCGCCCCGCTGGCGTGCGAAGGTTGGGAAATGAAGGTCAATCCATATGGGCTGCCGGCGCGCCGCCGGCTGGTGCCGCCTTCGGCTTGCGCAGCAGCAAGACGAAAGGAATGGCAATCAGCGTCATCACCATCAGGATTTTGAAGTCGTTGACGTAGGAAATCATCATCGCCTGCAGGTTCACAAGCCTGTCGACCTGCGACAGCGCCATCCGATCGCCGCCCGCGGCTGCAGGCGAGGCCACCCAGAGATTGGGGTTGTAGGGATTGATGAAGGCCGAAAGCTCGCTGTGGTTGATCTGCGTGTTGCGCACCATGAGCGCCACCACCACCGACACGCCGATCGACGAGCCGAGATTGCGCACCAGGCTGAACAGCGAGGTCGCATCGGTGCGGTAGCGCGCGTCGAGCGTGGCGAAGGCAACGGTCGACAGCGGCACGAACACCATGCCCATGCCGAGGCCCTGGATGATGCCCGAAGAGATGATCAGCCAGTTGTCCATCTGCGGCGTGAAGCTCGCCATGGTGTAGAGCGACTGCGCGGTGAGCAGGAAGCCGACGATGACGAGGATGCGCGCATCAATCCTGTGCATGATGCGGCCGACGAGCAGCATCGAGATCATCGTGCCGACACCGCGCGGTCCCATCACCACGCCGATGGTGACGGTCGGGTAGCCGAAGATCGTCGACAGCATCGGCGGCAGCAGCGACATCGAGGCCAAAATCAGCACGCCCATGACAAAGATGAACGCCAGCCCGGCGACGAAATTGCGGTCGAGGAAGATTTTCGGGTCGATGAAGGGGTGTTCCGCCGTCACCGTGTGGATGATGAACACCCAGAAGCCGGTGATCGACAGGCCAAGCTCGATCCAGATCTCGGGCGAGGAGAACCAGTCCACCTCGCCGCCGCGGTCGAGCATCAGTTGCAGCGCGCCGACGCCGAGCGAGATCATGGCGAAGCCGAAGAAATCGAAGCCGCGCACGCGCTTGGCGATAACAGGCAGATAGGCGGCCATGCCGAGGAAGGCGAGAATGCCGACCGGCAGGTTGATGAAGAACACCCAGCGCCAGTTGAAATTCTCGGTCAGCCAGCCGCCGAGCGTCGGCCCAAGGATCGGCCCCAGCATAATGCCGGCGCCCCAGATGGCCATGGCCTGGCCATGACGCTCCTTCGGGTTGATGTCGAGCAGGAAGGTCTGCGACAGCGGCACTATTGCCGCGCCGAACACGCCCTGCAGCAGGCGAAACAGCACCATCGACTCGAGGCTCCAGGCGAGGCCGCAAAGCATGGAGAAGATGGTGAAGCCGACGACCGCGGTCAGGAACAGTTCCTTGCGGCCGAGACGGTCGGCAAGCCAGCCGGTGACCGGCGTCATGATCGCCGCGGCCACGATATAGGAGGTCAGCACCCAGTTGATGTTGTCTGGCGAAGCGCCGAGGTCGCCGGTCATGGTCGGCAGCGCGACATTGGCGATCGTGGTGTCGAGCGCCTGCATGATCGTCGCCAGCATGAGCGCAACCGTTATCAGGCCGCGGTGCGGCACTTCCTTGAAGGGTTCTGGCTTGCTCATGATGCGAAACTTCCGGCAGGTAACAAAAACATGTACACTGGGTTTCCGGGCGGCAAAGCCTTCCGTTGAGAGACCCTCATCGCGGTGGGACGCGACTATCGATGTGGGGGTTACATCGACCGAAAGTCTCTACCAGAGCGGATGCCTGCCGCCCGGAAACCTGAGGACCGACGGGTCCGTATCGAAGGCTTCAGCTTTCGATCAAGCCGCAATGCGGCCCAGTCCAAAGGCTGATCCTCTCACTTCCTCCCATCAGACCAATCCCTGCTCCTCACCGCTCCCGCCTGGTTCAGCTGATTTACTGTACCTCGCCGGCCGTGGCGTGACCGAAGATCGACGGCAAGCCGCGCGCCACGCCGGTGTCGACGGTGACGCTCGCGCTCATGCCGGTGCGCAGCATCATTTTGGCGTCCGCGTCGGTCAGTTCCAGGCGCACCGGAATGCGCTGGGTAACCTTGACCCAGTTACCGGTGGCGTTCTGGGCCGGCAGCAGCGAGAACTCCGCGCCGGTGCCGGCGCCGATCGCCTTGACGGTCGCCTCGAAAGTCCGGCCCGGATAGGTGTCGACGACGATCTCCGCCTTCTGGCCCGGCTTCATGTGGGTGAGCTGGGTTTCCTTGAAATTTGCGTCGATCCAGGTGTCGCCGGTCTCGACCAGCGCAAATAGCGGCGTGCCGGCGCTGACATACTGGCCGACCTTGAAGGAGGCGGCCTGATAGACGACGCCGTCGGCCGGCGCCCTCACGCTGGTCCGCGCGAGGTCGTAGGCCGCCTTGTCGCGCGCAGCGAGCGCTGCCATCACGCTCGGATGCTTGTCGGTCTCGATATCGGGGTTGCCGCCAAGCGCCGCCCTGGCGCTGATAATGCCCTGCTCGGCCACCGCCAGCTGCTGCTTGGCCTTGTCGAGGTCGTTGCGGGCCTGGTCGAGAGACGACTTGGCGTTGATGCCCTTCTGGGCGAGGTCGGCGGCGCGGTCATATTGCGACTGCGCGTAGGCGACTTCGCTGGTGTCGGATTTTTCCTGCGCCGTCGCCTGGCTGTAGGCGGCGCGCAGCTGCTCAACGTTGAGGCGCGCGGCGGCAACCGCCGCGTCGGCCTGGGCGAGCGCAATCCGGTAGGGCTCGGGGTCGATGACAAAGAGAAGGTCGCCCTGCTTGACCGTCTGGTTATCGGAGATGGCGACCTGGACGATACGGCCCGCCGTGTCGGCGGCCATCGAAATCCTGGCCTGCTGGAGATTGGCGTTCTCTGTCTCCTGATAGCGGCCGCCGGTCACCCAGACAAAGGCGCCGCCGATAAGCAGCGCCGCCGGCAGCGCGACCATCAGCAGCAGGCGGCCGATGCGGCGCTTCTTTTTCGGTGCCGGCGCCGGCTGCGGCATTGGCGCCACCGAGACCGGAGCGGGTGCCGGCTGCGTCTGGGCTTCGGCGACCGGCTGCGCCGGCGCCTCCAGCTCCAGCTTGGTGACATTGTCTTCTATCTTGGCTGCCGCGTTCATGCTGCTGCGCCTTCCGTATTCTTCATCTTTTCCAGGGACGACGTCTCGCCGTCCGTCAGATTCTGCACGATGGTGTCGAGCACCCGGATCAGGATGCGGCGTTCTTCCGCCGATACACCGGTGAGCGATTCCTCATAGACCTCGCCGGCAAGGCTCTTGACCTCGGCATAGGCCGCGTTCGCCTTCTCGGTCGGGAAGATCATGCGCACGCGGCGATCGGCGGCGTCAGGGCGGCGCTCGATCCAGCCACCTTCCTCCATCCTGTCGACCAGGCGCGAGACGCTGATCGGCTCGATTTCCAGAAGTTCGGCCAGCCGCGCCTGCGCCACGCCCGCCTCTTTGGCGACGCGGACCAGAAGCCGCCATTGCGCCGACGACAGGCCAAGCCCGCTGGCGCGCGCCTCGAAGCGCTTGCGCATCAGGCGTTGCACGTCGTGGATCAAAAATCCCAATCTGTCGATGCCATCTGAAACCATGAGCGGCATATATAATAAGCGTGCTTACTATTCAAGCCCCATGCATTGCTCCAGAAGCCGGCAAATCCACATGGCAGCGATGCGATGTGCTCATGGTTAGCGCTCGGTGAACGCCACGGCTCCGAAGATGCGCTGCGCTACGGACCCGGGAATTCGATGCACACAACGGCGATGGCGGGGAGAAATCCGATCAAAGGGCGAGATTCCAGGTCTGGCCAACCAGATCCTTGCCGAAGGAGTGATGGCGTTCTTCTTCAACCAGCTTGAAGCCGGCTGCCTGATAGATGCGACGGGCCGAGGTCAGTATGTCGTTCGTCCACAGCGTTAGCGTCTTGTAGCCTTTGGCGCGGGCGAAGCCGATGCACTCGTCGACCAGCCGCCTGCCGATGCCGAGACCGCGCGCCGAAGGCTCGACATAGAGCAGCCTGAGCTCCGCCACTTTGGGCGATTTGCGCACGACAAAGACCGAGCCGACCACCTCGCCTTCGCGCTCGGCGATCCAACCGCGCTCCCATTGCGGGACGAAGTTCTTGACGAACTCGCCGAGGATTTCCGCCACCAGCGCCTCATAGGTTTCGTCCCAGCCATAGTCCTGCGCGTAAAGCAGGCCCTGGCGATGCGTGATCCAGCCGATGTCGCCGACCTGCAGCGGCCGCAGGATGTAGGGCACCTCGGGCTTGGGACGGTCGCCGAGCAGCTCCTGCACGGTGTGCATGGCCTTGACCAGCCGCTCCTGGTCGGCGGGCGCGAGGCGATCGAGCAGCGCACGCACCTGCTCATGCGAATCCTGGTTGAGGGGCGCGAAGGCCTCCCGCCCCGCTGCGGTCAGCGCGATCGAGGATCGGCGTGCATCGGTCTCGGTGGCGGCGCGCTCGACCAGGCCGCGTTCCTCGAATTTCTTCAGCAGACGACTGACGTAGCCGGGGTCGAGGCCGAGGTCGCGCACAAGGTCGCTGGCGACAAGACCGTCACGATGCGCGAGTTCGTAAAGCACGCGGGCCTCGGTCAGCGAGAACGGGCTCTTCAGGAGGCCTTCGTCGAGGAGACCGATCTGGCGGGTATAGAAGCGGTTGAAGGCGCGTACCGCATCGATGCGCTGCTTGCCGGGGTGATCGTGGATGGTCATGGGGTGCTCCTGTCCAGAGCAGGATTGATTATTTAGTTGACTGAGTCAAGCAAATGGTGACGTCGAAGCACCTCACAACTTCGTCATTCTAGGGCGGAGCAAGGAGCGAAGCGACGCGCGCAGACCCTAGAATCCATTCCGTGACCGATACGTGTGGCCACGTTGCAGACCTTGGTACCGAACGTCGGCATAAACGACCTTCTTCTGCATCCGTATCGCTCTTCGGCAGGCGGAACGGCATGGATTCTACGGTCTGCGCTCCGCTTCGCGTCGCTCCGCCCTAGAATGACGACCCCCGGTCGCCGGCGCCAATCACGAGCGCCGTGACGCCTCACCCCATCGGCAAAACCGGCCAGAATTCCACGATGCGTCCGGCCGAAAACACGGCAATTGCCCCGAATTGCTGCAGGACCGCCTCGCTCTGCGTCGGCCGCAGGAAGGCGTAATCGCCTGGCCTGACGCTCGCCCCAGCGGGAAGTCCCATGAACTGCTGGTTGGAGGACAGGCCGATCAACCGGTTCGGCTTCATGCCTTCGGGGAACGCGGGCTCGGCCATCCATTTGCCGCCATAGAGGTAGCAGCCTTTGCGCGGGAACAGGCCAAGCAGTTGCAGCGTCCGGGACAGAGCCGCCGGACCGGGCAGCACCGGATCGGGTGCCTTCAGGATCGGCATCGCGATGAAGGCCGCCGGCTGGAAGCCGCCGAGGCCGGGCCGGTCGAAATCGGCGGGCAGCACGAAGGCCGAACCGATCGACACTTCGTTGGCTGCCCCGCCCTGATGCAACAGCGCCGTCTTCGAGCCGCCGATGTTCAAGGTGCGGCGCTGGTCCGGCTCGAGGCAGGCGACAAATTCCGCCGCCCTGGCCGATGCTTTCTTCAGCGCCTTTCCAGCGCCGCCGAACAGGCCGGGGATCTCCGGCGCATGCGCCTCATAGGCCATGATGCCTTCGCAGCGCATGCCCGCGGGGATCGTCAGCGCCTTGATGTCCGCTGGACTGATAAAGCCGCCGCGATGCAGCCCGACATCGACCTCGAAGGCAAAGCGCAATTCGGCGCCGAGCTCGGCGGCGAGCGCGCCATATTCGGCCAGCCGCTCCGGCGTGTCGATCAGCCAGCAGACGCGCGACCACCAGCCGGCGCCGCCTCTGGTCAGCGCTGCCCTGGCCGCGCCGGCCGGCATCGGCTTGCCGTAGAGCAGGTCGCCCTCCGGAAACGCGTCGAGCACGGCCTGCGTGACCGGCGGATGGAAGGTCATGAAGCGGTTGGTGCCGATTGCCCTGGCTATATGCGAAAGCAGCGGCAGGCAGGGGAGCGATTTGTCGACCAGCCGCACGGCAAGGTCCGGCGAGAGCCTGTTCTTCACCAGCCCGATGTTGGCGTCCAGCCGATCGCGGTCGACCACCAGGCAAGGCCGAAAAATCTCCGCCGCCTTCAGCGCCCTGGAGAGGTCGACAAAATAGGCACTCATAGCTCGATGCCGAACAGCCCGGCCATATAGGGCGACAAGAAACGGTTCTGGGGATCGATGTCGCGGCGCACCGCCATCGCGTCGTCCCAACGCGGATAGAGTTTTTTCAGATCCGCCGCCTTCAAACCGTGCATCTTTCCCCAATGCGGCCTGCCGCCATATCTGCGGAAGATCGGCTCGGCCGCCCGCATGAAGGGCAGCGGATCGTTCGCCGCATCGTGGTGGATGGCGATCGAACAGGTCCGCCTTTTGTGGAAAGGCGAAAGCCAGAACTCGTCAGGCGCTACCGAACGCACCTCCATCGGGAAATAGACTTCCGGAAAGTGCTTTTCCGTCAGCGCGATGATCTCGGCCAACGCGTTCGGGCCTTCCTCGTAAGGCAGGTGATATTCCATCTCGTTAAATTTGGTGCGACGGTCGCTGGCGTAGACGTTGAGCCAGTCCTGCACGTAGTCCTCGGGCGGGACTTTCTTGACCGCGCCGCGGATCAGCCAACGGCGCAGCCATGGCAGTCGGCGCAGCGCCGTGCGCAGCTTGCGCAGCGTCGCCAGCCCTTCCTCGTCGTCCTCGGTCGGGCGGGGTGTGGGCGCGGCGGCGCTCAGATCGCTGGCGATGAACTGCGCATAGCCGGAAAACGGGATGTAGTAGAATTCGGCCGACCGGTGCGCGGCCATCATCGTCTCGAAATCGCGCAGCATGTCGGCGATCGGCAGCACCCATTTGCGGCGGCGCAGCCGGTAGGTCGCAATGTTGTTCATCGTCACTTCCGTGAGCACGCCGAAGGCGCCGAGCGCGACGCCGGTGGCGTGGATCATGTCCTGATCGCCGGTCCGGCTGAAGTCGCGCAGCCTGCCCCGTCCGTCGACGAATTGCACCGTCTCCAGCTGCGTGTGATAGGCGCCAAGCGTCGGGCCGGAGCCATGCGTGGCGGTGCCGAGCGCGCCGCCGATCGCCTGGCGGTCGATGTCGCCCATATTGGGCAGGCCCTGGCCGACGCCCTGCAGCAGACGCATCAGCGGCCCGAGCCGTGTGCCCGCCCTCACCCTCGCCTGATGCTTTTCAGCGTCGTGCGAGACCAGCCCTTCGATTTTCTCCAGCGAGACGATGGCGCCGTCCGACTGCACCAGCGGCGTGAAGGAATGGCCGGCGCCGGCGACACGCAGCGGGCCGGGTGCGGAGCGGACCAAATCGGCAAGCTCTCCGGCATCTGCCGGCGTGGCGATCAGCTTCGGCGTGGCGCTGACGAAACCCGACCAGTTGCTCCAGCTGTTCGACACCGCCACCTCCGCGTTAGCTCGAAATCCGGCGGCGCCGCGCGATGACGATGAACAATCCAAGCATCGCCACGCTGGCCAGGGCACTGGCGGCGGCGAATTCCGGCACGGGTCGAAAATTCTCGCCATCAATGAGCAGCGAGGCGGCGACCGGACCGATGGCGAGGCCGAAAAGCTGGGCTGCCGGCACCAGCAGCACCGCGTGACGGGTCTCGTCCGCGGTGATCGCCAGCCTGATCTGGTAAGGCACGATGAAAAGCAGGATGAAGCCCATGACCAGCGCGACGGCCCAGAACACCGAAGGCCCCGGTCCCGATGCAAGCAAAGCCGAGCTTATAGCCGCGATGGCGCCGATAACGGTGATCGCAAAACGGTAGTCGATGCGCGCCTCGAAAACGGTCGCGGTCATGGCGCCGATCACCTGCGCGGCAAGGCTTGCCGAGACCATCAGACCGACGGTACGGCCATCGATTCCGAATTGCGCGCCAAGCGGCTCCAGAAATGCCCAGACGGCGCCAAAGAACATGAAGTAGCAGAAGACCGAGAGCAGCGCCGTGATCGACGGCAGGTTCAGGACATTGGCGAATTGTTCTTCCTTCGGCAGGTCGGCGTAGTCGTCCGGCACCGTCCAGGCGACGACCAGCGACAGCAGGCAGACCACGCCAAGCGCAATGAAGCCGCCGGCCGAACCGGCGGCAGGCACGACATAGAGCGCAAGCAGCAGCGCCAGCGCGCACTGCGCCAGTGTCTGCAAGGTGACGAAGTAGCCGCCGATGCGCTCGGCCCGGCGCGAGCGGGCAATCAGCTCGGTGGCGACCGCGACCAGCCCGCCTTCGGCGAGGCCGGCCAGGGCGCGCGCGCCGATCAGGGAATTGGCGGTGACGGCATAGGCGCTCCAGACATTGGCAAGCCCGAGCAGGACCAGAAGCAAAGTGCTCTTCCAGCGCATGTTGCGGGCCGGAAGCAGCATGGCCACGATCGCCGATCCGAGCGCGATCGCAACCATCTCGGCGGTGGCGACCAGCGCCAGCTCATCGCCGGTAACGTGGCCCTCGGTGTAAAGGGCCCCGAGCAGCACCGGCTGCAGACCGAGGATGAGCAGGCCGACCGAGCCGATCCACAGCGCCGAGGCAAGCTGCAGGCCGCTCGGATTGCCGACCAGCCAGTCGCCCTCTTCCGCTTGCGCGGCTTGCGTTGCAGTCAAGAGGCGCCCTCCCTTGCAGCCCGATCAAAAGCTGACAACTTGTCAGCAATTCAGGAAACTGATACTTGATCATGTTTATTGTCAACCGGGAATTTGGACTTCTGGCGAGAGTTGAGCCATGGCTAAAGCAACGCGAGCCGCGACCGAGCTCAGGCGAAGGCCCAAGCAGGAGCGCAGCCGCGAGCGCATCGACGCGATCCTTGCCACGACCATGCGGCTGATCGGCGAAAAAGGCATTGACGCCGTCACCATGAAGGAGGTGGGCGCGCTGGCCGGCGGACCGATCGCCACCGTCTATCATTATTTCCCCAGCAAGTCGGCCATCCTAGCGATGCTCTATGAGCGGTTCTCGCAGGAAAGCCGCGCGCGCTTCGGCGCGATCATCGCGGAGATCCGCGGGCTGGAGGATGTGACGGTGGCGGCGGACCGTTTGCTCGATGACTACTACCAGCGTGTCGCCGCCGACCCAGCGATCCAGGACCTGCAGAACGCGATCCAGGCCGACAAGGCGCTGCAGCATCTCGACATCGCCGAGACGAGGCACCAGGCGAAGATGTTCTGCGACCATGTCGCGCCGATGCTGAAGCCTGAGCAGCGCGAGGCTTTTTCCAGGGTGGTGTTCCTGATCTTCCAGCTTGCCGGCGGCGTCGTGCGGCTGGCGCTGACGCAGGACGAGGCGGAAAGCCGGCGCACGATCGACGACTACCGCTCGATCATCCACACGCAGCTGAAGTTGTTCCTCTGATCAGGGATCGAGCTTCGGGCCAAGAATCTCGACCAGCCAGTCGACGAACACCCTGACGCGCGGCGACAGCTGGCGGCTGCGCGGGTAGAGCACCGAGATCGGCGTCGGCGACGGAGGGTAATCGGGCAGCACCTCGACCAGCCGGCCGGCCTCGAGGTCCGAGACGAAACGAAGCCGCGGCGCCTGGTAGAGGCCGAAGCCCAGCCGCACCAGAGTGGCGCTGGTGTCGGAATTGGCGACGGTGACCCGCGACGGCAGCACCACTTCCCGCATCTTGCCGTCGATGGTGAATTCCAGCGGCATCACTTGCCCGCTGCGGGACGAAACGAAGCCGATCATCATATGGCCGGCGAGGTCGTCGGGTGTGCACGGCGTGCCGTGGCGTTCGAGATAGGCCGGGCTGGCGACGGTGATCTCGCGCGCCATGCCGAGCCGGCGCGCGATCATGTCGCTGTCGGGAAGCGTGCCGGCGCGGATGACGCAATCGACGCCTTCGCGCACGAGATCGACGAGACGGTCGCCTTCGCCGACATGCACGCTCAGCTGCGGATGGCGGGCAAGCAGCGCCGGCAGTTCCGGAATGATGAAGGTGCGCGCCATATGGCCGTTGACGTCGATGCGCAGCCGCCCGCGCACCTCATGCGTGCCGAAGCCGCCTTCGGCATCCTCGATGTCGGCCAGAATGCCGACGCAGCGCTGGTAATAGGCCTCGCCGTCCAGCGTCGGCGTGACGTGGCGGGTGGTGCGCCTGAGCAATTGCACGCCGAGCCGCTCCTCCAGCTGCTTGATGGCGGAGGTCGCGCTGGAGCGCGGCAGGCCGAGATCGGCCGCGGCCGCGGTGAAGCTGTGCCTTTCCACGACGCGGACGAAGAGCCGCATGCTGTCCAGCCTGTCCATGCAATGACTGTTCGCACAAGCTGAATAGTGTTGGCAATCCCCGGCCGATTATATCGACCGGGCAGGCTAGTATATGGATCTCCATCACAAAGAAGGAGATTTCACGATGACCAACTCAACCCGCCCCATTGCCCTCGTCACCGGCGGCAGCCGCGGCCTCGGCCGCAACACCGCGTTCAACCTCGCCCGCAAGGGCATCGACGTGGTGATCACCTACCGCTCCCGCGCCGACGAGGCCAAGGCAGCCGTGGCCGAGATCGAGGCGGCCGGCGGCCGCGCCGCCGCACTCGAACTCGACGCTGGCGCCGTCCCTACCTTCCCGGCCTTCGTCGCGGCTTTGAAGCAGACGCTGCAATCGACCTGGCAGCGCAACCGTTTCGACTTTCTCGTCAACAATGCCGGCACCGGCCTGCGCAAGACGGTCGCCGAGACGACGGAAGAAGAATTCGACGCGCTGATGAACATCCACCTCAAGGGCGTGTTCTTCCTCACCCAGGCGCTGCTGCCGCTGATCAACGACGGCGGCCGCATCATCAACATATCGAGCGGGCTGGCGCGCTTCGCGGTGCCGGGATCGTCGGCCTATGCGATGATGAAAGGCGGCATCGAGGTGTTCACACGCTACCTCGCCAAGGAGCTCGGTCCGCGCGGCATCACCGCCAACACGGTGGCGCCCGGCGCGATCGCGACAGACTTCAACGGCGGCCATGTGCGCGACGACGCCGATATCAACCGCATGGTGGCAAGCGTCACCGCGCTCGGCCGCGCCGGCGTCCCCGACGACATCGGCCCGATGATCGCCTCGCTGCTGTCGGACGACAATCGCTGGGTCAACGCCCAGCGCATCGAAGTGTCGGGCGGCATGAACATCTGAGGCCCGACTATGCGAACTGGCGGATCAGCCCCTCGAAGCCGTCGGCGAGATTGGCGTTGCCGGCGGCGATGAAGGCGGACAGGTTGCGGGCGCGGCCGGGCGTCTTGTTGGCGTCGAGCAGCACCGCCCTGCCCTCGTGCATGACGAAGTCGAATTTGCCGTAGTCGAAGCCGAGTTCGCGCCTTAAAGCGCGGAGCTCGTCCGGCACCGGAACCGCCTCGCGGCGGATGGTGTCGTCGCCCTTGACCAAGCTCTGCGGCGACACATGGCGGGTGCAGCGCTCGCGCTCGCCGCAGAACAGCCAGAAGCGGGCGGCGAAACCGTCCGGCTCCGGCTCCGGAATGAATTTTTCGACCACCAGATCCTCGCGTTCGAACACTTCCGCCGGAATGTCGGCGAGCGAGGCGTGGATCTGATAGCGATCAAAAATCGCGGCACCCGGAAACGGCTCCGGCCTGCCGGCCCGCCGCGACTGACGATTCAGATGCTCTTCCGGCGTTCCCCAATGATTGAGGCTGCTCTTGACGATGACCTGCCCGGTCCAGCCGTCGTCCTTGCCTATCACGGCCCCACTGATGCGTCGTTTCGAGATATCGGTGGCGCCCAGGTTGAGGCAAAAGGGAAAGCCGCGCGCGTATTCGACATACTCGGTCGGGGTCACCGTTGCGTCGACATGCAGCACGGCGATGTCAGCGGCCGGCTTCGCCGAAGTGCCGCTGAGCACGCGCACCGAATGGCCGCGCCGCTTCAGTTCCTCCAGCTGATCAAACAGCATATATGGGCTGTCGCGGCGCATCAGCAGTCCGCGCCGGCTTTGGAAGCGGTCAAATTCATGCGTGATGACGGCGATGCGTGCCATGCGTCCCCACTTGGCTTCTTTAGCGTCGTCGATTATTCAACCGCGTACAATGCGGTATCAGGTTCGGGGTTTGCATGACAGACCACTGGAATGCAATTCGCAAGCACTGGCAGTTGCTCGGGCCGCCGCTGCGACCGCCGGCGGAAGTCGTCGAGACTTACGACCGCGAGCTCGACCTTGCCCGATCCCACGTCGTTATGCTTGGCGTGACGCCGGAACTCGCCGGGCTCGGGGCGAGCATGACGGCCGTGGACGAATCCCGTGACATGATCGCCGGCGTCTGGCCGGGCGACACCGATACACGCAAGGCGATCATCGGCGACTGGTTCGGCCTCCCGTTGCCCGATGCAAACGTCGATGCGCTGATCGGCGATGGATGCCTCTCGGTCATCGGCGGCTTCGATGTCAGGCGGGCGCTGTTTGCGGCCATTGCCCGCGTGTTGAAAGCCGATGGGCGCGCCGGCATCAGGCTTTATGCTTGCCCCGAAACACGCGACGATCCACGGGATGTCCGCGCCCTGGCACTGGCGGGCGGCGTCTCGACCTTCCACGATCTCAAATGGCGCGTGGCCATGACCGCGATCGGCGGCGCGCCGGACTACATCATCCCCGTCACGGGAATCCTCGAACAATTCGATGCGATGTTTCCAGACCGCGACGAGCTCTCGGCGCGCACCGGATGGGAGCTGCCGGTGATCGGCACCATCGACGTCTACAGGAACTCGTCGGTCATCTATAGTTTTACGCCGACAGCGGTGCTCGTCGAGGAGGCCAGGGTTTTCTTCGACGATGTGCGCGTCGCCTCGACCGGCAACTACGGCCTCGCCGAACGGTGCCCGCTGCTGGTGCTGCGCTCGCCACGAAAACCGATGCGATAGGCAAATTCCACGTTGATCCCCAATGGCAATCGGCGCATTCCGGAACCCGGCGATTGCCCAAGCAAAATTTCGCGCCATTGCCCCTCCCCGCGCGCCTTGACTCTCGAAAGCCACCGGCCTATTTCAACGCCACGTTAGCACTCGCCATTGGTGAGTGCTAACTGATGTCCGGCATCGTCGGGCAGGTACTGGTTTGTCCGGCCTCGCCGGACTGAGGAACAGTTCTCACCGTTCTCATTCGAGGAAGAAAACATGGCAAAGTCGAAGTTCCGCCCGCTTCATGACCGCGTGGTCGTTCGCCGGGTCGAATCCGAATCCAAGACCGCCGGCGGGATCATCATCCCGGACACGGCGAAGGAAAAGCCGCAGGAAGGCGAGATCATCGCCGTCGGCTCCGGCGCCCGCGACGAAAGCGGCAAGCTCGTCCCGCTCGACGTCAAGGCCGGCGACCGCGTGCTGTTCGGCAAATGGTCGGGCACCGAAGTCAAGCTCAACGGCGAAGACCTTCTGATCATGAAGGAAGCCGACATCATGGGCATCATCGGCTGAAACATCGGCCTCTTCATCAACTGAATTTTCGGGCTCGTTCCGAGCCCCTGCCAGGAGCTAAAACATGGCTGCCAAAGACGTAAAATTCTCCCGCGACGCCCGTGAGCGCATGCTGCGCGGCGTCAACATCCTCGCCGACGCGGTTAAGGTGACGCTCGGCCCCAAGGGCCGCAACGTCGTCATCGACAAGTCGTTCGGCGCCCCGCGCATCACCAAGGACGGCGTCACCGTCGCCAAGGAAATCGAGCTCGAGGACAAGTTCGAGAACATGGGCGCGCAGATGGTCCGCGAAGTCGCTTCGAAGACCAACGACATCGCCGGCGACGGCACCACGACCGCGACCGTTCTGGCGCAGTCGATCGTCCAGGAAGGCCACAAGGCGGTTGCCGCCGGCATGAACCCGATGGACCTGAAGCGCGGCATCGATCTGGCCGTAGCCGACGTGGTCGGCACGCTGATCAAGAACGCCAAGAAGATCAAGACCTCGGAAGAGGTTGCCCAGGTCGGCACCATCGCCGGCAATGGCGACTCCTCGGTCGGCTCGATGATCGCGGAAGCGATGCAGAAGGTCGGCAATGAAGGCGTCATCACGGTCGAGGAAGCCAAGACCGCCGACACCGAGCTGGAAGTCGTCGAAGGCATGCAGTTCGACCGCGGCTACCTGTCGCCCTACTTCGTCACCAACGCCGACAAGATGGTCGCCGATCTGGAAGACGCCTACGTCCTGCTGCACGAGAAGAAGCTCTCCAACCTGCAGGCCATGCTGCCGGTGCTGGAAGCTGTCGTGCAGACCTCGAAGCCGCTGGTCATTATCTCGGAAGACGTCGAAGGCGAGGCCCTGGCCACGCTCGTCGTCAACAAGCTGCGTGGCGGCCTGAAGATCGCCGCCGTCAAGGCGCCGGGCTTCGGTGACCGCCGCAAGGCCATGCTGGAAGACATCGCAATCCTCACCGGTGGCCAGGTCATCTCGGAAGACCTCGGCATCAAGCTCGAGAATGTCGGCCTCAACATGCTCGGCCGCGCCAAGAAGGTGTCGATCTCCAAGGAGAACACCACCATCGTCGACGGCGCCGGCAAGAAAGCCGAGATCCAGGGCCGCGTTGCCCAGATCAAGCAGCAGATCGAGGAGACCACCTCGGACTACGACAAGGAGAAGCTGCAGGAGCGTCTGGCCAAGCTCGCCGGCGGCGTCGCGGTGATCCGCGTCGGCGGCGCGACCGAGGTCGAGGTCAAGGAAAAGAAGGACCGCGTCGATGACGCCCTCAACGCGACCCGCGCGGCCGTCGAAGAAGGCATCGTTCCCGGCGGCGGCGTCGCGCTGCTGCGCGCTTCGCTGACCATCAAGGCGAACGGCGCCAATTCCGACCAGACCGCCGGCATCAACATCGTGCGTCGCGCGCTGCAGGCTCCGGCCCGCCAGATCGCGGCAAACGCCGGTGCGGAAGCCTCGATCGTTGCCGGCAAGATCCTCGAGAACAAGGGCGCGACCTTCGGCTACAACGCCCAGACCGGCGAATATGGCGATATGATCGCCATGGGCATCGTCGACCCGGTCAAGGTCGTGCGCACGGCTCTCCAGGACGCGGCCTCGGTCGCCGGCCTGTTGGTCACCACCGAAGCCATGATCGCCGAAGCTCCGAAGAAGGAAGCTGCCGGCGGCATGCCGGGCGGCATGCCCGGCGGCGGCATGGGTGGCATGGGCGGCATGGACTTCTAAGAAGTCCAACCCTGCAAGCATATGGAAAGGGCGCCGAAGGGCGCCCTTTTTCGTTGGAGTTCTACGCGCTCAAACAGCAGCGTCGGCACGCTGCGCCACATTGCCGGCGAGCACCGCTTGCTCGACCAGCGCCGCGACTTCGTCAGCCACGGCAAGCAGCGGGGTGCGGTCGCGGGTGGCCCGGGCAATGACCATCAGTCCTTCGAGGGAGGATTCGACCAGCAGCGCCAGCGCCTGCGCGCGCCGCTCCGGCACCCCTGCCCTGACGAAGGCTTGCCGCAGCAGGCCGATCCACTGCTCGAAGGCCGTGCGGCAAATTTCGGCGAGCTCCGGCATGTCGTTGGGCGAATCCAGCACGACCGGCGCGATCGGGCAGCCGAGCGAGAATTCGTTTTCCTCCAGCATGCGCCCCACCGACTGATAGATGTGATGGACGGCGACCGCCGGATCATTTTCCGCCGCCAGCGCCGTGCCCAGTCGTTCGGTCACGTCGGCCACGCTGTCGCGCGTCACCTCGATGACCAGCTGGTCCTTGCCGCCCGGAAAATGGAAATAGAGCGAGCCGCGGGGGGTGCCGCTGGCGCTCAGTATGTCGTTCAGTGAAGTGCCGTGATAGCCGCGCCGCCTCAAGAGCAGTGCGGTCGCCTCGATCATACGGGTGCGTGTATCCGTTGCCATGTCAGCCTCTGTCAGCAATGCGCATTATAGGCCTTGCCCGGAATATAACAACCGGTCTACATAATATGTAAATCGGTCTACATATTCGGGAGACTGCGATGTTGAGTTATCGGCTTGAAGGCCTTGGTGGAATCGAGAAGCTGGTGGCGCGCGAAGAGGCGATGCCGCAGCCGAAGCCGCACGAGATCGTCATGCGCGTGCACGCCACCTCGCTCAACCGCCGCGATACAATGATCCTCAACGGCACATATCCGCTGACGCCGCGCCCCGGCATTGTTCCGCTGAGCGACGGCGCCGGCGAAGTGGTGACGGTCGGCGAAGCGGTGACGCGCTTTGCAGTCGGCGACCGCGTTACCGGCAGCTATTTCGCGCGCTGGGTCGACGGCCGCCTGCATCCAGGCGTGATCGACCAGCTCGGCTGCACGCTCGACGGCATGCTGTGCGAATACGCCGTGCTCGACGAGCAATGGGCGGTGCGGCTGCCCGATCATCTCGACTGGCATGAGGCAGCGACGCTGACCTGCGCCGGGCTGACCGCCTGGAGCGCGCTGACCGGCGCCGAGATTCCGAAGCCGGGGCAATGGGTTCTGGTCATCAGTTCAGGCGGCGTCGCACTGTTTGCCCTACAGTTCGCCAAGCTTCTCGGCTGCCGCGTGGCTGCCGTCACCTCGCGCGGCGGGAAGGCCGACAGGCTGCGGACGCTCGGCGCCGACCTCGTCATCGCCGCTGACGAGACGCCGCAATGGGGCTTGAAACTGCGCGAGACGACGGGCGGCATCGACCTCGTCGTCGAAACCGGCGGCCCCGCGACCTTCGCGCAGTCGCTGATCGCCAGTTCGCTTTACGGCCGCATCGTGCTGCTCACCGTGCACGACCAGAAGGGCAAGTCGGTCGAGATCCCGGGCGCCGTCTACCAGCGCAGCCTCGTCACCATCGGCCGCGTCTTCGTCGGCAGCCGCAGCGGCCTCGAGGCGATGCTCACGGCCGTCGCGGCGCATCGGCTGAAGCCGGTCATCGACAAGGTCTTCCCCTTTGCGGAAGCGCGCGAAGCCTACCGCTATTTCCAGCAGGGCGACGTCTTCGGCAAAGTCGTCATCGGCGGCGCGTGACCCTGCTTTCCATCAACCAGAGGAGAACCGGCAATGACGATTCGTGAAGCTTCGGCCAAATGGCAAGGGACACTCAAGGAGGGATCGGGCCGGCTGCGACTGGGCAGCGGCGTGTTCGAGGGCGCCTATTCCTTCCCTTCCCGTTTCGAGAACGGTCCCGGCACCAATCCGGAAGAGCTGATCGCGGCCGCCCATGCCGGCTGCTTCTCGATGGCGCTTGCCGCCATCCTCGGCAGCGAAGACCACACACCCGACAGCATCCATACGATCGCGAAAGTGCATCTTGGCGCCACCACGGCCGGTCCGACCATCACCCGCATCGAGTTGGAGACGGAGGCCAGCGTTGCCGGCATGGCGGCTGAAGATTTCGAGCGGCTGGCGCAAAAGGCCAAGGCGACCTGCCTCGTCTCGCGGGCACTGGCCGGCGTCGCCATCATCAATCTCAAGGCGAGCCTCGTCGCTGATCATTGAGAACGGAAGGAGCAACGAAATGACACAAGAACTCATCATCGATATGGCACGGCCGCGCGCTCCGCCGAGACGGCCGAAATCATGCGGCGCTACAACGAGGTTTTCCAGCGCCACGATCCTTCCGCGCTGGACGACCTGGTGGCGGAGGACTGCGTGATCGAGAACACCACGCCGGCGCCGGACGGCGCCCGCCGCGTCGGCAAGGCGGCTTACATCGAGCTGTGGTCGGCGATCGCCACCGGACCTGGCACGCGTTTCGATCTTGAAGAGACTTTCGTGGCCGGCGACCGCGCCACGATCCGTTGGCGCTTCTGGATGGCCGACGGCAATTCGCTGCGCGGCGTCAACCTGATGCGCGTCGAGGGTGGACGCATCGTCGAGGCGATGGGTTACGTCAAGGGATAGGGCCTTGTGGCGCTACCGGTCCGCCAGCGCCAGCTTGGCGCCCAGCATGACGAAGGCGGCGGCGAAGCTGCGGCGCATCCAGGTCAGCACCTTCGGCCGTGACACGACATGGCTGCGGACCGAGGCCGCGAACACGCCATAGACGGCAAAGACGATGAAGGTCATCAGCATGAAGACGGAGCTGAGCTCCAGCATCTTCGAAAATGCGTGCGGCTCGGTGGTGCTGACAAATTGCGGCAGGAAGGCAAAGAAGAAGATCGACAGTTTCGGGTTCAGGATGTTGATCAAGATGCCGGAGGTGATCGTCTTTGCGGCAGAGCGCGGGGCGACATTCTCCTCAACACTCAAGCCGCCCTTCTCCTTCAGCGTGTTCCAGGCCATGTAAAGCAGATAAGCGACGCCGAGATATTTCAGTGTCTCGAAGGCGACGGCGCTTGTGTGCAGCACGGCGGCAAGGCCGGTGATGGCGGCGGCCATATGCGGGATGATGCCCAGCGTGCAGCCGAAGGCGGCAATGATCGAGGCACGCGCGCCACGCGAAAGACCGGCGCTCAGCGTATAGAGAACGCCAGTGCCCGGCGAAGCCACGACGATCAGCGACGTCAACAGGAATTCGATGCTCAAGGGTTGTTCCTCCGCAGCCCTGCCCGGCGTGGAAGGTATCGGGCGGCGCGAGGCGAGGCAAGCGGGGGTGCGGAATCTCCCCCATCGAGGGGGAGATGGCCGGCAGGCCAGAGGGGGTCGTCTCACATAGAGCGCCGACACCCTCTTTCGTCGCGGGAAGCATGCCGGCGCTTCACGCGCGGCGACCCCCTCTGGCCGCTTCGCGGCCATCTCGCCCTCAAGGGGGGAGATCAACCGGCGGCAGCCCATGCGCCGCCCTTGCCATCAGGCAATCGTCGCCGCCCGGCATGCAGGCGCGGCAGACGTGGGGGCGGAGATCGTAGATGCCACAGGCGGTGTGCTTGCCGACCTCGCCGCCAAGCGCCGAGCAGCGACCGCCCTCGCAGCGCATGCCGGATAGATCGGCCGACACGAATTTCTCCGGGATGCGGTCAAGCTCGGCATCCTCCTCGGTCGAGAAACGCGGCCAGTCGGCCGAATAGGAGCAGCAGGCGCCGCAGGTTTGGCAGTCGAAGGCGCCACCATCGATAATGGTCGACCAGTCGAAACCGGCTGCCGGGCCGAGCGGGCCGGGCACGCTATGATCGCCGTCGTGCGGCAACGCTATTTCTTTTTCCCGGACTTGCGCGGCGGCGTTGCCGCCGGCGTCTCGAACAGGTCGGTCGCGGCCGGTTCGCCCGCCTTCGGCTCAGCGACGGGCTTGGCCGGCTTAACGGCGGCGGTTGGTGTCGTAGGTTGATCCTTGGCGGAGAATTTTATGGCCATATCAGTTCTCTTCGGCGACACGCGCTGACAGTGCCCTTGGATTGCGCAGGCGGCCGATCAGCGCCGAAACCGCCGTGATGTTCATTTCCTCCGGTGACCAGTTCCTGGCCTCCTCGATGTGATGCGGCGCCAGCTCGCGGTGAGTGCTGCCGCTATAGGCTGCATCACTAAGCGTGACGCGCTCATGGGTTTTGCCATCCTCTCGCACATATTCGATCAGATAGTTCGGGCATTCGGCACGGCTGCGCACGCCAAGTCGCACTTGGGCATCGCCATGGGCGCGCTTGCAGCGCTCAAGTTTCTCAAGGACGCGCCGGACATATTCGATCGGCTTGTCCAGCACATCGACCATATCGGCGATAGTTGAGTCGGCGGCAATCGGCGTCGCCGGGACACGTTTGGTGGCCATCAGCGTTTGCCCGTGCGTTTCGGCAAGGCGGCAGCAGCGAGCGCAGTCGCCCTGTCGTCTGCTTCTTTCTCCAGCCGCAGTTCTCGCAGCCGCGCGGTCTTGGCTTCCCTGGCCTGGCTGACAGCATCCCGTTCGGAGATGATGCGGTTGAGCGACATCGACTGGGTCAGGGTCTTGCTGAAAAGGGACACGGCCTGGTCGCCGGACATCTTCGGAGTGAGAGACAAAATCTTTTCCTGGTTCGGAGCATTCATATTTGCTGGCGCTGCTTAGCACATAGCGACGGAGCTACGATGCACAATCAACCGCCCGGAAACGAAAAAGGCTTCTTTTAGCGCAATGTCAATTTAACGAATGCTGCTCGCAGCAGTGCCGGCACGCAGCGCGGCACCCCTACAAGCGGCGGCAGGCAAAAAAAATTCGTCGGCTGCGGAACCAATGTCCTGGCTGGCGGTTTCGTCCAAGTCGTCAGCAATTCGAGAGCAATCGAGAATGTTGACGGCAAAAAGACGCCTCCCGCGCCGTGAAAAGCGCGAGAGGCGTTTTTCTATCGGGCTAGACCGTTTCATCGTTTCACGGAAACGCTGAACCGCTCTACCTCTTTGTTTTGAAGCAATTCCGAACGGAAAACCGCTTCACACTTTTCCTGGAATTGCTTTAGCGCATTCTGGCGATGCGGTAGACGGCGGCGGGCGGAATGTTGCGCAGCGTCCAGCCGATCCGCACCGCCTCCAGTCCAAGCCCTTCCAGGATCGTTCTCGGCACCGGACAACGCGGCCCGTAGGTGAACTGGTAGAAACAGCCATCGTCACGCATATGCGCGAAAGAGCCGGCGAGAATTGCGGACACTTTCGTTGCTGGAATGGAAAGCAGCGGCAGGCCGCTGATCACCGCGCCTGCGGGACCCGCGAAGGGCAAGGTCGCAGCGCCGATGTCGGCGGCGTCGATGCATAAAAGGCCGGCGCGCGGAAAGCGGCCGGCCAACACGCCGGCGAACTCGGCGCCCTTTTCGACCAGCACCAGATCCGCCTCGGCGACGCCCTGGCCAAGCAGGGCTCTGGTGAAAACGCCGGTTCCCGGCCCGAGCTCGATTATCGGGCCGGTCTGCGGGCCGATAGCGCTCACCATCAATTGTGCCAAGGCCGTGCCGGACGGTGTGATGGAGGCGACCCGCAGCGGATCGAAAATCCAGGCGCGGAAGAAGTGCAAGGCATCGGACCTTATGGATTGCGAGCTGGCGCAGGCCATTAGCGCGCCCTCCCCGCGAGCCAGCGTCGCCAATCGGGCATGGTTCCGTCGACCGTCAAAGGGCCATCGTCACAAGCTTGGCGGATTGCGGACAAGGGATATCTCCTGGTTGATTTGCGAACCGATCTAAACAGTGTTAAGCAAAGTTTTTACCGCGCAATCTGTACGGTGTAAAGATCAAAATTCGAGCGGAACTATGACCAACAAGCCGGAACGCGATGCCTATCATCACGGTGATCTTCGCGAGGCGCTGATCCGGGCGGCCGACACAATCCTGGCCGAGCGCGGGGTCGAAGGTTTCAGCCTGCGCGAGGCAGCACGCCGCGCGCACGTCTCGCCCGCCGCGCCGGCGCACCATTTCGGCAGCTCCGCCGGCCTGCTGACCGAAGTCGCCATTCTGGGCTTCCAGGAACTTGCCCGGCATATCGACATCGAACGAACGGCCGGCAACCCGACCGCCCGGTTGAAGCGGCAGGGCGTCGGCTATGTGCGCTTTGCGCTGGCTTTTCCGGGCCGCTTCCACCTGATGTTCCGGCACGAGCTGCTGCTTTCCGACGACGCACGTCTGGCGGCCGCCTCCGAACAGGCCAAGACGCCGATCGCACAGACGATCGCAGCCTTGCGCGGGCTGCCGGAGGATGCGGAACTTGATACCGGGGCCCGCGCGATGCTGCTTGCGGCATGGTCGGCCGTGCACGGCTTTGCGCATCTGGCGCTGGACGGCAAGTTCTCGGGGCTGACGCCGGAGGCGGGCTCCGCGCATCTGCTCGAAGAGCTTTTGCCGGAAATGCTGGAAACGCTGTGGCCGGAACCGGGCAGCTAGCCTAAGCCGCATGCCCTACATGATCGTGCTCATCATCGGCAGGATCTCATAGCGGAAGCCGCGGCCCGACTGGACGGTCGGGTCGGCGTCCGTCAGTGCCCTGGCGGCGGCCTCGTCCTTAGCGCGCACGATGCCGAGACCCCATGGGCCGGCGGGATCGGCGACCGGGCCGAACAGGATGACGCCGCCCTCACCCAATTTGCCACGAAGATAGTCGGAGTGCTGCTTCATCAACGCCTTTTCGTCATCGGTCAGGGTGTAGGCGAAGTCAGGGCGCGGCGGGATCAGCCGGCAATGGAAAATGCCGGGCGCCTTGATGCCGGTCTCGCCGGCGAGGAAATCGCTCAGCCAGCCCAGCACGCGTTCCCAGCCATGGCCATGGTCGCGGCAGGCGTCCTTGCGCGGGCCAAAGCCTTCGTGGCGCAGCGTTAGCCGGGTGCCGTTCTCCACCGCTTCCAGCGTGTAGGTGACGGTGGTGACATTGTCGCCATCCCATGGCGCCTTCCAGGTCATGGCCAGGCGGTGCGGCGGCTCGACCTCGATATACTCGCCCTGGACATGGAACTCATGGCCGTCGGCGCCCCTGCCCTCCGAGCGCCAGGCGCCGCCCGGCCTGATATCGGCCGTGTGTCTGGTCGTCCGGTATATCGAGTCCGCGCCCCACCAGAGCGGGATCTGGTTCTCGGCGGTGATGGCGCGGAAGACACGTTCGGGCGGCACGGCGATCGTCACCGCGGCAAGGACGGTTCCGGCGGAAACATCTGCAATCGCATGCGGTCTGTCGTTGCTGGCCATCATTCGTTCTCCAGATAGGATTTCAGATTGCCGAGGCTCTGTTGCCAGAAATCGCGATAGGGCAGGATCCAGTCGGCGATGTCCTTCAGCTCCGCCGGCTCCAGCCGGTAGAGCCGCTTGCGGCCGATTTTCTGCTCGGAAACGACGCGCAGTTCGCGCAGTACCCTGAGATGCTTGGAAATCGCCGGCCGGCTCTGCGAGAAGGCGGAGGCCAGTTCGTTGACCGGCGCCGGCCCCTGCCGCAGCCGGTCGAGGATAGCGCGCCGCGTCGGGTCGGCGATGGCGCGAAAGACGGAACTGTCCTGCTCAGCCTGCGGCATAATGCGTATCCATATGGTTACATATTATGCCAAATTGGCGGCGCCGGTCAATTCGCCTCGACGGGCGCCCGATGCGATCGCCCCGATCAGCGTTCCTGGTCGGTCGGACGGATCAGGATCTCGTTGACGTTGACGCGCGGCGGCTGGCTGACGGCGTAGAGAATGGCGTTGGCGATGTCCCCGGCGGTCAGCGCCTCCATGGTGGCGAGGCGATTTTCCAGTCCGGCCTTAAATTCCGCGTTGGTGATGTGGTCGCCGAGCTCGGTGCGCACCAGGCCGGGCTCGATGACGGTGACGCGAACCTTGTCGGCATAGACCTCGCGGCGCAGCGACTCCGAAAAGGCGACGACGCCGAACTTGGTCGCCGCGTAACCGGTCGCACCTGGGTTAGCGACGCGGCCGGCCACCGATGACACGTTGACGATGTGGCCCTTGGCGGTCTTCAGATGCGGCAGCGCGGCCTTGGTCGTGGCCATCAGGCCGAGCAGGTTGAGCTCGATCATGCGGCGCCAATCCTCGAGACTGGCCTCGGCAGCGGGCGAAAGCAGCATGATTCCGGCATTGTTGACGAGGATGTCGAGCCTGCCCCATTGCGCGACGACCTTGTCGACCATGGCAGTGACATCGCCGTCCTTGGCGATGTCGGCTTCGATGGTGAGCGCCTTACCGCCGGTCTTTTCGATGCGGCCGGCCAGTGCTTGAAGGCGATCGGCACGGCGGGCAGCTACCGCCACCTTGGCACCGGCTTCGGCAAGGGCGGCGGCGGTCGCCTCGCCGATGCCGGACGAAGCGCCGGTGACGAGCGCAACCTTGCCGACGAGTGGGGAATTAGCGGATGTCATGATGATATCTCCAGGAGCCCGGCCCACCGCTTCAGATAGGCCGCGCCCGCCGTTCTGGAAGCCCAGCCCGTTGGCGAGGTTTACTCGTCCGGACCAGGCTCCGACCACGGCTCCTTCGCCGCCTCGGCATACCAATGCCGCATCGCCGGCGTCGCCAGCACGGCGTCAACATAGGCGCGGGTGACAGGCGCAAGCTCGCCGCCATAGGTGTCGAAGCGGGTGACGACCGGCGCATACATGGCGTCCGCCGCGGTGAAATGGCCGAACAGAAAGGGCCCGCCCTCACCATATTGCTCGCGGCACTGCCGCCAGATCGCCTCGATGCGCGCCCGTTGCGCCTCGCCCTCGGCATCGAGCGCCTTGTGGGCCTTCGGACGACGCAAATTCATCGGCCAGCCGTAGCGGACCTCGCGGAAGCCGGAATGCATCTCGGTCGCCACCGAGCGCGCCAGCGCGCGGGCATCGAGATCGTCCGGCCAAAGCTTCTTTTCCGGAAACAGGTCTGCCAGATATTCAAGAATGGCGAGGGTTTCCCAGACGATCCTGCCATTATGGTTCAGCACGGGCACCATACCTGTCGGCGAAACTTTGGCAAGGTTGGCTGCGGTTTCGGGTGTACGCAGGCGCACGAAGCCCTCCTCGAACGGAATCTCCAGATGCCGCATCGCCACCCAGGGCCTGAGCGACCAAGAAGAAAAGCATTTGTTGCCGATGTGGAGGGTGAATTCAGCCAAGATGGTCCCCCGATTTTCGTGGCACATTAGCCATGGCCCGGCGAAGCGGCAAAGCGTTTCTGCGGCCATCTTTTGTTTGATGCATGTCGTTTTCGCAAAACCGCTGCACACTTTTTGCGCGACATGCATTGGTCCCGCCACATTTTCTCAATTGGAGGTTATGCCGCGGAACTCAAAAGCCCGCGCGTCCGTTTGTCTTTGCTAATGTATCTCCGGGAGAGATGCCGAGATGGTGAACCTGGACCAGATCGCGGGCGTGGCCAAGCAGGTGAAGGGCTCCGTCAGGCAGGCCGTCGGTAGAGCTACGGGAAGCCGTCGGATGCAAGTCAGGGGCATGGCCGACAAGGCCGCGGGCAAGGTGCAGAAGGCCTTTGGCGACATGAAAGCCGCGATCAAAAGAGTGATGTGATAGGGTCGACAGCGGGCCGCCGCTCAGGCAATGCTTGCCCATACGCATCCAGGGGGAGGACGCCGTCATGAGGACCTCAACGATCGCCATGGCGCTCGCCATGCTGTCGCTTACCGGTGCCGCGCAGGCCGCGCCTTGTGTCGATGCCAAATCCGCCAAAGCCGGTTTCGTGCTGGAAAAGCCGGGCATCCGCAGCGAGTTCCGCCAGGCGCCGGGCGGCATGGTCGCGGTCGCCAACAACTACCAGTCGCAATCGCCGCAGACGCAGTATCTCTATGCCGGGCTGATCGAGGTGTTTCGCGACAGCGACACCGGCCGGCTGTCGATGATCCCGCTTGGCGACATCAAAAAGCTGTTTCCGCTGAAGGCCGGCGCCAAGAGCAAGACCGAGTTTGTGCAACTGTCGACGAAGAAGGCGCCGAAGGGCACCGAAACGCTGGCGCTCGCCGTCAAGGGCAAGGAGACGCTCAGCCTCGGCGAATGCAAATACTCTGTGCTGGCGGTGAGCGAGACGACCACCAGCGATACCGGCGCGGTTATCGACACTTTTACGGCGCTCTATTCGCCCGACCTGCAGGCCGTGCTGGCACGGCGGTATGATGAAGGCACCAGCGCGCAAAGCCAGGTGGGATTCGAGACGATCAAGCCGCTGCCGGAATAGGCTTGAGGCATCGATCGCAGGCGATCCCTTTACACCCCTCTATCTGGCCGACATCAACGGATTGTCTGCCGTCGCAACACCCTGCGGCGACGCCTTGCCACCGAAACGCTCTGTGATGGCGGGCGCTCGACCTCCTCCAACCCGTTCAGACACTCGCTCAGTATCCTGGCATCCTGCGCGGTTTTCGCCATCGACATGGCGCCGGAATAGGCGGCGACCATCAGTGCGGCGAAGCGGTCTGGATCAGTCCCAATCTCTCCGCCGGCCGCCTGATCGGCCCGCACCTTGCCGGCGATCGCTTGCCGCCAGCCGGCGAAAATCCGTGCCAGGGCCGAGCGGAAATCCGGATCGGCAAGCGACAATTCATGCGCCAAATTGTTGAGCGGGCAGCCGCGTACGAAACCCTGCCGTTCCAGTTCCGCCGCCACTGCCTCGAACACTGCGCGCACGCCTCGGCGTGCCGAGGGTGCCGCAAGCACCGGCGCGATCCATGTCTCTTCGACCGCGGCCGCCACCCGTTCCTCGATCACCGCCAAAGCCAGCGCCTTCTTGGTCGGGAAATGGTGATGCAGCGCGCCGCCGGTAACGCCGGCCGCCGCCATCAGGTCGCCGAGGCTGGAAGCGTGATAACCGCGCGCCTGGAAGGAGTCTTCGGCCACGTCGAGCACGCGGCGGCGCAGGCCTTCGGGGTCGTTGGTGCGTTTGCGGCCCGAGGTTTTGGGCCGGACTGGATTCTCTACTGACATTTCCAAACCATAGCAGGTTGACAAAACAGGACAATCAGTCTGTTTTACAAACCGGATGGTCAACCTGTTTTGGAAATGAGCAATGGCTGCTGCGCTGAATGATGTCTCGGAAACCTCTCGGCTTGCGTCGCCGGTGGTGGAGCTTCGTCAATACACGCTGAAGCCCGGCCGGCGCGAAACACTGATTGCGCTCTTCGACCGCGAGTTCATCGAGAGCCAGGAAGCCACCGGCATGACCATCATCGGCCAGTTCCGCGACCGCGACCGTCCCGACATGTTCGTCTGGTTGCGCGGTTTCGAGGACATGGCAGCCAGGGAGAACGCGCTGACCGCCTTCTATGACGGCCCGGTCTGGGCGGCGCATCGCGACGCCGCTAATGCGACGATGATCGATTCCGACGATGTGCTGCTGCTCAGACCCGCCTGGCGCGTCGGCGGCTTTGATTTGTCGGGGCTGCGGCGGCCGGCCTTGGGCCCAGCCGAAAATCCGAGCAGCGGGAGTCACTTGCCAGGTTTTATTGAGATCCGGATTCATTATTTGCGACCCGGTGGCGAGGCCGGTTTTGCCGAGCGTTTCAAAGCCGAAGCCGTACCGCTATTCGGCGCGAACGGCGCGCGGCTGCTCGGCGCCCTCGTCAGTGAGCATGCCGAAAATACGTTTCCGCGCTTGCCGGTGCGGGCGGGCGAGAACGTCTTCATCGCCGTCACCGGATTCGACGATGAAACCGCGCGAGCCGACCTTACCGCTTCGCCGGTATGGCAGGCTTTTCTGGGCCGGGCTGAAGCGGACCTCGCGAAGCCAACGGAAATTCTGCGGCTTTCACCGACAGCGCGATCGTTACTGCGCTAGGCTCCGGCTTGGCGCACCCTTTCATCCAGCCGCTACGGGCGGCAGCATCATCGATGCCTCATTCCTTCGCCACCCTTATCCGTCTCGGCGCTGCGCGCCGAACCATTTTCTCTCACAGGGAGAAGAGGTGCACCTTCAACCGATTTGCACCCTCCCCGTCCGCAATCTCCGCTTGATGCCATTTGTGCAACGCGATACGCCCTTGCCCAATCGACAGACCGGAGAACTTCCCGTGAGCGCTGAGAAGACCAGAACCGAAACCGATACATTCGGTCCAATCGAGGTCGCGGCCGACCGCTACTGGGGCGCGCAGGCGCAGCGTTCGCTGGGCAATTTCAAGATCGGTTGGGAAAAGCAGCCGGCTTCGATCGTGCGGGCCCTGGGCATCGTCAAGCGCGCCGCGGCCGAGGTCAACATCGAGATGAAGCGGCTTGATCCTGCGATCGGCAAGGCGATCGTCGAGGCGTCGCAGGAAGTGATCGACGGTAAGCTCAACGAGCATTTTCCGCTGGTTGTCTGGCAGACCGGCTCCGGCACCCAATCCAACATGAACGCCAACGAGGTGATCTCCAACCGGGCGATCGAATTGCTCGGCGGCGTCTTGGGCTCGAAGAAGCCGGTGCACCCCAACGACCACGTCAATATGAGCCAATCGTCGAACGACACCTACCCGACGGCCATGCATATCGCCTGCGCCGAGCGGATCGTGCATGATTTGATCCCTGCCCTGCACCATTTGCACAAGGCGCTCGCCGCCAAGAGCCGGGACTTCAATCACATCATCAAGATCGGCCGCACCCACACGCAGGACGCAACCCCGCTGACGCTGGGCCAGGAATTTTCAGGCTATGCCGCGCAGGTCGGCTCGTCGATCAAGCGCATCGAATTGACCCTGCCCGCCCTACAGGAACTGGCGCAGGGCGGCACCGCCGTCGGCACCGGCCTCAACGCGCCGGTCGGCTTTGCCGAGAAGGTGGCGGACCGCATCGCCACTATTACCGGCATAGCCTTCGTCACGGCGCCGAACAAGTTCGAGGCGCTGGCCGCCCATGATTCCATGGTGTTCTCGCACGGCGCCGTCAACGCGGCGGCGGCGGCGCTGTTCAAGATCGCCAACGACATCCGCTTCCTCGGCTCCGGCCCGCGCTCTGGCCTCGGCGAGCTGTCGCTGCCGGAAAACGAGCCCGGTTCCTCGATCATGCCGGGCAAGGTCAATCCGACCCAGTGTGAGGCGTTGACGCAGGTCTGCGTGCAGGTGTTCGGCAACAATGCGGCGCTGACCTTTGCCGGCAGCCAGGGCCATTTCGAGCTCAATGTCTACAATCCGCTGATGGCCTACAATTTCCTGCAATCGGTGCAGCTGCTCGCCGACGCCTGCGTGTCCTTCACCGACAATTGCATCGTCGGCATCGAAGCGCGTGAGGACAACATCAAAGCGGCGCTCGACCGCTCGCTGATGCTGGTGACGGCGCTCGCGCCGACCATCGGCTACGACAATGCCGCCAAGATCGCCAAGACCGCGCACAAGAACGGCACGACGCTGCGCGAGGAGGCGCTCGCCACCGGGCTGGTCAGCGAAGCCGATTACGACCGGCTGGTCCGGCCCGAGGACATGACGCATCCGGGGTGAACGCTGAGAGACATTTTTGGCGGCGGGACAATTTTCCCCCGCAGCCGAAGCTGGCGACATGAATTTCGCGCCGGTTGCCTAGATCGCGGAACATAAATCTGTGAACAATGTGTCGCCGCATAGGCGTCTTTGGTGAACAGTCTTCGTCGTCTATCTGACTGGGCATTCAAACGCCATTCGGAGACTCGCCATGTCAATCAACACTTCCGCCGCCGGTACCGGCGCCGCATCCAACAGCTCCACCACGATCCTGCTCGGACGCATCCTGCTCGCCGTCATCTTCCTGCTTTCCGGCTTCGGCAAGCTCACAGCCATTTCCGGCACCGCTGGCTATTTCGGCGCCCTCGGCCTGCCGTTGCCGACCGTGACGGCGGTGGTTGTCGGTCTCATCGAACTGCTCGGCGGCCTTGCCATTCTCGTCGGTTTCCAGACGCGGATCGCCGCCTGGGTGCTCGCCATCTTCACGATTGCCACCGGGCTGGTCGCTCATACCGGCTGGGCCGACCAGATGCAGATGATCCAGTTCCTCAAGAACCTTGCCATCACCGGCGGCTTCATCCTGCTGGCCTCGTCGGGCGCCGGCGCCTATTCGATCGACGCCAAGCGCGGCTGATCTTTTCCTCCCATACTGAAGCCTTCCTCCCAAACTGAAACGAAAGCGGTGCGGAATTTTCCGCGCCGCTTTTTCGTTTTCCGGTTGTGGGCGTAGACTGGCCGGCAGCCGGCATGATGCCGGCAAGGGAGGTGACCAATGCCCCGCAACGCATTGCTTCTTGTCTCGCGGCTTCTGCTCGCTGCGTTGTTCGTGCCCTCCGGTTTCCAGGCACTCACCAATATCGCCGGCACGACCAGCTATTTCACCGGTCTCGGCCTGCCGCTGCCGGCGCTGGCCGCCTGGGGCACCGGCCTGTTCGAAACGATCGCCGGGCTTCTGGTCCTGGTTGGCTTCCAGACGCGGATCGTGGCGCTCTTGCTTGCCGCCTTCTCGATCGCAGCCGGCTTCATCGGTCACTACGGCCAGGGCGCCGATGATGCGACACTCGCTTTCATGCACCAGCAGATGCTGATGAAGGATATTGCCGTTACCGGCGGCTTCCTGGCGCTCGCCATGGCTGGCGCCGGTGCCTGGTCGGCCGACGGGCGTGGCACAGAGGTAACCTGACGCCCTATTTCACCGAAACGCTCGGGCCGCCTTCGACCGCCAGCACCAACCTGCGGTTGGTGATCTTCGCCAACTGCGCCAGCCGGCCGGCGGGGCGCTCGCCATAAAGGTCGGCGAGTGAGGCCGGCAGCACCAGCGCCAGCGAGCCGTTGGGCCGGGTCTCCCATTTCAACCGCGGCATGACGCCCGGCATCGCCGCCGTCAGCAGGTAGATGACACGCATCATCGCCGCCAGCACACGGGCGCGCTCGAGCAGGCGCGGCGGCGCCAGCGCCTTGATCTCGGGCGCGATGTTATCGTTGAAAATGCCGTCGTGGCGGTAGGCGCTGGCTAAAGCCAGATAGGCGCGGCCGGGATGATCGACGCCGATGAAGGATGCGTGCGCGATGATGTTGAGCGACTGCCTGCCGCGATATTCGGGATGCGCGCGCCAGCCGATATCGGCGAGCAGGCAGGCGGCATGGCGGTAGCGCGCCTCATCCACGGTCTCGTCGATGCCGAAGGCCCTGAACGCCTTGCCCGTCCATTCGACGAGGTCGTGCGCGTGGTGGACCGAGCGCGAGCGCAGCAGGGCAAGCTCCTCGGCCGCCGATATCAGCGGATCGGATTTCTGCTCCGCCGCGTCGAGCAGCGAATAGAGGAAGCCTTCGCGCACGCCCTGCGCCGAGACGATGATCTTCGAGGGCTGCATCGCCGCCATGATCTCCTGCAGCACGACGGCGCCGTAGGGCAGCAGCGAGCGGCGGTTCTTGGAGACGCCCTCGATGCCCCTGACCTTTTCGACCTCGCCCTTCGCAACCTGCTTTAGGAAGATTTGGGCGCTGTCGGCCGATATTTCGTAGTGATGCATCACGCCGAGCGGGTAGTTGTTCATCTCCATGTGCAGCCGGGCGAGGTTTCGCCAGGTGCCGCCGACTGCATAAAAGACCCTGCCCTGCCCGCCCTTCAAAAGCTTCGCTCGCGCCAGTTCCTGGCGGGCGATCTTCTGCGCCTGGACCAGCGAGTTCTTCGCCATGTCCTGCAGGCGCAGGCCGCCGAGCGGCAGCGTGATGCCGTCGCCGATCGCCTCGCCATTGATGTCGATCAGCTCCAGGCTGCCGCCGCCAAGGTCGCCTGCGATGCCGTTGGCCGGATGGAAGCCGGAGATGACGCCGAGCGCGGAATAATGCGCTTCCTGGCGGCCGGAAAGCACCCGGATCTCGGTCTTCAGCACATCTTCGGCGCGGTGGATGAAATCGGGGCCGTTGACCGCCTCGCGCGCGGCCGCGGTGGCCAGCACATACATGTGCTCGGCGCCCGCCTGGTCGGAAAGCGCGCGGAAACGGCGGAACTCCTCCATCGAGCGCATCACCGCCTCGGGGTCGAGCTTGCCCGTCGAAACGATGCCGCGGCCGAGACCGGCCAGCATCTTTTCGTTGAACAGAAGCGTCGGCGAGCGCGCCAACCCTTCATAGACGACAAGTCGGATCGAGTTCGATCCGATATCGATGATCGATAACGGCCGCCGGTCCTGAAGCCGGCCCTGGGATACAGAAATCACGCGGCGGCGTTCTTCTTGCGGCGCTTGAACTGAGCGATGCGCCTGGGCGCATGCGATTTCAGCGCATCGCCTCGTCCGGAGAGGCTCGGATTGGTCATGAAATATTCCTGCGCGTTGAACGGCTCCTCGCCCTCTTCCAGCACAACGCGCCGGGAGGTGCCGTCAGCCAATACGTCGAAACTTTGCTGGTTGTCCATGACGTTGCCCAGCATGATCTGGCCAAGCACCTGTTCATGCACAGTCGGATTGGTGATCGGCACCAGCGTCTCGACGCGGCGATCGAGATTGCGCGGCATCAGGTCGGCAGACGAGATGTAGACGATCGCCCCGTCGGCGGGCATGCCATGGCCGTTGCCGAAGCAATAGATGCGGCTGTGCTCGAGGAAGCGGCCGACGATCGATTTCACCCTGATGTTCTCGGAAAGGCCGGGCACCTGCGGCCTCAGGCAGCAGATGCCGCGCACGACAAGGTCGATCTCGACGCCGGCCCGGCTGGCATCATAGAGCGCGTCGATGATGATCGGGTCGACCAGCGCGTTCATCTTCATCCAGATGCGGGCGGGCCGGCCCTCGCGCGCATGGGTGATCTCGTCGGTGATGTGCTTCAGGATGCGGTTGCGCAGGGTGAAGGGCGATACGGCAATGCGCATCTCCTGCGCCGGCTCGGCATAGCCGGTGATGAAATTGAAGAGCTGCGCGACGTCGCGCGCGATCATCGGATCGGTGGTGAAGAAGGACAGGTCGGTGTAGATGCGGGCGGTGACGGGATGATAGTTGCCGGTGCCGAGATGCACGTAATTGCGCAGCTTGCCGTCCTCGCGGCGCACGACCAACGACATCTTGGCGTGGGTCTTCAACTCCAGGAAGCCGAACACGACCTGGACGCCGGCGCGCTCGAGGTCGCGCGCCCAGCGGATGTTGGCCTCTTCGTCGAAACGCGCCTTGAGCTCGACCAGCGCCGTCACCGACTTGCCGGCCTCGGCCGCGTCGACCAGAGCGCGCACGATCGGGCTGTCGTTGGAGGTGCGGTAAAGCGTCTGCTTGATCGCCACCACTTCCGGATCGGCCGCCGCCTGGCGCAGGAACTGCACCACGACGTCGAAGGATTCGTAAGGGTGGTGGACAATGATGTCCTTCTCACGAATGGCGGCCATGCAGTCGCCGCGATGCTCGCGGATGCGCTCGGGAAAACGCGGATTATAGGGGACGAATTTGAGGTCGTCGCGTGGCACGGCGACAATCTCGGAGATCTGGCTGAGCGCCAGCGGGCCGGTGAGCACGCTGATGCGGCTCGACGAGACGCCAAGCTCGCCGGCGACGAAGTCGCGCAATTGGGGCGGCATCAGCACGTCGAATTCGATACGGATGACGGAGCCGCGGCGACGGCGCTTCAGCGCGGTCTCGAACAGGCGCACGAGGTCTTCCGACTCCTCCTCGACCTCGATATCGCTATCGCGGATGATGCGGAACGTGCCGGAGCCTTTGACCTCATAGCCAGGAAAGAGCTTGCCGATATAGAGGCCGACCGCTTCCTCCAGCGGAATGAAGCGGACATGGTGCTTGCGGTCCGGCAGGCGGATGAAGCGCTTCAGCGCCACCGGCAGGCGCAAGAGCGCGCTCATCTCCTCGCCGTTCCTGCGGTGGCGCAACTGCAGCGCGATCGAAAAGCCGAGATTGGGGATGAACGGGAACGGATGCGCCGGGTCGATCGACAGCGGCGTCAGCACCGGAAAAACCTGTTCCTGGAAATGCTCTTCCAGCCAGAGCTTCTCCTCCTTGGTCAGCCCGTCGCGGGTGATGCTCTCGATGCCTTCCCTGTTGAGCAGTTCCATCAGCGTCGACAGGCTCTTCTGCTGGTCCTCCTGCAGGCGCTCGACCTCGCGCAGCAGCTGTTCGAGCTGCTGTTCGGGCGTGCGCCCGTCAGGGCTCCTCAGCGTGATGCCCTCGCGCACCTGGCCGGCGAGGCCGGCGACGCGCACCATAAAGAATTCGTCGAGATTGGCGGCTGAAATCGACAGGAAGCGGACGCGTTCGAGCAAAGGATGGTGTTCGTTCAGCGACTCTTCCAGAACGCGCCGGTTGAATTGCAGCCAGGAGAATTCGCGGTTGACGAAACGGTCGGGATTGCCGCCTTCTGGGTTTGCAGCCTCGACGGTGATGAACTCGCTCTGCACCGGCTTCAGTTCGTTCATGGTTCCCACTCGACGGTTGGCCGCGACGGCGCGATCCTGGTTGATGCGCCGGGTCTGATGCCGGCGTACAAAAATTCCCGTAAACCGATTCCGTTTTCGGGATCATGCGTCTGCCGGCTTAAACTACCCTCTGGCAGGCTTTTGCAACAGTTTGATTTCATCGATCTTGCAAACAGGCCGGTTATGATCCAGATGCAAACGGGCCGAAATCAGGCGCATTCAAATCGGGAGACGATGATGGCAGGCGGTTCCATTCCCCATTTCCAGAACGATGCGGGCCATCCGGTAATCGAGATCGGCGTCAAGGAATTCATGTGCACCGGCGCCAATCCGCCTTTCGACCATCCGCATGTGTTCCTCGATATGGGCGATGACAATGAGAAAGTCTGCCCCTATTGCTCGACGCTCTACCGCTATTCGCCGACGCTGAAGACGACGGAAACGCAACCGCCCGGCTGCCTCTATATCGACCAGGCCGCCTGACGCTCCGCTCATGGACGAGACGCGGTCCCGGCAGATTGTCATCGCCGGGGCCGGCATCGCGGGACTGACGGCGGCGCTCGCCTTTGCCGAGCGCGGCCATCCCGTCACGCTGCTGGAACAGGCAAGACAGCTGGAAGCCGCCGGCGCCGGCCTCCAGCTTTCCCCCAACGCAACCCGCATCCTGCGCAATCTCGGCGTGCTTGACCGGCTGATGCCCAACGCCATCAGGCCGGAAGCGGTGGTGCTGAAGGATGCAGCCACCCTGCGCGAGCTGGCGCGCGTGCCGCTGGGAGAGGCCGGGGAACGACGCTGGGGCGCGCCTTATCTGGTGGCGCACCGGGCCGATCTGCAGGCAGCGTTGACGGCTGAGGTCGCGCAACGGCCCGAGATCGAACTCGTCATCGGCGCGCGGGTGACCGGCATCAGTGCGGGGCCGCACACTATAACAGTGACAGCCGACGCCGACGGCCGCACCATCGAAACCAGTGGCGGCCTGCTGGTCGGCGCCGACGGCGTCTGGTCGTCGGTACTCGCGCAACTTGCCGGCAAGGAACCCGGTTTTGCAAAAAGCCGCTTCTCGGGCGAGCTTGCCTGGCGCTCCACCGTAACGGCGGAGAGCGCCGCCGGACAGGCCTTTGCCGCGGTCGGCGCCGCCGACTGCGTCACGACTTTCCTGCATCCCGGCTTCCACATGGTCGCCTATCCGGTGAGCAAGGGCAGCGCCTTCAACCTTGCCGCCTTCACCAAGGGCGAGCGGATTGCAGAAGGCTGGTCGGGACATGTCGACCCCGGCATCCTCGCTCGGGCCATGCGGAGCACCGCGCCGGCGCTGGCAAGGCTCGTCGCGTTGGCCGGCCCGTGGACGGCGTTCCCGATCCACACCGTCGAACAGCGACGCTGGACGATACCGGAGGGGATCGCGCTCATCGGCGATGCCGCGCATGCGATGACGCCCTTCGCGGCCCAAGGTGCGGCCATGGCGATCGAGGATGCGGCGATGCTTGCCGGGCTTATTGCCGACTTTCCCGGCAACCCACAGCAAAGCCTGACGATCTGGGAGAACCTCAGGCGGCCGCGTGTGGAAAAGGTGTTGAAGCGCGGCGCGCTCAACAGGCTGGCTTGGCATGCCTGGGGGCCAGTGGCGCTGGCGCGTAACCTGGTGCTGACAACGCGTCCGCCGGAGAAACTCGCGGCGGACCTGGACTGGCTGTATGGGTGGGAAGAGCGGAAGATTTTGAGGCGGTAGGACGTCGTGGCAAGTCCTTGACGTAACGACTGTCTGTAGTTACATTTTTATGGTTACGTTATATGGAAGAATTCCGATTTGAATGGGATCTGGAAAAGGCCAACTCAAATCTGCGCAAACATGGAGTCACTTTCGAGACTGCCGTTCGCGTTTTCGCCGATCCCTTCGCGTTGATGGAGCAGGATAGAGTCGAGAACGGTGAATACAGATGGCAAACCACAGGCTTGGTTGACGGCGCGCTGGTGTTATTGGTGGCCCACGCCGACCGAGAAGAAGACGGGATAGAAGTGGTCCGGATCATTTCGGCACGGCGGGCGACGAAAGCGGAAAGAAGACGTTATGAGCAAAACCGTTCGATATAAATTCGATCCGACAAATCCACCACCGCTGACCGAAGCCCAGAAGGCTGAAATCGCAGTTCTGAAGGCGCGACCGGAGGAGGATGTCGACACCAGCGATATTCCGGAATTGACGGAAGAGTTCTGGCGGAAGGCCGTCCGAAATCGGTATTTCAAACCGACCAAGCAGCAGCTGACGCTGCGTCTTGATTCTGATGTTATTGCTTGGTTCAAAGAGCACACGCCGGAAGGTCGTGGCTATCAAAGCGCAATCAACAAGGCACTGCGCGAATATGTGACGAAGCAGGACCGTAAGGCCGGCTAATCATACAACCCCATCGACCACCATAGCGACACCGGCAGCGGGTTCCACCAGCCGGTGCGCAGGCCGGCGGTGCGCAAGCCGGCCGCGGTCCAGGTGTTGCAGCCGACCAGCGCGTTGAAGTGGCCGTTGGCTTCGTAGAAGCGGTCGAACCTCGAATAGCCGGCATTGTCGATGACCACCGGCCCGTTCGGGCGCTGCTGGAAGCTCGCGGCGATATAGTCGAGGAGTGCTGAAAAATGCTCTCCGTCGATATCGAAGCCGGCGACATCGGGATGCGGCTCCAGAACCGCCCCGGCGACGTCGACATGCATTACCGAGGCGTCCACAGTCAGCGCCTTCAGCACCGGCACGGCCTTCAGCTCCGACCAGGTCGGCGTCTCCAGATAGAAGGCGCGGCCGCCCCAGCCGAAGACGAGATAGCGTGCGCTCGGCGCATCGATGGGCAGACCGGCATCGGCCAGGAAGTGAAAGCGCCGGCGCACGCCGTCATCGACAGGAATGGCGATGTCGGTGTGGATCGGGTTCCTCAGCACCAGTATGTGGCGGGTGCCCTCGCCCGCGGCCGCCGCCGGCCACAGCGGGCGCGGCACCAGGGTGCCGAGCAACCCGGCAAGCACCACTGCCACGATCAGCATGGCCAGGAAATGACCGAGTTTTCTCATGCGGCACCGACTGGAGATTTGCCCTCATAGCACGGTTTGCACGCAGTACACCGGCTTCGATCGGCCGTATTGGCAGGGTGCCGGCTTTTGAAAGGTTGATGAAAGGTTGATGACATAGACATCGGCATGCGTCCCCGCAAATGTCGCAAAAGCGATGGGAGAAGAGAGGGATGCGAGGAAACGAACCAAGGGAAGAGGCCATGTCGCTCGCGCGAACACTGCTCGATTCTGCCGCCACCACCGTATTTGTCGCCACGCTTGCCCTGTCCGCGCCGTCGGCGCACGCCGCCGACAAGATCTCGATCATGGTCGGCGGCTACGAAAAACAGATCTACCTGCCCGCCAAGCTTGCCGAGGCGCTCGGCTATTTCAAGGACGAGGGCCTCGACGTCGAGCTGCTCAACGAGCCGGCCGGCGTAGATGCCGAGAACGAGATGCTGGCCGGCGCCGTGCAGGGCGTGGTCGGCTTCTATGACCACAGCATCGACCTGCAGGCCAAGGGAAAGTTCGTCGAATCCGTCGTCCAGTTCAGCCAGGCGCCCGGCGAGGTCGAGCTCGTCTCGACGAAGCACCCTGAGATCAAGTCGCCGGCCGACTTCAAAGGCAAGAACCTCGGCGTCACCGGCCTCGGTTCCTCCACCAATTTCCTCACCGAGTATCTCGCTGTGAAGAACGGCCTGAAGCTTGGCGATTTCACATCGGTGCCGGTCGGCGCCGGCAACACCTTCATTGCGGCCATGCAGCAGGACAAGATCCAGGCGGGCATGACGACCGAGCCGACGATCACCCGGCTGCTCAAGACCGGCGAGGCGTCGGTTCTCATCGACATGCGCACCGTGGAAGGCACCAAGGCCGCGCTCGGCGGCACCTATCCGGCTGCATCGCTCTACATGCAGACCGAGTGGGTCGACGCCCATAAGGACACCGTGCAGAAGCTTGCCAACGCCTTCGTCAAGACGCTGCAGTTCATCAACACGCATAGCGGTGCCGAGATCGCCGACAAGATGCCGAAAGACTACTATGTCGGCGACAAGGAAGGCTATGTGAAGGCGCTCGACGCGGGCAAGGCGATGTTCACCGCCGACGGCGTCATGCCGCAGGGCGGCCCGGAGACGGTGCTCGCGGTTCTTTCGGCATTCAAGAAGGAACTGCAGGGCAAGCAGATCGACCTCTCCAAGACCTACACCACGGAATTCGTGAAGAACGTGAAATAGCGAACCGGCCGGCGCGAGGGGTTCGACCTCGCGCCGGCGCCCAAACCTGTTTCTACGTCCGGTGATCCCCGCGCGGCGATCGCCTGTTCTTGGAGTATGCGCATCATGGCCACCGAAAAGATCGCTCCGGCGATCGAGCTGATCAATGTCAGCCGTCGCTTCCTTTCCCCCACCGGCAAATCGCTGACGGCGATCCGTGATTTCACCATGACGGTCGAGCGCGGCGAATTCGTCGCCGTGGTAGGGCCGACGGGCTGCGGCAAGTCGACGACGCTCAACCTGGTCACCGGGCTTGCCAGCCCGAGCGCCGGCGAGGTCCGCGTCATGGGCGCGCCGGTCAAGGGCATCGACCCGCGCATCGGCTTCGTGTTCCAGACCGACGCGCTGTTTCCCTGGCGCACGGTGATCGAGAATGTCATGGCCGGACCGCTGTTTCGCGGCAAGCCGAAGGCGGAAGCCCAGGCGGCGGCCCGCGACTGGCTGGCACGCGTCGGCCTTGTGCGTTTCGAGCAGCACTATCCGCACCAGCTTTCCGGCGGCATGCGCAAGCGCGTGGCGCTGGCCCAGACCTTCATCAACGGCCCCGAGATCCTGCTCATGGACGAGCCTTTCTCGGCGCTCGACGTGCAGACCCGCGTGATGATGCATGAGGAGCTTTTGCGCCTGTGGTCCGACGCAAAGGCCTCAGTGGTCTTCGTCACCCACGATCTCGAGGAGGCGATCGCGCTGGCCGACAAGGTCTATGTGCTGACGGCAGGACCGGCGACGGTGAAATCGGTCTACACGATCGACCTGCCGCGCCCGCGCGTCGTCGCCGACATCCGCTACGAGCAGAGCTTCATCGACTATTCGCGCACCATCTGGGCCGACCTCAAGGAAGAGGTCGAGACCAGCTATGCCCGCGCGGCCGCGTAAGGGAGGCTTGCATGACAGACGCTACCATCAACATCAGCAACGGAGCCTTCAGGCCCGGCACTTCGGATGCGGAAATCGAGGCGGCCGCCGCCAAGGCTACACAGCATCGCCGCCGCATGGTGATGTTCTGGCGCATTGCCATCCTGATCGCCTTCCTCGGCTTGTGGGAAATCGCCGGCCGCATGGCCTGGATCGATCCCTTCTTCTACGCAATGCCGAGCACGATAGCCGGACGCCTCTACGAATGGGCGACCGAGGGAACGTCGGAAGGCCCGCTCTGGTACCACCTCTATGTCACCATGGAGGAATCGGTGCTGGGCTTCGTCACCGGGTCGGTGGCCGGCATCATCATCGGCGTCGCGCTCGGCCGCAACCGCATGGCCGCCGATATCTTCTCCATCTACATCAAGGTGATCAATTCCATCCCGCGTGTGGTGCTGGCGCCGATCTTCATCATGATCCTGGGCCTCGGGCTTGCCTCGAAGGTGGCGCTGGCCTTCATCATGGTCTTCTTCGTCGTCTTCCACAACGCCTTCCAGGGCGTGCGCGAGGCCGACCGGGCGATGATCGCCAATGCCCGCATCCTTGGGGCTTCCGACTGGCAGTTGACCCGTTCGGTCATCGTGCCATCGGCGATGAGCTGGATCTTCGCCAGCCTGCATGTCAGCTTCGGCTTCGCCATCATCGGCGCCATCGTCGGCGAGTTTGTCGGCTCGCGCTACGGCATTGGCCTGTTGATCAACATCGCCAAGGGCTCCTTCGACGCGGCCGGCATGTATGCGGCGATCGTCATCGTCATGGTGGTGGCGCTGGGCGCCGAGTACCTGATGACGATGGTCGAGAACCGGCTGGCGAAATGGCGGCCGCAGCCGCTGCACGAGACCCAGTGAGCCCGATCAGTCCTGCCGGTATGCCGGCAAACTGACACATGCGTTCAGTCCGGGCGGCGGCTGCCGCCCGGAAAGCACAATCTCACCGTCATGCGATGAGACGATCTCGCGCACGATGGCGAGGCCGAGGCCGGTGCCTTCGCTGCCGGCATCGGCGCCGCGATAGAAGCGTTCGAACACCTTCTCCCGGTCCGCTTCGGCAATGCCCGGCCCGGTATCCTCGACCCGCAGCACAACCCGCTCGCCATCGCGGCCGATCCGTGCGGTCACCGAGCCGCCCTCCGGCGTGTAGCGCAGGGCATTGTCGACGAGGTTGATGACAAGTTCGCGCAACAGCGTCGGATGGCCCCACACGACAAGCCCCTCTTCCTCGGCCTCGAACCCGAGGTCGATGTGCCGCGACAGCGCCGCTTGCGTCAGTCCCTCCAGCGCATCCCTGGCCACGGCGCCGAAATCGACTTCCGACTTCATCAGCGACGAGCTGCCTTGCTCGGCACGGGCCAGCGACAAGAGCTGGTTCGACAGCCGTGCCATGCCGTCGACCGACCTGTCGGCGGCGGCCAAAGCTTCCTCCTTGGCGGCAACACCCTTCTCGCGCAAGCCGACGCCAACCTGTGTCTTCAGGAGCGCCAGCGGGGTGCGCAGTTGATGCGCGGCATTGGCGACGAAGCGTCTTTGCGCCGCCATCTGCCGCTGGATGCGCTCGAACGCCTCGTTGAGCGCCTCGACCAGCGGCCGCAACTCGCTCTGCACGGCGTTGGCGGCGAACGGCTTGAGTTCCGCCGGATCACGCTCCACCACATCATTGCGGAGCCTGAGAATGGGCGCCAGGCCGCGGCGCAGTCCGAAGACGCCAAGCAGGCCGGCCGCCGCCACCAGCAGCACCTGATCGCGCAGCGCCTTCAGCCACAGGCTGGTCATCAGCTGGTCGTGCGCCCGCAGCGTCTGCCCGACGGCGACGATCGCGCTGCCCGGGTTCTGCGCGCTGACGATCGGCTGGGCAATGGCGACCGCGCGCATCGGCTGCTCGCGAAACCTGGTCTGGAAATAGACCGGCTCGAGGCCGACAGGCTCCCCCGGCGGCGCGATCACGTCGGGATACCCTGCAATGATCCGGCCGCGCGGCGTCGCCACGCGGTAGACGACGCGGTCGGGCGGATCGGAGGCGAACATTTCGAGCGCCGCCGGCGGGATCGGCGCTTCGAGCACCCCATCATTCTCGCGGATGTTCTCGGCGATCACCCTGGCGGACGCCAGCAGCGTGCGGTCGGTGATCAGGTCAGCGGTTTCGGCCGCGTTCCAATAGGTCGTCCAGACGTTGAACGAGACGACCGCCGTCAGCGGCACGACCAGCCAGGCAAGCAGTTCGCGCTGCAGGCTTCTACTTGGCATCATCGATCCGGAGCGCGTAGCCAAGACCGCGCAGCGTGGTGATGCCCACTCCGCTGCCTTCGAGCTTCTTGCGGACCCGGTGGATGCAGATCTCGAGCGCGTTGGGATTGGTCTCGTCATCGAAGCCGAAGATGTTCTCGGCGAGCACCGTCTTCTGCACAGGCCGGCCCGCGCGCAGGATCATCGTTTCGAGAACGGCATGTTCCCTGCCCGTCAGGTGAAGCGGCGTCTCGCCCAGCATGAAAGTCCGACCGTGCGTGTCGAAGGCAAGGCTGCCGAAGCGCACCACGGGATCGAAATTCGCCCTGCCCCGCCGAAGCTGGGCACGCACACGCGCCTCGAACTCATCGACGTTGAAAGGCTTGACCAGGTAGTCGTCGGCGCCGCTGTCGAGGCCGCGCACGCGGCTGGAGACGGCGTCGTTGGCGGTGAGGATGATGACCGGCGTCGTGCTGCCGCGGCCGCGCAGCCGGCGCAGCACTTCGATGCCATCGAGATGCGGCAGCGCAAGGTCAAGGATCACCAGCGCATAGTCCTGGCTGGCGAGCGCGGCGTCGGCGTCGTCGCCGCGATAGACGCAGTCGATCACGTAATTATCGCGCCTGAGCAGGCGGGAAAGCCAGGTCGACAATTCGCGATTGTCTTCGGCAAGCAGAATGCGCATCACTCGTTCCGTCCGCAGCCTTGCGTGAGGTTGGCTGCCTTGCGGCGTATAAGAACATCAGCACCTGCGCAAAAGCGCAATCGCCGGCTCCCGGACGAACGAAAAAGAGCCCGGCCGTGGCGCGGCCGGGCTCTGCTGAATGGTGCAGGACCGCTCAGTGCAGGATCTGCGACAGGAACAGCTTCGTGCGCTCATGGCGCGGATGGTCGAAGAACTCGGCCGGCGTGTTCTGCTCGACGATCTGGCCCTGGTCCATGAAGATCACGCGGTTGGCGACCTTGCGGGCGAAACCCATCTCGTGGGTGACGCAGAGCATGGTCATGCCTTCCTCGGCCAGCCCAACCATGGTCTCCAGCACTTCCTTGATCATTTCCGGATCGAGCGCCGAGGTCGGCTCGTCGAACAGCATGATGCGCGGGTTCATGCATAGCGAGCGGGCGATCGCCACGCGCTGCTGCTGGCCGCCGGAGAGCTGACCCGGATATTTGTTGGCCTGTTCCGGGATTTTCACGCGCTTGAGGAAATGCATGGCGATTTCCTCGGCCTGCTTCTTCGGCGTCTTGCGCACCCAGATCGGCGCCAGCGTGCAGTTTTCCAGGATGGTCAGATGCGGGAACAAATTGAAGTGCTGGAACACCATGCCGACCTCGCGGCGCACCTCGTCGATCTTTTTCAGATCGTTGGTGAGTTCCTTGCCGTCAACGATAATCTTGCCCTTCTGGTGCTCCTCCAGGCGGTTGATGCAGCGGATCATGGTCGACTTGCCGGAGCCGGACGGGCCGCAGATGACAATGCGCTCGCCGCGCATCACCTTGAGGTTGATGTCCTTCAGAACATGGAACTCGCCATACCATTTGTGCATGGCGATGATGTCGATGGCGACATCGGTGGTCGAGATGTGCATCTTCTTGGCATCGACCTTGATTTCTTCCGCGCTGACGGCGTTTTCGGTGGCCATGGCCGGGTTCCCCTTTTTATCGTTGGATTTTGATGCATGTCGTTACCCCAAAACCGCTACACATTTCTGGGCGACATGCATCAGCGTTTGTAGCCGGTGTCGAGCCGGCGTTCGGTATACATTGAATAGCGCGACATGCCGAAGCAGAACAGCCAGAACACAAAGGCGGCGAAGATCAGGCCGGATTTCGCCGTTTGCGGCGTCGCCCAGTTGGCGTCCGACAGGTTCTGCTTGACCACGCCCAACAGGTCGAAGATCGAGATGATGAGCACCAGGCTGGTGTCTTTGAACATGCCGATGAAGGTGTTGACGATGGCCGGGATGACCAGCTTCAGCGCCTGCGGCAGCACGATCAGGCCCATCTTCTGCCAATAGCCGAGGCCGAGCGAATCGGCGCCCTCATACTGACCCTTCGGGATCGCCTGCAGGCCGCCGCGCACCACTTCGGCCATGTAGGCGGCGGCAAACAGCGACACGCCGATCAGCGCGCGCAGGAACTTGTCGAAGGTCACGCCCTCCGGCAGGAACAGCGGCAGCATGACGCTGGCGAAGAACAGCACCGTGATCAGCGGAATGCCGCGCACGAACTCGATGAAGATGACACACAGGAGCTTGACGATCGGCATTTTCGATCGGCGGCCGAGCGCCAGCACCGTGCCCAGCGGCAGCGATACCACAATGCCGACGAAGGAGAGGCTGAGCGTGACCAGGAGGCCGCCCCAGCGCGAGGTCTCGACATGCGGCAGCCCGAACACGCCGCCGGACAGCAGAAAGAAGGAGACGACCGGAAGCACCAGGAAGAGCAGGATCGCGTTCAGCCCCTTGCGCGGCACGCGCGGGATCAGCATCGGCACCAAAAGAACCACCAGCAGGACCGCAACCAGGATCGGCCGCCAGCGCTCTTCGATCGGATAGGTGCCGAAGATGAACTGCCCGAACTTGGCGTTGACGAAGGCCCAGCAGGCGCCGCTCCAGCCATCCGGCTGGATGCCGCCTTGCGCGACGGTGGCGCAGACGGTGCGGTTCGGCCCGGTCCACTGGGCGTTGATGAAAGCCCAGTTGATGACCTGCGGCAGGATCATCGCAACGATGGCGATGCCAAGCACGGTCAGGATCGTGTCGCCGACCGATCCGATGAGGTTCTTGCGCACCCAGGCGACAGGGCCGCGCACGCTTAGCGGCGCGGGTTCGGCCAGCGCCATTTCGGTGCGCACCCAGGACATATCGTGTTCCTGCATGGCCCTACCTCTCCACCAGCGCCATTCTGGCATTGACCACGTTCATGACCGCCGAGGTGACGAGGCTCAGCACCAGATAGGCAATCATCATGATGAAGACGCCCTCAACCGCCTGCCCCGTCTGGTTGAGGACCGTGCCGGCGGTGGCGGTGAGATCGGGATAGCCGATGGCGATCGCCAGCGAGGAGTTCTTGGTCAGGTTCAGGTATTGGCTGGTCATCGGCGGAATGACGATGCGCATGGCCTGCGGCACCACGACAAGGCGCAGGATCGGGCTGGAGCGCAGGCCGAGTGCCGCGGCCGCCTCGGTCTGGCCTTTGCTGACGCCCCTGATGCCGGCGCGCACGATCTCGGCGATGAAGGCTGCCGTGTAGAAGGAGAGCGCCAGCAAGAGCGACAGGAATTCCGGCTTGAGCAGGAAGCCGCCGGTCAGGTTGAAGGTCGACTGTTTCGGAAAATCGAAGGCGAGCGGCATGCCGGCAAGCAGGAAGGCAAGCACCGGCAGGCCGACAATCAGCGCGGCGGAGGTCCAGAACACCGGGAATTGCTGACCGGTCGCCATCTGCCGCTGGCGCGCCATGCGGGCGACGAACCAGGCCATGGCAATCGCCACAAGGAGCGCGACCAGGATCAGCCAGGAGCCAGCACCCCAGATAGCGCGCGGAAAATAGAAGCCGCGCTGGTTGAGGAGGGAGCCGAACGGCAGATGAATGCTCTCGCGCGGCGGCGGCAGCACGGCCAGCACGCCCGAATACCAGAAGAAAATGACGAGCAGCGGCGGAATATTGCGGAAGATCTCGACATAGACGGTGCAGATCTTGCGGATCAGCCAGTTGTGCGACAGCCGGCCGATGCCGATGATGAAGCCGACGATGGTGGCAATGACGATGCCGGCAACGGCAATGATGATCGTGTTGAGGAGGCCGACGACGATGGCGCGGAAATAGGTCGAATCTGACGTGTAGGCGATCGGCGTGTCGGAGATATCGAAGCCTGCCCTGCCCCTGAGGAAGCCGAAGCCCGACGCGATGTGGAGACGGTGAAGGTTATCGATAACGTTCAGCACGATCCAGTAGATCGAGCCGAACAAAAGGATGATCACCAGCGTCTGGAAGAAGAGACTGCGTATTTTCGGGTCATTGACGAAGGAGCCGCGGCTCGGCTCCTCGCGTAGGATTTCCTGCGAAGCCATGCGACCATCCCCTGGAAAGAGAAACCGGAAGGCAGAGGATCTGCCTCCCGGATCACATTTCAATCAGCGGATCGGCGGAGCGTATTGCAGGCCGCCCTTGGTCCACAGCGCGTTAATGCCGCGGGCAATCTTGAGCGGGCTGCCCGAGCCGACATTCCTCTCGAACATTTCACCGTAATTGCCGACGGCCTTGACGATGTTGACGACCCAGTCGTTGGACACGCCTAGATCGGTGCCGATCTTGGTGTCGGCTTCCTGGCCGAGGACGCGCTTGATCTCGGGATTGTCCGAATTCTTCATCTCGTCGACATTGGCCTTGGTGATGCCGAGCTCCTCCGCGTCGAGCAGCGCGAACAGGGTCCACTTGACGATGTGGTACCACTGGTCGTCGCCCTGGCGCACGGCCGGGCCGAGCGGCTCCTTGGAGATGATCTCGGGCAGCACGACATGGTCGGCCGGCGAACCCAGCGTCAGGCGGATGCCGTATAGGCCCGACTGATCGGTGGTGTAGACGTCGCAGCGGCCGGCATCATAAGCGGCGTTGACCTCTTCCAGCTTCTCGAACACGACCGGGTTGTATTCCATCTTGTTCGACTTGAAATAGTCGGCAAGGTTGAGCTCGGTCGTAGTGCCGCTCTGCACGCAGACGGCGGCGCCCGAGAGCTGCAACGCCGAGTTCACGCCCGGCAGCTTCTTGGCGTTGATCATGAAACCCTGGCCGTCATAGTAAGTGACGCCGACGAAGTTCAGGCCAAGCGCGGTATCACGGTTGATCGTCCAGGTGGTGTTGCGCGACAGGATGTCGATTTCGCCCGATTGCAGCGCGGTGAAACGCTCCTTGGCGCTGAGCGGCGTGAACTTGACCTTGGTGCCGTCGCCGAAGACGGCGGCCGCGACGGCGCGGCAGAAATCCGCGTCGATGCCTTGCCATTCACCCTTGTCGTCCGGTGCCGAGAAGCCGGCGAGGCCGGTCGAGACGCCGCACTGGATGAAGCCCTTCTGCTTCACGGTGTCCAGCGTGCCGGCCGAAGCGGCCGACGCCGCGAACCCGAATGCGGCGGCGCCAAGAATGCCGATTGCAATGTGTTTCATGACCCACAGACCCTTTTCTGCTTACAGGCGCCCCTGCTTCCCAGGCAGCCCTGATTTTTTCGAGTGTGAATGCAGCTCCCACTTACGGCCCACTCCCGGACCCGCATCATTGCCGATGCACTGCCTCCCATTCACGAAACGCATCGAAGGCGATTATTCCTGTGAGGTCAAGGGAAATGACCGGATGCGCACGCCTTTGAAAAGCAATTGCCGCAAATGCGCGGATTGCAGACAAACACGCTAACAAATCGGCTAATCTTGCCAATAAAGTCGGCAAAGGCCGGTCAGCCGGATCGGCATGATATTCTGGAAATTGCTGCTTCGGCTTTACTGCGGGTCACGGCGCTTTGCCAATTAACCGCTTTGTCGGCATTCTCGCGCCATATGGTAAAACCGCGGGACGGTCAGATCGTCACGACGACCTTGCCGAACTGTTCGTTCGATTCCAGGAAGCGGTAGGCGTCGGCGATCTGTTCGAAGGGGAAGGTCCTGGCGATAACCGGCCTGAGGTCACCCGCCTCCAGCCCTGCGAGGATGAATTTCCTGGCCTCTTCGAGCTTGCCTGGATTGCCGGTGATCTCATGGACGAGATAGCCGCGCAGTGTCAGGCACTTGGCGAGCACCGTGGATAGGGGAAAGGGCGTGGGTTCGGGGCTCAGGCCGCCATACTCCAGCAGAATGCCGCCGCGCGACATCGCTGCCGTCAGCGGCGCGAAAATCGGACCGCCGACCGCCTCGAGCACGACGCGCACCCCGTCGCGGCCGGCGATGTGCTTCAGCCGGGCCTCGAGGTCTTCCTCCGCCATCGCGATGACATGCGCAGCGCCCGCCTCGTGCAACGCCTGCCTTTTGCGGGACGTGCGGGTCACGGCGACCGCCGTTGCCCCGACCATATTGGCGATCTGGATTGCGGCGAGGCCGACGCTGCTCGAGGCCGCGGTAATGACGACGAAGTCGCCGCTGCCCAGCCTGGCAATGTCGACCAGCGCGCCGTAAGCGGTCAGATATTTCATCCACAGCGCCGCCGCGGCTCCCCAGCTAAGAGACGGCGGATGCCTGACGACAAGCCCGGCGGGAACGGTAACGAGCTCGCCATGGGTAGGCCAACGGATCATCGAGACCGGCGGCACGATGCTGACGGCGTCGCCCACGGCCAGCCCCTCGACGCCTTGGCCAAGGGACTCGACGACACCGGCAGCCTCCAGGCCGAGCCCGGAAGGCAATTGCGCGGTCTCGATGTAGGTGCCCGCCCGAAACGATACCTCGGCGCGATTGAGGCCCAGCGCTTTGACGCTGATCCGCACCTCGCCTGGAACTGGCGGCGGCACCTCTACATCCTCGATGCACAGAACCTCGGGACCGCCGAGGCGATGAAAGCGAACCACTCGTGCCATCCGGCCAACTCCAAAAAGATTGAACGGAATGAGCTATGCCGGCGGACTTCCTGACGATAAATAGCTCGCGGAACAGAACAGTCGAAACTGTGGGTTTTGAATATGGACCGGCTTGCCAGTATGGAAGTGTTCGTCAAGGCCGTCGACCAAGGCTCGTTCGCCGCGGCTGCGGCCGCGCTCGATCTCTCCGCACCGATGGTCGGCAAGCATGTCCGGTTTCTCGAAGAGCGGCTCGGCGTGCGCCTCATCAACCGAACGACGCGACGCCGGAGCCTGACCGATTTCGGACGCGCCTATTATGAACGATGCCGGGTAGTGCTCGCCGAGGCCGAGGCGGCGGACGCGCTGGCGGCCGACCAGCTCTCCGAGCCGCGCGGCAAGCTGCGCGTCACCATGCCGGCGCATTTCGGCCGGCGCTGCGTTTTGCCGATTCTGCTCGAGCTTGCGCGGCACCGTCCGACGCTGGAGCTCGATTTGTCGCTGAACGACCGCTTCGCCGACCTTGCCGAGGATGGCTACGATCTTGCCATCCGCACCGGCGACCTGGAAGACAGAGCCGGGGTGATCGCACGGCGCGTCGCACGCCAGCGCATGGTGGTGTGCGCGTCACCTTCCTATCTCGAAAAGCATGGCGAGCCGCGACAGATCGAGGAGTTGGACGGGCACGACGCCATCATCTATCGCCGCTCGGACCGCATCGTTCAACCGTGGCTGTTTCCGCGAAGCGGGCAACAGCAACTGGAGGTGATGCCGGCCAGCCGTCTGCGGCTCGACGACCTCGATGCAATCGCCGATGCCGCGACCGCCGGCCTTGGGCTTGCCTGGCTGCCCGTCTGGCTGGTTCGCGAGCGCATCCAGGCGGGCGCGCTGACCCTGCTTTGGCCGGACCGGCCGGAGTATCTCTACGATGTCCATGTGCTGTGGCTGCGAACGCCGCATTTGCCGCTCAAGGTCCGCGTCGCCGTCGACGCGCTGGCCGCCGGATTGCCGAAGCTTGTGGGCTGAGGCGAGGAATGGCGGGGGACAAATGGCCGCCGTCGGTTTGCGAGCTGCGCGCCATGAGGACGATTTGGCCCACCCGAACACCGCCGCTTGGCGGGTTCGCGGCGGTTGCACGGCCTTTGCCGCCGCTCTATGGCTGGGCCCTGACATCTTTCGACGGGTAACGAACCATGGCAACAAACGGCAGCGAGATCGGCATCAACACGCGGCTTGCCCATTCCGGCAACAACCCTCGCGACTATTTCGGCTTCGTCAATCCGCCGGTGGTGCATGCCTCGACCGTGCTCTATCCAGACGCCGCCTCGATGGTCACACGCGCACAGAAATACACCTATGGGACACGCGGCACGCCGACGATGGATGCGCTCACGCTCGCCGTCGATGCGCTGGAGGGTTCGGCAGGCACCATCGCCGTGCCGTCCGGGCTCGCGGCGGTGACGGTGCCGCTCATCACCTTCCTCGCCGCCGGCGACCATTTGCTGATCGTCGACAGCATCTACCACCCGACGCGCCATTTCGCCGACACGATGCTGAAGCGGCTCGGCGTCGAGGTCGAATATTACGATCCGCGCATCGGCGCCGGCATCGCCGCGCTGATCAAGCCCAACACCAGGGTCGTATTCACGGAATCGCCAGCGTCAAACACCTATGAGGTGCAGGACATTCCGGCGATCGCCAAGGCGGCACACGCGGCGAACGCCATCGTCATGATGGACAACACCTGGGCAACGCCGATCTATTTCAAGCCGCTCGATCATGACGTCGACATCTCGATCCATGCGGCGACGAAATACCCGGCCGGCCATTCCGACGTGCTGCTCGGCCTCGTCTCGGCCAACGAGGCGTGCTGGAAGCAGCTCTACGAAGGGTTCTGCACGCTGGGCTGCTGCTCCGGCCCGGACGACATCTATCAGGTGCTGCGCGGCCTGCGCACGATGGGGGTGCGGCTGGAGCACCACCAGAAAAGCGCGTTGGCGATCGCGCGCTGGCTGGAGGAACAGCCGGGCGTCGCGCAAGTGCTGCATCCGGCGCTGCCGAGCCACCCGGATCACGCACTGTGGAAGCGCGATTTCTGCGGCTCCAGCGGCATCTTCTCGATCGTGCTCAAGGGCGGCGGGCAGAAGGCGCAGCATGCCTTCCTCGACGCGCTGACGATCTTCGGCCTCGGTTATTCCTGGGGCGGCTACGAAAGCCTCGCCGTGCCGGTCTTCCTCGGCGACCGCACCGTCGCCAGGGGTTCCTATGAAGGACCGCTGCTGCGCCTGCAGATCGGGCTGGAGGATGTCGAGGACCTCAAGGCCGACCTGTTGCGCGGGCTCGCCGCGGCGGCCGAAGCCTGAGTGAGGGCCGACCGGCGGGAACTCTTAGGACCTGCCTGATGGTGACGTTCCTTCAGGCACAAGCCGGTTGCCGAACCGATTCCGCAAAAGGCCGTAACGCCTTGGCGCAATTGAGAAAGCCGAGGCCGCTAGCGGTGAGGCGCGTGTATCGTCTCGCGCAATAATATTCTTCCCGGTCGCGAATATACGAATTGGTTTGGCTTCCAAATCCGTGGCTTCGGCGGCATTGCGAGCAGCGCAAAATCATCATTCGATACCTCAAGCTACTGGGCCTGCCATGGCGTTCCGCCTCTTCGTTCCGATCCTGGCCGGCGCTACACTGCGCGAGCGGTTGCTCGCCTGCATCGGCGCCACCATCGGCATCGCGCTGACCGGCGTGATCAGCGGGCTCGCCATGGGTGGCGGCCCGCATGTGGCGATGCTGGTAGCGCCGATGGGCGCTTCGGCCGTGCTGCTCTTTGCCGTGCCGTCGAGCCCATTGGCGCAGCCCTGGTCGATCATCGGCGGCAATTCGATCTCGGCGTTGGTCGGCGTGACGGTGGCGCATTTCGTGCATGACCCGGTGATCGCGTCCGGCCTTGCCGTGGCCCTGGCGATTGCCGCGATGTCATTCACCCGCTGCCTGCATCCGCCGGGCGGTGCCGCGGCACTGACCGGCGTGCTCGGCGGACCGGCCGTGGTCAGCGCCGGCTTCCTGTTCCCTTTCGTGCCGGTGGCGCTGAACTCGACCATCCTCGTCGCGCTCGGCTTCTTCTTCCACCTGCTGTCGCGGCGCAACTATCCGCATGTCCATGTGCCGACCGCGAACAGCCACGGCACTTCCGACCGGCCGCCGACCGAGCGCGTTGGCTTCCGGCCCGAGGATGTCGATGCGGCGCTCAAGGCGCTCGACGAAACCTTCGACATCGACCGCGACGACCTCGAGCGGCTGCTGCGCCAGGTCGAGCTGCAGGCGATGGTGCGCTCGCACCGGACGCTGCTCTGCCAGGACATCATGTCCCGCGACGTGATCTCGGTGCCGGAGCATGCGTCGACCGACGAGGCGCGAATGCAATTGCTCGACCACAACCTTCGCACCCTGCCGGTGGTCGACGCCGAGGCAAGGCTGGCCGGAGCCGTCGGCCTGCGCGAGCTGACCAGGGCGATCGACACGGTGAAGAGCGTCATGTCGAAGGCAGGCACCGCTTCGCCCGAGACGCCGGCGATGAGCCTGCTTCCGGTGCTCACCGACGGGCGCAGCCACGCGGTGGTGATCGTCGATGCCGAGCGACGCATTCTCGGCCTGATCACCCAGACAGACCTTCTGGCGGCCGCCGCGCGCATGCCGGCGGCAGACAAGGCGCCGCTCAAGGCTGTAGCGTAGCGGCAGGCCGCCAGCTTCGGGAACCTTTTTCCGGCAGGCGCGTCCAATGCGCGACGGAATCGTCTGCAGGGAGAGATCAGGGTCACGATGAGGAAGCTTGCTATACCGGCGGCTGCGGTTGCCTCAAACGGCGACATGGCGCTGGTGCGCCGGGCGCTGGCCCGCGAGGCGGATGCCTTTCGCCTGATCATCAAGACGCACAACCAGCGGCTCTACCGCATCGCGCGCGGCGTGGTGCGCAACGACGCCGAGGCCGAGGACATCGTCCAGGAGGCCTATGTTCGGGCTTTTTCCAATCTTGGCGCCTTTCGCGGCGATGCCTCGCTCTCCACCTGGCTGTCGCGCATCGTCATCAACGAGGCGCTCGGCCGGCTGCGTAAAGGCAAGCGTACGGTGGTGATGGCAGACAATCCGGAGGCGCAGATCATCCGCTTCCCCTTGAATCCAAGCGACGATCCGGAGCGGACGATGGCGCAGCGGCAGATCCTCGGCCTTGTCGAACGGGCGACCGACAGTCTGCCCGATGTCTATCGCACCGTCTTCGTCGCTCGCGTCATCGAGGGCCTCAGCATCGAGGAAACCGCCGACCTGCTCGGCGTCAAGCCGGAGACGGTGAAGACCAGGCTGCACCGCGCCCGCGCGTTGGTGCGCAAGGCGCTGGACGACGAGATCGGGCCTGTGCTGCTCGATGCCTTCCCCTTCGCCGGCCGGCGCTGCGAGCGGCTGACCCAGGCGGTGATGAGAAGGCTCGGCGTCGAGAGCTGATTTTTGGGGAACGTTTTGCCGCCGCCCGCATCCAATGTGCGTCAACCCCAGATGAAGCCTTGGCAAAAGCTGCCGGGCGAAGGAGATGCCATGTTTAACCGACCGACCGCAGCCCTTGCCGGCCTGCTTCTTGTCAGCGCCGCACCGCTGGCGCAGGCCGCCGACAAGCCGACCGACCCGCAGATCGCCCATATCGCCTATACGGCAGGCACCATCGACATCGAGGCGGCCAAGCTGGCGATCAAGAAGTCGAAGACCAAGGAGATCGTCGATTTCGCCAAGGACATGGAGCGCGACCATGTGGCGGTGAACAAGCAGGCGCTGGACCTGGTCAAGAAGCTGAAAGTCACGCCGGAAGACAACGCCACCAGCCAGTCGCTGACCAAGGCGGCGAAGGAGGAACGCGCCAAGCTCGCCAAGTTGAAGGGCGCCGCTTTCGATAAAGCCTATATCGAAAGCGAGGTCGCCTATCACAAGCAGGTCGACAGCGCGCTGGAAACGCTGCTCATCCCCTCGGCCAGCAATGCCGAGCTGAAGAGCCTGCTCGAAACCGGCCTGAAGATCTTCCAGGGCCATGAGCAGCATGCCGAACACGTCGCCGGCATGCTGAAATGAAAGCGGGCGCGTTGACGCTTTTCGGCGCCCTGGCGCTGGCCTTCGTAGCCAGGCCGGTGTCGGCGGCCACGATCGAGGTGACGATCGACAAGCTGGTCTTTTCACCGGCAAGCGTCGAAGCCAAGGTCGGCGACACGATCGAATGGGTGAACAAGGACGCGCTTGCCCACACCGCCACGGTGAAGGGCGGCTGGGAGGTGATGATCGCGCCGAAGTCGAAGGGCAGGACGACGCTGAAGACGGCGGGAGCAGTCGACTATTTCTGCCGCTTCCACCCGAACATGAAAGGTCATCTCGACGTCTCGCCCTGAGCTGTCCGGACCGGCGGCCCGACTTGCCGCCGGCCCTTCTATAGACCGCTTTGCCAAGCGACCGCGTCGAGGCAGACGCCGACGAGATCCGACCTGGCATCGGTCAGATCCTCGAACACGTCGAAATGGTGTTTTCCGGTGGCCGGCGTCCAGGGGCAGTTCCATGCCTCCGACAGCAGCCTTGCCTGCCAAAGGAAGGACGGACGCTCCTGGGCGCCGACCCAGACATGGGCGGAGCAATCCGAACGCAGTGCCAGCCTGGCCGGGCTCTCGGCGGCAATTTCCGCCGCGTCGAGGCGCAATTCGGCGTTCATGCTGGTGGCGGCAAGTGGCTCCAGATCGGACAGCGGCGAGATCGGCACGACCCGCACGACATCGGCCGCGAGGCGCATGTCGGCGCAGCCCATGCGGGCTGAAAGATGGCCGCCGGCGGAATGGCCGGTCACCACCACCGGTCCGCTCACGAGCGTCGATGCGGCCTCGATGGAGCGTGCGACTTCCTGCGTGATGTCGCGTATCCGCGCGGCGGGCGCCTGCGTGTAGGAAGGCATCGAGACCGCAAAACCACGCTCGACGGCGCCGGCGGCGAGATGCGACCAGCTTTCGCGGCCGGTCTCCAGCCAGTAGCCGCCATGGACGAAGACCAGCAGCCCTTTCGCCTCGCCCTGCGGCAGGAACAGGTCGAAGCGGTTTCGCTCAAGCGGCCCGTAGGCGAGGCCGAGTTTTGCGCGCGCGCCGAGCGCGCTACGAAAGGCGGCCGCCTCGCGCTCCCAGCGCGGCGGATAGGTCTCGGCGCCGGCGATGAAGGCGCTATTGGCGTAGGCGCTGTCGTAATCCATGATTCCTCGTCTCAATGCCCGTTCCGCCAGTGTCCGCAAATGCCTGTTTCATTTGGGCTGGCTGCAACATCGCATGGCTTAGCCACATTGCGCCTCGGCCGTAAGCAGTGTTTTCTGCGCGGGCTGCCAAGACCGGCCAGATTCCATCAGGTTTCCAGATGACCGATTTTTCCAGGACGCGCCAGTTGTTCGATTTGCCCGACGGCGTCATCTATCTCGATGGCAATTCGCTCGGGCCGTTGCCCAAGGCGGCGGTGGCAGCGGTGAACCGGCTGATGACCGAGGAATGGGGCAAGGACCTGATCCGCGCCTGGAACACGCGCGGCTGGATCGCCAAGCCGCGCACGGTGGGCGACAGGATCGCCAGGCTGATCGGCACGCCGCCAAACAGCGTCGTCGTCGGCGACACCTTGTCGATCAAGGTCTACCAGGCATTGGCGTCGGCGCTTGCCTTGCGGCCGCAGCGGCGCGTCATTCTCTCCGACAGCGGCAATTTCCCGAGCGACCTCTATATGGCGGAAGGGCTGATCGCGCTGCTCGACCGCGGCTATGAACTGCGCACGCCGGAACCGGAGGATGTCGAGGCGGCGATTAACGAGGATGTAGCGGTGGTCATGCTGACCGAAGTCGACTATCGCACCGGGCGCATCCACGACATGGGCGGGGTCACCGCGAAAGTCCACGCCGCCGGTGCGGTCACCATCTGGGATCTCGCTCATTCGGCCGGCGCCATGCCGATCGATCTTGTCGGCGCGCGCGCCGATTTTGCCGTCGGCTGCACCTATAAATACCTCAATGGCGGCCCCGGCGCGCCGGCCTTCATCTATGTCGCGGAGCAGCATATCGCCGGCGCGCGCCCTGCCCTTTCGGGCTGGCTCGGCCATGGCGCGCCGTTCGATTTCGACCTGCACTACCGGCCGGCCGAAACCGTCGAGCGGTTGCGCATCGGCACGCCGCCGCTGCTGTCCTTCGCCGCACTCGAGGCGGCGCTCGAGGTGTGGGACGAGGTCGACCTGCACGATCTCCGCGCGCGCTCGATCGAGCTCTCCGAACTGTTCATCGCCGAGGTCGAGGCGCGCTGCCCCGAGCTGGCGCTCGCCAGTCCGCGCGACCCAAACCGGCGCGGCAGCCAGGTGTCGTTCCGTTTCCCGGACGGCTACGCCGCCATGCAGGCGCTGATCGCGCGCGGCGTGATCGGTGATTTCCGCGCCCCCGACATCATGCGCTTCGGCTTCACGCCGCTCTATATCGGCCGCGAGGATATTCTGGCCGCTGTCGACATCCTCGAAGACGTGATGACGAACCGGCTTTGGGACAATGCGACCTACAGGCGCCGCGCGGCGGTGACGTGACGGGCAGGCCGGCCTGAACTCATGACGGAAGCGGCTGGCGAAGGACGTGATAGAGGCCAGCCTCGTCGGCATCGGCCTTGCCTTGCCGAGTTCGCCGCACTCTATGGCCCGATGACCGTGTGCCCTTCTCTCTCCCCCGCTATCGTCGCGAACCACCGGGCTAGACTAGGTGCGGCCCGCACGCGTCTCGGCAGCCTTGCGCGCTGCTTTTTTTCGTCCAGCCGCCCCCTTGGTCTGCGCTGCCTTGCGCGCGGCGGCCGAGCGGCCGGATGCGCCCTTCGTCTCGGCGGCCTTCTTGGCCGCAGCCGAACGTTCCTTCACGGTCCGGCGTGATGCCGCGCCTTTGGTTTGCCGTGACAGCGCCTGATGTGATGCCGTGCTCTTCGGTTCATGCTCAAGCACCTCGGAGACAGCCTTCGAGACCTTCGGGCGGCGCTGCGTTTTGCGCTCTCCCTGGCCCGCCTCATAGGCGTATTCCGCGCTCTTGCGTGTACTCTCCTTGGCCTTGCCTTTCTTGGGCGGCGGCAGGTCGACCCCTGCGCGGCGCGCCTCGGAAAGGCCGATGGCGATGGCCTGCTTCGTCGAGCGCGCTCCGTGCTCGCCGCGGCGGATCTTGTCAATCTCTTCGTGCACAAACTCGCCGGCCTGGGTGGTCGGCGACTTGCCTTCGCGCTTGTCCTTTTGCGCCTTCTCGATGGTTTTCTTGTCCGGCATCGCGTTTCTCCTTTCTTGTTTTCTTGCTGCTCCGACTACTCGACAAGCATCCAGGTACCAATCAGGCGTTCTTTGATGATATTGATGGTATTTGTGTCGTTCATCGCGTTGCCTGCTGGATGCTGGACCGCGTCATGATCATCGGGAACCGGAGGCCTCGTTGTCCGGCGCCGGGCGTCAAACCAACGCCCCCGCGCGGTGGATGTTCCGCGGTTCTCAGCGCGGCTGGAACCGTGCCTCCGCTATTCTTTTCTTCAGGCACTCAACCTGTCCAGCCAGCATTCCGCCATTCGGCCTGTGCAAGTCCGCGAATCTCTGGCTTCGCAGCCGGCACTCGGCATTGCGGCTTTAGGCGCGTCGCTACGCGCCAAGTCCAAAGGGCGGCAGAAGACCTGAGAAGTTAGAGGAGCGCTGGACGGCACACGCAACAAGGACTTCGCCAGTAGATTGCCGACCGGCATGTCGCGGCTGAGCCCTATTTCGGCCCCGGCCGTCCCTGGGTCCACGCCCCACTCCCCCAAAGCGCCCGCTGGATCAAATTCCGTTTGCGCTTGAGCGGGACGAGGTTGACATCACTGACCAGCCTGGCGCCGCCCTTCTGCCGCTCCAGCGTGATCTTGCGGGTATGGAAGGCTTCGAGCTCGGCGCGGTGCGCCACGCTGACGATGGTGACCTTGGGCAATTCGCGCATCACGATTCCCATCATGTTGTCCTGGCTCTTCTCGTCCAGCGCCGAAGTCGCTTCGTCCAGCACGACGATGTCGGGGGCATGCAACAAGAGCCGTGCAAATGCCAGTCGCTGCTTTTCGCCGCCCGACAGCGTCTGGTCCCACGGCGCCTCTTCCTCAAGTTTGGCGGCGAGATAGGCGAGACCGACCTTGTCGAGGACAGCCTTGATTTCCTTGCTCGTCCAGTTGTCGGCGGCGGCGGGGTAGGCAACGGCACGGCGCAGCGTGCCTGTCGGGACGTAGGGGCGCTGCGGCAGCATGAACAGCCGCCTGTCGGGGCGGAAATCGACGCTGCCGCTGCCCCATGGCCATAGGCCGGCGATGGCCCGCACCAGCGTCGACTTGCCCGTGCCGGATTCGCCTGAGACCAGCACCCGCTCGCCCGGCTCGATCATCACCTCGGTTTCCTTGACCACGGAAGTGCCGTCGTCCAGCGTCACGGACAGATTGTTGAGGCTGAGGATCGCACCGTCTGCCGTTTCGCCGTGCTGGATGCGTCCCAGAGTGTCGTTCTGTTCGGCGCGCTCCAGCGCGTCGAGCGACATCATCAGCGAGGCGATGCGGTGGGCCGACGCGTTCCAGTCGGCCAGGCGCGGGTAATTGTCGACCAGCCAGCCGAACGCGGCCTGCACGATGGCGAAGGCGGAAGCCGCCTGCATGACCTGGCCGAGCGACATCGTGCCGTCGAGGAATTTTGGCGCGCTCAGCAGCACCGGCACCACCGGCGCGAACAGGCTCGAGCCTTGCGAGACAAGTGCGGTGCGCATGTGCTGGCCGGTGAGCCGCGCCCAGCGCCTCAGCACGCCACCAAAAGTCCTGTCGATGCCGCTGTTCTCCTCCTCCTCGCCGCCCAGCAGGGCGATGCTTTCGCCGTTTTCTCGCACGCGCGTCAGGACATAGCGGAATTCGGCTTCCGCCTGGTTCTTCTGCTCCGAGAGCTGCACGAAATCGCGGCCGATGACGAACATCGAGGTGGAGGTGATCACGGCATAGATTACGGCGGTTATGACGAGGAAGCCGGGCACGGTGATGGTCGAGCCGCCGAGCGTGAAGCTGAGTGCCCCGCCGATCGTCCACAGCACCACGATGAAGGTCGAGGCCGCCAGGAACGCGTTGAGCACGCCGGCGATGAATTCGACGGGCGACTCGGTGGCGATGCGCAGATCCTCCGAGATGCGGGCCTCGGGATTCTGATGGTCGCCGCTTACGAGGTTCAATTGATAGTAGCGGCCGTTGGCCAGCCAGCGCGCGATGACCGCGGTGGTGAGCCAAGAACGCCAGCGGCGCTCCATCGTCATGCGCAGGTAAACCTGCGCGACGACGAGGCCGATGCTGCCGGCGACCAGCGGCAGGAACACGGCGCTCAGCACATAGACCGTGTGGGCGTTGCGCTGCTCTATGGCGTCGAAGATCGAGCGGTTCCAGACATTGATGCCATACTGGAAGCCGACATTGGCGCTGATCAGGACCAGGAGCCCGATCGTCAACGGCCAGGCGAGCTTGTCGCCGTGCCTGCCCCAGTAGCCGCGCCCGCCGATCCAGAACCGCCGCAACAGGTATTTCTTGCGCGCCTGCGCGGCTTCTTCGGGCGTCAGCTCCGGATCGGGTTCGACCGGATCCGGCGGCGGCGGTGCAGCCTCGCCGACAACCTCGGAGGCCGCTTCGACGGCCGAATGCTTCTTCTCGCGGGGCTTGTCTTGGTCGCGGGGCTTGTCTTCGCCGGACTCGTCTCGGCGGAGCTTGTCTTCGCTAGGCTTCTCGCCGCGGGGCTGCTGTTGGCGCGCCTCCTCATGGCGCTTTTCTTCACTCGACGCCTTTTGGCGCGACGCATTCTTGCGCGGCGTCTGCCGCCGCGGTTTGCGGGCACTGCGCTGTCCGGCGCCGCCGGCCGGTTTCGGTTTGGGTTTCGCGTCGGACATCGCCGACAACGGCCTGGAAATCAGAAGGTTTCATGAGGCAGGGGATCCGGTTGCCTCGCCTTGTCGACAGGCGGGCTATGCCCGCCTGTCGACGATGCCACTGGGCGTGCTATCCGCTGAAGCCCCGGCGCGCCGCGGCCATGCCCTCGACCATCAGCTTCAGGCCGAGCGCTCCGACCACGGCGCCGGCGGCGCGGTCGATCCAGTGTTTGGCGCCGAGATAAGCCGAGCGCGGCCTGCTCGATGAGAAGGCGAAAGCGACGATCGCGTACCAGACGAACTCGTTGCAGAAGAGCAGCGGCGGCAGCACGAGCAGCATCCAGAGCGGCGGCGAGGCCGGCAGCATGGCGGCGAACATCGAGGCATAGAAGATGGCGGTCTTCGGGTTCGCGAGCTGCACGAGAACCGCGCGGCGCAGCGCCCGCCAGAACGAGCCGGCGCGAGCCGACACATCGGTGCCGATCTCGATCGGCTCGTTGGCGCCGCGCCAGATCTTTATGCCGATCCATAACAGATAGGCGCCGCCGGCGATGCGCAGAAAGATATCCAGCCAGGCAACCTGGACAAGCAGCGCGGTCAGGCCCGCGACCGCAATGGTGGCGAAGATGAAGCCGCCAATGCCCATGCCGATGGCGGCGGCCAGACCGTCCTTGCGTTCGCCGGCGACCGCGATGCGGGAGACGACGACGAAGCTTGGCCCGGGGCTCATCGCGCCCAACAGGAAAACGCCCAGGATGGAAAAGATCGTCACAAGCTCGGACAAGACTTCACTCCGTTAGTGATGCCGGTTGTGCTTGCGCCGATGCTGGCGCCACGCGGCTTGTCACCACCCTAGCGCGAGAATCCCTCCGATAGAAGGACCATGCCTTCGATTCCAAAGCCGCTCCGCCGCCGGAGCCCGGCGGCCGCCTCATCGCCATCGGCTGCAAGATGCTCCAGCTGCCATTCCAGCCGCCCGGACCTATCGATGGGCCGGCTGCTGCTTGGCGCGCGTGACGATCTGTGTCGGGCTGACGAAGCGCAGCGCAATCAGCAGCCAGATCAGCGTGGTGATCATGTAGATGACCGCCATGGCGTCGATCGACTGCCCGGCGCGGACACCGGCAGCGAACACGGCATAGTAAAGCGAGACGACGAGCGTCTGGCTGGTCGGGCCGGCGGTCAGGAAGGTCAGTTCGAACATGGCGATGGTGCGCACCAGCACCAGCAGCAGCGCCGCAAGCACGCCCGGCACAAGCAGCGGCGCAAGCACGTGGATGAACAGCCTGAGCGTGTTGGCGCCGAAAACGCGCGCGGCCTGTTCGATCTTCGGATCGATCTGCTCGATGAACGGGATCATCACCAGGATGACGAAGGGCACGGTCGGCACGAGGTTGGCGAGGATCACCCCCCACATCGTGCCGCCGAACGGCGTCGAATAGAGCACGGTGGCGAGCGGGATGCCGTAGGTCATCGGCGGAACGAGGATCGGCAGCAGGAACAAAAGCATCACGGCCCGCTTGCCGGGAAAGTCGCGGCGGGCAAGGGCATAGGCCGCCGGCACGCCGACCAGACCGGAGATGACGACCACGGCGCCGACGATCTCGAAGGTCGCGATCAGCACATAGCCGAGCTGGAACTCGCTCCAGGCGCTGCCATACCAGCGATCGGTGAAGCCGGCCGGCAGCCATGTGCCCAGCCAACGCGTGGCGAAGGAGTTGACGACAACCGTCGCAACAAGGGCGAAGATGTTGAGGACGAAGAAGGCGACCAGCATCCAGACCGCCGTCGCCCACAGCTTCTCGCCGACCGTCCGCCTGGTCCGTGCCGCCGCCATCGTCAACCCTTCCCGCCGGCGGCGGAGCCGCGATAGAGGAGCGCGCGTGCGCCAAGAACGGCAATCACGATGACGAGCTGGACCGCAGCCATGACCATCGCGATCGCCGAGGCCAGCGAATAGTCGTACTGCTCGAACGCCGCCTCGTAGGCGGCGATCGAGATGACGCGGGTCGGGCCGGCCGGCGCGCCGAGCAGCACGGCCGACGGGAACACCGCGAAGGCCTGAACGAAGGACAGGCAGAAGGTGATCGCCAGGCCCGAGGCAAGCAGCGGCAAGACGATGTTGACGAAGCGCTGGCGGGCGTTGGCGCCGAGCGTCGCCGCCGCCTGTTCGAGCGAAGGGTCGATGCCGGTGATGTAGGACAGGGTCAGCAGGAAGGTGAAGGGAAAGCCGGTGATCACCAGCGACAGGAACACGCCCCAGTAATTATGGATCAGCCGGATCGGCCGCCCGACCAGGCCGAACAGGATCAGCACCTGGTTCATCCAGCCTTTCGGGCCGAGATAGTTGAGCATGCCTTCGGCGACCAGCACCGTGCCCAGGGTGATCGGCAGGATCAGGATGGTGGTGAGCAGCCGCTGGTTGCGGAGCAGCCGCACGCGCATGGCGACCGGCACCGAGGCGATGACATTGAACAGCGTCGCGGGCACGGCGATCCACAGCGTCCTGGAAATCGTCTGGTAGAGGAACGGATCGGAGAAGAACCTGGCGTAGTTGGCGAACATGCCGCCTTCCTTCGGCTGGAACGACAGCCACAGCCCGTAAAGGAAGGGATAGACGAACAGCAGGATAACGAAAGCCGCGGCCGGCAAAACGAGCAGCGTCACACCGTCCAGCCCGCGCGCGGCGAGGCGGGCCGACAGCGGCGGCCGCTCATGGCGCCCTACCTCGACAGGCGGGACGGTGCTCACGGGGCCTTGTCTCCGGCATAGACGAGCACGTGGCCCGGATCGGCGGCGAGCCGCACGGTTTCGCCGTCGTGCACCGGCCGGTCGGAACGGAAGAACAGCTCCAGCCCCTGCGATGTTCTGGCGGTGCCGAAGAAGCTGCGACCACGATATTCGGAGGACTCAACAATTGCCTGGAGCGGACCGGCCTGGCGGACGACGAGATCCTCCGGCCGGATCGCCACCCGCGCATCCGCCGTCGCGATCGGCTCGACGGCCGTGCCCTCCATGGTGGCCGCATCGATGCTCAGACGCTGGAATGTGCCGTTCTGCCCGGCAATGCGGCCCGGGATGAGATTGCGGAAGCCCATGAACTCGGCCACGTCGGCATGCGCCGGCCGGGAATAGAGCTCGGCCGGCGTGCCAACCTGGCGCACGACGCCGTCGCGCATCACCACGATGCGGTCCGCCAGCGACAGCGCCTCGTCCTGGTCGTGGGTGACATAAATCGTAGTCGAGCCGAGCAGATTGTGGATGCGCCGTATCTCGCCGCGCATCTCGAGCCTCAGCTTGGCGTCCAGATTGGAAAGCGGCTCGTCCATCAAGACCAGCGGCGGCTCGATGACGATGGCGCGGGCGATCGCCACACGCTGCTGCTGGCCGCCCGAGAGTTGGCCGGGCAGCTTCGCAGCCTGCGCCTGCAGCCGCACCAGTGCTAACGCCTCGTCGACCTTGCGATCGGTCTCCGCCTTCGGCCGGTTGCGCATGGCGAGCCCGAAGCCGATATTCCTGCGCACCGTCATGTGGGGGAACAGGGCGTAATTTTGGAACACCATGCCGAAGCCACGCTCCTCCGGCCGCAGCCGGTCGATGCGGCGCTCGTCGAGCCGGATGGAGCCGTGGGTAAGCGGCAGCAGGCCGGCGATGCAGTTCAGCGTCGTCGACTTGCCACAGCCGGACGGCCCAAGCAGGGCGATGAATTCGCCCTGCCTGATCGTCAGATCGACATCCCGCAGTGCCGAGAGCCCCCCGAAATCGCGACCGACGCCGTCAAGGCGCAGCTCCCGGAATGCGCCGGACATTCCCGTCATTTCTTGACCTTCTGGCCGCCGACCTGCTCGTCCCAGATGCGGAAGGCGATAACCAGCTTGTCCGGGGCGAGCGGCAGTTCGATCGGATTGCCCGAGATCAGCGCATCATATTCAGGCCGGCCGAACTCCTTGATGGCGTCCTGGCTTTCCTTGGGCGCCTGATCGAGCGTGACGCCTTTCACGGCCGGACCCGGATAGAAGTAGCCGTTGTCGAACGTATAGGCCTGCTGGGCAGGCTGCAGCAGCCAGTTCATCAGGTCGAGCAGGACAGCGAGCTTGTCGTCGCCGACGCCCTTCGGCACGGCCATGTAGTGTGCGTCCGCAACCCAATGGAAGCCTTGCAGCGCAGCGACAGCTGCTTCCTTCGGCACGGTGCCGAGCACACGCGGATTGATGTCCCAGCCGGTGGTCGAGGCCGTCATAGAACGCGTACCCTCGCCGAGCTCCTTCATGGTCGCGCCCGTTCCGGTCGGATAGTATTCGATCGTTTCGCCGAGTTCCTTGAGATAGGCCCAGGTCTTGTCCCAGCCCTTCTCCGGGTCTTTCGGATCGGAATCGCCGAGAATATAGGGCAGACCCATGATGAAGGTGCGGCCGGGTCCCGAATTGGCCGGCCGGGCATAGATGAAGCCACCGGGATTGGCCTTCGCCCAGGCAAGCAGGTCCGCCGCGGTCTTGGGCGGCTGCGGCACGGCGCTGGGCATATACTCGATCAGCGGTCCGGACGGATAATAAGTGACGACCACGCCCTGGCCCTGCGCCAGACCTTGCATGTTCCAGGCTGCCGGCAGGTAGATGTCCTGCAGGTTCGGCAGCGAATCCTGGCGGTCGGGCAGCAACGGCACCCAGAGCCCTTGAGTCACCCCAGCCGAGAGTGCGTCGGTTCCGGTCAGCACGAGGTCGATGTCGACCCGGCCGGCGTCCTGCTGGGCCTTCAGCTTGCCCGGCAGTTCGGGAGCGGGAGCCTTGGTGAAGTTGATGCGGCCGACGACCTGCGGCTTGGCCGCGGCATAGGCCTCGATCGCCTTCTGGGTGAGGGCAAGGTTGCCTGCGACGTCGACCACGTTGAGATCGACCGGCGAGGTCGGCATGGCGAGCTTCGCGCCGAATGCCGGACGCCAGAAGGCCGCGAGGCCGGTTGCTGCTGCTCCGGCAGCGAATGTCCGGCGGCTGATATCACGGTATTTCAAGGTTTCCTCCCTTAATTTATGCGATTTCCGTCTCAGTTCCGATTGCAACTCATGGTCAGCCCGCCCTCGTCGGCGCGGTCGTTTCAGCGATGTCTTCGGCGAAGACCGCCTCGACATGACCGATATGGACAGCCATCGCCTGCCGCGCGGCTGCCGCGTCATGGCGGCCGACCGCGGCGACGATCGCCTCGTGGTCGGCGATGTTGGTGCGATGCTTGCCCGGGCGGTTGGTGAGGTCGTGGAAGCGCGTCAGGATCGGCCCGTTCATGCCCGCCCACAAATGGCTGACGATGTCGACCAGCACCGCATTGCCGGTGACCTCCGCCAGACGGCGATGGAAAGCGCCGTCAGCCTCGACGCCGGTCTGGCCCGAGGCGGTCTGGCGCCCGATCTCTTCATTCAACGCACGCAAGTCGGCAACGTCCGTTTCCGTGGCGGCGACTGCGGCGAGCGCTGCGACCTCGCCCTCGATGGTGCGGCGCGCGGCAAGAAGCTCGAAGGCGCTGGGTCCGGCATTGACGATCTTGAGCGCGGTCCGTCCGGAGGCCCTGACATAAGTTCCGGCGCCGCTGCGCACCTCGACCCAGCCTGCAAGCTCCAGCGCCACCATGGCCTCGCGCAGCACCGGCCGGCTCACCGCCAGCTTGCGGGCAAGATCGCGCTCCGGCGGCAAGCGGTCGCCGGCGCGGAATTCGCCGGCCGCGATCAGTCCGCTCACCTGCTCGGCGACCTGCTCATACAATCTTTGCGGCGCGACCGCCTGGAACGGCATCGCTTTTCCTCCATTCGCGAAAGCCATTCTAAGGCTTGCCCGGTCAACTGATCAAGAGGTAATGTGGCCTGACCAATTTCAGGAGGACATATGCGAGAGAGCTGGCGCTGGTTCGGGCCGAACGATCCCGTGAGCCTGAACGACATCCGGCAGGCCGGCGCAACCGAGGTCGTCTCGGCGTTGCACGAGGTGCCGGTCGGCGAGGCATGGACGACAAAAGCTGTCGAGGAGCGGATGGCGTTGATCGCCGACGGCAGCCGCTCGCCGCTTGCCTGGACGGTCGTCGAGTCGATCCCCATCCCCGACGACGTGAAGCGCCTGGGCCGGCAGGCCCGCCGTTCCATCGATGCGTGGATCGCCAGCCTGCAGGCGGTCGCGCGCTGCGGCATCCGCATCGTCTGCTACAATTTCATGCCGGTCATCGACTGGTGCCGCACCGATCTTGAATGGGAGTTGCCCAACGGCGCCAAGGCGCTGCGCTTCGACCAGACGCGCTTTGCCGCGTTCGACCTGCATATCCTGGAACGGCCGGGCGCCGAGGCCGACTACTCGCCCGAAATGCGCGAGGCGGCGCGGGCGACTTACGAGGCGATGACCCAGGCCGACATCGACTACCTGATCATGGTGATTGCCAGCGCGCTGCCGGGCTCGACGACCGAGCCGCTCACCATCGCCGCCTTCCGCGACAAGCTTGTCGCCTATCGCGACATCGACGCCGCCGTGCTGCGGCGGCACCTGACGGAGTTCCTGCAGGAGGTCGCGCCGGTGGCGGAAGAACTCGGCGTCACGCTGACGCTGCATCCTGACGATCCGCCGCGGCCGCTGTTCGGCCTGCCGCGCGTCGCCTCCAACGCGCAGGATTATGCCGCGCTGTTCGACGCCGTGCCCTCGCCCGCCAATGGCATTTGCCTCTGCTCCGGCTCGCTCGGCGTGAACGCCGGCAACGACCTGCCCGCCATGGCGCGCCGCTTCGCCCCGCGGATTGCGTTCGCGCATCTGCGCTCGACGCGGCGCCAGGCCGATGGATCCTTCCATGAATCCGATCATCTCGACGGCGACGTCGACATGATCGCATTGATCGCGGCCCTGCTAGAAGAAGACCGCCGTCGCCCGTCCGAGAAAGAGATCGTCTTCCGGTCCGACCATGGCCACCGCATGCTCGACGACCTCTCGCCGGCCAAACGCATTACGCCGGGCTATGCCGCGATCGGCCGGTTGCGGGGCCTGGCGGAACTTCGCGGCGCGATCCGCGCGTTGTCGCATGAGCGGTGATTGCCGCAACACCATAGCTCATTAAAGGCAACAAGGCCCAGTACCGGGCCTTCTGCGAAGCCGAAGCGGTTGCGATATTCTGTCGGGCCCGCGGAGATGGCGTCTGGTCGGCGCGGAGCCACGCCCTATCTCTTGCGCAGCCCGTCCAAGCCATCGGGCAAACCACCTCTGAGGAACAGCGGCGAGTGCTCGAGTTGGGTGCCGTGTCCAGCAGTTGTGTGGTATCTGGGGAAGTGTCTCAACGTCTGTCCGGGGAGACTTCAGATGGAAGATGCCGCAAGACGCGCCTCTCACCGAGGCGGGTTTCTCAAACGCCGACACCGTGCCGGCATTCACGGCCATGACATCCCACCGACCGTTCCTGCCGCGCATGATCCGTTCCAGCATCCGTAGACCCGGGCAAGGCCGCCTCTGGATCGCCGCGATCGCAACGCTCTCCGGCTGCGCGGGAGGCGTGCTTGACCCGCAGGGCCCGATCGGCGCAGGCAACCGCACGATCCTGCTCAACTCGCTGGCGGTCATGCTGGTCATCGTCATTCCGACGCTGGTGGCGCTGCTTGCCTTTGCCTGGATGTTCCGCGCCTCCAACCGCAAGGCCCGCTACGATCCGGAATTCACCTATTCGGGCCGCATCGAGCTGATCGTCTGGTCCATTCCGACGCTCACCATCCTCTTCCTTGGCGGGCTGATCTATTATGGGTCCTACCATCTCGATCCGCGCCGGCCGATCGCCTCCAGCCAGCCGCCGCTCGATATCCAGGTGGTGGCGCTCGACTGGAAATGGCTGTTCCTCTACCCGGACCAGGGCGTCGGAACCGTCAACCAGCTGGTCATCCCGGCCGGTGTGCCGGTGCGTTTCAAGCTGACCTCGGCCAGCGTGATGAACACCTTCTTCGTGCCGCAGCTCGGCAGCATGGTCTATGTCATGAACGGCATGCAGACGGAGCTCAACCTGCAGGCCGATCGCGAGGGCGACTATTTCGGCCTGTCGGCGCATTTCAGCGGCGACGGCTTTTCGGACATGAATTTCCGTGTGCGGGCGATCCCGGCCGACGCCTTCGCCAGTTGGGCCTCGTCCCTGCATGGCGGCGGCGGCGTGCTCAACGCCAGCGCCTATCGCCAGCTTGCCCGGCAGAGCATCAATGCGTCGCCGGCCTCCTTCGGCCACGTGCAGCCGGGCCTGTTCGAGGCGATCGTGCGGCAAACGCTGCCGCCAGGCCCGGGACCGGCCGAAACCGCCGCCGGCGAGCCGCAGGTAAGCCCGAAGATCAGGCCGAAGGCGGTGACGCCCCCCATGACTCTCGAGCCTAAACAGGGAGGATGACGATGCTCGGCAAGCTCGACTGGTCGGCCATTCCCTTCGATCAGCCCATCCCGCTCGGCGCGGCGCTCATCGTCTTCCTGGCCGCCGCCGCGGTGTTGATCTGGGTAACGGTCAAAGGATACTGGCCCTACCTGTGGCGCGAATGGATAACTTCGGTCGACCACAAGCGGATCGGCGTCATGTACATCGTGCTGGCGGCGCTGATGCTTTTGCGCGGCTTCGTCGACGCCATCATGATGCGCACCCAGCAGGTGCTCGCCATCCACGGGCCAGGTTACCTGCCGCCGGAGCATTACGACCAGGTCTTTTCGGCCCACGGCACGATCATGATCTTCTTCGCCGCGATGCCATTCGTCATCGGGCTGATGAATTTCGCCGTGCCGCTGCAGCTCGGCATCCGCGATGTCGCCTTTCCGACGCTGAATTCGGTGAGCTTCTGGCTGACGGCAACCGGCGCGCTGCTGGTCAACATCTCGTTGGTCGTCGGCGAGTTCGCGCGCACCGGCTGGCTGCCTTATGCGCCGCTGTCGGAGACGACCTACTCGCCGGGCGTCGGCGTCGATTACTATCTCTGGTCGATCCAGATCTCCGGTGTCGGCACCTTGCTCACCGGCGTCAATCTGGCGACGACCATCCTCAAGATGCGCGCGCCCGGCATGGGCTATCTGCGCATGCCGATGTTCTGCTGGACCTCGCTCGCCTCCAACATGCTGATCGTCGCGGCCTTCCCTATCCTCACCGCGACGCTCGCCATGCTGACGCTCGACCGCTATCTCGGCTTTCGCTTCTTCACCAACGAAGCCGGCGGCAACCAGATGATGTTCGTCAACCTCATCTGGGCGTGGGGCCATCCCGAGGTCTACATCCTCGTGCTTCCCGCCTTCGGGATCTATTCCGAGATTTTCTCCACCTTTTCGTCAAAGCCGCTGTTCGGCTACCGCTCGATGGTCGCGGCGACGATGTTCATCTGCATCGTCTCCTTCATGGTCTGGCTGCACCATTTCTTCACCATGGGCGCTGGCGCCGACGTCAATGCGGCCTTCGGCATCGCCACCTCGGTCATCGCAGTCGGCACCGGGGTCAAGATCTACAACTGGCTCTTCACCATGTATGGCGGGCGCGTGCGCTTCGACACGCCGATGCTGTGGGCGCTGGGTTTCGTCACCACCTTCGTCGTCGGCGGCATGACGGGCGTGCTGCTCGCCGTTCCGCCCGCCGACTTCATGCTGCACAATTCGCTCTTCCTCGTGGCGCACTTCCACAACGTGATCATTTCGGGCGTGCTGTTCGCCGCCTTCGCCGGCTTCACCTACTGGTTTCCGAAAGCCTTCGGCTTCCGGCTGCACGAAGGCTGGGGCAAGGCGGCGTTCTGGTTCACGCTTGCCGGCTACATGCTGGTCTTCGTGCCGCTCTATATCGTCGGCCTGCTCGGCATGACCCGACGCCTCCAGCATATCGACATGGACCTGTGGACGCCGTGGCTGATGGTGGCGGCCTTCGGCATCGCCGTGATGATCGTCGGCGCCGCGTGCCAGGTCACGCAGCTGGTTGTTTCGATCAGGCATCGCGACGAGCTGCGCGACGAGACGGGCGACCCGTGGGACGGCCGTACATTGGAATGGTCGACGCCCTCCCCGCCGCCTTTCTTCAACTATGCGCGATTGCCTGATGTCGAGAACGAGGAGCCCTACTGGACCGTCAAGCAGAGGGCGATAGACGAGCAAAGTGCAGGCGAGGAAGGAAGCTATGAGCCGATCGAGATGCCGCGCAACAGCCCGACGGGTTTCGTCGCCGCCTTCTTCAGCACACTGATCGGCTTCGCGCTGATCTGGCATATCTGGTGGCTGGCGATCGTCGGCTTCCTCGGCGCCTACGCCACCTTCGTCGTCTTCGCCTGGCGCGAGCATGGCGACTACGAGATCCCCGCCGCCGAGGTCGAACGCATCGACCGCGACGGCAAGGCCGCGCAGCTTGCCTGGATGCGCAGACGGGAGCGCATAGCATGAGCGACATCACCGCCGGCAGCGCGCGGCGCGATCCGTATCGGCTGAGCCGCACCGGCGGGCACGGTCATGGCCCGCTCTCAGCGACCGGCCACGGCCAAGGCGGCCCGGCCTCGAAATTCGTCACGGTCGCCTACGGTTTCTGGATCTTCCTGTTGTCCGACATCATCATGTTCTCGGCCTTCTTCGCCGCTTTCGCCGTCCTTTCCAAGGCGACGGCCAGCGGACCGACCGGCAAGGAGCTGTTCGAGCTGACGCGGGTTGCGGCGCAGACCGGGCTTCTGCTCACCTCGAGCTTCACCGGCGGCCTTGCGACGCTCGCGACCCACCGCCGGTCGATGGCCGCCACCCAGTTCTGGCTGCTCGTCACCGGCCTTCTTGGTGTTGCCTTCCTGTTCCTCGAAGTGCAGGAGTTCGCCGCGATGGCCAGCGAGCAGGCCGGCCCCTCGCGCAGCGCATTCCTTTCGGCCTTCTTTGCCCTTGTCGGCTGCCACGGCACCCATGTCGGGCTTGGCCTGCTGTGGCTCGGCACCATGATGGCGCAGCTCTGGGTGAAGGGCTTTAGGCCGGAGATGTTGCGGCGGCTCCACTGCTTCGGCCTGTTCTGGCACGCGCTCGACATCATCTGGGTCGCCATCTTCACCCTGGTCTATTTGCTGGGAGCATCGCCATGAGCGAAATCGACAGCCGAACCGACGAGGAGCTCGACCGGCGCGATTCAGCGCCCGGCGAGGAGCGCATCACCGAGCATGAACTGGCGGGAGGGCTCTCGGGCTACCTGCTCGGCTTCGGCCTGGCGATCCTTTTGACCATCGCCTCTTTCCTCGCGGCGCAGACCGGCCTGATCTACCAGCCGGCGGTGATCTCGGCCCTGGTGGTGCTGGCGATTGCGCAGATGGGCGTGCATCTCGTCTTCTTCCTGCACCTGACCACGGGGCCCGACAACACCAACAACGTGCTTGCGCTCGCCTTCGGCGTGCTGATCGTCGCGCTCGTGGTGATCGGCTCGGTCTGGATCATGGCCCATCTCAGCCTGAACATGGCTGCGATGAGCGCCCACCAGGCGGGGATGATGCCTTAAAACTCAGCCGAAATCGGCAGCTGTCAGCACATACATGCTCTTGTGCGTGCGGCCGTAGGCCTTTGCCGCCACTTCGCGGATGGCGTTGCTCTCGGTATCGAACGTGGCGAGGTAGCCTGCTTCGTTGGCGGCGGTTCCAGGCCGGATCTTCGCCATCGCATCGGCAGCGACCGAGAAGGAAATCTGGAACATGCCGTCATGGCCGACGAAACGGATGCGCCTGCCGGCTTCGTCATAACTGCGGTTGCGGTTGGGAAATGTCAGGCTCATGACTTGACCTCCGTTGCGGCAATTTTCTTGACCGCACGCTTCTTCTTCGGCGTCGGGTTCAGCGCTTCCGCCACGCGGTCGGCCTCTTCCTTGGCCAGCCGCAACTCCCTCAGCCTCGCCGTCTTGATCTCCCTGGCTTTCGCCTCGGACATGTACTCAGCGGTCGCCTTGTTTCGCTCCGCCGTCTTCTTCTGCTGTTCGACAAAGCGCGCTTGAGCTTTTTCCATGATAGTCTGGTTGCCTTCGGCCATGCAAGAAATCTCCCTTGAGCCTTAAAACGAGAAAACGAAAATCATCTGTTAGATAGGCACTTGGTCGTTAAAATTCAATTTTTTAGATATTTGACCAATTTTAGCTGTGACGAAAAGATACGGCAAAATAATACTCTTAGATATTTCGCGTCCGGTGGGAATAATTTTTGACGCTCTTATCTATCGAACACAACGCGCAAGGCGAAAGATCGCCGACACTGACGGCACCTTGTGGAGAGCGTCAACTTGCCGAAAGCCACTCTGATTTGACGATCCCGTGTCGGGCAGCTTCGCGACGCGGTCGTCAAAAACAGGGCCCCGCGTCGGGCTTTGCCGTATTAACTGGGCGCGGGGTCGGTGAGGAAGGGCATGATGTCCACGCCGTCTCCTGGAAAGACAGAGAAATGCGGGTGGTTCTCGAAGAGGCGGGCGGCGGCCTCGATGGTCTCGGCCTCAACGACAATATAGCCGCAGAAGGGATTCGCGGCGGCGGCGATGCCATGCTTGGTCACCCGCGTCGTCCTGCCGACCATGCCGCCACGATCGGGGAATGACGCAGCGTTCCTCTTCTCCCAGGCCACCCACTGCTTTAACCCGACGGTGTCGATCGCGTTCTGCTCGGGCTTGGGCAGGCTGCGAAAGCGGGCGAGGTCTTCGGGTTTCATGGTGTAGACGGCGAGAAAGCGGGGCATGCGGCGCGCTCTTCTTGTGCTGGTAGAAAGGCATTCGAGCCTAGACTCCCTATTGGCCGAAGTCACCTCGCATTCACGTCCTGTAAGTGCTCGCCGCCTATCTGCATCAGATCGGGAAGTCCGATTGCGCAAAGCGGCCTCAAGCAAGGGAACAAACGATGGCAGCTTGCAAAATGCGGACGTGGTCAGCGCGATGACCGAGATGCGGCGCAAAGCTGACGCCTTCCAGCCCTTGACGAAAATCACCCCGCCTGTTTGAGACTCCGGCGGCAAATCGACATTTGCTCCAAGCGGAGATGAGCAAGCGGTGAGCAACCTGTGAAGCGCTTTTTTCGATTGCTCGCTGCCGTCATCATGGCGTCCGCCTTGGCCGGGTGCACCAGCGTTTCCTATTACGCACAGTCGATACAGGGCCATGTCGAGATCATGGCGGCGCGCAGGAATGTCGGGGGGCTGATCCGCGATCCGTCGATGCCGAAGGCGTTGCGCGCCAAGCTGACGTCGGCCGCCTCCATACGCCGCTTTGCCACGGATGAGCTGGCGCTGCCCAACAACAGCAGCTACCGCTCCTATGTCGACATCGGACGGGACGATGTGACCTATGCCGTTTTTGCCGCGCCGCAATTTTCGCTGGCGCCGGTGACATGGTGCTTCCCGGTGTTCGGCTGCGTTCCTTACCGGGGTTATTTTTCTCGGAAAGCCGCGATTGAAAATGCCGCCGAATTGCAGGGAAAGGGGCTGGACGTCTACATCTCAGGCGTCACTGCCTATTCCACGCTGGGCTGGTTCAGCGACCCGCTGCTCAGCACCATGCTGCGCCAGGACGACACCTATATCGCCAGCCTTATCTTCCATGAGCTGGCGCATCAGAAAATCTATGTGAACAACGACTCCGCGTTCAACGAGGCTTTCGCGGTTTCGGTCGAAACCAGCGGTGTGCGGAAATGGCTGCGCGCCACCGGCAATCGCGCCGGCTTGCGCCGCTATGAAACCAACCGCAAGCGCAGCGCGGATTTTCTCGGACTGATAGCGAAAACGCGGGACGAGTTGCGGCGGGTCTATGGCAGCCCCCGGCCCCCGGAGAAGATGGCGGCCGCCAAGGCAGCCGCGATCGACAGGCTGCGGGTGCGCTACCGGCAGATGCGCGACGAGAACTGGGCTGGATATCGTGGATATGACGCCTGGTTCGCCGCCCCCATCAACAACGCAAAGCTCGCCGCGACAGCTGTCTACGGCGAACAGGTTCCGGCGTTCCTTCGCCTGTTCGATCTTTGCGGAGGCGATTATCCAAGGTTCTATGCCGCCGTTCGCAGGATCGGGGCTTTGCCCGCACCTTCCCGTGCGCAGGCACTGAAGGCGGCGACGTGCGATTCACTTCCGCAAGCAAGGCAGATCGCCTCGCAAGCCGGGCCCTGAGCAATGCAGGGTCGGCCGGCACGGCGGGCAATCGCATGGGGCGCTCCCCCTCGCCGTCTCGGCTTCGCCGAGCCACCTCTCCCCTTCGGCGGGGGCGAGGAACCCAGTTTTTCAGGCGCGCCCGGTCGGCGGGCTTGGCCCTATCAGCTCGAAAACGTCACAATCACGCCGCGCTGCCGAAAATAAGCCTGCATCAGCTTGCGGCCCGCGCGGTTGTTCTGCACCAGCCTGGCCGGATCGAACACCGCCTCTTTTATCCCCTCCCGCGCCAGCGCCGCCTTGAGCGCCGCGATATGCGCGTCGATGTCGGCATTGTCCGCCTTGAGCGAGGCATAGATGTTTTCGGTCGCCTGGGCCACGGTCGGTTCGCTCACTTGTGTCGTCCTTCGGTTGGTGGAGCGGCGGCTTAACATGGTCCATAAACAAAACAAGGCCCCTTGCGGGGCCTTGTCGCAACACATTCTATCGCAGAGCCTGTCCTACTTGCCGGAGAGCTGCTTTGCGTTTTCCGGCGTGATCGCGGTGGTGTCCACCGTCACCGTCGGCTCCACGGACGTCGCGCAGTCGAGCAGGATCTTCTTCGACATCTCGATCGCTTCCTTGGCGCCCGTCGGGTAGGTGAAGGTCGCCGCCCAGTCGCCCTTGGCCACCGCCTCGATGCCGCCGGCCGGACCGGGCAGACCGTCGGTGCCGATGATCTTGACCTCCTTGCCCGCACCCTTGGCGGCCAGCAGCGCGCCCGCCGCCATCATGTCGTTGGAGGCATAGAGCACCTTAATGTCGGGATGCGCCTGCAGCATGGCGGCAAAGGCCGTCTGGGCTTTATCCGGAACCCAGTCGGCGGCCTGCTCGGCCACAATCTGGATCTTGGAATTCGCCTTCACGCCTTCCTTGAAGCCGTTAAGGCGTTCCACCGCCGGCGTCGAGCTCGGCAGGCCTTCCAGCACCGCCGCCTCGCCGCCATCGGGCATCAGCTTGGAGGCGGTATACTTGCCGGCTTCCTCGGCAATCTTGAAATTGTCGCCGCCGATGAAGGCCGTGTAGTCCTTGCCGGGGTCGCCGACCGTCTTGCGGTCGAGCTCGATCACCGGAATGCCGGCGTCCATGGCGCGTTTAACGGCGGGCGTCAGCGGTGCGGCCTCGAAGGGCGAGATCAGCAGGACATCGACCTTCTGGGTGATGAAATTGTCGACCTGCGAGGTCTGCGTGTTGACGTTGCCGGCGCCGTCGGCGATCTGCAGCGTGAAGCCCGGCACTTCCTTGGCGGCCGCCGTCAGCTCGTCATTGACGTGCTGGCGATAGGGCTCGGCGTTGTTGGCCTGCGAAAAGCCGATAACGAACTGGCCGTTCTTGGAGCAGGCCTTCACCAGCGGGTCGGCAGCCTGGGCGGCTCCCGCAATGCACAGGCCCGCACCTGCCATGAGCGCGATCCGAAGCGCGCGCGATCCTCTCAACTTGGTTCTCATACTTTCTCCTCCTCGGCCGGCCGGGGTGCCGGACCTCTGGTTTCTTGCATTGTGGTTGCCGCCAGACTCCTATCGTCCCAAACCCTCGCGGCGGCGAACGAGGGATTGAAGCACTGCCGCCAGAACGATGATCGCGGCTGTCGCGAGCAACTGCGTGGCGGGGGTGATGTTGTTGAGCTGAAGGATGTTGGCCAGGGCGCCCAGCATGATGGTGCCGGCCACGGTGCCGACCATCGAGCCGGCGCCGCCGAACAGGCTGGTGCCGCCGATGACCACGGCAGCAATGGCCGTCAATTCATAGCCCATGCCGTCATTGGCACTGCCGAAGTTGAACTGGCCGGCATGCACGATGCCGGCAATCGCGGAGGCAAAACCGGTAATGGCGTAGACGGAGATCTTCACCATCGACACTGGCACGCCGGAGATGCGGGCGGCGCGCTCGTTGCCGCCGACGGCATAGACGTAGCGGCCGAAGCGCGTGGTATTGAGCACGAGTGTGGCGATCGCGGCGAAGATGATGAAGACGATGGTCGCCACCGGCACCGTGTTGTCGAACAGGCGCTCGCCCAGCACCGCGAACACCGGCGGCGCCAGGCCCGGCCCGTCGCCATAGGAGATGTTGATATACTGGTTGCCGGAAACGATGAGCGCAAGACCCCGCGCCGCCTGCAGGCCGGCCAGCGTGACGATGAACGGCTCCAGCCGGAAGCGCGTGGAGATCGTGCCCTGGATCATGCCGAAGACGATGCCCATGACGACCACCGCAAGAATGGTGGGGATCAGGCCGAAACCGCCGGAGATCATCATCGAGGCGGTGACGACGCTGGAGAGGCCGAGCACCGCGCCGACTGACAAATCGATACCGGCGGTGATGATGACAAAGGTCATGCCGATGGCGATGATGCCGGTCTCCGACACGGCGCGCACGATGTTGGCGATGTTGTCGGGATTGAGGAACAGGATCTCGCCATGGCGCCTGGGCGAGAAGATGACGCCGCCGATTGCCACCAGCACCAGACCGATCAGGCTCTGGAAGCGTACCACGATCGCCAACGGGTCGACGCGGCGCTTGGGCGCTGAAGGCACCGCCGGATTGGCCGCCACCGAAATCTTCTGCTCCGACATCAGGCCTCCCTGCCGTTAGCCGCGGCGAGCACGGTGTGCTCGTCGACGCCGCCTTTGAATTCCGCCACATTGCGCCCCTGGCGCAGCACCACGATGCGGTCGCACAACCCGATCAGCTCCGGCATCTCGCTGGAAGCGACCAATATGCCCAGCCCCTGCGCCGCAAGGGCTCTCAGCCGCGCATAGATCTCGCCCTTGGCGCCGACATCGACACCGCGCGTCGGCTCGTCGAGGAGCAAGAGCCTTGGGTTGCCGAGGATTTCTTTCGCCAGCACCACTTTCTGCTGGTTGCCGCCGGACAGCGCGCCGACGGCGATGTCGGGGTTCTTGGGGCGGATATCGAACTGGCCGAAGGATTGCCTGACCGCCTCGGCCTGGCGGCGCGGCGACATCAGGCCGGCCGGCGAGATGCGGCGGATCACCGACATGACAAGGTTGAGGCCGACCGCCATCCTCAGCATCAGGCCGCTGCCGCGCCGGTCGTCGGTGACGAAGGCAATGCCGGCATCGCGCGCGGCCTTGATGGAATTGAGCTTTACGGGCCGGCCGTCGATGGCGACGTCGCCCTCCCAGCGGCCGGCAAGGCCGGTGCCGTAGAGCGCCGACAGCAATTCGGTGCGCCCTGCCCCCATGATACCGGCCAGGCCGACGATCTCGCCCTGCTTGACGTCGAGCGAGACGCCCGTCGGCGGCTGCCACCCGGCGCTTTCCTGGGCGAGCCTGAAGCTCGCATTCTTCAAGCTGAGCAGCGTCTTGCCGGCAGTCTTTGAATGTTCGGGATAAAGCTCGTCCAGCGGCCGTCCGACCAAGAGCCGCACCAGTTCGGCCTGCGGCGCGTGCGGCTCCGTAACGCCGGCGACACGGCCATCGCGCATTACCGTCACGCGGTCGGCGATTCCGGGTACCTCCTCGAGGCGATGCGAAATGTAGACGATGCCGACGCCGGTGGCGGCGAGCTTGCGCATGATGTCGAACAGCCGCTCGACCTCGCCGACGGTGAGCGCCGCCGTCGGCTCGTCCATGATCAGCACGCGCGACGCATAGGATAGCGCCTTGACGATCGCCACCACCTGGCGCTGGCCGATCGAGAGGTCGGCGACGAGGCGTGCCGGGTCGATGGCAAGCTCGATCGCTTCCAGCCGTCTCTTCGCCTCGCGGCGCATCGCCGGCACGTCGAGCAGGCCGCCCGGCCGCATCAATTCACGGCCGAGGAAGAGGTTCGCCGCGACGTCGAGCGACGGCACCAGATCGAGCTCCTGGAAGATGGTGGCGATGCCGGCGGCTTGCGCCTCGCGCGGGTTGTTGAAGCGCACCGCCTTGCCGTCGATCTGGATCTCGCCTTCGTCCGGCGCGTAGACGCCCGACAAAAGGTTCATCAGCGTCGACTTGCCGGCGCCGTTTTCGCCGAGCAGCGCATGGATCTCGCCTGCCTTCAAATCGAAATCGACGCCGCGCAGCGCCTGCACGCCGCCGAAGCGCTTTACGGCGCCGGTGACCGAAAGCAGCGGCGCGCTCATTTCGGCCTCGCGCAGGATTGCCGCGCCTGCAATGTCGCCTGCAGCCGCACGGCGCGGGGCGCGGCAGCGTTGGCGGCGATGCGCGCGCTGAGCAAGGCGGCGGCCTGGCGGCCGATCTCGGTGCAAGGCTGCTCGACCAAGGTCAGCCGCGGCTCGAAACAGTCGGCCCATTCAAAATCGTCGAAGCCGACCAGCGACAGGTCGCCGGGGATGGAAAGCCCCTTCTCGCGGATGGCGCGGACTGCCCCGATCGTCGTCATGTTGTTGCCGGTGACCAAAGCGGTGGGCGGTGACGGCAGAGCGAGGATCGCATGGGTCGATGCCGTGGCGCTCGCCGTGTCGACATTCTCGGGCGAGACATAGCGCGGCAGGCAGTCAAGTCCATTGGCAGCGAGCGAGGCGCGGAAGGCGTCGATACGCTCGCGCGTCGTCGCAAGGCCGGGCTGGCCGGCGATGTAGCCGATGCGCTTATGGCCGAAGGAGGCGACATGGTCGATGAGCGCGCGCATCGCCGTTTCGTTCTCGACGCCGATCTGGTCGAAGCGGTCGTCGGCGAAGCGGTCGATCAGCACGCAAGGCAACTTCTTGTCAGCGAGATAATCGATCGCCCGCTCAGGCGAGCCCGACGGCGCCAGGATGACCCCGTCAACGCGGCGCTGATGAAAGGCGCGCACCACCGACAGCTCGCGGTCGGGGTCTTCCTGGGTGTCGGACAGGAACACCATCAGGCCAAGTCGGGTGCATTCAGCCTCGACGGCGCAGATGATATCGGTGAAATAGGGATTGGAGATGGCCGAGATGGCCAGCCCAACACTGTTGGTCGAGGCGACTTTGAGCGACCGCGCCAGCTCGTTGGGTTGGTAGCCCATGGCGGCGATGGCGTCGTTGATCAGCAGCGCCTTTTCGGGCGAGACGAAACGCGTGCGGTTGATGACATGCGAGACGGTCGAAACCGAGACGCCGGCGCGGCGCGCGACCTCAGCCATTGTCGGCATTGCTGCTCGAACGGAGTGCCCGCAAGCGCTCCTCCCTGTGATTGCGTTTCCCGCCCGCTCTTCGGCGGATCAGGCAAAACCATACGACCATCGAAACGTTTGCGCAATCGATTCGATGACGGGGCGCGAAAAGATTTTATCGCGTCAGAAAAAGCCGAAAAAACTAGGCGGTGAAGGCCAGCCAGGCGGTACCGGCAAGCAGCGTGACCAGCGTCAGCGGCAGGCCGACCTTGAAGAAGGCGGAGAAGGAAAGCTCCTTGCCGGCGGCCTTGGCCTGTTCGGCGACGATGAGGTTGGCGACGGAGCCAAGGAGCGTAAAGTTGCCCGCAAGCGTCGAGCTCATCGCCACGACCAGCCAGGCGCGTTCGGGGTTTTCCAGGCCGGGAATGAAGGGCCTGAGCGCCAGCACCGCCGGGACATTGCTCATGATGTTGGAGAGCACGGCGGTGAAGCCCGACAGCCGCCAGACATCGTCGAGGCCGATGGTCTTTGCCCAGGCGACCATCTCCGGCGTCAGCAGCGTGTGCTCGGCGCCCGCCACGACGACGAACAGGCCGGCGAACATGAACAGCAGCGGCCCGTCGATCTCGCGGTAGATGCGGTGCGGCTTGATGGCGCGGGTGACGAGCAGGAAGGCGCCGGCGATCAGCGCCACCTTGGCGACGGGGACGCCGGCGAAGAAGGCGATCGCAAGGGCAACGCAGACGATGGTCGCCTTCAACACCTGGCCGGGCAGCATGCGGCCGCGATAGACCTCGGGGCTGAGTTCGGCCGGGCGGGCAAATTCGGCGCGGTAGACGATGCGCACGATGACAATGACGGCGAGGAGGCCGAACAGCGCCACCGGCGCAAGCGCGGCGGAAAAGGCCGGATAGGAAATGCCCGACAGGGCGCCGATCACCATGTTCTGCGGATTGCCGGTGATGGTGGCGACGCTGCCGCAGTTCGACGCGGTGCAGGTGGCGATGAGATAGGGCACCGGGTTGCGGTTGATGACCCGGGTGACGTGGACGACGATCGGCGCCATCACGAGGCAGATCGCGTCATTGACCAGGAAGGCCGACAGCACGCCGGTCAGAAGCGTCACCATGATCAGGAGCATGAAGGGCGCGTGCGCGTGCTCGATGGCGAAGCCGCCAAGAGCGCGGAAGGCGCCGGACACCTTCAGATGCGCCACGACGATCATCATGCCGAGCAACAGCGTGATGGTGTCGAAATTGATGGCGCGGTAGGCGTCCTCGATGCTGATCGCTCCGACCGCGATCATGGCCGCGCCGCCGAGCAGCGCGATTCCGGCACGGTCAAGGCGCAGCCCGGGAATGCGGCCGACGGCAACGCCGGCATAAGTGAGCACCAGGATCAAAAGCGCGCCAGCGCCGGTCCATGTCATCGTCAGAAGATCCCGTCCGCCCTTGCCTTGCCTGGCAGACTCTGCCCGGCGTCTTCGCGCGACCACCTTTAGCAAGCGCGGCGCAAAGGGAAAGCGTGGAACGATCGATCAACGCCCCATGCGGACATTTTCCAGGCGGGCGGCTGAAACTTTCGCCACCGCGCCTTAATATTCAGACTTCGTTGATGAGGCGAATCTCGTCTCGCAGAGGGAGGAATTGATGCGCCCGCGAGAATGCCCGCGCTGTCACGGCGCACGGAAAGTCTTCGTATGCGGCCGCTGGCTGAGTTCCAACGGCCATTGCTGCCCGCAGGGAACACATCGGCTGAACTGTCCCGGACACAGCGTCGTCTGCCTGGACTGCTACGGACTCGGCAACGGATAAGGGTGACAGACGGTTTTTTGCGAATTGAAGAGCCCGTCGCAAACCCCGCCAGAAGCGACGGGCTCTCCGGGCGGCCGCGGCCGCCGCAAAACCGAGCTTTTTTGGCACGGTTCGCGAGGTCCCGTCATTAAAGTTTGACATAAGGCAAGCGCGGGCTGGAAACCCGCATCCTTGCGTTGCGCGCTGCCCATTGGCTTGTGCGCCGCCGCCCCCTTACCACTTGCGCAAATCTTCTCGGTTCGGCGAAGCATATGATCGGACTGGACAGCGATCAGAGCCGGCCAAGCACCACCAGGATGATTACGATAAGCAGAATCAGGCCTAGGCCGCCGCCACCATAATATCCCGTTCCATAAAATGGTCCGCCGCCCAAGCCGCTGAAGCCGCCCAGCAAAGCAAGAATAAGAATAATGATGAGAATTGTGCCGAGGCCCATGACATTTTCCTTTGTTTGCTGCGCGATCCCGCGCCATCGTGAGGTAAATAACTCGCAAACTGCGGACAAGTTCCGTAAAGGTGTTATCAGATACTGGTGACCCGAAAATAGGCAGCGCGGGACGTGGCGATCATTGCGGGCTGGCGACTTCTTTCGCCTTCCAGCATTCAATAATGTCCATCAACCAATAATGTCCATCAACGCGCCGCACCGTCTTCCCGTTCCCCGACTGCTGACCGCCGGAACCATTCCCACGCCGGCGACGTTGGAAACGGCCCGCTTGGGGCAGCACGGAGGCAGGCATATGGGCATATCGGTTCTTATCGGCATACTGATCACCTTCCTGGTGATCATCCTGGTGCTCTATCTTGTGCAGCGCCTGCCGCTCGATGCCCGCACGAGACAGATTGCGCAGATCATCATCATCATCATCGGCATTCTCTCGCTGCTGAAATACCTTGCGGTGTTCTAGCCGCGATCCATATCGTCAGCGCAAGCTCACGTCTCAAGCCGCGGTGTCTCATGAAAATTCCGTCGATCGTCCTTGTTGCCGGCGTCATCCTGTACGCCGCCAATGCCGCTCAAGCGCGGCCGGACACGCGTGCCATGACCTGCGCGCAAACTCAGGCGCTGATCCAAAGCCGCCATGCCGCGGTGCTGACCACAGGGCCTGACCTTTATGACCGCTTCGTGCGCCAGTTCGGCAATGAGTGCGACTGGCCCGAGGTGCCGATCTCCGTCTCGGTTCCGACCAGGGATGGCCCGTGCCGCGTCTATCGCTGCGAGGAGCCGGTCTTCGATTTCCCCGATTGATGAAAAGCTGCCGGCGTCGGAACCATATCGCCGTTGTCCGGATTTTAGCGCCAGCGACCTGGCGGCGTTGAAGGTGTCCTGCCGGGCGGTGGATGTGCGATCAGGAGGAACGGCCATGTCCAGCGACATTAAGCGAAGCGGCAGTTGCCTGTGCGGCGGCGTCCAGTTCCAGGTAATCGGGCAGCCGCTTCGGGTTGGCCTTTGCCATTGCAAGGATTGCCGCAAGACCAGCGGGTCGGCCTATCAGGCCTTTGCCGTGTGGCCGCGCCAGGCATTCGAATCGGAAGGAATCACCAGTACCTATGGCGGGCGCAGCTTCTGCCCGACTTGCGGCAGCCGTGTCCCGTCCATCGGCGGGGATGAGGTGGAGGTCATGATCGGCGGTCTCGACGTGGCGCCAACCGAAGGACTGAAGCCCAGCTACGAACTCTGGATCGGCCGGCGCGAGCACTGGTTGCATCCCTTGCCAGGAGCGCGTCAGTTCGAGCACGACCGGAGCGCCAGCGACCAGGCAGCCGATGACGGCGAATCGGAGACAGTCCGGGATCCGCTAAGGAAGTTAGCTTAAGTCGCCACGTCAATAAGACCTAGGTCCCTGGCGCGATGGGTCTTCTGCCCCCAGGGGCTGGCGATATACTTTGAAGATGACCGGCATTGTTGCCGCGGTCCTGTCTTTTTCTCGAAATACCGGCATTTTCAACCACAGGTAGGTTGCCGGCCAGGCAACGGCCGTTAGCTTTCGCGACGCGGCAGACCTTTTGGAGCCGCCTTGGCCGGCGCGACTCAGGCAATATCATCAGCATTCCCGCGCCGGCCTTGCGGGATACAAAAAACCTCCGGTCCTGGCCTTGCGCCCCAAACGAATACAACCTTTGAGGTTGTTGCGATCTCATTGTTATTTGCTATCGCACGAAATACCAAACAGCGTTTGCGACAAGGAATCAAAATTTTTTCGGCGAAAGAAATTTTTAGTCATTCGTCAACCTGATCATACCAACTATGCGGTCAAACTATGCAAGCAAGCATTGGGCCTTTATGATTTCCGACCTTGTACAAAAGACCAACTTTGTTTCTTGGAGAATTTTCGACATACTATTGTCGAATCTTGAGACCGAACGGGGCGGTTTTCATGACGCTGGCGCTTGAACGCAGCCGCAACATGCATATGCGGTATCCACCGATCGACGGGCTCTGGACCTGGGATATCAAGCGCGACCGGGTCTATGGCGATGCCAACCTGTCCGCCTATTTCGGCCTGACGAGCGACGAATTTTCGCGTGGCGCGCCACTGGAAAGGTGGATGCAAAGTATCGAACGGGAAGACAGGTCGAGGATAAGGCTGGCGATCCGCAAAGCGATAGAGCAAAGGTCCAGCTTCAGGGAAGTCTACAAGATCCGCTCCGAAAAGATTGGGCTGCGCACGATCCTGGCCGTTGGCCAATGCTGTGTCGACGACCTTGGCAAGGCGGCACTTTATCCCGGCTGGTTCGTCGACCTGACGCAGGAAGCCGCGAGCGAAGACGATTCGTTACGCGAGATCCACGGCCACGTCGAACAGGCGAGGGAAATCGCCCAGTCGATCGGGCACGATATGCTGTCCTATCTTCTGGACAACATTCAGGAAGAGGTACAGTTGAAGCTCGGCAACGGATCGAGGAGGCGCAAATCGTCCTGAGGCGATCCTTGCCGGTAAGTGGGCTAGCTTCTGGGCGGAAGCGGGCCGCGCCTGCCGACTTCGGCCGACACCATGCGCGCGAAATGCGACTGTGGAGATCGGCTCTCGATAAGCCTGGCTCGCTCGAGCGCGGCATCTCCATAGAATTCGATCAGCACATTGGCGGCCTTGACGGCGTCGGCCCGCAGCCGTCCGACATCGGCCTCCCCGCTCGAAAGTTCGCTCCCGGCAATCACGTCAAGCATGGCTTGCAACCTGTCGGGAGTGCTGCCCTCGTCTTCGTGCATGGTCGCTATCCGATTGGGTCCGGAAAAATATCGACATTTTGGCGCTATGTCCAACAGCTTTGTCGATCGAGCGCAGGGGCAACCGGAAACAGCTTCGCCGTTAATCAGACCACAATCTTCGTACAAGTATAGTGGGTCAAACTTCCCATACAGACATTGGGGGCACCAATGAACCAGCCAAGCAAAATGGAAAACCTGCAGTTTGCGCAGGGGATCTTGCGAGAACTTCGCCAGAGGGCTGAAGCCGATGGCGAGAAGCTTTTGACCTACCTCATCGACATGGCCTATCTCGAAGCCAGCGACCGCATCCGCGCCCACTGGATCGGCAGCCATGAGACCGAGAACCGCCGAGCCAAGAGCTGAGGCCGCCATCTTGCCGACACGCCCCGGCTAGAACAGCGCCCGGAACGCAAAAAACCCGCCACGCCTTTCGGCACGGCGGGCGTATCATGGACAAGAGGCTACCGCGTCAGCCGCTATTTTATGATGCGGCAGCCTTTTCGCGAACCGGAAGCTTCCAGCCCGGCCGGACGAAATGGCAGGTATAGCCGTTGGGATAGCGCTCCAGATAGTCCTGATGCTCGGGCTCTGCCTCCCAGAAGGCGCCGGCCGGAGCGAGCTCGGTGACGACCTTGCCGGGCCACAGGCCAGAGGCCTCGACATCGGCGATGGTGTCTTCGGCGATCCGCTTCTGCTCCTCGCTGGTGTAGAAGATCGCCGAGCGATAGCTCAAGCCGACATCGTTGCCCTGACGGTTCTTCGTCGTCGGGTCATGGATCTGGAAGAAGAATTCGAGCAGCGTGCGGAAACTGATCCTGGCGGGATCAAAGACGATCTCGATCGCTTCGGCATGAGTGCCGTGGTTGCGATAGGTGGCGTTGGGAACGTCGCCGCCGCTATAGCCGACGCGGGTGGAGATCACGCCGGGATAGCGGCGGATCAGGTCCTGCATGCCCCAGAAGCAGCCGCCGGCGAGGATCGCGCGTTCGGAAGAAGCCATGTCAAACCTCCTTTGGATTTCTCCATAGGTGGGGATTGTGGCCTGCTTCTTCCAGCGGCTCAAGCGGGTGCCGCAAGGATGAGCTGTGGTTGCCCTCCTCCGGCGGACACCCGCCGGAACGAGCCGGCGGGCGTCCGGCACCGGGACGATCAGCGTTTCTGACCGCGGCCGCCGTTGTCGTGGTTATGGTCGTGGCTTCCGCCCAGGCAGTCCGCGCTGCCGACGCCGCAGCAGCGCGCGGTCCATAGCGTGTTGCCCGACTTGTTTTCGCATTCGGTTTTGACAGTCTGCTGGCCGGCCATCGCGGATCCGGCCAGGGCCGAGACCGCCACGGCGGCAAGAAGTGTATTGCGCAGGATTGCAGTCATCTGAAAATCTCCATTGGCTGTGGTTTTCCGTCTACGGCCATGTGTCGCCGGGCGGCATGAATTGGTTCACGGAGCTGCAGAAAAAATTTTGCCGGCGGGTTCGGGTCTGCGCGATATTCCGGGTTGACGGCGGCGCCTTGCAGATCACGCGTCACTCATCCCGCGCCGCCTTGAACCTTCGCACCACGACCTCGAAGACGATGTCGGAGATCCACATGGCCGAGACGCCGATGAGAAAGGCGGCGGCGAGCGTGGTGGTGTCGTCGGCCGCGTCCGGCATGGGCAGGCCGCTTGCCTCGACCCAGGCGACCACAGGCAGCGTCAGATAGGCGGCGGCGAGCGCGCCGCAGATCGGGGAAGCAACCATTTCGCGCAGCTTATAGCGATGCCGCGACAGCGCCCGCAGCGCGCCGCCGGCAAGACCGGCGGCGACCACCTGGCCCTTGATGCCGAGCAGATCGAAGATGTCGTGCATGATCAGGACCTCCAGCCGCAGAGTTTTGCGCCCTTGCGGTTGTGCGCCAGAAGCGCCCTCGCCTCTTCGTCCGACAGCGCATCGACAATCTTGCCGGAGAGCCGCAGCGGCGAGGCGACCGCGCAGAAGCCGCCTTTCGCAGTGCTGCAGCCGGCAAGTGCGGCGGCGATGGCCGCGATGATCAGCCCCTTGCCCATGATTTGAGCTCCTTTCGCGCCGCCTCGCCGGGCAGCGTGCCGATGTCGTTGTCGACGCGGTCGGCAATGTCGCGGGCCGCCGCCTCGCTCGCTGCTTGCCGGGCGCGCTCGGCGCCGGCGCCGGCAAGCCGCTGGTGAAAACCCCAGCCAAGCGCTGCAATGACGGACGCCAGCACGCCAAGGATCGCCGGGTTGGAGAGCAGGGAGGAAAGGAGCGCCGTCATGACAGCCACCACACGGCAAGGGCGCCGACGAGCAGCAGCGCGCCGATGACCCAGGGCAAGGCCTGGCGGATGAGTTCGGTGAAGACCTCGACCATTTCGCAACCTCATTTCGACCAGTGGAATTTGTGGGCGAGCGCGTACCAGGCTTCGGTTGTTGCGCTGATGAGCAGGCCGATGCCGGTCTCGAGCGCCATCTGGATGTCGGGATCGGCCGAGAGTGCCGAGGCGTCGCCGGCGCCGAGCAGGCCCCGCGCGACGAGAACGCCGGCGCCGTAGCGCAAGCCGATGCGGATGATGACGGCGATCATTGGCAGAACACTCCAAGCAGGTGACAGGTAAGATGCGCGGCCCAGGCGGCGATCGAGCCGACCGCCAGCACCACCGCAGCGACGATGCCGGTGGCCTTGCCGGGCGATGCCGGCCTCGCCGAGCCCGCGGGTGGACCGCCGCCATCCGGGGGGCTCGCCGTCGGCGGCTCGGCGGCGGGCACCGGGGCCTGCGGCGCAGGCTGAACACTCGCCTCCGGCCGCGCCGAAAGCAGCAGCGCCTCCCGGCGCACCGAGAGGACACGCGCGCTCCAGCCCTTGCCGAAGGTCGGCCAGGTCGGCAGCCGTTGGAGAAAGGCGAGGCGCGCGTCGCAAAGCGCGTCGATGACGATGCCGGCGGGCTTTGCCCCGGCGGCGGCAAGCGTGGCCGGACCGATGCGGCCGTCCTCGGCGACGCCGAGCACGGCCTGCAGGTATTTCGCCGCCCTGCCCGGCCCGCTGTTCACGGCGAAGTCGAAAACGGCGTAGTCGATGCCGGCCGGAAGCTCGGCGCCGACAACGGCATCCCAGTAAAAGCGCCGATAGACCGTCGCGATCTCGGCATCGCTGATCTTGCGCAGCTCGGCCTTGCCGGCGTCGGCCTTCACGTAACGGCGGAAATTGGCGAGCGTGACGCCACGCATCGTCGCGCCGCCGGGATCGGCGGGGTTGTCCGACCAGCCGCCCTCGGATTTGAGCACGAGCGCAAGCGCCCGCGCAAAGTTGCGGTCCATGGGTCATGTTCCTTGGTGTGGGAGGAAAATTTTGCCGGCGAACGGTAACGGCGCAAATTGCGCTTTAGAAAAGCCTTAATTAACATATGATAACGTTGGTGGACGGTGGGTGGGGACCCGCCGGGCGGTGTTCATAAATGGGGCAGCGGCGTTGCCTGGCACGCCGAAGGGGTTTGGGGCAAAATGGCGTTTTCTGAAACAGGCGAGTGCCGGTGTTGCGGCGGCAGCGGCATGACGTTCGAATGCCCCAGATGGCGAAGCTCGAACGGCCATTGCTGCCCGGCGGGCACGCATCGGCAGCGGTGCCCAGGCACCAGCATACGCTGTGCCGAGTGCGAGGGGACGGGCAAGCCGGGGCACGCCGCCGAGGCGTATGCCAGGGCAAGCACCGCCTGAGGATTGCTGTCGCTCGGTCAGACCTCGATCAGACGTTCCGACGGCCCGTCAAAATAGCGCGACCAGATGTGGTCGGTCAGCAATCGCCGGTATTCGGGAGCCGTGGATGGTCCCATATACGAGGCCTTTCCGATATGCAGCATTGCCCCGTCCAGGATCTGGTATTTGACGTCGAGTTGGCCGAGATGGATGGGCAATTCACCCTCGCTCGCCAGTTCGAAACAGTCGGACGAAAGCCGCGAATAGATCGGATCCCAATTGCTGCCGCCGGTATCGAGACCACGGGCGCCGTTCCCCCTGAAATCCAGGGCCAGACCTTCGAAATCGCGATATCGGAAGAAGCACAGCCCCGCCCAAAGGAACCAGCCCGGATCGTCTGCGGACCTGGTGAACTTGTAGTTGGAGGCGGACATGAGCTTCAGGCCGTAGCCGGTCTTGCCCGCCATGCGCGCTGAAATATCCAGCGGCGCGATCGGCAGGCAGTCGTGATCGAGGAAGCCGAATGTCTCCGGCTTCAGGTGGCGAACGATGTTGTAATAGGTCCAGTTCATAGCGTTGCCGTGCGAGCGGCTCGGGTGACGCTCCGGATTCCTCGGCAAGCCGAGATAGGGAACGCCTCTGGCCTTGCAGACCATCTCGATGGCGCGCCTGGCCTCCGGCGACCTGGAATTGTCGACAACGACAAGCAGCATTCCGCTTGCGTATTTCTGCCAGCCCTTGGTCAGGGCATCGATGACCCATGGGGTGTTGAATGCCACGACGAAACATAAGCGGCTTGCTCCGGTCTTTCGCAGTTCATCGGCAAAAGCGCGCCCTCTGGCGGGGCTCATCAGCCGAAAGAAACGGTAAATGAGCCAGTCGCGCGTCAGGATGGCGCTGTAGATGACGGGATTGCTGCGGAACGCCTCCACAAACTTTTTCGAAAGCCGCATTTTTTCACTATCCCCGGGATCGTCCCGCCGCGCTATAGAATGAAAATGGCGGGATGGAAATGGCGCGCGGGGCAGGACGGGCGCGCCAATGCGCACGCGATGCGCCGCCGCCGGAGCCAGGGCTGGCGGGCTGAGCGAGCATGGCCCGCGAGGCCACGGCGAGCCCCGCCTGGCATGCGGCCGTCCGGCAGCCGGGAATGCCTCCGATCCGGCAAGCTTTGTTCGAAGGCTCGCCGTGGCTCCGGTGGGTTTGAGTTATCGACGGCGACTTCGGCATCCCGCTTGATCATCGATCACCGAATGCCCGAGACGAAACGGCTTGTTCCCATCTTGCGCAACTCATCGGAAAAAACGCGGCGTCTGGCTGGCTATGGTTCTAGCGGCTAGTCCGTGAGAGCTCCCGGCAGCAATACCTAGCCGTTGCTCGGATCGAGGATTGCCCAGCAGCGCCCGACTATCAAAACCGGGAACGCCTTCGCGACAAGCTTCTTGATCAGCGCAACTTCCTCGACAGGAAGAGTCAGTTCCTTTGCCGAGCAGACACGCATGGCCAATTCAAACCGCTTGACCTTTTCCTCGCCGGGTAGGTTCTGTTCGTCAGCAAACGGTGCCAAAAGCGCGTTGGCTGCCGCTCTGCCAAGAGTGGCGTCAACACCGTTCTCGACAATCGGGGTCCCATCCACGTCGAGCAGTTTGGTAGAAAAATCGATCATGTTGTTCTCCAGTTTGGTGATCAAGTTCCGATGAGCCCGTGACCGGCCGTACCGTGAAGATCGGTGATGAGGGCAGCCAGGCGCTGCGACACGTTTCGGCAGGCATCATCGAGCGCCTGCACCGTCGCCTGCACGTAGGACGCTGTGTGGGTCTGGCCCGCATAGGCGGCATAAGTAGTGCGCGCCAGCGTTCCGGTCGGCACTGCCCAGCCAGTCTTTCGTCCGCCGACGACTTGGAGGCCGCCGGATTTTAGGGAGAGCAAATTCGCGTTGTCCCACGACATCACAACATCGGAAGAGGTGAAGTCGCTCGTGTCGGTTGTGATGCGATTGTAGAGTGCAAGCGTGCCACAGCCCTGGGTCGCCGACCTGGTCAGGCCGATGCCGGCTTTCGCAGCGCGCGTTTCGGCGCCCGAGCTTGTGACAGAAAGTCCAAGAGCTGCCGTCTGGGTGCCGCCATTGTCATTTTCCAAGCGACCCACGATCTGGAGACCGCTCAGGGCGAGATAGCCGTGAATTATGCTCTGGCGAGCTTTGGAGACGGAGCCTGCCATTATGCCGGCCTGGCCAGTGAAACTGGTGACAGCCGTTGAAGCGTCGATGAAGCCAGCGTCGGCGATAGTGCCGGACACCGCAAAGCCGTGATGCCAGCCGCCAGGCGCTGTGTTGCCGAACGCCCAATAACCGGCTGTGCTTTTAGCCAAGCCCGACGCAACCGAGACGAAGCCGTAGGCCGCCGTGCTCACGCCGATCGTCGGCGCGTCGGCTCCGACGTTATTGATGTCGCTTTCTATGCCGGTGACGAGATACCCGCCTGAGCCAGCATGGCCTTGCGTGATCATGTTGGCGCCGTAAACCGACGCCGAGTTGGCGCCGCCAATAACGCTCGATGTCAGGCCAATTTTGTACGCCGTGGTCGTATTGGCCAACCCGGTGTTGCTGGTCATCGTGAATTGGGCGCCGATCTCTGGCAATGTCGCGCTGGCCGCTGTGGTGACCTGGTTCAGCCCGACGAGGGCAGAAAGGCCGGAGCCGATGAAGGTAACGCTGGCGGGGGTGCCAATCGTGATGCCGGGAAGCGTGGTCGTTCCTGTCAACGTCGGCGAAGCGGAGAGGACGACGTTGCCGGTTCCCGTCGCCGCGACGGTTACATAGGCCGTGTTGCCGGCATTGCGCTGCAGGAAGGTGCTTGCCGCCGGCGGCGGTAGATTGATGGACGAAGCCGATGCCGCCGCCGCGGTTGCCGAGCTCGCGGCATTGGTTGCGGACGTGCCGGCGGCCGACGCCGATCCAGCCGCCGCCGTGGCGGAATTGCCGGCATTGGTCGCCGAGGTCGCGGCGGTCGTGGCTGAACCCGCGGCGGCGGTAGCTGCGCCTGCCGCGCCGGCGGCGCTGGTCGCGGCCGCATTTGCCGACCCTGAAGCCGCCGAGGCCGAGGCGGCCGCGGCTGTCGCGGACCCCGCCGCGGCCGATGCGCTGGCCGCCGCCGCGGTCGCCGCATTCTGCGCATCGCCAAGAACGTCTTCGGAGACATAGAAGTCGATGTCGATATCGTCGGTGCCGATAATCGGGTCGAGGCTCCCGAATACATAGACAAAGCCGGCCGAGGCGGTTCCCGCCTGCACGTGAACGGTCGTGCCCCTCTGCATCGTCCTTGCGCTGCGCGCGTCGGAGGCTCGATACCATTCGCCTTCGCTCGCCGTGTAGATGCCGTTCTGGGCGGCGGCGGCCTGGTCCTTGACCAGCACGCGGTCACCGACCGCGACCGCCACGCCGTCGATGGTCTGCAGGCCGTAAAGGGTAATGTTTCCCGTCGTCGCCAGGCGCACGGGTTCGCGCTCGCCCGTCAACAGGCGAACGGCGGCGGTTGCAGGTCGGGCCATAAGGCTTGCTCCATGAAAAAAGCCCCGCGGAAGCGAGGCTTGAAAGGACTGAATTTTCGCGAGTTCATTGGTCGCGGCAGCCCGCGCGAAACTGATGCGACGGGCGTCGTTTGAACCTAGGGGGTATGCGCCAACTTTGCCTGTTCCCTCGACTGATATCGATGGGATTTTCCTGCAGTCATGATGCCACTCATGCTCGACAAGATGAAACGGACAATATCCAATCAGCTCTTTAAAGCACGGTAGTGCAGGCGCAGCGTTGGACTACGCCTGTCGTCTATTCCCAGGAGACTCAATCGAAGATCGGATGCGACCGGCGCCACCATCGGAATGCCTTTCGCAACGACTACAGGCTCGATTGCCAAAACCACCTCGTCGATTAGCCCCTCCTGAACGAATGCGGCGTTGAGCTGCGAACCACCGGCCAGCAAAATTCTGTTCGATCCAGGCCGCGTCAGAAGTGCAACCGCTTCCTGCGGCGACGACGCGCGGATAGAACCCGGCTGGGTGGCGAACATGGTGTCCCGCGTCACGACGACCAATGGCAGTTCGGCAAACTGGCGGCGTACGGATTGTTCGAAGAGCTGATGTGTCACGCGGCCCCAAATGATGCCGTCACAGGCGCCAGCGAGCTCGAGAAACATCTCCCAATCAGTCTTCGACAGGAAGTCTTCCGATCGATCCTCGCGCGCGGCCATCCCGTTCAATGAGACGGCCATCCACAGCGTGACAGTCATGACGACCCCCGCCTCTCGAATGCGATGGCTCCAAACTACCGCGACAGCGTCGCTCCGAAACCGCGCCGTGCCTTCAGGTCAAGACGCCGGCCTTGAACCGTATTTGCCTGGATGAAGATATAATTAGAGATTGCTGATGCCAAGGACGGAATCGAACCGGCATCATGATTTTCAGTCATGTGCTCAACCAACTGAGCTACCTGGGCGAGAGCCCGAGCCTGCTTATGTACGCGGGAGGCACGTCACCTACGATCACCCATACCCACGAAGGTACATTTGGACCGGCTGGCACGAATTCAAACAGAAAGACATATATAACGCCTTCGAGGCAATTTGAAGTCGCTCATTTTCGCTGTGGTTGCAGTGCTGGCATTGCCATGTGGGGTAGCCTGGTCGGATGGTTGGATCAGCCGGAAACTCTGACGAAGAGCTGCCCCAAGGGCGTGCTCTTCAAAGCATTTGAGTCGGGGGTTGTCGTAACAGTCATCAGACAAGGCTCCGGCGAGGCCTGCTTCTCGGATGATTGCTCCCACCTGCAGGCGGCCACGGCAGCGGAGTTGTGACGAAAGGAGGCGAACATGGATTCATCGCCGGTCAATGCTCTCTTACATGTTCGCGGTAAATCCGAATATCGTTAAGAACTTCGAGTGGAGGCCGGCTGAAATCGCATCCACCACATTCTACACCGTCCGCACCGATGATGGCGCCGAGGTGGACTTCATGCTTGACGATATTGGGTGCGCTCCTTAGTCCGGCGAAGACTGCTACCTGCACCGACTTCGCTGGACTCAACCGTGCTCTTCTCGATCGTCGAACGGTTTGAAGCTGGCTAAAGGAAGCCCCAGTTCATCCAGCACGTCCAGGATGCGCTCCGACATGACGAGATGGAGATTCGAGGCGATGCCGAAGTCGTCACGACCTGCCTTTCCATCTACCTTCAGCCAGACAAGCGGTGGGAGCTTTACGTTGGAAAAGACGTCGCGAAAATTATCGGAGATTGTGATTTCGACGTCTGCGAATGTAGCGCCGGAGAAGCCGGCTTTTATCAAGGCGCGCTTGGCCTCCTCCGTCACAAGAAAGCAAGGAAAGCTTTCTATGAGAACGTCGCCCGGCCAGCCATCGATCTGATAGACGAGTTTGCTTACGATCGGCGGATGTACGCTTCTGTCCATAACAGTTCCGCGATCCATTCCGCCGGCACTAACGGGATCTACGTAAAAGTATTTCATCATTCACCTATTGGAGAACAGATGCCCGTACTTCTTGTCGATTTCGGTGGCTTATTAACCTGCTGACGGGTACCTATCGGCAGCCTCACCGCCGCCTACTCTTCCGGCCGCGCCGCCTTACGCAGAATCCCGATAGCTCGATTCCAGTAGCGTACCGCTTCAAAATGCTCTTGTCTGGTCAACCAGGTTTTGTTCTCCAAACTGACTGCATCGCCCCCGACGATAATGGGTGTAATCTCAAACAGTTCCATGCCCTTAGGGCGCGAATATCCGTTCTGGTCGCTCATTTTCAGGCCGCCAACCAAGCAAATAGATCGGCGAGGTCACGCGCTATTGTCTCAGCGGATTGCCGATCCATACCTATGAATGGGATGCGCACGATTGGCATGGCTGGATCTTCGGTGTCAAAGCCATAGCCTTCACCACCGCCGTTCGATGCGAATAAGAGGATGCCCGGCGCATATTTTTCAACCTCATATTCTCGATTGAAGTCAGCCAATTCTTCAGCTTTAAAGAAAATAATGTAGTTATCGTGGACGAAGCCTTCACCTCCATTATGCTTTTTGAGGAAGTCGGTGTAATCCTTGGGCAGATCGACTCCCAAGCGTGCAGACAGTCCGTCAACGACTGCGGATTCAGCCGGCGCGTCAAACTGTCCCTCGGTTAAGATATATCTCACTGTGGTCCTCCCAAGTCTTTAAGTAGCTGATTCCACCATGGCGTAGCCTGTTGTCGATGGACATCGCGAGACAGAACGATCTTGTTGGTCGGGTCAATCGGATTCCCGCCAAACCTCACCGGATTGATTTCATGCACATCCACAGACTGACCGACAAGCCCTTGCTCTCGGCGAATGATGCGGTTGGCCTTGTTGGCGGCGTTTCTAGCAGCATTGTATTCTGTACCCTCTAACAATCTGAATGGCCCTTTCGGCTTCGGAATTAACGCCGGATAGCCTGTCCAATCTGAAATCGAGAAACTACCTGAGGGGAGATCTGACCCAACCTTGCGTAGATCGTCTACGCTTCTGTAAAGATCTGCACCTTCAGAAAGAACCTCTTCCGTCGAGTTTGCGAGTTTGCCGCTGCTGCCGCGAACAAGTACCTCAGCCCCTTCAGCCAGCCCTTCAGGCCGCTTCGAAACATGCAAGAGTTCCCTAACTGAGGGACCGGCAAAGATGGGAGCCGCTAAGCGGTCCGCCGCGATCACACTCATCGACTCAATCGCTTGCGGCATCCCTTTCTCGGCAACAGTAGCTCGACCAAAGGCGGGCCACGGTATCGCCCAGCTCAATGCATCAGATCCCTGATGCATCATCAGATTCTCAACTCGGTTCGCCGGCTTGTAGTAGGCATCCGTGAAATCGGGAGGGCTGATCCTTGCCTGGTTATTGCCGTTGGCAGCCAAGGTAACTGCGTCGGCAGCGAGTTCGGCCGCCCCGATACCCGCATTCGCAACGGCCTTGCCAAGCCCCTTGGCCTGCGATGCCAACACTGAACGCGTCGACATAGGCCTGTAGCCAGATTCAACTGGTATAATCCAGCCCAGATCGGCATCGGCCAGTTGCCGCGCCACGGCTGCTCGAGCGACAGGGCCGGACGTTCCTGCAAGCAGCGCGCTTATCTTCGCATTTTTGTCCTGCTGATAACTGCTCTTGCTGTCATAATTATTCGAGAGATCGCGGAGAAAGGATTGCGGCACGGGTTGAAGGTTCTCGATACCCAAGTGTTCCTGCGCGGCGATGGTCATCGCGACCGCCTTGTCATAGGCGTCCTTGTCGTAGCCGTTTGGATCCTCAAGCCCTCCACCGATCACGGCCTTCCAGGCGGCATCGATATTCGGGAACGCTTCTCTGACGAAGCCGCCGGCATCGGCTCGCCTGTGGTTCATGACCAGCCCCGCTGCAACAGCTGTCGCCTCGCGGCGGTCCTGGTCTTTCTGCGAACCGCTCGGCCCCGAATCGGCATCGCGAAGCGCGGCGTGGATCGCTTGGTTCGACATGATGCGCATGCCGAAAACCTGACGGCCGACATCGGCCCGCCAGTCGAAAGCCCGGAAGCGTTCGTCGCCCTCCTCAAGGCCAAAGGCGATCCTGAAGGCGTCCCGGCCGGGCATCTTGCCGGAATATGTGCCAGTCCTTGCGATATCGTCCGGCGCGTTCTGCTCGGCGAGACCGAGTGCGGTGCGAATGTCAACCTGCTGAGCAGCTCTGGACACCTCCGCCTGTCGGGCCATCTCTGCCTGTTCGTTCTGCGGAACGTCGTCGCTGAACGCCTGTACGATCGCTTCGTCCGGCGTCTTGTTGCGGCGCCAATCGCCTTTTGCGGCGGCCTGCTCACGTTTGGAGGATATGGCGAGTTGCATCCGCACCGTTTCACCCATGCCGTCGCTCGCCGCCGGCCCGGCGCTCAGCACCTCGGCGGCACGGTGCGGGTCCTGCGCGATCAGCGCTTGCATCCGCGCCTTCGCCGTGCTGGCGCGCCAGGCTGCTTCGGCCTGCAGCCTGATCTGCGGATCGAGATCCATCTTGGCGAGAAGGTCGAGACCGGCCTGGCGAGAGGCATCGAAGGCGGCGGTGTCGTTCGGGTCGCTTTGCGCGATGTTTCTGAGCTCGGCGGTGTGAACCTCCGACACCTGATCCTGCTCATATTGCTTGCGGCGCTGAATTTGCTGGACCGCCATGCGTATAGCGCCGGCCTCTCGCAGCGCTTCCTTGCGGCTGGCGAGACCGGCGCGCAGTTCGGGCGGCGCCTGCTTCAGGAAATTGCCGAACAGCGTGTCGAACTGGCCGGTCTTCACCACCTGGCCAGTGTACGGATCGACCTGGCCGTACATGGCTTCGTGCAGGCCGGCGCCGTCGGCGGGGGAATTGGCTACCGTCTCGGCCTCAGCCTGGGCAAGCTCGCCGTTCAACCGGCGCGCGGCGATCTCAGTGTCGAAGGCCTGCTGCTGCGCCTTGCGCTGCTCGTAACGCTCGGCGGCGGCCTGCCACCTGTCGCCGAACTGCTGCATCGCCTCGCCCACCGGCGAGGAGTCCGGATATTGGACCACATTGCCGGTATCGAGCCGGCGCTCGCCGACGAACAGGGGGATGGTGTGGACCATTTCAATAGAGCCCCGCATATCCGCCGGCGATGGCCCTGCTCGCCCGAGGCGAGAGCGACGATCCGCCGAAGGTCACAGCTTTGGCCGGGTCATAGAGGCCTGACAGCCCATCGATGAGGTTGTTGCCGGCTTTGAAGATCGAGGCCGCCATCGCCTGTTTGCCTTGGAAGCGCGAGATGGCGGCCTGGGTGTTGAGGTTGTTTTGGCGCAGGCGTGAGTTGTACAGAGTCGCGTCGAGGTCGATCTGACCCTGGCGGGCGTTGGCCGCCAGCACCTCGGTCGGCGAGCCGGCAATGCCGACGCCCGATGCGCCGGCCTGAGCGCGCGCCTGCGCCTCGAGCAGATCCTGCTTGTGGCGCTCCTGGCTCCGCTCGAAGGCGGCACTTTGTGCGTCCGCCTGCGCTTGCTGCTCGTAGGCCTTGGCCTGGTAGTTGGCCAATTGCTGTTGCTGAGCCCCCTGCATCAGGGCGCCGCCGACCGAAATGGCCGTGCCGAGAAGGGCTAATGTGCACATGGTTCAGCCTCGCCGGGTCTTGGGTTTCTTGGCCGCCACGGGCGCCCGCAGCGACGGGCGCGGGTCAAGCGCGCCGCCGGGACCGATTAGCGCCAGCAGCAGCCGGTCGGCCTCGAGACCGGCGCGGCTGAGGCGCGCGGGCGCCGCTGCGCGCGGGCCGGCCATGGCAGCGCGGCGGGCGGCAGCCAGGTTTATCCTCAGGCGCGGCAGGCCGGCGGCATCGAACAGGCCGTTGGCGGTGGCAATCGCGCGCGTCAGCGCATCGGCCTCGAACAGTTCCTCGCGCAGTTGCTCGACCAGCCGGCGGGCGGCGCGCCAGCGGGCGCCCAGCAATGCCGCCTTGCCCTCGATCTCTTCGCCCAGCGCCTCGATATCGGCGCGGGCCTCGCTCTCGGCCGCGGCGGCACGACGGCTGCTTGCGGCGGCGATGGTTTTTTCCAGCATCGCGATGGCCATGTTGCAGTCGTCGAGCCTGGCTCGCGCGGCGGCGAGATCGCCATCGCCCAGAATGGCGCGGTCCTCCGCCTGCTGAAGGTCGCGGCGGCTGGCGACGGCGCAGCTCAGGTCGGTGTCGAGCAAGGCGATGACGGCGGCGAAATCCGCAGCTGTCCGCGCCCTGCCGAGATGCTCGGCATGGGGGAGTGTCATTGGGGTGGGTTCCTTGGTGGTTGGAATCTCCCCCCTCGAGGGGGAGATGTCGCCGAAGGCGACAGAGGGGGTCGCCGCGCATAGAGCGCCAACTTCGTTCGTCATAGGTCGCGTCAGGACGAACCAACCCCCTCTGGCTGCCCGTCCTCCGCAGCAGCTGCGGAGGGTGGACCGGCCATCTCCCCCTCAAGTGGGGAGATCAGCAGCATCGAGGAGGTCGCCGCGCGTGAAGCGCCGGCGCCTTTCGGTCGCGAGGCGGTCGAGCCCGGTCGAACCGACCCCCTCTGTCGCCTTCGGCGACATCTCCCCCTCAAGGGGGGAGATGTTACGGCTCCGCCTCGAATACCGGCGTGAACGCCCGTATCGTGCAGGGCGTCGGGTTGACGTGCCGGATCCTCACCCGGCCCTGCCCCTCCCAGCTGTCGTCGATCGGCACCTCGATATTGCCGGTGTAGAGCTTTGCCTTGCCGTCGGGCGCGACGATCGAGGGCATGCGCACGGCCTCCCAGCGGCCGCGCAGGAAGGACTGCACCTGAAGCCCGGTCGTGTCGGTTTCGAGCAGCGACAGGATCAACTTTGCCACCTTCTTGCGGCGGCCGATGAGCGAGCCGTCCTGGCCGCCGACGTCGAGTTCCAGCGTGTCGGCCTCAGACTGGAATGGTAGACCTACCTGCCATTTCGCCGCGGTGGCGCCGCCGGGCAAGGTCACCTGGCCCGAAGCGACGGTGAGCCCGCGAAAAACCTTGCCGCCGGCGAGCACGTCGACTTTTTGCCCATTGAGGTGGCCGAGGCCGGAGACGACGTTGACCGCAGCACCCGAATAGGTCAGGCCGCAATCGACCTGGAAGGCGTCCTCCAGCAGGCCGTATTCGAAGGGCGGCTGCATGATCTCGATGAAGCGCTTGGTCACGCCGCCGATGGTGCGCTTGACGAACAGCCAGATGTCGTCGACGCCGTTCTGTCCGGGGGTTACCGCCGCACTTTCGACAATTGCCCAAGTCGTGGGATCAGGGGCGGAGCCCGAGAAGGTTCCACCAAGGCGGTGGCGGTGCATGCCGCGCACCTCCTGGCTTGGCTGGTGCGTATAGCCGCCAAGCTCGCCATTATCGAGCGGGAACCACAGCATCGGGTCCGGATCGGTCTGGAAGGCGAGCTCGACCACGCCCTGCTTGGCGATGTGTTCGGAAACCTGGCCGATATCGTCCGACTGGTAGCGGCCGGTCTGCACCTGGGTGAGCTCGGCAATGGCGCGGCGCGAGCGCGTGACATAGAGGAAGGATTGCCCCGCATCCACCGGGCGGATGCGGGCGCAGCCGAGCGTGCGCGAGCGGCGGTTCTTGAACGAGGACGGCGTCAGCGCCTCGTCGATGCCGGAGCCCGACAGCGCGCGGATGCCGCCGGAGGTGCCGATCAGCAGCGCGCCGTCGGAATCGGCGATCCAGACGATGTCGTTGGCCTGGCCGCCGCCGGCCTGGACGAATTCCAGCGCGTCATCGTCCTTTTCGCCCAGCGCGAAATTGTCGAAGTCGCCGGTGACCGACGCATACACCGAAAAGCGCCGGCTGAAGGCCAGGCGCTCCTCATAGAGCGAGCCGGACTCGACATATTTGCCGGGCACGAAGGTGCCCAGCCGCCAGCGCGTGATCGGGTTGGTGTTGGGCAAGGCATGGCCGTACAGCACGATTTTGACGACGGTGGTGCTGGTGCGGCTGGTGATCCTGGCCCAGCGCCAGACTCCGTCGGAACCAAGCAGCCGGATGGCGCGGCCGACATCGGTGACCTGGAAGCCGGCGCCGTCATTGATGCCGGCGGTTCCCGATGCGGTGAGGTCGAAAGGCGTCTGGTCGGAAGCCGCGACGTGGAAGGCGAGTTCGGCGGCGATCGAATTGTTGGCGTCATCGCCGCCGCCGCCGCTGAAGACCAGCTGGTGGTATTCGAAGGCGGACTTGTTGGGGAAATCATAAAAGCGCGTCTCGCCGTTGCCCCAGCCGAGCTCGCCGGTGCGCGTGTCGAGCGTGGTCCAGGATACGCCGTCGTTCGAGCCCTGGATCTCCCATGCCGTGAAGAAGTCATAGGCCTGGGTGGCCTTGCTCGATGCCGTCAGCCAGTAGGCATCGACCACCCGCTGAGCGCCGCCGGCGGTGCGATAGCGAATGAAACCGTCGCCGCCGCCGGACAAGATGAGGTGCTGGGTCTTGTCGCGATCGAACATCTTGTAGTCGTCGGCGCTTGCGGCGGTCGCCGAAGCCGTGCCGGACGGCGTCGTGTTCGAGGTCATCTTCGGCGTCAAATGGCCGGTATCGGACGGCGTCAGCGTGGTCGCGGTGTCGTTGATGTCGTCATAGGGGCCGTCCTGGAACTCGAAATCGTCAAGCGTCCAGACGGTGTGCGCGGTGCGCGTCAGCACCTTGGGCGGATAGTTGCGGTGGGTGATCCACATCTGGTCGGCCGACTGCACAAAGGCAAGGTCGAACAGGTCGGCCTCCAGATAGGGCGAGGCGATCTCGACCGTGCCGACGCGCGCGCCATAGGCATAGACGCGGATGTAGAGGTCGCCGAACTCCAGGCAGTAGGCCTGGTCGGAGGAGAAGATGAAGGGAATGCCGCGCGTTTTCCTGGCCGAGTTCTTCACCTCGTTGACGAAGTAGGTGCCGCCGCGGGCCCGGATGCCGCCATGCGGCAGCGTGACGAAGTTCTCGCACTTCGCCAGCGCGGCGCGGTAAAGGTCGAGCGAGGCGCGGGAATGGAGCCTGGGCGAGATCTCGCCGCGGGTGAAGACATCCTGGATCGGATAAAGCGCCGTCATTAACGAAGACTCCGGAAATCACCGCGCTGCGTCGCCCAGGCGCCGGCGTAGAGCCGGCCGCCGCGCTGGATGGCGTTGGCCGAGAACGCGGCGTCGAGCGCACGATCATAAGCGGCACGGGCGACATCGATCATGCCGGCCTTGTGGGTCAGCGGATGCGCAATCTTGATGGCGAGCGCCGCCACCAGCACTTCGGTGAACAGCGCATCCCAGTCGTTGGGGTCCGTGAGGTTGGCGATGTAGCGGATGGTCAGCGGACCCGAGCGATCGGAATAGATCAATCCAGCCTCCTGGCGCCAGGAGATCGGCACGCCGTCCGGCTCGCCGTTGTCGGTCAAGGGAAGCGGGCGGATGCAGTCGGCCGGCAGTTCATAGACAAAGTTCAACGTGCATTCGCCGCTGCCGGTGTCGGAGGCCGGGACCGAGGCCGAGAGGATGGCGAACACCCAGGCATGCTTGGCCAACTCGCCCTCGCGGGTGAGGTCGAAATGCAAGTTCAAGAGCCGGGCCGCCTTGACATCCTGATCGAGACTGTCGATCGGCGCCTCGTCGAGAACGGCTAAAGCCATGTTGGCGATGTCGAGCGGGGTGATGGCCATGGGTCGGTGATCCGTGGTGGGTGGGAATTGCAGGCATGAAAAAAGCCGCCCGAGGCGGCTTGGATTTCGAAAGGATAAAGGATGTGCGCGAAGTGGAATCCGACGTGATTGAGGGGCGGCTCAAATGAAACGCGCCGGAGGAAACCCCCGGCGCGTCGAAGGCAGAGCTTGGCTGCGGTCTAGAATTTCATGCCGACGGCAACCCTGAAATCATGCGTCTGGACCGTATGTTCCAACAAGCAGTTGCCGGGGCAGTAGCTCAGCGTCTTCTTGCCGAAGAAAGAGAAATCGTATTCGCCACGCAGGAAGACGTTGTGGGTCAGCGCCACGTCGACACCGGCGCCGACAATGCCGCCAACGACAGTGGCGTCCCGCTCGGCCGAGCCGCCGGGCCAGAAGGTCTTCAGCTTCGCCGCGGTGACGCCCGCGGTCAGGTACGGCAGATAATTTCCCATGTCCATGCCGACCCTGCCCTTCAGCGATCCAAAAAGGCCGGTCGATACGTTCAGAGTGCCTGGACCAGTAACCCCGGTAAAACTCGATTTCTTGAAGCGGTAGCCAAGCTCGCCTTCAACGCCATAGACGATCTTGCCGGATTGGAAATTATAGCCCGCAAAGCCGCCGAGGGTCGCCGAGCCGACATTCTTCTTGGTGTCGGTGAATGCGGGAGCGCCGGGAGCATGGATCTTGAAGTGCTCGAGCGTTCCGGCGCCGAAGGCACCGGCATACGGACCTTGCCACGTCCATTCCGGTGTGACGATAGGTGCCGTCAAGTCAGCGGCCATTGCCGGTGCGCACAGTGCAACGCCAAGGGCCGAAGCAAGCAAAATGGATTTCATTGGATTCCCCGCAAATTCGCTGCGAGGAACCATAAGCAAATATCGGGTTAGGGTGCTGTAGCAAACGGAACACAGTGTCACGAAAACCACACTGCCCAGACGCTCGGCAGGGGGCTGGAGTTTCTCGCCCCTGCCCCTGCCAGTTTGGACCCCTTGCTCCCTCCGCTCACGGACGAGAGCTTTGCTTTCGATGCTTGCGGGCGGGGCTTCTCTCCGGTCGCCTGTGGTCGAAAGCCTTCGGTCTTGCCCCTACGCCTCGGTCGTCTTCAGCGCGATGAAGCTCATGTTCTTGACGCTCGACGCGGTGCGGTCCCAGTTCGCCGCCAGTGCCAGTTCCGCGTCGGTGGCGAATTCGCCGGCGGTGGAAGCGTCGAGGAAGCGGGTGCCCGGCACATGCGCCACGAAATGCCGGCGGCCGACCATTTCGGTGACGCCGCCGCCATGGCCCTGGCGCGGCTTGCGGTCGAACTCCAGCGGACCGCCCTCGGAGTTCACCGGCAGCTCGTTCCACAGGATCGCCTTGTCCTTGAACATGAAGGCGGTGTAGACGCCCGCAGCCTGCGGGATGTCATCGTCGACCACGCAGCGCAGCCCCATGTAATAGGGGATCAGCGGCCCGCCCTGCTCCGAGGACGGCACGTAGTCGATGAGGTCGGCGAGCTTCAGGGCCTTCATCTGCTTGGAATGCATCCAGATGGTGCGGAACTTGTCCGCGCGATCGCCCATCAGGTAGGCCGCCTCGATGATGTCGGTGTCGACGATGGAGGCGCCGGTGGCGCGCACCAGGTCGCCGCCGTCATTGGCGACGTTGTCGGCCAGCACGCCCTTCAGGATGCCGAGCAGGGTCAGCTTGTTGGCGCGCTGCCAATATTCGGTCTGGCGGCGCACGATGAGCTTCTGCGGGTCGTCGCCGGCAAGGATCGCGGTCAGATCCGGAACGCCCCACGCCTGGGCGCGGACATTGCGGGCGGCGACCTCGCGGCGCGAGCCGATCTTCTTCATCTCGATGGAATCGGCCGGATCGTCGTTGACCGGCTCCGACGGATCGTTGCCGAGGTCCTTCCAGCCGGGCATGTCGACGGAGCGGCCGCCCATCGAGAGTTTGGCGGAAATCGCCGGGTCGGAAAACAGGATGCCGGCCTGGTAGATCTCGAGCGACTGGACGTGCTCCTCGAACGAGTACTGGGCATAGACGGACGGAACGATCGCGTCCGCGATGCGGGTATAGGCGTCTGCCATTCTTTTGTTCCTTTGAGGGTTGGTTGAGGCGGTGAAATCGCCCGGCTAAAGCGGGTTGTTGGGCATCCAGAGATCGGGGTTTTCGCCCGCATCCCTGGCCAACCGCCGGGCGCGTTGAGGGTCGCTTTTGACAAGGGCGGAGATGGCCGAAATGTTGCGCTCGCCGGCTGCGTTGCGGCGGAAGGGGTTTTGGCCCCTGGGCGCTCCGTCGGCGTCGATCGTGTCTTCGCGGAACATCGCCTCGCCGATGGCGTGAAAAGCCCGGGCGATCTGCGGATCGGTCAGCGCGCCGTCGGGCAGAAGGATGCCCTTCTGCTTGTAGGCGTTGACCAGGCCGAGCTTCTTCATCGCCCGGTTGGCGACCTCCAGCTTCTGGCGAAAACCGTCGCTGTCGGTCGGCCCCCAGTCGCGCACCAGTTCGTCATGGGTGGCTTCGACCGAGCGCGACAGCGCCGCCTGCTGGGCCGCAGCCTGCTCGGCCATGTAGCCGACGAAGCGGTCGTGATAGGCCTGCGCGATCTTCGGGCTGGCGCCCGCTTCGACCGCCCAGGCCTTGGAGGCATTGGCGAGTTCGTCCGAATAGGCGAAGTTTTCCGGCAGGTTCTCAGGCCGCCGGTATTCGACCTTCTCGGCCGAGGTCAGCGGACGCATCGCCTCCGGCAATCTGGAATGGAACCTGTCCCACTCCTCCTTCGGCGCGTCCTTGGCCGGAACGCGCAGGCTTTCGCCTTGCTGGCGCTCCAGTTCCGCATAGGATGTGAAAACCCGATCGAGGCTTTCGGCCTTGTTCCAGCCCTTGGCTTCAGCGAGCTTGCGGTTGCCTTCGGAAAGACCGTCAAACCAACTTCTGCCGGCCGCCGGGGCGGACCCGTTGTCCACGGAAGCCGGAGGCGCCGCCAGGTTGCCCGCCGGCCGAGCGGCCGCGGACCCGGCCTCTGCCAGATCTGTCATGTGATGTTCCTTTGTTCAGACTCGAGATGTGAGTGATGGGCGCCAGCGTCGCGGCGCGAAATCTCCCCCCTTGAGGGGGAGATGGCCGGCAGGCAGAGGGGGTCGCCGCGCATGGAGCGCCAACGTGCTGCAAAGCAAAAGGAGGTCGGCGTTCTACGCGCACGGACCCCCTCTGTCGCCTTCGGCGACATCTCCCCCTCGAGGGGGGAGATTTCGCTCACGCATTATCGCCCCAGTTCTCCCACAGCAGCGTGATCGTTCCCGTCACAGCAATCGTGCCATCAGCGTCGATATCGGTTCCCGTTGCAAACGCCAGGTTGAGATAGAGGTCGACCGGCGTCGCCGTGCCGTCGAGTGTCGAGGCGGCAGCGATGTCGGCGGTGGAAGCCGTGGAGAGCGCAGCACCCGCGCCGTCCAGCGCGCGGGCGGTCGAAGCGAGCACGTTGGCCATGGTGCTGGCGAGCGTGGCGCTGGACGCCGGAGCCGAGCCCAGCGACCATGTGAGCGCGGCGTTGTCGTTTATAGTGGAAGCGCGCGTGGTCAGCACGGCAAACTGCAGCCTTGCCGTGCCGCCTTTGATGCGCACCTTGCCGTCGGAAAAGTCGAAGATCTTCTGCGAGGCATAGGCCAACGCATCGGTGACCGGCACCTGCATGCCGGAGAAGGTGAAGACGGTTCGGTAAGCACCGCCCTGCCCGCTGGTCACAGCCTTCAGCCCGAGTTTCGGCGGCGCAACGCCGGCCTCGCGGGCGGCGGCACGGGAAAGGGTCCGGGGAAGTCCTCGGGTCATGTTATTTCTCCATTCTTGGGGGGAATTCTGTGGACGGCTTCTTGAATTGTGTGTATCGATACACAACATGAAGAGCGCGGATGTCATCGACAGTTTGTTGGCCGATGGCTGGTTCGAGGTGGGTCGCAAGGGCAGTCATGCCCAGTTCAAACATCGTCGCAAACCGGGCCGGGTGACCGTCCCGCATCCCAAGCGCGACATCCCGATCGGCACGCTGAAAAGCATCGAGAAGCAATCCGGCCTGAAGCTGAGGTAGAGAAATGCGTCACTATATCGGACTGATTCACAAGGAAGCCGACAGCGATTTCGGCGTCTCCTTCCCTGACTTTCCGGGCGTGGTCACGGCCGGCACGACCCTTGATGATGCCCGCGCCATGGCAGAGGAGGCGCTGGCCTTTCACGTCGACGGCCTTGTCGAGGATGGTGAAGCCATTCCCGAGCCGTCATCCCTCGATGACGTGATGGCCGACAGCGACAACCGCATGGGCGTAGCCATCCTGGTCGCCCTGAAAGCCGAAGCGGCGAAGGTCGTGCGCGTCAACGTCTCCATTCCGGAGGACGTGCTCAGCGAAATCGACCGCTATGCCGAACGCCACGGCTACAGCCGTTCCGGGTTCCTGACTGCGGCCGCCAAGCAGGCGATGCGTAACGAGGCCGCCTAGGAACTTCGCATTCTGATTCAGGCGGGAGCACCATCCTTTTGTTGATGCTGATCTTTCCGGTTTGGAAACCATGGCGTTCAACCGCCTGGAAACCGTGACTCACTTCGTGAGCGGGCTTCGCCGCCGTTCCGCCGCAATGCGACCGCACTTGGCGCAATCGCCCCTTTTCTCAGTCCCTGGGGCTTCAGAGGAGTTCTAGAGATGATCATCAAAAAGGCCATTCTCGCGGTTCTGATGACTGCCGCGCTCGCCGGCTGCGAGACGCAGACCGAAGGCCAGCAGCGGGCCACCACTGGCGCATTGCTGGGCGGCGCCGGCGGCGCTCTCGTCGGCCAGGCGATCGGCGGCAACACCAAGAGCACGGTGATCGGTGCCGCCAGTGGCGCCCTGCTCGGCGCTGTCGTCGGCAGCGCCACCACCCCGCAGCGGCGCGGCGACCAGCTCTGCCGCTATCAGGACCGCTACGGCCGCATCTACACCGCGCCCTGCGACGACCGGTATTACAACGGCGACTATTGATTGTTAGCCACCTTCTCCCCGTTCAACGCAGGGCTGTCCGGGGAAAGTTATTCATAATCGAAGCCCAACTGGTTTGGGGATGTTCGATCCCTTCGGCGGCTCGAATTGATCGGAGGCGGCTTGTTGATGGCCTCGATTCTTCGGCGCTCGAGCAGGCATTGGCTAACCAGATCGGTGAAGCGCAGGATGGGCATGGCGATGCGGTAGGTCCGGGCGGCGATGCGCAGCAGCGCATAGGCGATCATGGCGGCGAAGAGCTGCAGGCGGATGGCGTTGTCGTTGTTGCCGAGGAACCTGCGTATCTTGAGATGCTGTTTGATCCAACGGAACAAGAGTTCGATCTGCCAGCGGCCCTTATAGAGCGCGGCAATCTCAACGGCCGGGCGCTTGAGATCGTTGGTCAGCAGCGTGATGGTGTCGCCGTCCTGGCGCTTGACGATCAGGCGGCGCAATTTGATCGGCAGCTTGCAGTGGGTTTTGCCGGCAAGGCTCACCTCAGCGTCGTCGAGAACGGTGAAGCCGTCGCCCCGCGCGACCTTGACGGGACGTTCGGAGAGCACCTCGAGCCCCATGTTGGATTTGGGTCGGGTGACGAAGAAAGCTTGGGCTGCGGCGATCTGCGTCCACCAGCCGTAATGGCAATAACCCTTGTCGAACACATAGGTCGCGCCCTTCTCGATGGCGATCGTGCGGCCGACCTGGGCATCGTTGACGTTGGCATCGGTGATGTCGAGGATGCGCGGGCAATCGGCGTTGGGATCATAGACGACGTGCATCTTCATGCCGCGGATGCGACCGTTCGACTTGGCCCAGCCGCACAACTTGCCGAGCGGGATCGGTGTGGAATCGATCAGCCGCAGCATAGCGGTGCCCTCACGGCGTGTCTGCCGGTCGAGTTGGTTGGCGAGCAGGCCGAAGATCTCGGCAAAGACGGCGACGGGGCGCCTGCGGCCGGCATCCGACAAGGTCGAGCGCCGCAACACGTCACTGCCCAGATGGTAATGATGCTGGCCGTTGGCGTTCCAGCCGGCTTCCAGGCTGCGAAGGCTCGCACTACCGCTGAGCTGGGCATAGATCAGCACCATGAGATGGTCCCAACTTCTGAACGACTTGTCGTAGGCGTCCCCGCCATGGCTATCCACAATCGTCTGGAAGCGGCGGCGATTGATCGGTTCAACCAGCTTGCCAAGAATGCTAGGCGTAAAGCGCATGCCCCGTCCCCTTTCTGAGTCTCGACAACCAGAAGGTAGACGGAAAATCCCCGTCTTACGGGGCATGCGCCTGCGGTATTTCGATTCACCAAACACTTTCCCCGGACAGCCCTGCGTTCAACGGGGAGAAGGGTCCCGGCAGGGGGATGAGGGGCAGCGCGAAGGTCTGACATGCTGGCGCTGTCGAGCGCTGCCAAGAGCGCAGACAGCCCTCGACCTATGGCCGCATCGACAACGGATGCACTGTCACCGTAATTTCCATTCGATCGCCCGGCCGCTAAAGCCAAGACGGCTGACATCGCTCAATTACCTTTGAGCTCCGGCAAAATCCTCTCGTCGAGGAACTTGAGGCGGCCGGCCAGAGTTGCATCGACGTTGACCGGTATCAATTCCGCCACCGATTTCCCCTCTCGCGCTGCCTCGACCCATTCTTCAAGGGCACCGATATAGCTGTCTAGGACCTCGAAGGGCGTGGTAGCGTCATCAGCAGGGAGAAATGCCGGCGGCACGTCGCCGACGATCACCCAAATCCATCGGTTCACCTCCGGACGCCCAGGCTCTATCTCGAACAGGAAAATGTAGATTATTCCTTCGGCGCCATATCCAAGGTACTCGCCTTTAATGGATAGGACCCAGTTGTAAAATTCGAGATATTGACGGGCCTCGACGCGGGCAGAATAGAGGTCGTCGTCTCCAGTGCTGACATCAGCAGGGGGCAAGCGCGTGACACTGCTGAAGTCTGGCTTTGCAAGTTTGTCCATTGGCTAGGGATCAATCCAGGTGCTTGAGATTCGCCACGATCTATGCCTCGTCAGCTCGCAGGCTGGCTTTGCCGGCGGCGGCCGCGAATAAAATCCACGACAAGCCAGATCAACTGAGCGACGATGTAACTAGTCTATGAGACCAATCGGGCGCCCCGTTATCCGAGTAGCCGTAAGCGGACGCGGCAACGGCGAGCACCCCGCAAATGACATGCACCAACAACAGGCGGGGCACGCCACCGTTCCAGCGCCTTGTGATCCATAGCAGCAAGCGGCTCAGCAAAAATGTCGGAACCAGAGCCCCGAGCAGCATCGCGGCAGAACCTGCACCCATTTTTACCCCCCCTTAGTTTCGAATGGCGAGGATAGTCGTCTTTCGGTCCTCAACCTTACGCCCAGCTGCAATCTTAGATTGTATAGATTTAACTAATCTACATTTTCGGCTGTGCGCAACCATATCGTGTGAGGGCATGACCACTGATATCTATAGCCTACTCCCAGCGAAAGCCGCCGCGTACCTCCCAGCGACCCCGGACTATGGCGCTAGCATCAAACTACAGAGTAAACTCTGTCGGCGTCTCAGCCATCCTTGAGGTTTACGGGCGTCCCCGGCGGCAGTCCTTTTACCTTAGCTATGATCTGCCCCATGATATGCCAGTAAACTTCCAAGTCCGTTATTTCCATGTTGGAAATGTCATCTTCGCCACCGAGGAAAAGCGGTGTCTTGTAGCCGATACATTGGTCATAAGCCGGCTGCGCTCCACCACTCGGCAACCAGTCCTCTGCATATATGTTCGCAGCCAGCGCTGCGTCGGGATTTTCAATCACCAATGCATCATGGAAAGTCTCGATGTTGGCCGGTATTTTAAGAGCCTTGCCGGTGCCCGGCTCAAATAGGACGACACCAGGCTGTCCCTTTTCCAGCCTCTGGTTGTCAATCGCGAATGCAGAACCCTGCCAGTCGTAGCCAAAGCAAGCAACCCGCCCGATAGTCTCCGGAAATCCCAAGTTTATCCTGGCGTTCCAGACCGAAATATCCTGCCCACGGATGATGCGGTATAAGCCTTGTTTGAATGAGCCCCCTCCGAAATCGCGCAAGAGTTCGTTCAAGCTCGCGACACCCGTGTCTGGGCCGGCCTTTCCTGGATCCTCGGCTACCCTGCTGTCTATCGCAAAGCTCTCTCGGAATTTTTCGAACACTATCGCTCTCCAATTGTGACCTTATTAATCACTGTTCCGATGGGTAAGTCTTTTATTTGATGCCAAATTTGTGCGCCTAGACTTCGATTTACACTCGCGTCCAGCGGCATAAAATTGGACAGCTCGTGAAGGCCTCCCAGTTGCAGGTCAATCATATGATCGATATCGCTGCCGAATGGAATCAACAAACTGGCGTCCTCGAAGATTTTCCTAGCAGATTTCCCGGCACGGACCGCATGGCTAACCACGGTGGCGACCTCCGTCAATATTTTTACCTTTAGATCAGCTGCCGCTCGCTGCGCCGCGGTCCAGTGAGACATATAGGTTAGATGTAGATCTTGGCCGCCGGAAGCTCCATTGGTTGGGCCGCGTTCCGTCGCTGAGCTTGGACTAGCCTCTGCGGTCGGTTGGTTCGATGCACCTTCCGGGGTTGGTGGCTTTGATGGCTGCCGGGCAGAAAGGACATCCGCGGCGGCCGCGTTCTCACCAACAAATGGCTGGCCGGCGGGCGGATCAACTGAGGTCCGTGTGCCCGGTAAGGGATAGGCATTTGAGCTGTTTACGACGGTGTCCGAAGCAGGACCGCCGAACAGCTTTCTCGCGACCTGCCCGCCAATCGCATTAAGGCTCTCAGCGAGCGCATTGCCGCCCGAGCCGAGAACCACGCCGGAGGCCACTTCCGGTACGACGTCCCGGCCGTTGAGAGCGGCATCGACGCCACCGAGCACGGCGCCGTCGGCGGCTGCCGTAGCGCTTCGCGCAAACAGACCTCGCAGGCCCCCTACGGCTTCAGCTCCGAATTTTCCCGTGAAAGTAAGGCCCGCGCTCTGAAGGCCGTGGCCTGTGACGAAAGCGCCAAGTAGTTTCGCGGCGGTACCTGCCGAGCCGGCACGGTCCTCGGCGTCTTCGGTTTCGGCTTGTTCGGCTGCCCGTAGTTCGGCGTAGCTCTGGTCGGAGAAGAGCGAGTTCAAGCCGGCGGAAATCGTATCCGCCTGACCGAAAGTCGCGCTGTTGGCCATGAGCCTGACAGTGTCGTTCGCCGCCGCAAATGGCTTTTGCCACCATGAGCCGGCGTCGAACCGCACCCGAGCGGGATGCTCGGCCATCTCGAGCAAATTAGCTTGGAGAGCTCTTTCCTGGGCTTCCAACTCTGCGGGGGAAATCTTTGGATCGTCCGCCGCGTTTTGCCGGATGCGAGCCAAGGCAGATTGAAAGACCTGTCCGGCGAAGGTGAAGCGCGCCTCAGGGTCGCGCACTGCCTTGAATTTCTCGCTCAGCTCGATGATGCGCTGCTGCAGCGGCACGCTCTTATCGACGTATCTTGCGCCCAGGTTGTCCGAGAACTCCTGCGGGACAGACAACACCGTCCTGAAACCCATTTGCTGCTGAGCAGCCCGGGCCCAGTTGACGGCAGCTTGGAAATCCTCCGGCGTCGAGATCTTGTTCCAGTCTGGAGCAAAGCCGCGAAACAGTTGACTGACGTAGGCGACGGGATCAGCGTCGCGGGCGACCATGATCAGTTGGGCGGCACCGGCCTTTACTTCGTAGCGTTCACGCGCTTCCAGTGAACTGCCGGAGCCAGGCCTGGAGTGCAGGAGTTCGGCATGTATTGCCTGGTTCGAGGCCGCGTACATATCGGAGTACGCCTTCGCGACGCCGGTGGTGATCCGGAAATGCTCGAAGCGGTTCGAACCCTCGTCGGCGCCGTAGACATTGACGAAGTCCTGAGCGGTCGGCTCTTCCTCGGGGTACTTGCCGATGGTGGCGATGACGGCCGGCGCGTTCTGCTCGGCAAGCATGACCCGCGCATTGGCACCGACCATCTGGGCCGCAGTGGCGTTGTTGGCCTGAGCCTTCAGCGCCGCGATATCGCCGGGGTTCAGGTACGTGATGGCATCGAGAGGTATAGATGCCGGGCCATCCCGCGACGGCCGTTCGCCAAACGCCTGAGCCCCGGCACCAAGCTGCGCCCGCACCGTTTCGCCCATGCCGTCGCCGGCCACTGGTCCGGCGCTCAGCATCTCGGCGGCGCGGCGGGGATCCTGCGCGATCAGCGCCTGCATGCGCGCCTTTGCCGTGCTGGCGCGCCAGGCGGCTTCGGCCTGCAGCCTGATCTGCGGGTCGAGG